>NZ_AP026802.1:0-600000 GCF_033095985.1 Xylocopilactobacillus apicola
ATGTCTGAAATCACTGATTTTTGGTCAGCGGTTAATAATGAATTTAACAATACGATGACCAAAGCCAGCTTCGACACGTGGATTCAAACAACTCACCCAGTAGAATACAAGGGAAATCAGATTTATTTAGAAGTCCCATCCCCATTACATAAGGGGTATTGGGAGAACAATTTAGTTAGTGAAGTAACTGATATTGCGAGTGGATTACTAAACAAACCAATCCATATTATTGTAAGAACTACTGATGAGTATGCGTCGTTAGATCCGACGATTGTTGAAGAGGAAGTTAAAGCACCTGTCAAAGATAAACCGCAACAAGAAACACATCTTAATGGTAAATACACGTTCGATTCATTTGTAACGGGTAAAGGAAATGAGATGGCTCACGCTGCTGCATTAGTGGTTGCAGAAAATCCAGGTGCCACTTACAACCCGCTGTTAATTTACGGCGGAGGTGGTTTAGGCAAAACCCATTTGATGGAAGCAATTGGGCATTACGTCTTAGATAACGAAAACGACAAAATCGTTAAGTACGTCACTAGCGAAACCTTCACTAATGACTTTATTAACTCAATTCGAAGTAATCACCAAGAAGAATTCCGGCAAGCCTACCGCAACGTAGATGTCTTATTGGTCGATGATATTCAGTTCCTTGCAGATAAAGAAGGGACCCAAGAGGAGTTTTTCCACACCTTCAACACCCTTTATAATGATCAAAAGCAAATCGTTCTTACTTCTGATCGACTGCCAAATGAAATTGCAAAACTTTCAGACCGACTAGTTTCCCGCTTTAAATGGGGATTATCAGTCGATGTGGCACCACCAGATTTAGAAACTAGAATTGCAATTCTTCAAAGTAAAGCGCATGCTGAAAGTCTAGAGATATCTGATGAAACGATCACTTACATTGCAAAACAAGTTAGCTCAAATGTTCGTGAACTTGAAGGAACCTTGGTCCGCGTTCAAGCCTACAGCGCAATTAAGCGCCAGGACATTACGACAGAACTTGCAATGCAGGCGCTTGACGGACTAAAAGTTAACCAGCGCACAGATATCACTGCCAGCAAGATCCAACGCAAGGTGGCAGACTTTTATGAAATCACCCCTGCTGATCTGAAAGGTAAAAAGCGAAGCAAAACGATCGTAGTTCCCCGTCAGATTGCGATGTATCTCTGCCGTGAACTTACATCTGATTCTCTTCCACGAATTGGACAAGAGTTCGGCGGCAAAGATCACACTACTGTCATGCACGCCATTAATCGAATTCAAGAAGAGATGGAAGGATCGCAACGACTTCGCGATGAGGTTAATCAGCTAAAAAATAAAATTCGTGAGTAACCTGTGGATAACCTCGAACTTTTCCACAAGTTATCCCCTGTTTATCCACAAGCAGAATGTTGATAACTTCCAAACGGTTAGTTTTTTTCACCGAATTCACAGGACCTACTATTACTTCTAAGAAAAAACAATAAAACTTATTAAAAAAAAAGAGGAAGCAATGAAATTCAAAATAAAAAGAAACCTACTACTCAAACATATCACCCGGGCTAATAAAGGCATTGCCAGCAAAACTCCGCAAGAAGTTTTACACAACCTTTTCTTAGAAGTTCTAAATGACCAAATTCGTATCACTGGTTCTAATTCTTCTTTAAGAATTGAAAGTGAGATTCCTGTGGATAACAATGAAGATCTCCAAATTTCTGAAATTGGCTCAATCATTGTGGATGCTAAACTACTTACAGATATTATTCGTCGAATGTCTAACGAATATATTAATTTAGAGTTAGTTGGTCAAAGAACGCTTCATATTTTCGATGTGGATACTGAATTTAAAGTCCAAATCTCAAAGCAAGATGAATATCCAACTGTGGAAAAAGCTGATTTCCAAAATAGTTACACTATGTCTTCGGAAATCTTCAGCAATGTGATTAAAGATGTGATTTTCGCCATTTCAAAACTTGAAATTCAAGTGGTAATGACTGGTGTTAATCTCCGCTTTGAACCGGGGAAAATCTACTTTATTGCAACGGATTCTCATCGTTTAAGCCAAAGAGTTATTGAAGCTCCCGAAGTAACTAGCAATTTTTCAGTCATTATTCCGGGATCGAATCTAAATGTACTATTGGGACTCTTAGAAGAAGAAAAAGAAGTTAGGATGTCAGTTAGCGACGATTTGGTGGTATTCCGTTTCTCTGACTACAGTTTCTATTCTCGTTTAATTAAAGAAACGTATCCAGATACTGATGCAGTTTTTCCACATGAATTCAACATGGTTGTTAAAGCTGATACGCATGAATGGTTTCAGGCTGTGGAAAGAGCAGCAATTATCAGTAGCGGAAATTCATCAAATATGATAACATTTAACCTTGACGGAGACAGAAAAAAGATTATCCTCAGTGGTGTATCTGACAAGGAAGACTCTTATAAAGAGGAGTTACCTTTTAGTGAAATTACTGGCGATAATTTGGTGATCCACTTCAACGCTAACTTTATGTTAGATGCACTGCGGGCCTACAGCGAAGGTGAAACTCAGATGAATTTCACAACTAGTCGTGGAGCTTTGACGTTAGAAAATGAAAATTACGGGGAAAGTTTTCTCCAATTAGTAACACCAATCATTACTTACGATTGATGTTTTATCTTCGGGATGTGGCTCAGTTTGGTAGAGCACCACGTTCGGGACGTGGGGGTCACAGGTTCAAATCCTGCCATCCCGATCAATGATAACTAGCCTAGGCTAGCTATTTTTTTGGGCTCTATAATATTGAGTGTTGATCAGTAATGATCGGCGCTTTTTTATTTATACCAAATTATAAGCAAAATAAAAAGGAACACCGCAATTCTAAAATTTAGAAAAATAACCAGGATATTACGTATGGAAAGAATTGGAAATAAGGGTGCTATGCTCACCGTTTTAAGTTAAAGATGTCAAAGACTCAAATTTAAGAAAAACGCTTAAATATAGTTCTATTGCTAGAAATCCTTAAATTTGACAATTGAAGCAAGAATTCGTGATGAAATTTAAAATCAAATATAATGGGAGAGCGTAACTGCATTTGACTTACCGATAAAATTGAATTAGAATATATGTACAACAAAGATGCTTGAACCAAAGGAGAAGAATATTCCTTCTTTTCTTTAAAAGAGAACTGGTGCGCCAACACCAGATTCTCTTTTTTGTACTCAAAGAAACTTAAATCCATAAAAAAGAGAGAAATTCGCCAAAATTCCTCTCCCAAAAAATTAGCGCTTTTTCCGTTTGTCATCCAGATTTTTTTCAATCTGGTTGCCCAAAACATCCAAAACTTTTTTGAACAGTGCTATACACACTGCTACAAAAATGCTGTCCCACAAAGGAGTTTTCCTCCTTCCAATCACAAAATTTATCGCTAGCGATAGAAATGTGATCAGTCTTATTTTACTTGATTTTCTATCAGTATCCAAATCAACATTTTCTAATTTAAAAAACATGTCCAATTTACTAACAAAATTGTCGTGCTACGCGCACCGTTTTAAATTAAAGGTGTCAAAGACTCAAATTTGACAATTGAAGCAGCAGAACCTGGATCTATTAGAGTACAACCGACAGAAAAACTAACATTTGGGATGCAAGCACAAGATGTTAATGTCTACGTTTTAGATGCAGTAGAGTCTACTTTAGTAATTCTCCATCATGTAAGAGGAAAAGCTGGAGATTTGGCAATGCGATTAGACGGCCTGTTAGCCTCGGAGATGTATATGACATTTACTGCCAAGACTAATGTTGTTAAAAGATCTCGTTGGATTTCTAAGCAAGTCCAGCTATCAGTGAACCTAGAAGCAATGCGCAATAGTTCATTAAAAGATATTGCCGAACGGCACGGAATTTCAGCATCTAGTGTTCAACGCTTGATTATAGAAGCCAATCCAAGTCTCTTGGGTAATCAATGTCATCATTTACCGGAGCACTTACTCTTTGATGAGACTAAGACTACCGGTGGAATGTATAGTTTTGTGATGATGGATAGTCGGCAGCATCAGCTGCTGGAAATGTTACCAATTCGCTTAACGAAAGATTTGAAACGTTACTTTGGGCGCTTTTCATTAGCTGAATGAATATAGCCAAAGAGTTAAAACCATTGTTGTTGATTTGAATGCGGCATATGTGAGTTTTATCCCGCAAATATTTCCCAATGCTGAAATTATTATCGATCGGTTTCATCTGGTCCAGATGCCTAATCGTTCAGTAAATATCATCAGAACGAAGTTGATGCGAACGAGTTATGGCTTTAGGAGTTGGGAGAATTTCAGATTAATGATTTATCTGGAATGCGGTATGCTTAAGGTTAGCTAAAGGGACCTGAAACAGGGTTCAGTTAACGACAAAGCAAGACAGCCAGACTAGTTACTAATGCAACGAAAAGGACTACTTATTTAGCGCACCCAAAAACCCATCAAAATAAGCATCAAGAAGAACTGAGAAGCAGTTCAAAAGAAATAAATACAAAAACGATTTGAAAAGTAAAAACCAGCTAGACCAATTTAGATCTGGCTGGTTGGAAAATTACTCATCAACACTGGTTGACATTAGAACCCAAAAAAACCAACCGAAAGGTTGGCTAAAAGGATTTATAACACCATGTGAAAGTAAAACAAATCTAGCATCAGTAGACAGTTCAAATCTACCGATAACCAATTATAACATTAATTAATAGAACAGTCCAGCAATTGATGAATTATTGTTTCTTTAATTCAAAAAGAAGATTTAAAACATATTCTGGTGGAACACTTACAGCTCGGGCAACTCTTTTTAGTGGATAACCACGCCCTAAGGCTTTAATAATTATTTTTTCATCTTCCAGATTGCATCGTTCCAAGAAAAAGTCTACACTTTCTTGATTCGTAAACGAACCGAGCCGTCGTTCTTCAAAATCATCATCATATCCCGGTTCACCGCTGTGTTTAATATCATCGATTACTTCATCTCTTACGAAATTTAAAGCCGAGTGTAAAAATATCTCATTTTCTAACTCGTAACCTTCGGGTTTCAACCAAATATGGCGATAATCAATTAAATATCCTAATCCCTTAATTGTATATTTAGCAAGTTCTTTGCTATTCTCTGGCACTAAACCAGTTTCAACTATTATATCTCTAACGACTTGATATGTCTTCATATAAGAATCAAAGGCGTTATCAAAGTGATCGTCAAATGAATCATCAAATGAATTACTCATCATTCCTCCATTCACTGTAACTTTATGTGACAGTATTAACTAAGCAAATTCTATCACTTATGAAGCGTGATTTCAAGAAAATTATTATTTTTTACCGAAAAAATAGCCTTGTACAATCGAGGATTAAAAATTAAATGGTTTTATGACCTTCTTTTTTGCGCGTTTAACGCATTTTCAATTGCAAGAGTGATTGATTTATAATACTTACTTGATTTAAGCGCTTTACTATCAATATTTTCTTTAATAATTGTATCATCAGGATGAAATCTGGCGAAAACAGATAATCCCTTAATCACGCGGCAATCTTGAATAATGTTTTGATCATCAATCACAATTAAACAAACTTGACCGATTTTGAATTTTGGCTGGTAAACCCCAACGCCAAAATAACCATTTTTGCGGTTATTAATCATTTCTTTGTACTCTTGAGTGTATATTTTACTGTTGAAATAACCAATGATTTGTTTGATGACAATGACAATAATTAAAAAAATTAAAAATGAAATTCCGTTGTTGCTCATGTGCTGCCTACTTCAACAAAAATGAAAATGCAAAGGCGATTAGGACGGCAATTGGTGATGTGATCAGCCGGGAAAATAAAATTGCAGGAGTCCCAGAGGTAATTGTATCTGGTTGGGCTTCCCCCAGGGTCAATCCGACCGGAATAAAATCGCATCCTGCCTGGGCATCAATTGCAAACAAAGCCGGAAGTGCTAAGAACATTGGAACAATTCCGGTGGCGATTTGTTGGCCAATTAAGGTTCCAACTACTGCAGCGATCACTCCTGCTGGTCCTAATATTGGTGATAGAAAAGGCAAAGCACAGATTAAACTTAAAATAACTAATCCAACGATATTTCCTGCAAGTGGACTTAATATTTTTGCAAGAATTTTACCGATTCCTGAATAATTAATAATTCCCACTAAAGTAGCAACAAAGGCCATAAAAGGTAAGATATTCTTAATTACGGTATCGATTGTGTCGCGCCCAGCTTGGTAGAAAGTATTGACGAATTCGCCAGCGATTTTGCCAACAACGTCGATTAGTTTAAGAAATCCGCTATCATTAGTTGGTTTAACTTCATCATTGCTTGAAGGAGTCGGTTCACTTGTAGATTGGAAAGTAGAGTCTTCTTTGGAGCTTTCAACTTCTTCAACGGTAACGCCCGAAACAAAAATATCTTCTTTAATAAACTGTGCTAAAGGTCCAGCTGGGGTGATTGCCACCGTGTTAATAGTTGGAATTCCCATTTTAGGGTAAACACCACTTCGAGCAGTTCCCCCGCAATTGACAACTGCGGCAAAAGTTTCTTCCTTCAAGACTGGATTGTTAAATGAATCCACCACTTCCCCGCCGCTTAGATCAGCAATCTTTTGGGCGACGGGGTCAATTCCGCCACCTGTTACACTGATTACGTATTTTTTTTGTTCATCTGGTTTAACAATCAGCGGTCCACCCCAGCCATGGTTACCTTTGACGATTTTTACACTATGATAAGTCATTTAATTAAGCCTCCTCTGCGTTTTCTTTTTTCAAATCATTGACATCTAATTTTTGGTTCAATATTTCAGTATTACCGTTGCGTTTGAAAAAGAAGATACTGAGTCTTTCGGTGACCATTCCTCTGATGAAAATGACAATGATTCCGGTTATGAAATATAACAGCGCTAAACGAGTCTGATTGCCGCCCGCTTTGGTAAATCCATTAGCAATTCCCAAGAATACGAATAATTCCGCTGAGTTGGCATGGGGAAAAATACCAGTGACTGGGTGCAAAAATGACACACACGAATCGAAGTAAGCTGGTTTATATTTTTCGGGTAAGAAACGTCCTGCTGTGTAACACATTGGATTAGTAAAAAAGAAAACCCCCAGGATCGGTAATAAGGTGTAACGCAAAATTGAATACTTAGTGAGTTTGGCCATGAAATTGTTAACCCGATCTTCACCAATAAACTTAATTAGAGCATTAATTGCAGTAATTAAAGAGATTAATAAAGGAATAATATCGGTCATATATCCCATAAATACTTTGCCGCCCGCTTTAAAAAGTCCGATAAAGCCAGTTGCTACATTAGTTAAAATATCCATTAATTAATCCTCCATGTTTTATTATTGAATCGTTACGACTTGGTTCACTTCGAGAGTTGGAATCGCTGTTTTATTTGAAGAAACAAAAATTGAACCAGGAAGTTTGCCCACATCTTCGTCAGTATTATTGAAATAAATTGATAAATGCCCTAGTTTGTCAAAATTTTGGTTAGCGTCATTGCCAACAAAATCAATCTTAAAACTTTGATCACCAAAGCTAATCTGTCCACCAACATGAAGGACGTTTGTCTCATCTCCCTGTTTTTCATGGAGAGCTGCTACGTCCTTTAATTCCTGGGGAGCGTTGGGGTTAAACATAATTAACACTCCAGCATCGATTAACTCAAAAGCATCGTTTCCAATTGAAATAATTTTTGTTTTCATTTAGATTATCCTCCTTAAGATACCGCTTACATCGGTTCGCTAAAAAGAATAGCACACTCTACAGATTAAAGCTTGAAGAAATCTACAAGAGTCGTGCTATTCAGTAACTTATTTTGCAAAAACGCTATCCTGCAACTGACGTAGTTTTACTACGACAGAATTAGGATCTAATTCTATGGAATCATTTGTTAAAGCTTGACCATTTTTAATATCTTTTTTGGCAATTGTTTGACCAGTGATACATCCAATTGGGACGTGGTTATTAGCGACAAAGTCACTGTGAGTTTCGATTGAGCCGCGAACTGAATATCCACCAATTCCATCAATAACTTCGCCTGCTTTAATATCTCTTTTGGCAACGGCAATTGTTTCAGAAACTGGAGCACCCAAAGGCACGATTGCGTGGTCATGATTCAAAACAGCTTTAGCGATTGTTAGTGGAGTTTCAAGGCTTGCTAAATGGAATGGCCGGTACAAAATATGGTGCTTGCGATCACCTTTCTTCAAGAGATAATTCATCTCGTTAGCTACGCCTTCGTTTTGGCCTTCGACAATAACGAAGACACTGGGAGCAATTCCGTCTACATATTCTACGACGCCAAATTTATCAAGAACGCCGCCGTTTGATTTCAAGTCCAGTTCTTTGACCGTGCCATCGACATCGGCTTTAATTCCGTGCATCCCAGCAATATCAGGAATTAAGCCGGTCGCATTTGATAACAAGGTCATCTCGGCCATCGTCTTAGTTCCATCTTGAAAAGCTGCTAGCATGTGAGGTGACATGTGTTTACTTTCAGCTTCTTCTTTTGCGGTATCTGGATTGGCTTCCAATTTAATTTTATTATTCTTCCCTTTACCAGCAACGAGAACTTTCATTCCCATGGATTTAGCAAATTCGAAAAGTCCCGTAGTTACTGCTGGCTCATCGCCATCAGAGCCAGTGTAAACTAAGTTACCAGCGTCATAAAGTTTTTTCATTAAAGGTCCGATGGTTACATCGATTTCAACGTTTAACAATACTAAATGTTTTTTTGCAACCAAGGTTTCAAGCGCCAATTGAGCCCCGACCTCAGTTACTCCTGTTGCGTCAACTACAACTTCCACGTTATCACAATGAACAATTTCCTTAAAATCAGTTGATGTTAAAATATCAACTGGTTTCTTAGAGTTGGCGTTAAATGAATCTTTAGCGCGGTTTGCGTTTTCTAATTTAATATCACTAATTCCAGTAACTACCATTCCTGGAATTCCAGCAATCTGGGAAATCATTCCAAATCCCATTTGACCTGCTCCGATAACTCCGACTTTGATCGGGTTATCTGCTGCTTCTCTTTGTTGTAACTGTTGATATAATGTCATAATTCTACCCTTCCTAACAAAATTTCTATGTTCGAACAATTGTCATAATAACGCTTTCCTGAACTTATGTCAACAACTGTAACAAATGTTATGAATTTGAGTCTGATCGATTTTATTTTTGTCAGCCAATGTGTTAGATTGAAGTTAAAAATCAATTTTCCAAGAGGTAAATAATGACCCATAATGATTTCACGGATCGCGATTTATTGCTAAAAGCTGCGATTTTGTATTATGAACAAAATATGACCCAAGAACAGATTGCTAAAATCATTGGGATTTCTAGACCAGCAGTTTCCAAAATTTTACAGAATGCACGAGATCAACATTTAGTTGAGTTTTTTGTCAAAGATTTTTCTAAGCGGACGGTGGAATTAGAAATTGAGATTCAAAAGAAATATAATTTGAAAACCGTGAAGGTGGTTTCAAATCGCTTCAATCGAACCACCGAAGCCATTGAGATGCAAGTAGGATTTTTGTCTGCCCAATATTTACAAAGTATTGTGAAGGATGTTTCCTCGATTGGGATTGGTTGGGGCAATGCTGTGTCTAAGTTTGTCGATGAGACTGATTATTTTTTGGCGCGTAAATTAACGGTTACGCCGCTAGTTGGTGGACTTGGACTGCTTAATTTGGACATTCATGCCAATAATTTAGCTTCTAAACTAGCAACCAAATTAGGCTGTCAATATTCGACTTTTTATGCACCAGTCATTGCGGCTTCGGCTAAGGAGGCTAAAGAATTAAAAGAGTCCGAGCTGGTATCTTCTTGTATTGAGGCAGCAAAAAATGTCGACGTTGCTTTCATCGGGGTCGGAAATGACGTCGAATCATCAACTTGGCGGAAGCTGGAATATATTTCTGAATCTGAAACGAAGGAATTGACTAAGGCTGGGGCAATTGGCGATGTAGTTGCTGATTTTTTTGATCGAGATGGTCAGCGGGTTCACACTGGATTTTCTAACCGATTAATTGGAGTCACAATCGATGATTTAAAGAAGATCCCCAATGTTGTAGCTATGGCAGTTGGGACTAAGAAAACGCAAAGTGTGAAAGTTTTGCTCGAAAATAAAATCATCAATGCATTGATGATTGATCAGGATTTAGCCGAACAAATCGGATAAAAAACAATTAAAATGATAGCAATGAAAACAAGAAAGCAAGTAAAAAAATGAAAAAAATTGATGCACATCTTCATTTAGTAAAATCTGTTGCGGGATTAAATGGTAGAGGACGCCTGACGCCTTTGGGTGATGGCAAGGCAATTTGGGATGATGGGACTTTAATTAAGCTAATCCCGGATGGCTGGGGATCGGATAATTTTCTAGCAGAGTCAGCTCTAAAAGTAATGAAAGAAAACGGAATTGAGAAATCTGTTTTGCTCCAGGGCAGTTTGAATGGATACCAAAACTACTATTCTTATCAAACAGTCAAGAAATATCCGGATAAATTCATTGCAGCCTTCTCGGTTGATCCTTTTGCTGATAATGCAATGAGGATCGTTAAAAGACATGTTGAAGATTTAGGTTTTCGCGCGATTAAGTTTGAAATCAGTCAAGGTGGCGGACTCCACGGATATCACCACCCTTTTCGTTTAGATATTTCTCTTGAAGTGGGTAAAATTCTCCACTTTATTTCCGATTATCCGGGATTTGTTGTTACTGTTGATTATGGTGATTATACGCAATTTAGCTACGAGCCAGAAGCGATTGCAAATTTGGCTATGCGTTATCCAAAACTCGATTTCGTAGTTTGCCATCTGTCCTTTCCTAATGCTGATCACCTCGATCGCTTGGAAAATGCTTTAGAACAATGGAAGCCATTTAATAATATCTCAACTGAGATCTCGGCCATTCAAGATATTGAAGGAGAAACAGAATTTCCTTTTCCACGCTGTCAAAAAGATGTCGCTTTAGCAAAGAAAATTTTAGGAGCAAAAAGAATTTTCTGGGGAACCGACTCTCCTTGGTCTTCAACGTTTAATTCATATCACGATCTATCCACTTGGTTACAAGCCACTGATATTTTTACAAAAAGCGAACTAGAGGACGTTTTCTACAATAACGCCGAGAGAATTTATTTCAAACCTGAGCATATCAAGGCGATGCGCGAGAGCGTTGATCCAGTGATGGCGTAAAGCAGCTCCAAATGAAGAAACGACAGCAGTGCTGACGATTATAAAAAGTTAGAAAATAATACTAAACCCTTTTCAATTTTTTTGTTTATTGAAAAGATGTGGTACAATAAATGGTACAATTACTTCGTAAAATGTAAAGGAGAAATATAATGGATGCCGTTTCTTACTCAAATTTTCGTTATAAATTAAAATATTATTTTAAAAAAGTAAACGAAGATGCAGAACCTCTAGTAGTCACTAATAAAGATGAGAATGATGACGTTGTTGTAATGTCGAAACGAGATTATGACGCTTTTATGGAAACTTTCAGGACTTTATCAAATCCTTATTTATTAGATAAAATCAAGCGTGGGGATGAACAATTTAAATCGGGAAAATTTCAAAACCATGAATTAATTGATTTTGAAGATTATGATTAAATCTTGGTCAGATGAAGCTTGGGAAGATTATTTATCTTGGTTTCAAAAAGGTGATAAGAATATTATTAAAAAAATTAACAGACTTCTTAAAGATATTGAACGTCATCATTATACAGGAATTGGTAAGCCAGAACCTTTAAAATATGAATTATCTGGTAAGTGGTCACGGAGAATTAATGGTGAACATCGGTTAATTTATAAGATTGAAAAAGATACGATTTTTATTTATTCAGCTCGTGATCATTATTAAATTTTTCTCGTTAAATTATAAAAGGGCTCAAATGGCCGTAAGTTAGGCCAAAGCTCGAAAATCCTAATGATGCAAAATGAAGAAACGACAGCAGTGCTGACGATTACTTCGAAACTTCGGTCAAATCCTGTTAATCTGAATTTGTTGAGAGGTTGAATAAGAAAACTTTCTTAAATAAAAAAGCTAAAAGTGATTAAACACTTTTAACTTTTTTTAATTGCTCGAAAGAATTAGCAGCACCGATCAGATTCGCATCGTTATGAAACTTAGCAGCAACAATTTCTGGCACGATCGGAGCAAATTCAACCTCTTTAACTAGCTCTTGGATAGATTTTCTTAGTTGCTCTAAGAAATATGGATTTTTGGAAACTCCACCGCCAATGATGAATTTCTCGGGATCAAAACTATATTGTAAGTTGTAAATAGCTTTAGCTAAACTTTGAAACATGAGTTTAGCTTCGCTAGAAGATACTTCATCGCCTTGCTTTGCCAACTCCAACACTTCTTGACCAGATAAATTGGTGTTTTTGATTTTATTGTAGCGCTCTGCCAAGTGGACCACGGTTCCAACAAGACTAAGCGATTGCCCATCTATTAGCATCAGGCCAAATTCCCCACCGTAGAGGTGTTTGCCGGGAACAATTTGACGATTAACGACTACCGTTCCCCCAATGCCAGGTTCCAATCACGATAAACAAAACGTTTTGGAGGTTTTTGGCTGCACCGACTGATAATTCGGCAATTGCCGAACAATTAGCATCGTTTTCGATTGTCACTGGTAGTTGAAGACGGCGCTGAAGCTCATCTCTAATTGGCAAGTTATGAAAATATGGAACAGCACTGATTCCTTCGATGTAACCAGATTCCTGGTTAATGACTCCGGGGAGACTCAACGCAACTCCCTAATTTCATGACGAGAAACAATTTGATTCATTAAATCGTAAAAAGTTGTTAAATCTCCCGGAGTTGCGGTCTTAAATGTCTGTAAAAGTTTTTGTTGGTCAGGGTCCCACAAGCCGTATTTAACTGCAGTCCCGCCCACGTCAATTGCAGCTATTTTCTTCACACAGTCTCCTCAATCATCTCTAGAACTGTAAATTCATCTTCACTGGAGTTTTTATTTATTTCAACTCTTGAATCGTTAATTTGCACTTCAACATTTTTATCAAGTGCTTTAACACTCAAAATCTTTTGTGAATAGTCCCAGTTTTTTTCACTATCTTGCTTGACGAAAGCATATAGATGGTTATCTCGCTGGGTAAAAAACCAACCAGCGGGCGGATTACTAATGTCAACGGCTCGAGTTTTAAATATTGCTTGGCCGTATTTTTGAAGCCAAATTTTCAGTTGCGCTAGTATTTTTAGCGCCTCGTGAGGCAAAGTTCCGTCCGGTTTTGGCCCAATTCCCAAAATCACATTTCCGCCTTTGCTCACGATTTCAACAATCATCGATTCAATTTCAGAAAACGTTTTGTATTGATCGTTGGGGACGTAGCCCCAATTTTTGGCAAGAGGAATGTTACTTTCCCAAACTTTCTTTGGCGGAGTTTCTGGAATCGACCGCTCGGGAGTGACATAATTCTCATAAAGTCCCCCGATTGTGCGATCGACAACCAAAATATTGGGCTGATGCAAACGAATTTGCTTGACAATGCTTTCCATCTCTAAAAACTCATGATGATCTTTATTAACCCAGCCGCCGTCAAGCCATAGAATATCAATTGGTCCGTAATTAGTCGTCAATTCAAGGAGCTGGTTTTTGACAAAATCATTGAACTGCTGCCATTTAGCGGGATTTTCCTTCGGATCATAAGAAGCATAGCGCCCAATTGGGTCGCTTCCTGGTTCCCAATAATTTTCGTTATGCCAATCTGGTTTTGAGTAATACGCCCCTACTTTTAGATTGTGTTGTTGCATTGTTTGGCTAAAGATCTTAAAAATATCTAAGTTCGAGTGAAAATTTGAGAACTTAGTATCGAAAATACTGAATCCATCGTGATGCTTGGTTGTCAAGATCCCGTATTTTATTCCTGTATCTTTAATTGTAGCTGCCCAGGAGACGACGTTGTCAGGATTTGGATGAAAATCATTTGCTAAGTTCCAATAATCATGGCGCAATTCAGCCAAATCGGATCGCCAAGGTTTTTTGCGAGCCCAAGTGTCTTCTTTAGATAATTGCCAAGATTCAACAATCCCAGCAAGCGAGTAAAGTCCAAAATGGAAAATAACGCCAATTTTATCGTCTTGGAATTGATTCAGTTGCTCAATTAAATTAGCAGGAAGGTTCTCGTACTCTTCGTTGAAAGTTTCTTGATCTGTAACAATATCTTTTCGCAAATGAGTTTTCCTCTTTTTTAGATTTCTTTCGATTTATTACTTGCCAGGACAAACGGCAGGTAAAGGAAAATATCCATTATAAATAATAAAGCTGATAAAATTGTTGCGGGAATGTCTCCGGCTGTCGTTACCCAGGCAGTTAATATTGGAGGTAAAGTCCAAGGTGGAATCACAACACTTTTAGCGACTAGGCCCATTGCCGTCAGAGGGTAAGCAATCGCTAAATTAATGATTGGAACAAAAAGAAACGGAATTGCCAAAAATGGATTCATAACTACTGGTAACCCAAACATAATTGGTTCTGAAACGTTGAAGAAACTTGGGACAAGCCCTAATTTGGCGACTTCCCGATAATTTTGTCTTTTTGATCCAATAAAGATTGCGATCAAAAGCGGTAAAATGGCACCAGTTCCACCAAATAGAGTATACATTCCAATCCAAGGGTTGGTTACGATAAAAGGCACATGTTTTCCAGCGCTAAAAGCAGAAATATTTTGCTGGATAGCCGCTAACATTGACGGAGATGTAACCGAAGAAACAATGTTTTGACCATGCAAACCGAAGAACCAAAGAATTTGCGTCACGATTTGAACCATAAATAATCCAATTGGTGATTCCATCGCTGCTTGAAGCGGGATCGCGATTACGGTTTGAACGAGTTGAGTAATTGTTTGACCAGTAATTTGGATATAAATGAAAGTAAATAACGCAAAGATAATAACAACAAGACTTTCTGGAATCAAAGAATTAAAAGATTGCGCAACTGCTGGTGGAACACCATCTGGCATCTTGATTCTAAGTTTTCCGCTTTTGGTAATTTTAATTAATAATTCAGTACTTAAAAGTGCGCCAATGAGCCCAACAAACATTCCACCCGAAGAGGTTAGAGCCTGAGTATAGACCCCAGCGACTTTGACGATCTTAGTGCTGTTGGCAACATTTACATCGTTAAATAGTGGGAACATGATTAAAGTTACTGCGACACTAATAATTCCTGCGTGCAGCGGGCTTAAATTCTCTTCAGTAATAGTTTTAGCAGCAACATAATGCTTGGTTAAACGATAACCAATTAAAAATGTTACAAAGATGGTCATAAAACCTAATGTACCATTGTTTACCATGGTACCAATATCTAATAGTTTCTTAAAATATGGAAACTTCTTTTGCAAACCAGGATTAGAAAACAATAGACTATTTAACAAAATAAATAGTGAATTCACCATGATGATTGGTGAAATATCAATAAAACTATCGCGGATTGCAATCAAATGGCGTTGATTACCAATTTTATTTGCATAAGGTAAAATCCATTTGTTGATTTTATCTGCTATTTTCAAAATTTATTACTCCCCTTTTTTTACATGACTTCTCCATTGGTATGAATCACTTGTTTCAACCAATGGTAACTTTCTTTTGGAATTCTCTTTAAATCCAATAGATCATGATTAGTGCGGTTGACATAAACTACCCCATAACGTTTATCGACATTACCTTGAGAACTAGGAATATCGATTAATCCCCAGCCGAGATAACCAATTACATTGGCACCATCTTGAATCGCGTCTTTTAGCGCTTCAAGGTGCTCACGGTGGTATTTGATACGATATTGATCATTAATTTCGTGTTTGCCGTCCCAACTTTCTCTAACGCCAATTCCGTTTTCAACTGGAAAAATTGGCAGCCTGGTTCGATTAGATAAATCCATAATAACGTTATAGAATCCCGTTGGATCAATCTCCCAGCCCCATTCATTGGCATTTAAATAATGATTAGGAACTTTTGAATAATCAGCCCAATAGTTTGGTGGCGTGCCTACAGGAACTTTGGTACTATCTAAAGCCGCCGAAGTGTAATAACTAAAACTGATAAAATCACTTCGCGTTTTACTGATTTGCGCTAAATCGTTTGGATCCAAAATGTCGTCCAAGTGATTCTCTTTCATAAAAGCAACAACTTCCTTGGAATACTCTCCAGTCGTAAATAACTGCAACAAATTGTAAGTAGTAAATTCTTTATACTTACGGACAACTTGTTGATCTTTAGGATTAGTTGTCGCGGGATACAATTCATGCAAAGCTTGCATGCCGCCAATTTGGATTCCCGGAAAAAATTCATGGATATAATTAGCTATTTTGGCATGAGCTAAGGCAACGTTATGTTGAATTTGATACAAATCGTGCAGTGATCTCTCACCTTGTTGATAACCACTATAATCGAAACCGCCCCCTGAACTGTAAAGATTTTGTTCATTAAAAGTCAACCAATACTTAACTTGATCACCAAATTCTTGAATCATTTTTTTTGCATAGATCACAAAATTATCCACGACAGTTTTACTTATAAATCCGTTGTATTTGTTTGCTTGATTCAATGGCATATCGAAGTGATATAAGCAAATCATTGGTTGGATCCCAGCTTTTAACAACTGATCAATTAGGTCATGATAAAACTTGATCCCTTTTTGATTAAATTCCCCCTCTCCTTTTGGTTGAACTCGGCTCCAAGAAATTTGAAATCGATAAAAGTTCATCCCTAAATCTTTCATCAAAGCAATATCTTCTGGATAGCGATGGTATGCATCAATTGCTACTTTCCAATCGCTAGCATCTTTTTGTGCGGGACGCACGTCGTAAACCGAGGGCCCTTTACCATCTAGATCAAAGGCTCCTTCAGTTTGCATACTGGACGTTGAATTCCCCCAGAAAAAATTGTTTGGTAACTTAATCATCATTAATCCTCCTAGAAAAGGCTTACAATAGCAAACACAAATATAGTATATACCCTTTTTAGAAAATGTAAATACATCTTTGGAGATTGTTTTTTACCTTTTTTTTTGTAATAATTCTAAAAGGAGGGTAAAAATGCCAAAATATCAGGATATTGAACAAGAATTAATCAGAAGAATTCAAAAGGGAATTTATAAGGCGGGTGCCCCCTTTCCAAATCAAAATCAATTAGCCAAAGAATTTAATACAACGCGGATGACCGTTCAAAAAGCTCTTAGTGGGCTTTTTAAAAAGGATTTAATTTATACACAGCAAGGTGCAGGGACTTATGTAAAGGTTAATGCGCGACTTGCTTCGCAATTAGATGCAAGTGTCGATCAATACGTGGGAACGACGAAATTAATGGGCGCCGATCATGAGGTTGAAAGTCAGATTCTCAAATTCGAAATTAGATTTCCCAATGAAGACGAACAAGAACAGCTTTATATTTCGGCTAATGAACCGATTTATGATATTCAAAGAGTTCGGATTGTGGATAAGATGCCATCTTCAATTGAGTACACCAATATGCCAGTCAGTGTAATTCCAGGCCTAAGTGAAGAAATTTTAAAAAAATCGATTTATCACTATATTGAGAATGACCTGAAAAAAAAGATTGGCGCGGCTTATCGAATAATTGGTGCAGATCATCCGCAACAATTTGATATTGATTATTTGAAATGCAAAAAAAACGACCCAATCCTCAAAGTTCGGCAGGTCGTGTTTTTACAAGATGGGACGCCTTTTGAATATTCAGAGACTCGCCATCGCCATGATAAAGGGAATATTATGATTTATTTACCGGGAAATAATTTCTGATTTTCTATTGATTTAAATTCTTCATTGCATAATCGATCTCAGAATCTGTGTAGTGGGAGTTCTTCAAAATTCGTTTAATGTCTTCAGTTCTAGTATTTCCTTTAAATCGTTTAGCATCTTTTAAAGCCATTTTGTTCCAATTAGTTTTCAAATGGTCGATAGCATACTTAGCTTGGGAAGTAGTAAAATTCTCTCCGTATTGGGAAATCAATTGATTATAAATTCCTTTTTGGGAGAAAGCTTGATGTTTCAAATAACTTTCTGCAGATTTTTTTGCAACTTGGTTCCAGTCAACGTCAAGATGATCGATCGCATATTTTCCCTCTTCTTTAGTAAAACCCTCAGCTTTTGGGTCAGTTAGCATTTCATAAAGTCTTTTTTTGGATGTTGGATAATCTTTAACTCTGTATTTTGCAGCTTTTAAAGCTTGTTGTTTCCTGCTTTATCTGCTTCTTTTTTGCTAACATTATAGCCGCCTTTATCGATGGGATCAGTTAAATTTTTGTAAATATCTTTCTTCGAAGGGTGCCATTCGTATTGAGCTATTACCTTCGCCTCATCAAAGGCCGTCGAAGATTCAGATTTACTATCAGAGCTTGAGGTAGTCTCGTGAACGGAATCGTCCTGATCTTTTTTAAAAGGTGCTGGTCCAAAGGCCAATATTGTTAAAATTATAATTAACCAAAACTCCCAGTGCTGATAAATTTTTTTGGGTGCGCGGTTATTAATCTTCCCAGTGTCTTTAAAATGATAATAATTTTCAGTTTGAGGCGTATTATTTCTCATTTTTGTCTCCGATCCATTTTAAACAAAAACTCCCTCTCAAGTGAGAAGGAGCAGATTTTAACGACCGCCCATTATTTGTAGAAGCTGCTCAGAAAATTCTTTTGGTGAGACGATCTTGTCGCTTGAAGGCATCTCAATTTTCTTATCGTATTTCTCGGTTTGAGTATTAAATTCAGCTTCGATTTCGCCGCCATCCTTTGGTTGCATTGTTAAGGTGTATTTTAATTTGGAAGCTTTTGTATCAAATTTGATGACGATATCTAATGCCTTCTGTTTTGAGAAGAATTTATCAATGTCGGACTGCTTCATCGGCTTCACATCATCGTCTTTATGCTTCTCAAGATATTTGTTATAAATTTCCGTTGCTTTTTTAACATCATATTTGTGTAATGTTGCTGTAATTACATTATCTTTTTTGGTGACAGCATCTTTTGGTAATGAATCCACAACTTCTTTTAAGGCTGCAGCAGAATCTTGTTGAATGTTATTAGCAGCTTTTGTCGCATTTTTTTTGTTTGCTGAACTAACTTTTTTACCCGATTCTTCCGACAGAGCTATCACGTCAACGTATTTACCAGATAATTTCGAAAAATCATAGCTAGGAACTTTTGAGCTAAACGATCCCATCAGTTTAATGATCGATCCAAGAAAGTCGGCATCTAGATAAACTTTTTGGTCATTGCCCACAAAATCTAACGGAATTGTCTGCTCCATCGCATTAACTTTGATGTTTCCCTTACCGTTTTTACCATCGGAATAAAGTTCGCCGTTTATAGTGCTCTGTTTAAAAAGATTGAGTGCCATCATACTCGATGCATCCATCTTCTCTTTTTCATCGTTTGATAATTCGAGTTTGTTGATTTTTAAATCAAAAGTTGCTTTCGCTTCTTTTTGGCTCGCCATTTTCTCGTACTCACTTACCAGAGCTTGTTTATTAGATTTGGCACACCCAGTTAAGACCAGCAACATCGATAATAAAACTAGTAAAAAAATTGTTTTTTTGTTTTTCATTTTTCCCTCCAATATGATGATATCTAATAGTAAAAATAATGTCAAAGGAGTGTGGTAAAATATATTAAAAACATGGAGGCAACTGGGATGGAGTATCCGGATAAGTACAAATTTACTAAAGATGAAAATCGACGTTTTGCTCGAAGTAATCTTGTTAAATTAGTACACACTGAATCTCGTTTTGAGGGTGTTAATACAACGTTGCCACAAACTCAGACAATTATGGACGGAATGAGTGTTCAAGGAGTACCCGTAGCTGATATTTTAACGATTGTTAATTTGAAAAAAGCTTGGCAATTTATCACAGAGAGCAATGCGAGTTTAAGTTTGGATTTTGAAAAGCAAATTAATTTGATTGTCGCAAAAGAAGATGCTTTGATTCCGGGTAGTTTAAGAAGCGGACAAGGTGGAGTTAGTCTATCTGATAATGAATTTTTTGAGCCACCAATTGTAAATGAACAAGAAGAAATTAAATTTATAGAAGAACTGCAAGATAACGATTGTAGCATCACCGATCGGGCGATCACTCTGATGTATCACAACATGCGTAATCAGATTTTTTGGGACGGCAATAAACGAACAGCAACAATAGTTGCCAATAAATTGATGATTGACCATGGAGCTGGCCTAATAAATGTACCGCTTGATAAATGGGAATTATGGAACCAATTGCTGAGCAATTTTTATCGAACAAATGAGATGAGTCAACTAAAAACGTGGACTTATGATAATGCAATTCAAGGCTTGAGTGTGAGAATGGCCAGGTAGAAAGAGCTGAGACTTGCAGTTAAATGCTCAAACATGTATAATTTAGTTACAAAAAGCCAGTGCGTTAACACTGGCTCTGGTAAGCCGCTTTAAAGGCGGTGACCAATTATATTGTAGACATTTCTGCCACTCTATAACCTGTCAAAGTTATATAGAGCGGCTTTTTTTTATCTATCGTGATGTTAACAATTAAGATGCCAAACATGAGCATCAGGGATAGCGCTTCGAAAACTGACAAAGCTGGCTGATTTCCTTTCAAGTGTAATTGCAAAATCATTCGCAACACCTCCTCTCGAAGATCACAGTCACCGCCCATAAAACTCTTACTACAATGAGAATAAAATAAAAAAGCCGGTGCGCTAACACCAGCCTAATTTATAATTCTTTTCTCTGGAACAATAAGAGCGATATGATAAAACAAATCAGTAAGATTAAACAACTCGTGAGAATGTAGGGTAGAAATTGATTTAGGGTGATTAGTTTAAGAGCAATTTTGTTAGAAACACCAAAGAAATCAAGGTATTTCAGCCAATCCCATTTAGTCACGGTCGTAACCAAGTTAACTAAGACTGGAAAAAGGACAATGAAGACTGCACTGACGATGGATAAACTGGTTAAAATTAAAAGAACAATTGCCATACCAAAAATAACACTGATAAAAAAAGTGGTCACAAAAGTGGTGGTAAAAGTTGTACTTAATAAATATCCCCAACTAGAACCCAATTTTCGTCCGCAAAGTAAGCCAGTGATGATTCCAGTTAAATAAAAAACAAAAACTTGAAGTAGGATATTGATAAGCATTGTGAGATATTTGACGACGATGAACTGGAGGCGGGAAATGCCAGAAATTAGCGTATTTTTATAAGTATTTTGGCTAAATTCCGTTCCAATCACCATCACAAAAATGCTGATAAATACGTAAATTAGTAAACTTGAGCCCATTGTCAAAAATTTTACGCCAGTTAAGACCGACCAGTTCGTGGTGTCGATCTCTTCTAGTGCATGTTGGATCCCTCCAGTCATCACTACGCCACCGACCGATTTGTAAAATGTAGTCAATGCACTATAACAAATAACAAAAATAGTTAAAAGATAGTTTCCTTTGGTATGAAACTGGCGGTACATTTCCGCGCGCAGTTGATTAATCATGGTTTCCTCCTTCATTTTGCAAGAGAGCGGTGTAGTAATTTTCTAAGGAACCCTCTTGCTGGGTGATGTTGTAGACCGCGAGGTTATTAGTAACTAAGATTTGATTTAATTCAGCGGTATTAAAAGCCAGACTATTAATGAGAATTCTGCGCTCATCAAGGACGGTGAACGGAGAGATCTGACGCTGATCCAAGATTTGGGCCGCTTTTTTGACGTCATCAACCTCAATGAGGATTCCAGCAGCGTTTTCTTGATCCAGCTTTTCCTTGGTGACTTCTTTGATAAAACGTCCGTGGGAAATGAAGCCAAACTTCGTCGATACCTGGTAAAGTTCACTAAGGATGTGACTTGAAATTAAAATTGTGGTATTACGTTCTTGATTCAACTTTTTGATTAGTTTGCGAAAAGCTAGGATGCCGGATGGGTCCAAGCCGTTAATTGGCTCATCGAGAATCAGAAAATCTGGTTGAGCCAAAAGGGCGATGGCGAGGCCGAGTCGTTGGCGCTGACCGAGAGATAGTCGACCCGCACGAGTTTTGGTTTTTTCACTCAGACCGACTAATTCGATCGTTTCATCGATAACGGACAGGTCTTCAATCCCGTGTTGAATCGCTGATATTTTGAGGTTTTCGAGCACCGTTAATTTCTTAAAAGCAGCGGGATTTTCGATAATTGCTCCCAAGTGTTTAAGTGCTTGATTGTAGTGCGGCGCCTGTTCTCCGAGCAAGGTGATTTTGCCATCACTAAGGGGCGATAAACTGGTGATGAGGCGCATTAATGTAGTTTTGCCGGCACCATTTTCGCCAATTAAGCCATAAACATCGCCGCGGTTGATCGTAAATGAGACGTCGGTCAAAGCGCGAAAGTTGCCAAAACGCTTATTTACATGTTCTATTTTTAAAATTTGAGTCATTTAACTCCTCCTTGAAGACTAGTTTAACTGGCGTTTCTTAAGACCTTTGCTAAATAATTCTTAAATAATTCTAAATTGTGCAACTGATTTCTGTGCGTTAAAATCTTGTTAAAGGAGAATCTACGATGACTGCTAAGATTTTAATTGTTGACGATCATGAAGATATTCGCGCTTTATTAAGCGATGTTCTAAAGGAATTCTACACTGTTTTTGTTGCGGCTAATGGCGTCAGCGCTCTTGCGCAAGTTAATCAATGTCAGCCAGATTTGATGATTTTAGATCTAATGTTACCAGAAATTATGGGTGAAAGTGTGCTCAAAACGCTTCGCAAAACTTCTCAAATTCCAGTAATAGTTCTTACAGCCATTCAAAATAAGGACAAAATTGTGGAGCTACTCGAAAACGGCGCCAATGATTATCTAACGAAGCCTTTTGATATTGATGAATTATTGGCGCGCGTGAAGGTTCAGTTAAGGCAATCACGGCCTCGTTCGGTGCAAAAAGAACTCTTGGATTATGGCCCGATCAGTCTAAATCAAGTGACCCACCAAGTTTTGGTCGCAGGGCAGGATTTAGTTTTGCCGAAAAAAGAATTTGCGATTCTCCAGATTTTATTAGCTCATCCCAAGCAAGTTTTTCCAAAAGATCAGCTTTATGAAGCCGTCTGGGGTGAACCTTATTTCAATGCAGAAAATACGCTGAACGTTCATTTGAGCAACTTGCGCACGAAAATTGCCGATCTCGCCGAGGGTGCCTCATACATTAATTCAATTTGGGGGATTGGAGTTCGTTTTGACTAAACTCATCGTAATTATTGTTTTGAGCCTGATTTGTTTCGCGCTTTTAGTCAGCCTGCTCCTAATTGTAAGCGACGTGAAACGGATTACCGAAGAATTGATTTACATCAATGAGCACCCGACCAATGGTTTTGTGACGGGTAGCAGCGGTTTGCCATTGATTCAGCGGTTAATCAATGCCAGTAATATAAATTTGAAATTAAACCGGCAGCTGCAAAATGAACAGTTGCAGCAAGAAAAGAAAATTCGCTCGATGCTTACAAATCTCACCCACGATATTAAGACTCCCCTCACCGTCTCGCGCGGCTATGTTCAGGTTCTTGGTAAAAAGCTGGATTCAAAGCATCGCGAACAATTCACTCGGATCGAGCGCAATTTGGATTCGGTCAATTACTATTTGCGATATTTGATGGATTTTAATCTCCTCCAGGAAAAAAGCGTCAATTTAAAAGTAAAAGAAATTAATGTTTCCCAACTTTTAGAAAATGAAATTTTCAACTATTATGATGAATTTAGTCAGAAAAAACTGGAATTGGTTCCGAAGATTCCGACGGGAGTTTTTTGGCAAACGGACGCCACTTTACTAAGTCGGATTTTCGAAAATTTAATCAGCAACATTTTGAAATATGGGAACGGTCAAGTTAAAGTAGATCTCAACCAAGATCATGATCGGCTCAAAATAACTTTTGCTAACCAGGGGTCTGACATATCTGTTGAAACTAATGATTTGCTTAATCGATTTTATACGCAGGATCAATTACAAGGTTCGGGGCTGGGACTGAGTATTGTTCAGTCGCTTGTGGTGAGCCTCGGGGGAGAGTTGGAAATTAAGACGGATGATGGCTGGTTTAAGGTGATGGTAATTTTAAAAAATGAAAATTGATAGTTTACTGGACGAAGAATTAAAGAATCCTGAATTTGCAGAATTTTTTCAAATCGAGAGCAAAAAATTAAATGTGGAGCTTGATTTATACGACGAAAGTATTAAGAATCCTAAAGTTTGCAAAGAAACTCCATGGAGTATATAATTAGGGTACAAAAAGAGCTGGTGCATTAACACCAGCTCAGGTAAGCCGCTTTAAAGGCGGTGACCAATTATATTATGGATATCGTTGCCACTCTATAACCGATCAAAGTAATATAGAGCGGCATTTTTTTATCTATCGTGATGTTTCATGATTGCAACAATTAAGCTGCCAAACATGAGCATCAGGGATATCGCTTCGAAAACTGACAAAGCTGGCTGATTTCCTTTCAAGTGTAGTTGCCAAATCATTTGCAACACCTCCTCTCGAAGATCACAGTCACCGCCCGTAAAACTCTTACTAAATGAGAATAACATAAAAAGAGCTGGTGAGCTAACGCCCTCTTAAAATCATCGCTACTCTAAATTTATAGAGTGGCGTTTTTATTTTTTAAAATTGCTTTATGTTATACACATTTCAGATTATTCATACACAAATCATGTTTCTGAGTCAAAAATATATACACAAAAGGATTTCTGCTTTGATAATCAGCTAAATTACTAGAATTTAAAAAAGTATAGCTATACACAAATATGTAAGCGGTTTTTGTGTTTTTTAAAAAGATCTCTTAAGATTGAATAATAGAAGAAAGGAGGAGTTAGTAATGTCAGAAATTCCACCAACTGGTGAGAATACAAAAATTCAAGATCTTGCAATGGAAATAATTGCTTTTGCTGGTGATGGGCACGCAGAATCACTTCGAGCAATTGACGAGGAGTTTGCAGAGAATTCGGTTGAGTCAATCAATTTATTAGAAAAAGCGCATGGAAATATTGAGCGGGCCCACAAAGCACAAACTAAACTTTTGCAGATGGAAGCCAAAGGAGAAGAAATTACTCCATCACTGTTAATGGTCCATGCGCAAAATCATCTAATGAACAGTATTTTGATCAATGAATTGAGCGAAAAAATGATTCAAATGTATCGCAAACTTAAGGAGCGGGAAGTATGAAGATTCTCTTTGTTTGTGCTGCTGGGATGTCCACCGGTATTTTAACTCGAAAACTTGAGCATTATATTAAAGAGCATCAATTAAAAATGGTCGTAGATGCTGTTGGTTTATCAGAATATGAAGAAATTTGTCATGGTTATGATGTCATTTTGATTGGTCCTCAAATCTCCTATCAAATTGATGAAATTAGAAGGAAATCAGGGCTGCCAGTGGCGAAAATTCCGGCACTAGATTATTCGATTGGTAACTGTGAAAATATTATCAAATTAGTAAATAAATTACAAAAAGGAGAGAAATAGAATGAAAAGCGGGGAAAAATTAAACAATCTTATTGTCAAATTTTCAAACAATATTTTTATTAAAGCGATTGCTGATGGAATGATGGCGATCATGCCGATTACTTTGTTGGGAAGTTTCCTATTAGTAATTAAAATGATTCCTAATTTGCCCAAAATAATCATCAACATTTGCACGATTGGAGCAAATGTTTCAAGCAATTTGATTGCATTATTTATTGCAATTGCCTTGTCTTATACATTGGCACGTGAAATGAAATCAAATATCATCGCTTCAATTATTTTGGCATTAGCTTGTTTTACGGCATTAATGCCAAATGATGCTCTAAAAGTTGAAGGTAAACCAGTACCTGTAATTAAGCTCGATTATATGGGTTCAAAAGGAATTATTGTGGCAATGATCTGTTCGTTGTTGGTAACTTGGAGTTTCGCCAAATTAATTGAGAAAAAGGTAACCATTAGGATGCCAGAAAGTGTGCCCCCTTTTATCAACAAAACCTTTGAATCGATTGTTCCAGCTGCAATAGTATTTTCAGTTACTATTATAATTGCAGCTTTAATGCAACTAACCAAATACCATGATATTCAAGATTTTATATATAAGATGCTTCAAGCCCCTTTACAGAATTTGGGTAATTCAGTTTGGTCGATGTTATTAATTATGTTGTTATCAGAAATGTTATGGTGGTTTGGAATTCATGGAAGTAATGTAACTCAGTCGATTATCATGGTGCTATTTGCTTCCAACGGTTACGCAAATATGGCAAGTGCCGCTGCAGGCAAACAGCCAACTAATATTATTTCTTCTTTCTTTATCGATGCGTACAAAGGTCCGCGCGCATTGGCAATTGTTTTTGTAATTTTACTCTTCTGTAAAAGTGAAAAATTGAAAGCAATTGGTAAAGTTTCTTTCATTCCAAGCTGGTTTGGGATTACAGAGCCGATGAAATTTGGAATTCCGCAGGTTATGAATCCATTGATGTTTATTCCGTTGACCTTAGCGGCACCAATTTGTATGGCAATTGCTTACGTTGCAACAAAGATTGGTTTTATTCCAATTATTGCTTATGATGTTCCTAAACAATTTCCGGCAATTTTTGGTGGATTCGTTGCAGGTGGTTGGCAAGGATTTGTCGTTCAGATCATTCAATTTGTGGTTGTTGTAGCACTTTATCTACCTTTTCTAAAAAAACAAGATAAAATTGAATTAGCAAATGAATTAGCAAATCTTGAAGCACAGGAGGCATAATTTTTGCAAATTTCGCGCAAGCAAAATAAAATTTTGGGTCAAATTCCAGATCCCCTCACCGATCACGGGCAAGTCACAATTTATCTTGACTACAAATTGGAAAAAGTTGCTGAAGTTGTTGACGTTAAGTTAATTAATGGTAGTTTTGAACTTGCAGATAAATTTGTTGCTAATCGAATTTTCGTTAAATTAGTAGTTGGCTTTCAAACTTATCTGGGGGCAACTCGACACGTGAATCTTGCAACTCTTTACAATTTAAGAGACATTGGTGGCTATGAGGGCCCGCTTGGCATGATCAAATGGGGGTGGTTGTATCGAAGCGATGCACTTGATCATTTGAGCCTGTCTGATCGCAATTTTTTGGAAAAATTACCAATCGAAACGGTGATCGATTTGCGTTCTCAAAAAGAAATAAAGCAAAATCCAGATCAAAATATTGGTGAGCATGATTATTTTGCGATCGATCCAGCGGCAGCAGTTGCAGCTGAAGCGAGCAAGATCCCAACTGGCAAAAACCATGATCAGCAAAAAGTTGAAGCATTCGAAAAGTTGGCGCAGACAGAAGCAGGACGTCAGAAACTTAAGGGTATGCAGCAGCAGATGCTAATTCAGATGCATGATATGGTGACACAACCGACGTCGCAGGAATCTTATGCCAAGTTTCTACGAGTGATTTTAAGTTCATCAGGGCCAGTGATCTATCATTGCCAGGGCGGTAAAGATCGCACCGGTTGGGGCACGGTCTTATTGTTAGGATTGTTAGGGATTGATGATGAGACCATTATGGCAGATTACTTAATGACTAAGAAGTACAACGCTCCAAGAAATGCTAAACGGATGCAGATTTACAAACAATTTACGAATAACGAATTTGTTCTGGATTATCTACACTCCCTTCAATTGGCCACAGAAGAATATTTAAATTCAGCACTGGCTGCTTTAAATCAGCTTGCTTCATCTTACGAGGATTATGCTAAAAGATATTTAGATTTCTCTAGTCAAGATATCGAAAATTTAAGATTAAAGTATTTAATGAAATAAATTAAACAAAAAGCAGACGCTTAAAACGCCTGTTTTTTAGATTTTCTTGACGGTCTTAATGATAATTGCAATTTCGTCATCACTTATAATGATATTAAATTTACGCTCAATACTTTTCATTAGTTTACTGATGTAGGAATAATCCTCAGGGAACTGGCGAATAATTTTTTGATTATTTTCATTACTGGATTGGGTTTTTCCGCTCAAAATTCGTTCGATAAGACTACCCAAATGAGTAAATAATCCAAGCTTTTGATCACGATTTAAATGGTATTGGATCGTTAATTCGTCGATAATTTCTGGCAAAACATCTTTGATTTTCGCAATTGAAGCAAATTTAAATTCTTCTGAAAAATATTGATAGATTCTTTCATAGATTAGAGAATTTGTGGTCAATGGTTGAAAGGTTAAGACTTTGTCTAAATTTTTATGCGGCACAGAAAAAATTTTTTGAATTGAGATAAATGGAATGTCAAAGAGATGAGGGTTGTAAGTCCCAATAAACGCGCGAATGTTGTAAACTTGGCGGAGTTGGGTTACTTCATCAATTAAGTGTTCCCGGTGGGAAATGTTCATCGCCTTGACTAAATAATTCAGATGTGAATATTCTTCAATGTAGTTTTTTAGCTGAACAGCCCCTCCTTCTCCCGTGTGACATAATGTTATTATTAGATTTTCTTTGCCGCTATTATCCAAAAATAGATGTTTTAAATTAACCGAGATATCGTGATACACATAATCAATATCACTTTCATTCTGCGCTTTATGAGCAATCTCAATGCCCAATAAAGTAATTGGGACCTTAAACAAGCGAATTTTCAGTTGAGTTTCTTCGGCAATCCGATCTAACATCACCTTAAAAGACCCCATATCGTAAATTATGATTATTCCTGCTCCCTGATCTATTGACAACAAGTGCTTTTTTAGTTTTTGATAAGCAATTTTATTATCCTGATCTAAATCTAAGTCGAAATAGTAAGCCTGTTGACCTGGGTTTAAAGCATTTGTAGTTTGGGCAAGTGCTTTAGCAGTCCCTTTTCCATGCATCGCATAAAGTAACACCGGATGATTTTGTATTTTTTCTTGATTATCTGGTTTAATTAGAAAAAGTAAAAGAATTGCTACTTCTGATTTGGAAATGACAAGGGAGAACTGAGTTTCTATCATCTTCTTAAGTTTTAATACTTCCTGATATTCCAGGGGATAATTGTTGATTATTTCCAGGCTTTTAGTCTTGCTAATTCGTTGATTATTAAAATGAAGTTCAACTAATGAATTAACGTGGAGACATAAGTTGTAGAAAATATCGGGACTAAAAAGTCGTCCCAAATTTTTAGAAGTTGAATCCAACCAATTCTCAATCATATTAATAATTAGAGGATTAATTAATTTAGACAATTCACGTTTGTTTTTATCTGTTCTCTCAATAGGATCAGAAGTGAGCTCAGTTCCCTCAAAAGTGATTCTCTCTTGATCGTCAAATAGATTTTGCAGCAATTCATAATTTTGTTTACTATTCAAAATTCCTAATCTGGTTTGGCCGTTTAAATCTGAGGAGTAGATATGCAAAACCGGATCATTTGTATCAACAATTCGAAGGTGGGCATTAGCGCAGGCCAGCGTAATTTGTCGTTTTAGCTCCTGAATATTGCCAGAAAAGTCACAAAGAAGCAACGCCTTGATGACATCTATCTCAACAATTAATTCACATCCTGCCTTTCGTGCTTCTTGGTTAAAGAAATCCATAATTAAAGCGTGTTTCTCATTTAAGGGGCGTTGCTTGAGATCAGGCAAAGTAAGATTTACCGGGAAAAACTGCTGTAAATTTTCTGAAACCTCGGGAGTTGAGGATACAATAATGAAAATATTACGGATATAATCATCTTTTAAGTGAGTATCAAGAAAGTTAGAAAAACGCGTTTTCTGTTGATTATTAAGATATTCTAAATGATTAAAAAATAAAATTCCATTTTGATTTTGCGAAAAAATACGATAATTATGGCCAAAAAGAAGCTCGTTGAGCGTTTCAGGATCATTAAGATAATTATGACAATTGATCGTGATTACTGGTGCGCCTTCAGCTATTATTTGATGTTTTTTGGCAAAATTAATAATGCACTGAACAAAAGTTGATGAACCGCAGCCTCGATTGGCGCTGATATTAATATTTAAGCTTCCTTTGGGATACAGAATTGCAGCTTTTGTATCTTGAATAGCTTTTTTTAGACTGCCATGATTTCCAATTAATGCCAAAAATGGATCATTGTTTTTTTGCGGAGCCAAAAAATATTTCACGGGTCGAGTTTTGGTTTTATTTAGCAATCCTTCTTGAACCAATTTATTTAATAAGGCACTGACGTTGGTTCGTTGCATGTTTAATGCTAAAGCAATTTCAGTAGTTTCAATGCCGATATTCGGGTCGATTCGGTTGAGTAGAACGTTTTGAACGTACTGATAGACATTTTCTTTATTGTTCATCGCTTACCTTCCTTAATAAGAATAGTTTAACTCATTTCCAAAGGAAAATGCCCGCTTGTATTCAAATTCGTGAAACCGCATACAAGTTTTTGCGATATTTCGCTTGACTGTATTGAAGGCGCTTAGATCCCGCTATATATTTAACTTGTATACAGAGGTACCCCTTATTACAAATATTGGCCTATGATGTTCATATGAAGCTTGAAAGGAAGATATCCATGAAGATTGAAATTGATAAATCATCGATGGTTCCCATCTATGAACAAATAGCCGATGGACTTAGAGATTTGATGTACGGAGGTAATTTACAGGACGGGGATAAGATCGATTCAGAGCAGAAAATGTGTATGGATTTGGGGATTAGTCGCGCGACAGTCCGCAAAGCTTTGAACATTTTAATTAAAGAAGGGCGGATTAGAAAGATCCATGGGAAAGGAACATATGTGATTCAGCCAAATGTTGAATATTCACTAAACGACAAATTATTTTCTTTTGCTGAATCTTTGGCCCAACAACAGTTGAACTATGAAACCCAAGTAATTAAACAAGAATTGTTACCGGCGAATAAGAAAATTGCCGAGCAGTTAAAGATCGATGTTGGAAATAAGTACCTTTATTTAGAGCGAATTCGATCCATTAATAATGAAAAAATTATGCTGATTGAAAATCGAATTAATGTTAAACATTGTCGCGGAATTGAAAATTCGAATTTCAACAATGTCAGTTTGTTTGCCAAAATCGAGGAGCTTTCACGAAGAAAAATTTCATTTGCTAAAAGCTCATATGAAGCTTTGATTGTTGGGAGTGAACGGGGCAAGCTTTTAGATTTGGCGCCAAATTTACCGATTTTAAAGATGCAACAGACAGTCTTTTTATCCAAGAACGAGCCAGTCGAGTATGGTTCGGTCTGGTTGAAAGCTAATAAGTACCTTTTAACTACAACATTACAAAGAAGATAGGAGAATTATTAATGCCATTAGTAAATGGTTTTGATTTAATCGATATTATAAAAGAAGAACATGTGGTGGCCGGAGCATTTAATACCACCAATCTTGAAACAACAATTGGAATTTTACAGGCAGTGGAGAAGAGTCGAATTCCCGCTTTTATTCAAATTGCCCCAACTAATATTCCAGTTTCTGGCTATGGATTTATTGCGGATATGGTTAATCGCTATGCAGCAGAAATGGACACACCAGTCGCTTTGCATCTTGACCACGGGAAGTCTTTTGACTCTGTTCGTCAAGCAGCGCGGGCGGGTTTCACCTCGGTCATGACTGATAATGCTAAATATGATTATGAAGAAAATGTTCAGCATACCTATGAAGCAGTTCAATTTGCCAAAGGTTATGGCATTCCAGTTGAAGCTGAACTTGGGGCAATTGCGGGTAAAGAAGATGATATTGTGACAGAGGGCAACAGTAAGACGGATCCCAAGCAAGTCCTTGATTTTGTTGAACGAACGGGGGTCAATATGTTGGCTGTAGCTGTGGGCAATGTCCATGGGCTCAATTTAGATCCAAATATTGATTTTCCGTTGCTAAAGCAAATTCAGGATATTTGTCCAGTTCCTCTGGTTTTGCATGGGGCATCCGGCATCCCGGATGAACAAATCAGCCAAATGGTGGACAACGGAGTGATAAAAATCAACGTCGCTAGTGATTTGCGGCAGGCTTTTATCCAATCAGCTGGTAAGGATTACGAAGCTGATCCTGAGCGCTTTGATATCGTTAATGTATCGCTTAATGCCGAAAAGGCCGTCGAAGAAGTGGTTTATCATAAAATTCAAGTGATGAATCGCAACTCACCAACACCGGTTCGCTAGGTACTACTAATGAGTGAACAAGTAAATTTTGATAAAGATTTTGTCAAACATTTCCCAACTGAAATTAGTTTTTCAGAGATAGTTGATGAAATGTCCACAAATTTAATAGCAAAAGATCTAGTGACCCCAACTTATCCACAAGCGGTTAAAGAAAGAGAACTTGTGTTTCCAACCGGGTTACCGACGGAACCCATCGGGGTGGCAATTCCCCACACTGATCCAAATTATGTTAAGCAAAATGCGATCTCGGTCGGGATTTTGCACGAACCAATTACCATGACGGTAATGGGGACTGAAGACGAATTGGTCGACGTGAAAATTATTTTTCTTTTATCACTAGCACAATCTAATAAACAGTTAAATATTCTCCAAAAAATCATGTCAATTGTTCAAGACCAAAATTTGTTGGAAGAATTTTTAACTAAATCAGACGAGTTCATCGTTAAAGAAGTAAAAAAATCAATCTTGGAGGAATCATCATGACCCAAAACGGAACCAAAAAAACAATTCTTTTTGTTTGTGCGACCGGAATCGCAACTTCAACAGTAGTAGCTGAAAAAACTTTGGATTATTTAAAAGATCAAGGAATTGACGTTAACTATACGCAAACTAACGTTGCCTCATTACCTGAATACGATCTTAAAAACGCAGATTTAATCGTTTCGACCACTAATGTCCCTTATGAATTAGAAATTCCAGTAATTCGAGCGCTACCGCTAATTACCGGAGTTGGTGCGGATAAAGTGCTAGAAGATATTAAAAATCATCTTGTTGATTAGGGAGGATAACGATGTCTAATCTAATAGCACAATTAAACGGGATTGTGCAATATGTTTTAGGGATGGGCGCCACCGTTATGCTCCCGCTCTTCTTGTTTATCCTCGCAATTTGCTTTCGAGTAAAACCAGCTAAAGCCTTGCGCTCAGCCGTAACAGTTGGGGTGGGATTTGTTGGAATTAATGCCGTAATGACCATTTTATCGGATAACGTTGGTCCAGCCGCTAAGGTCATGGTTAAGCATATTGGATTGAATTTACCGCATGCTGATCTAGGCTGGCCTGCCCTTTCGGCAATTACTTGGGGCCTGCCGATTGCCCCATTAGTTATTATTATGACAATTGTGATTAATATCGCAATGTTGGCGCTAAAGTGGACTAAAACTGTCGATGTCGATTTATGGAACTATTGGCATTTCGCCCTGCTAGGCACGTTAGTTTATTATGTGACTGGCAGCTATTGGTTGGGAATTTTGGCTGCTGCAATTATTACGGTGATTGTTTTCAAACTTGCCGATTGGGCAGCACCGATGGGAGAGAAATATTTTGGACTCGAAGGAATTTCGCTTCCGACCGTTTCCTCAATAACTTTTTGGCCAATTGGTTTGTTGGGAAATTATATTATCGATCATATTCCTGGTCTTAACAAAATCAAAATAAGACCAGAAACGATTCAGAAAAAGTTTGGCATCATGGGCGAGCCTTTGATGATTGGAACAATTTTGGGAATTATCTTAGGACTTTTGGCCGGATATGACCTCCGTCAGGTTTTGCAAACCGGGATTAATCTGGGCGCAGTAATGTTTATTTTGCCCCGGATGGTAAGAATTCTGATGGAAGGCTTAATGCCGATTTCAGAAGCAGTTAAAGATTGGCTCAATCAGCATGTCAAAAATAGCGGTGAACTTTACATTGGGTTAGATATCGCAGTGGCAATTGGGAATCCGGCGGTTATTTCGACCGGTTTAATCTTAACTCCCCTTGCGGTAGTGCTTGCGTTTTTCTTACCCGGAAATGGTACGATGCCGCTGGCAGATTTGGCTAATTTAGCAGTATTTGCCTCAATGATTGTCTTAGCGACCCACGGAGATGTTTTCCGCTCAATCCTTATTTCAATTCCTTGTCTAATTGGGGACCTTTATATTTCTTCTGCTTTAGCAGCAACGATTACTAAAATGGCCAAAGCTGTTAATTACTCCGGAGCCAACAAAGCTTCAGTGACCAGTTTCTTAGACGGCGGAAACCCCTTAAGATTTTGGATTGTCAAAATTTTTGAGCTAAATCCGATTGCTTTGGTGCTGATTCCGATAGTTGGCTTATTGATTTGGTGGACTTATCGAATTTATAAAAAAGAAATGGCTGGTTTAAGTGGTGCGAATGAATCTAACAATTGATGTTGGGACAACTAATACTAAAATTTCAATTTGGAATGATCCTAGTTCGGTTGCACCCAGTAATCAAGTTAAATTCAAGACCCCAAAGTCAATTCATGACGGTTTAATTGATTTCGATGCAGATCAATTAGTTGCTCAAATTAAAAAAATAATTAGTAATTTTCCTTTGGAAGTTTTAGCTCAAGTGAAACAAATTGCAATTGCCAGTGTTGGTGAATCCGGCGTTTTAATTGATCAGCATGGTCAGACGGTTTCGCCAATGATTGCTTGGTATGATTGCCGCTCACAAGAGATAATTGATCATTTAACTCCAAATGAAAAAAATGAAATTTATGAAATTACGGGATTGCCAGCGCATGTCCACTATTCGGTTAGCAAAATAAAGTGGCTGCTTGCTAATGAATCAGGACTTGATGACAAGCAAAATTATACTTGGCTTTGTATTCCCGATTATCTTGCCTATCAACTGACGGGGGTGATGAATTCGGAGTATTCCATTGCGAGTAGGACAATGGTGTATGATTTAAAAAATCATTGTTGGTCTGAACGAATTAAGGAAATTTTCCAAATTACCAACATTAGCTTCCCGGCTTTAATTACGGCGGGGGATAAAATTGGTTTTGTCAAAAAAGAGATTGCCAAAGAGCTTAATTTAAATGATCAAGTTAAAGTGACAATTGCTGGACACGATCATATGGTAGGGTCAATTGCCAGTGGTCAAAAGCAAGATGAACTATTGGATTCAACTGGAACCACCGAGGGAATTTTGGTTTTGTTGGATCAATTTAAGACAAGTAAAAATGATGAAGAACACGGGATTGCTTACGGGATTTATCCAGATCCCCAGTACTATACAGCTTTTACAGCGCTACCGGCGGTCGGTTCAGTTATTCAGTGGTTCGATGAACTTTATAAATTATCAGAAGAAGAATTTATGGATTTGTCAAACGAAATTGATCAAGATTATCGCAACGATCGGCTCACACCTGGGAGTTTTAATTTCGTAATTCCTCATTTTAACGGAAGCGGCAGTCCTACGAAGTCGGTGATAACAAAAGGGCTTTGGTATGGCCTCACTGATCAAACGACGATTAAGGAATTGATTTTTGGTTTGTTTTTAGGTCTGACTTTTGAATTGAAGTATGCTTTAGAGTGTCTACCAACTAAGCAAGTTAAGAGAATTAAACTGATTGGTCCGGCAACCAAGGATCCCATCTGGATTCAGCTGAGAGCAGATTTGTTAAATTTGCCGATTCAAGTCATGCAAACACCCGAATCTGTATCGCGCGGAGCCAACTTAATTGGCAGTAAAGTAGAGCCACTCGTATCGAATGAACTTATTTTGCCGCAAGAGCATTTGTTATTGGTCGAAAAATTGAGGTCAATATATGAACATCAATATAAGAAGCTTTACCGTGCAAAAGTTGAGATGGAATTATAGCAGGAAACCGCTATTTGTTTGGTGCTAAAATATGCTATAATAGCGTCGGGAGCGGATGGGTTCTGGTGTTCCCTCTGGTCTTCAAAACCAGTATGAGGGGTTTAAAGCTTCTTGGGTGGGTTCGATTCCCACACGTTCCCGCCAGTAAATCAGCTTCTGGTTCTTACTAGAAGAATAACAATTTGTCGCCTGCCTAAAAGTTTTAGGTGGGTGTTTTTTTGCAAAAAAACAGTTAGCACTGAGGCTAACTGCAACATTTTATTGATCGTTTTCGGGGAGCATGTAACGCATAATTCGCATACCCGTTGCTCGCCGCGCAAAATCTGTCGTGTGAATAACTGGTAGTTTCAGTTTTGGTGCTACTCCCATGACGGTATTGGTACAATCGGTACAGTTACCGACCATGAGCTCTTCAGCACCATCTGCTCGTAATTTTAGAATTTTTTCGGCTTGTCCTGGACAAATACCAGGGTTGATACATTTTGCTCGGCCGGTTTTTTCATCGACGACGGCGTTTTTACACCATTCGATCCCTACTACTTCGGCATCCATCGAAGCAGCTAGTTCTTTCATTCGTTCTGGTGTTGCGCCGCATGCACAAGCGAGCAGGCCAACTTTTTTGCCTTTAAGGCTTGGAAATGGGATTGTTGCAATGACTCCGCCCGCGGTTTTACTAATTGGTTGAGTTAGATCAGTGCGAGATCCGGTGAAAGGTCCACCCAAGATCAATTCTCCGTATTCAGCCATTTTAGGATAATCTGTTAAAATATCTCCAACTAAAGTGCCGATTGGGACGTCTAGCTTGACATCGATAACCTCATTATCGCCGTTTAAGCGCCCAGCCACGGTAATGTCTTTGGTCATAACTGGCTTGCGGTCCTCAATTGCTTCAGCTGCTCGAAAGACAGTCTCTAAATTAGTTACGATCGCATTAGCAGCATAAGGTAATTCATCGGTTTTTAAAAGCTTGTGGAGATTGGAATCCCGGATGATTGCCCGTTCTTCCCCTTCTGGATAGCGATTTAGCATTAACTCTAACGAAATATCGTCGTGACCGCGAATCGCTTCTTCTAGTAGAGCGACAGCATTAGTGTTTTTGCGTTTAATTGCAATTTGAACATCTTTTGCACCGACAATATCCTTGATGTATTCAATTCCACGAACAATTTTCTCGGCATCCGTAATGATGCGAGCGATGTTGTGACGCAAAACAGGTTCACATTCAGCAGCGTTAATAAATAAATGACCGTCAGGAATGGGGCGGGCATATTTAGCACCAGCTGGAAAACCAGCACCTCCACATCCGACAACACCTGCTTCAGTAATTGCTTCTAAATTTGAAGCAGTGTCAGGGATTTTGACAAAGTCAGAACTTTGTTTTTGGTCAGCAGTAATTTCAATGTATTGATCAGTGACCTCTTTAATGATGCCATCAACACTGGAGTGTAAATTCACGCCTAAACCGTTTGGAACGGCAATGAGCTGGCCGCGTTTAACTTTATCACCAACTTTGACAGTCGGGTTATCGAAAGCGCCAACGCTTTGCTTCAATGATAACTTAATTAAACTCATAGATTATTTCCTCTCTTTAATCGTGAATGCCTAGAAACAACTTGGCATAGCGGCTCATTTTTGCCGTAGTCCAAGCAGGTTCCCAGACAAGCTTAATAGTGCATTCTTCAATTTCTTTGATTGCCAGAACTTGTTCTTTGATTTGTTCAGATAACATCTCGCTTAATGGACAGCCCATAATAGTTAGAGTCATCGTAATTAAGCATTGGTGATTGAAACATGTTACATCGTAAATCAAGCCTAAATTAACAATATCAATTCCTAATTCAGGGTCAATGACGTCTTCTAGTTGACCATAAACTGTATCGGCTAAAAGTTCATCTTCATTAGTTTCATTCATGGTTTTCACTTTTTTAAAAATTTTTGTAAGTTCTTCAATGATAACGGATAAATCTGTTTGTGTTAAAGTTCTAAGATCAAACAATAACTGCTCATTTTTTAAACGAGTGATTATTGGGATTGTTGCTTGACGTAATCGAGTATCGAAATCTTGCGTAGAAATCTTCGGAGACGAAACAGCAACAATTGAGGTTGGCAGCTCTAAATTTGGGAAAGTTCCACCCCCAACTTCTGAATAACCAGCAATGATTTCTGATTTAATATCTGGTAATTGTTGCAGTTGAGCTAGGAAATACTCTGCGCTACTTTGTAGTTCGTTTTTTGTTCGAGTGAGCATCCGTAAAGTCGGGATTTCCTTTAAAGCACGGGCTGGCTCTTGGTAAATTTGCAGGGTTGCCTCTAAAGCAGCAAGAGTTAGCTTGTCAATCCTTAAGGCTCTAAGTAGCTGATGGTGTTTAAGCTGATCAATGTATTTTGATTTCCCAACAATAATACCAGCTTGGGGTCCACCTAATAATTTGTCGCCTGAAAAAGCTACCAAATCGCTGAATTGCGCAATTTCTCTAACTGTTGGTTCATCATTAATATCTGGTAGATTGACCATTAGCCCGCTCCCGAGATCAGTAATTAGCGGTAAATTTGCTTGATGAGCAAGTTCCACCAACTCTGATTCTGGAACTTGTTCGGTAAAGCCGATAATTTCGTAATTACTAGGGTGAACTTTTAAAATAGCTCCAGTTTGTTCGTTAATTGCGCTCTGATAGTCAGCTAAATGAGTTTTGTTGGTAGTTCCGACTTCTCTTAAGGTGCTATTAACACTTGTGATAATGTCAGGGATTCGAAACGAACCGCCAATTTCAACTAATTCTCCACGCGAGACAACTACCTCTTTTTTGTGAGCAATTGTTGATAAGATTAATAATACTGCAGCGGCATTATTGTTTACTACTAAAGCTGATTCAGTTCCTGTCAGCTCTTTTAGGATGCTTTCTACATGTTCATAGCGACTTCCCCGTTTTTTTTCATTGAGCGAAAATTCGAGGTTAGAATAATTAAAGGAAATATCATTTAATTTTTCCTTGACACACTTACTTAAAACCGATCGACCCAAATTAGTATGGAGAATAATTCCAGTTGCATTAATTACTGGTTGCAACGAGTTAGCTGAATTTTCTTTTATTTTCTTGGTGATCATGATTTTAAGATCTGCAATGTTTACTTGCGTGATTTTGCCGTTTTGGATTTGGGCCCTAGTGTTTTTTAACACTTGTTCGATGGCAGCTTTAACTGCAGGAGTGTTACCTAAACTTTCAACTAGTTCATTCATCGAAGGGATTTGACGAAAAATTTCAGTCTGATTCATGTTCTGGCTTCCCTTTCTAGTTCATCAGAGAGTGTTTTGATTGCCTTAACCGCTTGATCGACATCACTTGGCTGGTTGAAACTTGAGAAAGAAAATCTAACCATCCCCTGATCCTTAGTCTTAAGCGCACAGTGTAGAAGAGGAGCACAATGAGCCCCAGCCCGAGTTGCGATGTCATAATGCGTCTGAAGGAAGTCGCTTATTTCAGCTGAGTTTATATCCCCTAGATTAAGACTAACCGTCGCCACTTTCGGGCGATTTAAATTTCCATAGATTTTAACTTGTGGCAAATTTTTGATTCCTGCAATGAAACGATCGGCTAAATTCCTTGCAACAGTGCCTGAATTCTCAATTCCTTGAGCTAAAACATATTCGATTCCAGCACCCAATCCAGCAATGCCAGCAACATTTAAGGTTCCCGCTTCAAGGTGCTCGGGAAAAACAGCTGGTTGATCATGGTTAAAAGAATCAATTCCGGTTCCTCCCGAGATCAAAGGTTCAATAGCCAGTTGATGGCTTAAACAAATTCCGCCCGTTCCCTGGGGGCCGAAAAGAGATTTGTGACCAGTAAAACAAAGAACATCAATGCCATCGCGTCTAACGTCAATCGGTATAACACCCGCTGTCTGGGCCGCGTCGACAACCATTAATAATTGGTTCTGGTGACAAAAATCACTAATAAACTTAAGGTCCAATATTTCGCCAGTCACATTTGAGGCGTGAGGACAAACGACCATTTTAGTGTTAGGTTTGAGGAGTCGCTCAAATTGGTTGTAATCCAGAGACCCATCTTTGTTTAGTCCAACAAAATCATGTTCAATACCGGTTTTTTCTAACTGATAAATTGGCCTTAGCACTGAGTTATGATCTAATGTAGTTGCAATAACATGATCTCCTGATTTCAAAAGCCCTTTGATGGCAAAGTTTAAAGCTTCTGTTGCGTTATTTGTAAAAGCAGTCAAACTAGGATCTGCTAAATTGAACAATTTTCGAATCAATTTACGGGTTTTGAAAACTTCATCAAGAGCGTTGACTGAAGCATTGGAAGAACCACGAGCTGGATTTCCAAACTTTGCACTACTAATTATTTCAAATACTTTTTTTCCAACAATTGATGGTTTAATTAGTGTAGTAGCCGCATTATCTAGGTAAATCATGTCGTTTCATGACCTTTCTTTAATATCCGTTTATTGCTCGATCTTTCAGTAATTCCGTCTTGATCCATTTTAGTCAAAACCAACATTGCATAACGTCGACTTGATCCCGTTAAATCACGGTAATCTGCCAAACTCATTGGACCATTTTCTTTAATAAAGGATCTAACTTGCTCTGCTATTTTTTGATAAACTTCTCGATCGATTACGGTTTCAGAATCTAAAAGAACCACATCATCTCCAATCATTGACATTAGTACTTCTTTTGCTCTGGCCTGTCCATTAACCAGTTCATCAATTGAAGGAGGTGTATTACCTGAAGCCACTAATCGTTGATGGATTTCTAATTGGATTGCTTGATCTTCTTTAGTCAGTTGCGGTGAGAAGGAGGCCAAGTGATAATTTTCACCATTTATTCTAATCAGATCTTTTGTTTCGAGATATTTTAAAATCACTTTTGCAGCAGATTCACCAATTTCAGCACTTAATTGGGCTTGAACTACTGATCTTGGACAACCTGAACGAAGAGGATACTGTTGGTGATATTTCTCTAGCTCATTAATAATTTGTTGATTTTTGAGTTTAGCATTTTTGATCACCAACAATTGATTGTCAATTTTTACAATTTCCTGATCAGTGATTAGATTTTCAATTTCCCGGGAAATAATGTTAGGACTCTCGTTAAAAGTCACTGCTAGATCCTTTGGATTGAGCAAATATTCTTTTTGATAAGATGCATAGTCAACAATCATTTCTTTTAATTTGCCGCGATGGCGAATTTTTAATTGCTGCAAAATCTGTTGATCAAATCTTTTTCGAGTTGGGGGTTTCGGATCTAAAATTTGACCACCACCCAAGGTTATTAATGGTGAGTAGGAACGAATAATGAAATGATCGCCATACTTAACCACAATAGGTTGCTCTAATCTAATTTGTGCAAAGCACTCGCTTTCTGGTTTAAAATCATCAGTCCCTAAAGGATAAATCCTACCCAAAACTTCAGTGGCACCAACATAAACGTGAACGCGGGTGTTAAGTTCTAGTAGCTGCTCTTTGAAATTCAGGGTCTTTAAATTGACATTAATTTCGTCAGTAATTTGAACAGTATTTTTGGTTGCAATAACGGAACCACGGGAAATTTCGTCAGCAGCTAAATTAACATTTAATGCTGTTCGCTGACCAGGTAAAGCAGTATCAGTTGCTTGATCATAAGTTCTCACGCTTTTTACGTGAACATTTTTCTCTTCGGGATAAAGTATTAGGTTATCCCCGTTTTTAACAGCACCCTCTAAAAGGGTGCCAGTTACGACGGTTCCAAAACCTTTAATAACAAAATTACGATCAATGTTCAAACGAGCAAAACCAGTGTTTTTTCGAGGTTTAATTTTTTGGGACATCTTTTGAATTTCTGCAATCAAATCATTTAGTCCAAACCCGCTTGCAGCATCAGTCTTAATGATTGGAGCATTTATAAGCACCGGGTCAGATTTAAAAGTTTCCTTGATGTCAGAGATTGTAAATTCAATCATTTCCTGATCAGTAGTTTTAACTTTTGTTAAAACAATAATAAAATTAGTCAAACCAATTAGGCGCAAAATGCTGGCATGTTCAATGGTTTGTGGCATGACGCTTTCATTGACATCAATAACAAGAAGTACTAAATCCACGCCAGATAAGCCCGCTAACATGTTTTTTAAGAATTTCTCATGACCGGGAACATCGACAATTCCAACTCGTTGATCGTTAGGTAATTTCAAAAAGGTAAAACCCAGATTAATTGTAAGACCACGGCTCTTTTCTTCTTCGGTAGTATCGGTATCAACCCCAGTAAGACTTTTGATCAGGGTTGTTTTACCGTGGTCAACGTGTCCTGCTGTTGCAATTACTATTTGATCCAAGTTCAATCCTCTCATAATGGGTTTTGAGCCCGTTTTTGTGTCCGACATATATTGCATTTTCATTGTCTAATAGTTTAATTATCTCTTCAAGGTCTTCAACTGCACAGAAGATACTCAAACCACACCCAGCGCTTATTGTTCCAGGTGTAGTTAAAACCCGTGTTTGATAATGCTTAGCTGTCAGAAGGTCTTGTGCTTTAATTGCTAATTGAGTTGACTCAAAAACAATTAACCCGAAATCGTCATCCATAATTTATGGTTTAACGATGCGTTGAGCCTTGCGCATTAGTTCTAAGATATGGTACAAATTCGTAATTTCACCCACTTGTAATTGATCTTTGATTCCGTAGAAATCTACACAAGTTCCGCAGACCAAAATCTTAACACCCTTTTCTTGGAGTGCTTTAATGTCTGGAACCGATTCAGAGCCTTCAACGAGAAGTTTGACGCCGCCGTTAAAGAAAATAACGGTTTCTGGTAAAACATCTTGTTCAGTTAGTGAATAAATGAAGCTCTTCATGAGAATCGCGCCAAGTTGATCATCGCCTTGTCCCATGACGTTGGTGCCGATAACCGTTAAATAACCATCAGACAACCGGACATTATTAACAAAAGCTGGTTCGATTGCTTGAGTTAGATTATCATCAATTGCTTGTGAGACTTTAGCAGGTGTTGGGATCCTCTGGATTGCAGAATTTTCGCGGTTAATCTCAATTTGAACATCTTGGTTTCCAATTTCTTGTTTACTAAAAGAATATTGCAATTGTTGAGCTAATTTTTCAAGATTTTCTGCTGCCTCTTCATTATCAACGGTAATCTGAATTTCAGTGTGATCTCTGAGTGCTTTTTTTGCCTTAATTACAGGTAACGGACAAGCAAGTCCGCGCGCATCAATTTTTTTCATTTTAACTCCTTAATCTACGATAATGTCTGCGGCCGTGGGGACAGGTTTCTTTTGGATTCGGCCAATTTTACTAAATGGAACTTTTTTCTGAGTCATTTCAGCCATCATTGCCTCGGCGTCTTCAGCTTTAACGCTGATTAAAAGACCACCAGAAGTCTGGGGATCAAAGACGATTTCTTCTAAAGCATGATCGACAAAGTTGAAATGAATTCGCTCTTTGAGAAATTTTCGATTCCTTTGGCCGCCAGCAGTAACTAATAAATCTTCCGCACAGGCGTAAGCCTCAGGAATGATTGGTAAATCTTCGGCCTCGATAACAGCTTGATGTTGACCACCTGTAAGCATTTCAGCCAAGTGACCGGCAAGACCAAAGCCCGTTACATCAGTACAAGCGCTAATTGAATACTTGCGCATAACCATAGATGCATCACGGTTAAGCATTGTCATAGAGGCAACGGCTGTATTGAAAGCTTCAGGGCTTACCGCTTCGGCTTGATAACTTGCGGTGATGATTCCCACTCCCAATTTCTTGGTTAAGATCAAAACGTCGCCATCATTAACCTTGTTATTGCAGATAATTTGATGAGGGTCAATTGAGCCAGTAACTGAAAGTCCATACTTGGGCAAATGGTCATGGATGGAGTGCCCTCCTGCAATGACGCCTCCTGCTTCAGTAACTTTCTCTTGGCCGCCAGCTAGAATTTTCTTCAAAGTTGTTAAACTACCCTTTTCCGGAAAACAAACGATATTGAGCGCTAATAAAACATCGCCGCCCATTGCAAAGATGTCACTTAAGGCGTTAGTTGCAGCAATTTGACCAAACAGATAAGGATCAGTGACCATTGAAGGAAAGAAATCAATTGTTTGAATAGTCGCAAGATGCTCATTTAATTGATAAACTGCTGCGTCATCAGTAGAGTCAAAACCTACTAGCAGCCGAGGATCGTGATTTTGGGGCAAATCATTTAAAAGATTTTTGAGGTCCCCTGGCCCCATTTTGGCATTACATCCACCACAGACAAACAATTGTTCTTCATCCATCTTAAACTCCTTATCTAAAAGACCGCAATCTAAAAATTGATTACGGTCTTTTGTAAAACTAACGATTACCTAAACCGCAGTTGAATAAAAATTATTTAGCAGTTTTGCGAAAACCTTGATATAACATTGTTAAAGCGGTATAAGCAACAACAATGATAACAAGCCATGACAAAACTTTAACGTCAAGACTTTTAACAAATTTAACTGCAACATAAACACCGATTACTCCACCGATTGTAATTCCAATCGAACCCATTCGGTTATAATCGCCCTTTTTAATGAATTCGCGGCTAGCAACTGGCATTAAGGCAGCACAAGATGCCATCATAATTGGAAAAGCAGCGATTGGAGTTAGGCCTAAAAGGTAAATCATTGCCATACAAGGAGCATAAAGCCCGATTCCGGCAGTCATAAGAGCTCCTAGGATTAAATTACCAATAATTCCAATGAATAGTTTGCCACCAGTTAAGGCAGTAGCTTCATTACCGTTTCCAAGTCCTGCTAAAACACCAGTATTTTGTAACAGCATCAAGATTGAAGTTACGACAAGGGCAAATCCCATAATTATTTGAATTTTCTTCTCATCAACTTTTGCAATAAATTTAGAGCCAAAAAATGAACCAACAGCTGAAGCGATTACTAGTGAGATCAAAGTTAAACCGTCAACTTTGACCGAAGTAATAAACATAAATGCTTCAACTAAAACCGGAATAGAACAAGCAACATTTAGAGTTCCAGGTAGCAACTTGTCAGATTTTAAAAATTTTGTCAGCTTTAAAAACATTGTGGTTGGTGCATAGCTACCAATCCCGAGGGCATCAAAAAAATTACAAATAAATCCAATGCCCCCCGCAATATAAACATTTCCATCGTTAATCTCATCGCGATGTTTTACTAGATCACGAATCCAGATAAACGCAAAATAGATGCCTAAAATGCCTAATAATATTTGAAGTACAGTCTTAATTGGCAAAATCTTTACCTCCTATTTCAGTGTAAATCCTCCAGATAATGGATCTGACGGATCGAACAAGAAGGTGTTAAATCCAGTAAGATATGCCGATCCGGTAATCTCAGGAATAATTGCATTAACTCCGCCGATCGAAGTTTCTTCGACTACTCGGCCAACAAATTTGGTATTTAGAATACTTTCATAAACAAATGGCTCGTTTAAGCCAATCTGTTTTTTGGCATACAAGGTCGCTAATTTAGCACTGGTACCAGTTCCACAAGGAGAACGATCAACTTGACCATCGCCAAAGACTACGACGTTTTGCATTGTAGCATCACTAGACTGCGGCTCACCGTACATTTCTACTAAATCAATGGTATTGATATAGTCCATGGCCGGATGTTGAACCGGAATCTGTTCATTAGCAGCTTTAAGAATTTTCATTCCAATTTCTGCCAACTGGTTACTATTGTTTTTTTCAATTTTTAAGTTGAGTTCAGCGATTGGTAAAATCGCAAAAAAACTACCCCCAAATGAAACATCTAGTTTGATTGAACCCAACTCAGCAACATTGATTTCAACGTCACGCTTCAGTAAGAATGCAGGGACGTTACGAAAAGAAACGCTTTGAACATGATATGGTTCATCTAAATGAGCAGTTGCGTGAATAATTCCCGCAGGTGCTTCTAAGACAACCTCTTTTTCACGGTCGTTCTCTGAAACGTCAACCATGCCAGTTTCAACAATTGCAGTTACTGCGGCAATCGTATTGTGACCACACATGTTTAAATAACCGCCAGTATCCATGAAGATAATGCCAAAATCAGCTTCGTCGCTGACAGCAGGAATCAAAAATGCGCCAAACATTTCATCGTGTCCCCGCGGTTCCAGCATTAAAGCTTTACGTAAATCATCTTTTTCTTCTATTAAATACTGTTTCTTTTCGGCAATCGTTTTACCCTTTAATTTTGGAATCCCTCCAGTAATGATTCTAGCTGCTTCACCAGCCGTGTGAGAATCGATCCCTGAAAGCATTCTTGAAATTTTCAATTGTTTTCCTCCAATTCAGCAGACTTTTGATCTGCACGCATTTTTAATTTTAAAAAACCAAGAGCTTTATTGGCATCACGTTCATCGAGACTGTTCTCTGCAAGGACCGTGGTTTCTTTGCCGCTAGGAGATTTGTTAATATCTAATACGTAAGGAGTATATTCATTAGTTACAACAAAAGTTGCTTGGGTGCCGATAAATTTTAAACCAATCACCGAGATTCCCTCAGAACCAATACTTTCCATTGTATTCATGAAATCGACATCAGAATTGCCCCAGCCATCAGCAGAGATTACTGCGCCGTCGGTTCGCATAGCTTTAAGCCATTTAGCGACTCGCTTACCAACAAGATTCTTTAAAACATTATCCTGCGGAGTGCCGACGACAATAATTCCTTGAAAATCAATGTCTGGATCTTGGGCAAAAACACGCACCAAGGGATCCTTAAAGTGATGTTTTGTTGTTTCTTTAGTTGATGGACCAACTCCCATTCTATCCTCCTTTTAAACCATTGCTCTAATTGCGCCATCGCGATACTCATTGGGAGTGAGAAGAACGGGAAAATTATTGAGATCAATAATGGAAATTCCGTCTTCCATCCCACTTGGTTCTTTGGCGAAAAGTAAATTATCATACATTGCTCCTTGGCCAGAGACTTGTTTGACAATCGCGACTTTTGGTTTACCCGGATGGACCTCATTGACATATTCATGAGTATAGTCAGCTTCCAAACCGTTAGTTACTTTCAAAATTTTGCGAATTGGCTGAATGTAAGCATCAGCAAAAGCAAAAATTTCGGTCATCGACTTACGATCCATCTTGGAGGTGCTTTTAACAATGACATTAAACATAATAATGTAATCATTAGTGCCTGGCGTTCCATCGCGGTCTAACATGATTTGATCTTTTAAGATTCCATCAGAAGATCCAAAATCATGGATTTGGCGCCCTTGTTGATCTGCGCCAGTTAGTAGCACACAAGTACCGGTGAGAGTATGGGTAATCCCCTCTCCGATGTTTCCCAGCACTTTAGTAGAGATTGGAATAACATCCATAATGGCGTTAGTGGGCACATCTAGTTGATTAGGGGGCAAAACTTTAATTTCAACCGATTGAAAATCAGCTGGCAGCACTTCTTGCGGCTTTTTTGGAATCACTAACTGATGATCCTTAAGCTGATAACTATCTCCTATTTGAACGTGGTCAATAATAAACTCTTTAATCTTAAGCGTTTCATTAGGCATCTTTTAACTCTCTAAATGCTTTAGATTTTTTTTAAATTTTAGCAAGATATTCATATGGTAATGGGATGATTTTACCTGGTTGTTCAAGCTTTTCAAGCTGAGATAAAGTATCCTTTAAAATACCAGTTTGCATTTCGATATTATGAGGTTCACCAGCGTTAGCTCCCATTGGAACACGAGGAGCAACGGCCCGTGGAGATCCTTGTTGACGTACGACTGGAGGTAGGGCTGCAATAATAATAGTTGGGATGCCAACTTCTTCAATAGCTCGCTGCACGATCACGGCAGTTCTATGACAGGTCCCTCACCCGGCAGTTAAAACAACAGCATCAACTTTTTCTTCTAATAATTTTTGAGCAATTTCCGGCCCAGTTTGTTCGGTGAAGACTTTAACGTCTCCCCCGCCACCCATACAAGTATACATGCTTGGAGCAACTGCCTTGATAAAGCCAGAATCAGCTAATTCGCGTAGGCGGTCGATTGGAAACATTGAGTTGATATCACGATTTACATCAGTATTATCGTATCCGCCATGAGATACCATCAATTCATCGGTTTGAGCGGTTCCTGGAACCATCCGATATGAAGTATCTCCTGCAAGGTTAAATGGTTTATCAGTTTTTAAATGGACGCCTGCTGCGGTAACTAGCGCAACAGTCATATCTTTTAACGGTTTAGTAACTGGTGCCCAAACCGGTTTTGGGGTAATCGGGACAAAAATTTCTGATTGTAGTCCCTCAAACTTCTTGAGACTCATTGTGAGTACTCCCTTCCTTTAATAAATTTCTTTGTTTGGTTTTTTCTTGAACTTCTCGCATCCTCTGATGATAAGCGGCTAATGCATTAACGTATTTTTCATTTGGAGCTTCTTGTATGACTTCAGGATAAGACATTAAGAAAGCAACTTCTTGTCCGATGCGCATTTCGTATTCGGTAATAACCATGCGTTTAGGAACTTCAAGTCGTCCCATCCGGCCCTTGAGGTCAATTACAACACTAGCATCAGTCAACTCAATGATGACACCCTGCCAAACAGTTTCAGTTGATGCGTATTTAAGTTCATCAAAGCCAATATTTTCTTCGGCCAATGTTGTTAACCTTCGGCTTTTTCGTAAATTTCACGCCGTTTTTTGCTCATTGGCAGAGATTGCTCATTTTGAACCAGATGAATCTTTTGGCCCGTCTGTTTTTCAATCACTTCAATGTTATTTTGTTTAACATTTGGATTCCATTGACGTTCTGGTTTCTTAATCGTTCCACCAGCCATTTTGGTTTCCAGCATTGCTAGAGCCCGGACAGCTTCTTCAGGACACAAGGTGTTGTTTGAGAGAACTTCGTTTTCAATTCCCTGACGCGACTTATTATTGTCAACCATTGCATCCATATATTTGTTACCAGTGACTAATTGGCCTTGGACAGCTGAGAAAGTAACCCCAACGACAGCAACACCGCGTTTACCAATTTCTTCATGGTGGAATCCGAAGTCAATATGATTATTACCAAAACCTTCAGTTGTAATAATTGCACCATCAAGGTTCATCGCTTCAACCATCATTCCAAGACGTTTTGAAACGTAGGATTTTTGGGTGTTTTCCTGGGGAGAACCGACTAAAGCAACACCTACTAAATCGATGTCTTCGTTATGCATAGCTTCTTCTACTAGAGGTTCTCTCCAATAGTGGCGTGTCGTTTCCTTAGAAGCAGGTCCAATACAAGTTAAAGCATGAATTCCGCCATCTAAAAGCTCAGTTGGCGCTAAAACTACCGGAACATTACCAAGGTCAACGTTTGGTTTTGCTCCCAGAGTTCCAGCAGGTTCTACTGGCATGATTAAGTTATCATGCATTGCACCCTGGCCCATGATTTCCTTAACGATAAGTACGCGTTTTTGACTTGGGTGACGTTTTTGAACAAATTCTTCACTATGGTCAACTAAACCTGCATCCGCTTCTTTTAAAGCTTCCCGAATTTCTTCAGTAATTGTATCTGTTGCCAAGTGGGCAGACAATGGACCTTTACGCTCACGGTTAGTACCAGCGGCAACAGTGATGTTGAGTTTGATCATAATATCGCCTTTATCAACAGCGCCTGGACGACCCCACATGATATTTTCATCCATCGGGCCTTCAGATGAACCAAATTCACCGATTTGGACTCCGTTTTCGTCAGTTCCGGTTAAAACCATTACGACGCCATCTAAGACACGAGTGACACCTTCACCGATCTCACCTTCTTGCTTGGTTGCAATTGGCTGGACATCCATAATAGTATTGCTAAATTCATGATATTTATCTGGTGTAATAATCTCCATACTCATATCTTTAACAATATCTTGAGTTTCAACCGCTTCTTTGCATAAATCCTCAGCACTGCGCAATTGAAGAGTTTTTCCTTTGATCTCTGTTTTATCACCAAAGGTAACTTTTTCGATTGGATAGTAGTCCTTAACCAATTTGCGGACTACCGTTGCTTCAACTTGTTCAGATTTATCCTCTGTAGGAGCAACATCTGGACTTTCTGTTGTCTTTTGAGCTGGTTTGTTAGGATCCGTTGGTGCATCTGGTAAGACATTTTGTAACGCACTTAAAGGAATCTGCAAATCAATCCCCTTACCTTCAGCAATTGAAAGATGCAAAGTATTACCATCTTTAGTTATACCAGGAGCAACTGGTGCTGGACTTGGAGCCGCAGCAATAGGTGCAGCAGTCTCTGGTTTAGCTTCAGTTTTTGTTTCTTGGACCTGATCAACTGAATCAGGAGTTAAGGGAACTAAAGCATCTGTTGTTTTCTTTAAGGTCCCTCCCAAAGCTTGACCAATACTGAGCACGTCCTCAGGAATAGTTAACAATCCTGAACTGACGTAATCATCAAATAAAGTCGGATCTTCAAAATCAGCGGCTTCTAGAACTTTGCCACTATCTCGACGACAACAGAGAACGGCTGGGTCAGCAGAATGCTCCTTCGCCATTTCTGGTGTAATAGACATATTTATACCTCCTTAAAATATCGGAGAGAACACTTGAAATAGCGAGCCAAATCCCAGCCCGCTTAAAAATTTCGAATGAACTCTCAATTAGCTTGAACAACCTATTTAAAGATAAAATTAAAATCCCATCTTTAAACAGGATAAGTATAACATAGAGCAGTTTCAAAATGGCTAATTTTATTAAATAATTTGCATTTTTGAAATTGTCTTTTTTGGATCTAAAAAAAGGCTGTGGCATAAGTCGCAAAAATCGGTCAGCCATGCGATTATAGTCTGAGTTTAAAGAAAAACGCTGATGAAAAAACGAGATCAAGAACGATTTCGAATTCATCAGCGTTATTTTATTTTCGAGAGGTAGTTATGTCACAGCCTCTTCATTATGGTGTGTTATTGACTAAAGTAAAAGTAATTTGACCATTATAACTTCCAGCCGTTGGAATATCACTTGGAATTGATTTAAAGCTTAACGTCCAGGGATAATTCTTAGTATCTGGCTTGTTATCACTTTTAGTCCCACTGTAAATCGTCTGTCCTGTTGACGTCAGATGCGTTGTTGTCCCTGCTGTTGTATCGTGATAGTATAGCGGATCTCCCTTAATTACCTTTGTAGAATTTGTTGTCAGCGTAAATGGTTTCGTTACCGCTGCCTCAATATGCCACTGCTTTGCGGTATCGCTGTTGCGGTTGTCGGTTTTCTTTATATTCTGGGAATCACTCACATACTCCTGATTCTTTAAATATCCCTCATGCGTCCCAAAATCAATACTTCTGGAAGTCGCTTCTAAAGTCTGAGTCCCTACCTGATCCCACACGTACGTTCTTGTATCGCTTCTTACAGCTGATTCATTCATCATCTGGGTTACAGTCAGCTCATTTCCTTTTGGTTCGTGCGGTGAACCTGTTCCAACTTCTCGCCACTGAGGATTAGTTACATAGTAAATCGGTGTCGGATTATCAACATCATTGATCGCATCCTCGACAGTAGGGTTTGCTAACATCTCGTTGCTGACATAATCTTCAAGGATAAAATTCGGTCCAAATGTGATCTTCCAGAGCTTCGGTGTATTCGCCAGCATCCCTTTGCGATAGCTGCTGTACACCCGCTTTGTGTTGAATTGGGTTAAATCCAAGCTTGTTAATTTACTACACCCACTGAACATCGCATTAAAGTTACCCACTTTTTCGGTGTCAAAGCCGCTTACATCTAACCTTGTTATCTCGGCACAGCCGCCAAACATTCCATTCATATTCGTCACATTTTTTGTCTTAAAAAAGCTGACATCAATATTTGGCAGTACGGTACAGCGATTAAACATATTATCCATTGCCGTTACCTGACTCGTGTCAAACTTCACTGAATCCAGCTTGAGATCAGTCATCGACCGGCAGTAGTAGAACATCCCTGACATACTGGTAACTTTGCTTGTATCAAAATTCCTAAGATCAAGTGTTGTTAGCCCAGTACTAAAACCAAACATCGAACGCATATCCAAAACATTACTGGTAACGAAATTATTCAAATTTATTGTTGGTAACGAGCTACATTCGAAAAACATTAAACTCATATCTGTTACCAGACTGGTGTTGAAGTGGGTCACATCTAAACTGGTTATCTTCTTGCAGCTCGTGAACATTGCTGACATATTTGTTACTTTGCTGGTATCAAATTTGGTCACATCGATATTTGTTAAGTTATTGCACTCCTTAAACATCGCTGCCATATTTTCCACTTTACTGGTATCAAAATGGGTCACATCTAGATTAGGCAGCTGACTACAGTAGCCAAACATGCTAGACATATCTGTTACGTTGCTTGTATTAAAATTGGTTACGTCTATCGCTGTTAATGACGAACATTGCGAAAACATTGAGCTCATGTTGGTCACTTCACTGGTGTCAAGCTGGGCAAGGCCCTCAATTGAGGTCATTGCACTCATTCGGCTGAAAAGTCCAAATAGTGAATTCTTGGCAGTCACTCCAGGAGAAATAACCGTTTTAACGATCTGACTATCTTTTCGATACCAAGGCCAGTCTGATGTGGGTTTTCCATCATCACCAATGTAATTAACACGATCTACATCAAAATTCAGCTCATGCGGATAGATTGTCAATACGTTGTTACTATCAACAACCCACCAGCTCCCTAAATTAAAAGTTGTTTGATTACTCACCCCATCTTGATCTTTGATGGTCACCGTGATCGTTTGATTATAAGTATCTGAAGGATTGTAGCCCATGTCATCTGGTAGTTGAGCGGTCCAATTCTGGTCAACTCCTGAAGCACTGGTGATTAAACGATTCAATACCCCAGTCGTTGGATTTTGTAAATTCCAAGGGACTGTTTTTGTCACTCCGGTTTTGGACCGGTATGTTAAATAAAAATCGACGTACGCGGGATTACCAACAACTCCAGTTGAACGGTTATTTACTTTTCCGCTAATAACCGAATGATCTCCATTATATTTAGGCTGATCGGTTTTGACTGTTGGCCGAAAAATTAAGATTTTATTGCTTGCGCTATTAGTTTCACTAGTTGTGGCAGGTTTGGTCCCAACTTGATAAGTTAACGTGGCTTTATTGGGGTAGCCGAGATAAAAGCTTTGAGGATCAGCGGTTGACTGCCATTGAGCTTGCCAAGTCGCTGAATTATTTTTGTTGACACATCCTTTGATTAGAAAAGTGAAAATATGGCCAGCAGTACCGTAAAAATTGGTGTCTGAAAGAGCGGTGGGTTTGGCTGCAATAGTCAAATGATTTAAAGTATTAATGGTAATATCGAAATTGTTAGTAACAACGTTTCCGTCCTCATCAGTTACTACCACGTCGAGTGGATTAACCTGCCAGGCGGGATTAAGATCGTCTTCGATCTGATACTTTTTTAAATAATCTGCAGGACTTTGAGGGTAAGTCAGAATTTGAGTGATTGAATATAGAGGCCGGACCTGACTTGGGTGAATCGTTGGATAGGGCGGGTCAAGTAACGGAGTTGGTTGGAAATCGGAGAGGGTCCCGAGCGGCAAGGCTTGAGCGTTAATTGTAAGCGGGTCGATACTTTCATCATTTCCGGCTTTGTTAGCACCTGGCATTGCAATATTAGCCAAAGAACCCAAGATAAAGCCGCTGCCTAAAATTCCCCAAGCATCAGGCGTAGTTTTAAATTCGTATTGAAAACCAGATTTATTTTCGAAAATTCCTGTTAACTGTGATGGTGCAGTAATGGACCAAGTATCAGCAGAAAAATCAGTTAGCCCATTTAAGCCAGGGGCGTATTTGATAATCGTGTCGCTTCTGGTATAAATTTTGATAAATTGATTAATATCAAAGCTGACAACTTTGACATTATTAATCGTACCCATGGTAATATGACCGCCCGAAACAACTGCTGGTGTATCCGTGCCGTGAAGGACAAAACTTGATTTTACTTTGGCGCTCATTTGACCAGGCGCGGTGTTGGAAGTTCCGACTGCCCCAATGGGAATCAAAAATGCGTATTTAGTTGCATTTGTCGTTGTGACTTCTGTAATGACATCAATCGCATGACCAAAATTATCAAATCCGACGTTAGTATAAGTTATCTTAGCTTGCATATTGCCATTTGAACCAGCAGTTGGATATAACATATAAATTCCGGGCGTATTGGGCATGTTAGGAATGTTCATACTGGCATCGTAAGGTTGGAGCGTACAATTACTGATCGGAGTTGCAACAATTCTTGTTTGCGCGCTGACCACCGGTGAAAAAGCATATTTGCCGTCGATTTGCGTAGTAAGATCGGTGCTAACTCCTGGCATTTGAGGTAACGGAGTTCCAGTAAATGCTGAAACTATTTTCCCTTGAAAGAGAAATGCTGAAAATAATGCAATAAAGAAAGCCATTGCTAATCCCTTTTTATTCATCATTTTTTCAATAAATTTTTTTAACATTTTCCACCACTTTCCGAAACACTACTCCCTAAATGGTAACAAATCTAGAAATAATCACACGTCAGTATTTATAAATTTTTTTCAAATTATGATACACTTGTGAAAAAAAGTGAAATTTCTTTACTTGAACACAAGGGGAAAAGTTATGGAATATTTTGAAGATCACAAACTTTATCAGTTGCTTGATGAACCAAATTTTGAACTTATCAAAGATTTTCTTTCAGAGTTTGGTTTAGATAGTGTGGATTGGCATGGACGGACATTCATGATGTCAGCAGTAGTTGAAGGAAAATCTGAATTGGTTGAATATTTGATCAATTAGGATGCAATGTTGATGCAAAAGATTTGCAAGGATTAACACGCTATATTTGGCAGCTATTAATGATCAAACAGAAAGCTTAAAAATTTTGATTGATGCGGGTGCAAAAATTGATATCCAGGATAACGAGGGTAATACACCTTTATGGCGGGCAGCTATGAGAAACCGTAAAGGGTCGCCAGTGATTGATGCATTAATGGAAGCTGGTGCAAATCCAGCTATTTCAAATAATCACGGGGTATCTGCTCAAAATTTATTGGGAGCATAAATGGTTAATTCTAAAGAAGAATTTGATGGATATCATCTGAATACTGATCAAGCGGTTTTGAAAGATATCAATTGGTCAGTTTTATCAGACATCATTCAGGCGGCTAAGGTTTATGAATGATTAGCAATATAAACGATCTTATCAAAGCCGAAGGATTGGACGATCTCCAAGCGCTTTTTGCCAAATATGAAACATTTGAAGAAATTCCCATTTTTTCAAGGTTCAGTCATATTTCATTTCTCAGCTCACTTTCGTTTAATGAAAAGTACAAAGTTTTACTAAAAACGGGTTTAGATTTAGTTGAAAAATGCAATTCTATCACCCGTCAGTATTACTGATTGGGATAACTATGAGGAGATAAATTGCCTCATTCCTAACTTGTTTATTTCACCAAGAAAAGATTGGCTGCTATCTAAGTTAAAGCTCAGAAGTACTCAAACCGTTGAAGAAAACTTGGTGCTCGAATATTTGTTTTCGTTAGATCGGATGGACTACAAGGTCTATCGGCAAATGATTTTGAAAAATATAAGCGGATTTATGTTTGGAACAAAGTTTAATTTTAAAGGATTTTAGGTTAAACTGAATGAAAAAGTTTGCAGATAAGGAGGAGTGATTCATGGTAGAAAGACTTAAGATCAACACAGATGTGCTGTCCTATTACGTTGAAAACTCTGGAATCCCAAAAGAAATACTGCAGACAAAAACTCAAAATTTGGACAGTTTTTTAGACGGAAGTAAGAAACCGACGTTTAATCAACTATCTGAGCTTGCTAAAGTAATTAATGTTCCAACGGGATTATTGCTTTTGCAGCATTCGATGGAAATAACTCCGAGAAGGCTTAAATTTAGAACTTTAAATTCTGAAAGTCTTGATGGTTTAAGTAATGAATTAAGAAACACTGTTTCAGAAATGCAGTTAAAACAAGACTTTTTGAAAGGCGAGATTGATACAAATTTAGATTTTATCGGCAAGTTTTCAATTGAAGACGATTACTTAGAAGTTGTTAAAGACATAAGAGCTAGACTTTCAATTCCGATTAACTATCAAAAAGAAATCGGCCAGAATCCACTAAAATACTTTAGAACTAAGATCAATCAAATGGGTGTATTTGCGTTTTTTAACGGAAAGATAAAAGACAATACTCATTTAAATTTAGATCTTAATGAATTTAGAGGTTTTGTGCTTAGTGATAAAAGAGCTCCGATTATTTTTATTAATCAAAAGGATAGTAAAAGTGGACAACTGTTTACCCTGATTCATGAGCTCGTTCATTTGTTTATTGGGGATGATGAAATTTTTAATTTGTTGGAAACTGAATTATATACTTTCGATCAAACAGAGGCTTTTGTAAATAAAGTTGCTGCTGAAATATTAATGCCGAAGTCAGAAATTTTAAAAACGGATTCCAAAATTGAGACGCTTTATAAATTGTTTCCTGTCAGCAAATTTGTCATTGTTCGCAGATTGTTAGATCTTGGAAAAATATCAAAAACTGAATATGAAGAAATTATTGTTGAATTAGAAGATTATTTTAAGAGCCTTCCAAAAGCTAAGAAAGTCAAGGGCGGCGGGAATTACCTGAATAATTTGAATTTTAGAATGGATAAGATGTTTTTTCACTATGTTGAAAATGCAGTAAAACAAAATCGAATTTCTTATACAGATGCTTTTAATATTGTCGGTGTTGGTTATAAGGGATACAAGACCTTAATTTTAAGTATTTTAAACGTGTAATTTATTTATATATGCAACTTAAATTCAACATGAAAGATAATAAATATCTTTAATTTACGAGAGAAATAGTCATGAAAGAAGAATCAAATTATATATACAATCTATTAAATGATATATATGTAAAACATCAGAATTCAGATATTGGATTAGATTCAATATTAAAAAATGAATCTTTTAAAAAATTTTTTAAATTTTATTTAGAACCTGAACATTATCGAACAATATGTTTTGAAGCTATAGATAATTTTATAACTAGAATTGATACAGTTGATTATCAAGATGGGGCAAGTAATGTAAGTAATGAAGAAACGGATAAAATTATGTTGAATTTTAGCAATGATTTATCTGATGCCATTGATATTAGGTTAAGTATGCAAAATGATTCAAATGAAAGTTATTTGGGCGGAGTTAAAGAAGTAAGGGATCATATTAATATTATTGTTTTAAAAAAAATATGCTTCAAAACTTATCCTGTTATGACAGCTGTAAGTAAAGTCGTATCATCTCAAGAGCTAAGAATTAGAGATCAAAAAAAGAGTTTAGATGATTTTATAGATAATAGCTATCACAAATTAAGAGATCTAGATAATGAGCAAGAAGGCATAAAAGAGAGTATCGATACTTTAAATTCTGATTTAGAAAAGTCTAAAGAAGGAGTGAATGAAATCAGAAGTATTAAAAGTACTATTTACACAGATTTTATTGCAATATTGGGTATATTTTCAGCTTTAATCTTTTCTCTGTTTGGTGGATTTTCAAGTATTTCTAACATTTTAACAGAGGTATCTGGGAAACAAAGTATTTCTAGAATAATTATTTCCATTTCATTATTAGGAATTTTATTGATATGTTTGATATTTTGTTTATTACAATTTATTGCTACAATGTCCAATCGATCAATTTCATTGAGCAATAATAAGAATCCGTTTTCAAAATATCCTATATTTATTGTTAGTTTAATAATCTTTTTTATAATGGCAATAATAGGATTAGCTTGTATGATTTTTGCTCATATATGATTTTAGATAATAAATTTTAAATGTGGATAACGAAAGAACTTGAATACAATTAGATCTTCTTAATCTCGATGACAATCTATCGAGGAGTTGAGGCGTTTGATTTAATAACTTTATAAATTATAATAATTAAATCTAGAAGGTTCAATTATTCAATGAATAGATGCGATATAGTATGGAGGAATAAATAAATTGTCAAAAACCGATGCTTATTTTTTTACGGAAGATTTATCAAACTTTGAAAAAAGCAGTATAGATTTAATAAAGCCCGCAATTTGCGGATACTGTAATATGACAGGAGATCAAAAATTAATAAACACGATTATTGATGATATAAATATAAGTGATTTTGCGGGAGTAACTTTAACTTTTTGCTATAATTGTAAAAATATTTCTGCCAGGTTTTTATTTTACAATGAATGGGAGGGAAATTATACTGTTGCCAAGTCTGCACCGGCAGAAGATTTTAAACAAGAGGATCTTAATAGTTATATTGAGAAAGAATATCCGGAATTTAGTGAAATATACAAGCAATCTCAAATTGCTGAAACAAATGGATTAAATCAAGTTGCAGGAATAGCTTATAGAAAATCGCTAGAGTTTTTAGTCTCAGATTTTTTATTAAAGGTGCAACATGAAGATGAGAATTGGGTTAACGACTATAACACTTCGCTTTCCCAAAAAATAGAAAAACTAGGAGATCAAAGAATAAAGACATTAGCTAAGGCCAGTTCTTGGCTCGGTAATGATCAGGCCCACTATTCCAAAAGGCATCCCGAATTTGATGTGGAAGATCTGAAAGCGTTTATAAAAGTCATGGTTTTGGCAATTGAAAATGATTACCAAATATCTAAAGCAGAAGCATTAATTAATAGAAAGAAAGAACAATAAAGAACAATATTTTTTATTAATGATATAAACCAAAGAAATTAGAATAAAAATTTATTTTACTATGTAAAAAGTAAATGATCGATTCTAAAAAGCAAAGAGCGCACTCTGTGAGTACGCTCTCAGGATCTCCTTCTACATCATGGTAGATGAGATAACATTATGTTAACAACTCTTAATCAATTTGTTAATCTTCACGAAAAATTAATTTTAAATAACAGATAAGATTTTCAAATTTTGCTAGGATGACACACTTAAAGACATGAAAATTTGATTTACAAGTTAGCTAAGATTATATCTGGCAAAAGACAAATCTCGTCAAAGACTCATACAAATTATAGAAAAGGAGAGACGTAAATTGGATAATACTTCTTTAGCAAAATTTATTACCTCGTTGGGGAGTTTAAACGGGTACGGGAGTACAGTTTTGCAAACCAAAAAGGCTTTAGATTCAAAGTCGACAGAGCCATTGACGCAAGATAGTGAAGATCCTGTCATTTTTTCCGATGCCTTGAAAGGAATCGCTGCTATCAAAGAAGTGGGCTTTTCCTCCGAGGGAATTATCTCAATCAATAAGCAATTTGATTCGCCTTCAATCGAACAGCCTAATTGGCCCGGACATTTGAGAAATGCTACGTACAATGAAGAGGATCGCATCGCAATCATTGTTGACGAGAAAAGCCAGTTAAAATACATTCCTAAAGAAGTTATTACTCGCAATGATCTTGATGAAATCGTAAATCAATATCGTCATTCTGCTCAAGAGGAATTCGATGCATGGACGGTGTTCGCTAAATTATCAAAATTACAAGCATTTCAGGATGGCAATAAACGAACAGCATTAATTGCAGCAAATAGTGCATATGGAACCTTTGAGTCGGGAAATTATTTAGTTCTTCCGTTTAATGATTTAGATCGTGCTGAATTTACTATTAACTTGATGCGTTATTATATCGCCAATGATGAAGCGAGCGAACAGAGTGCCTTTAATAAGATGATGAACACGTTACCTTCAACTGAAGAAAGAATTCGTGAGTTACACAAACCGATTAAAGAAGAAACTTTCACCGATGCCAAAACCATCAGGCTTAAACCTCAAATCCGTTCGAAACATAACGATTAAATTTATTAGCCAATTGCGATGTCTGGTAAAAGATAAATCTCAATTGACGAGTTGAAAATCCATCAACGATTTGCTGAATCAACTTTTAGTTTTTGAAATTTACTTAAATCAAGCCCTAACGGGAAATATTAGGAGGCCCATTTTGCCAAACGGAAACGTAAAATTTAAAGAGATCGATGTATTTACAAAAGTTCCATATAAAGGAAATCCCGTTGCAGTGGTGATGGAAGGCGATAATTTATCGAGTAGTCAAATGCAGCAAATCGCTAATTGGATTCACCTTTCGGAGACAACTTTTGTTTGTTCTCCAAGTAATCCAGAAGCCGATTATCGCCTAAGGATTTTTTCTCCTAACAATGAATTGCCTTTTGCTGGCCACCCGACGATTGGCTCAGCTCATGCCGTATTAGAAAGTGGACTTCGCCCGCAGCACGAAGATTATGTGGTTCAAGAATGCGGCAGCGGTCTTGTGAAAATCTATCAAAAAGGCGAACAGTTGTTTCTGACGCTACCTGAACCAGTTAAGAAAGAAATCAGTTTTTCTCGGGTAAAACAACTTGCCGAAGCTCTTGGCATCAACGAGACAGAGATCGAAATTGCTGAACAAATTAATGTTGGCGCTGTTTGGGATACAGTAAAACTTCCAAGTGCTAAACGGGTCACAAATCTATTGCCAAATATGAACATGTTATCTAAATTAATTGCGCCTGGCGTTACAGGTCTGACTGTTTTTGGTCCAACTGATGATAATTTCAGTGATTTTGAGGTTCGTTCTTTTGCACCTAATGAAGGCGTTGATGAAGATCCAGTCTGTGGCAGCGGCAATGGTAGTGTTGCAGTTTTAATTAAAGAACATCACCTGATCAATAAAAATAGTTACCTTGCAACTCAAGGAAAATGTCTTGGACGTGATGGACGAGTTGAAGTTAAGTTTACCGAGGATGACCAAATTCTATTAGGCGGTAATGCTGTTAGCTGTATTGAAGGGAACTTGGTTTTGCCCGGTTAGTGAATAAGCGACAACGTCGTTGAGCTTTGTTATAATAATATCAAAAATAAATTAAGGAATTTGAAGATGAAAGTTCACAAGTTTGATTTCAACGGAACTAAGCAAGAAAATTGTGGCATAAAATTTGGCGGCGGAGCGTTTTTGCAAGGAGAATGGCCTAAAAATCCAGCTGGAAAAGATCTGTCGCTGTTGTTTACAATCGATACTGATAAATTGAATAGCAAAGTTAGTGATCTTAATTTGCCAAGCAATAAATTTATATCTGTATTTTCGACTTATGACGAGAATGACTATTTTTTGGATGACGTTTCTTTTTCGGGGGATCCTTTAGAATTAGAAGATATCGAGGGCTACACCAAAGTGACAATTAGTGATCAAAGCTCGATACAAAATAATTCAAATGCGTTTGACAGCAAAGATGTCAATTTAGTAGAAACTGAGATTTCGGATGATGATTTTCCAGCATTTTCTCTAATATCCGACCAGATTCCAAATGGTCTTTCGGGGAGCGAGATATTTAATGACGAGTATCGCTTTATATGCCAGGTTTATTCCATGGATCTTCCACCATATGATGGTTCTGCTCTATATCTTTCGGATGCGATTGGCTATCTTTTCTTGAAAAAAAATATTGTTGATAATAATGATGCTGGATTTTTCTTTGTCCAAAGTGCTTAAATCGCATGATCGAATTTGTTCATTTAAAAATAAACCCATCTTTTGATAATAAATATGTGTTTGCCGAATGCTTTTTTCAATTTGGAGATGTAGTTATTGGTGATCCGGATGTGAGAGTGCTGGCAGATAGTTTAAAGTTATCCTTTGATGATGCAATTTTAAGATTAAATCATCAGGATAACATTTTTTGTAATGAGGAAAATCTAGTCAATCAACTATCTATTCTGTCTGAGGACGTATTAAAAAATACAGTTCTTCCCACGTGCATTGAATCTTTTGACGGAGATATCGGCTTTTTCATATATTACAACAAGCAGGAATTTTTAGTTATAAAAGCTTGGGGAACAGAGGATTTTATGTTCATCCAAATGAGTAAGGCGGACTATCTTAAGCAATTAGAACAGGCTGTAAAGGAATTATAAAAATATAACCGGAATTTTATACGGCTTTTATACAACCAAACCCATTGAGTTAGTTTTCGAGTTGTTGAAGGTTGAGGCTCAAAATATTAATTATCACTTTGAATATAATCGTTTCCAAAAAAAATCAGGAGATGTTGGACCATCACTTAAGCTGGATCTAGAAGGCGAGGGCCGTTTTTGTGTCGAAGCAAAACGTGTTAATCTTCACGGAATTGCTTCGCTTTTTGAGTTTGAAGGCAAATCAGACTTTGAACTTTACGATATTAACTTAAGTTTTGATAACATCTTTTATTATGTTTTAGTTGTTCCAGACCCAATTGAGAATTCCGATTTTTGTCTTAAGATTCACGACATGATAAAAAGGGTTTTGGCATTGAATTAAAAGTAATCTGATTTAACCAATTTTGATAAAAAAATAAAATGGAAAAGGAGTCAAATGAGTAAAGAAATTAGTTCTGAGATAAGCTCTGAAATGAATTCAGAATTTGTTTTAAATAGAGAAGAAGTGATAGGAAAGATTTGCGAAAGATCTCAGCAAGGAATGTTGGGTTTATTTCTAGGATCAGGTTTTTCAAAAGCTGTTGTTGGTGATAGAGCCTTATCATGGGCTGAATTGCTGAAACAGTCTGTAGAACGTTTAAATAGATCATGTGACAAACTGGATATTAAACTAGATCTTGAGGACGATTTGCTGAATTCCGGTTTAACTTATCCACTTGTTGCGAGCAGGATCAATAAAGCTGCAAACAAAGCTCTTAATGAAGCAAATGAAATAATTCAGCAGAGTAACAAACAAAAGAATCAGCAAGATGAAGATTATGTGAGGGCTAGTGATTTTCAATTTAAAGAAATAATAGCTAACGTTGTTTCTGTATATCCCAAAAATAATGAAGAGAAGAAATGGAAAGACGTACTTATTAAGACGGATTGTTCATGGATACTTACTACTAACTATGATCATATTGCAGAATGTTTACTGAATGGTCGAGCATTGTCGATTTATCCGAATAATATTTTTTCACAACCGAAAGGACTTGTTCCAGTTTTTCATTTACATGGTAGTATTTGGAATCCTGAAAGCATAGTTATTACTAACGAGGATTATGCTAAAATGTTACGCCCAGGAGACTATCGACAAACAAGGTTACCATTTTTATTAAAGGAATACACAATCCTCATGGTTGGTTACGACTTGGGAGACCTCAATGTTCTTTCTGCTGTTGACTGGAATCGCACTGTTAAGGTTGATTCTTCTGTTGGTTATGAACAGGATGTTTACTTTATCCGTTATAAAGGTGAGGACGAAAAAGTAGTTGATAATCCTTATAAAGATCCTGAAACGGGAATAACCATAATTGAAACTAATGACGTACATTCTATTTTTTCAGAAATAGTTAATCAGAATCATCTTTTAAAGAAAAAGTATTCGAAAAGCGAATCAGACGTAAAGAAATTAACACAAAAATTTGTAGAGGCTGAAAACTCACCTGATAAAGAATATTCAGATTCATCTATAGAGGATGTAAAGGATGATGCAAAAAAAGTACTAGAATTAGCTCCATTATATCCGTATTTGCTTTCAAACTTTTTCATATATATAAAGGCAGTAATTGATAATATTTACAAGCAAGCACGTAAACCCAATGCTTTTGATAAATACGACATTGAAATACAAATGATTTTAATGTTAATGAACGTGGTTGAAGAAATGCAGATGCCCGACACGTATGTATCTCTGCTTTGCACAGCTCTTAATAATGTGGCAGAATTTTTTGGAGATCATTCTGAATTGGGAAAGGCATGGAAAGCTACGGATACATGGAATAATGGAAAAAGAGGGATCCCTGATAAGCTTAAAGAACGCATGAAGAAATATTGTGACAATAGTTCCAATAAGCTCCTTTATGCACGTAAAGTATTGGAATGAGATGATTATTTTAGTGGTATTACACTTGAAAATATTGGCGTTTTTTTCGTGGTTCCAATTTTATTCTTTATTGCGTATAACACTATCTGGAGATTTGGCCTTCGAAGATATGACAGTTTCGGGTAGACATTGAGAGCGCGTAGGTGCAAAAATTGAATTACATAATATTAATAGGAAGAAACACGTACAATATGCTTGACTATCTTCATGATATATCAGCGGATTTTTCGTTATTTAGTGAAGGTATTAGCCTCGAAGGTCTTGATTTTACTCTAAAATATCAAGCCAAGAATAAATCTAGTTTTAAGAAAATCAAGAAGTGCCACTTGTTATTCACTACTGGACCTGATTTGGTTAGTCGTGATCTTAGGGTAGTTCTTGAACAAACTGTACCAACCGAAGTTGAATTTTTTGATGCCGAAATTTGTTATGAAAATGAAATTCTAAGTGGTTTCAGTGTGATAAATCCGATCAAAAAGATAGATTGTTGCGATATGGATAAGAGCGAATAAGAGTTGACTAATTTTGATCCGCACAATCCAGTCTATATGTTCTTATATACAGTAATATTAGATAATATACCTGATGGTTTTAATATTGTTAGATGCAATGAACAGTCAAATCTAATTGTGATCAGCGAAAAAATAAAATCGGCGATTTTGAATTCTCGCTTGAAGGGAATTGAATTCTGTTAGGCGCTTGATCTGACATATAAAGGTCGGACAGTTTGCGAATCAAGTTAAATGAGGTATTAAATGAATATCGACGCTAACAATACGCTGAAAAAATTTATTTCTGCGATTATGAAAATAAATGGGTCAAAGATAATCTGTGAAAAAAGAATATAAACGTGAATTGCTTTATCGAAGAGGGCAAGTCAAGATTCATCAGGATCGCTATTTCAATAAAATTCAGACCTTTACAAATGAAGCTGTCAAGACTGATAGATTTCTTAGTTTAGAAGATACCGACTTGATCATCGAAAAGATTAAGCATAAGCCAATCTTGGCAAATGTCGAAGAAAATACTTCTGATTACAAAGAAGTTGCGAATTTTATCCGAACAAAGGTAAATAGTCAGCCTTATTATTTGTTAATCGATGAAGAATGGAAGTTTTTTGGCGCTTATCGGGTCCTAAATGATCTTTCAGATAAATACAATTTTGATGAATTGGTTTCTGACGAAATTAGAATTATTCCCGATGATTTAACATTTCACATTCAAATAGATTATGATTTTGACGAAATAACATATGAGTACAAGGAATGGAACAAATAGACAAAAGAGAATTGGAAAATCAGCTGTATTCGTTTATGCAAGACATGAATATCTGGGAAGTGGAAACTGAACAAAAGTATAATGAAGTTGGGATCGAAGATTATGGGGTCGAAGCTGGAAAAAAATTAAAAAGCATTTACGACGCATATTTAACAGTCAAGGATCGACATCTTGGGCGGTTGCCAATCCCCAATGCTGGATTTCCGCCAGAATATGATCTGAACTGTGAGAAAATTACAAATGTGACCGTCAACTCTCCTAAAAAAGTTGAGGTTGAGACGATTTGGACTCATCCAGTAGTTGAAGACAGCAAGATTAAATATCGATACATAATGATTAATTCTAACGGTAAATGGTTGCTTGACTCTAAAAAAATGTATTCCAGTGTAAGTCAGAAATGGAAGGGAATCACTTTTTAGGATTAATCTAGATTGAGATGGAGCATAAAATGAATCACCAAGATGTGAAACAAGTAGTATCTTCTGATTTGTACGACGAGATTTTAACGAAAATTAGAGAAATTGTACCAATAAAAATGTGTGAAGATGATCAGGAGTATGAGTATCTCGACTTGAATTTTGCGCTAGAAAAAATAAATAAAGCTAATTTAACAATCCAAGAGATCGAAGATTTTATGACGACGCAAAAGGAAAACCTTATTAGTTATTCTGTTAACAAAATGAATAATTATGTTGATCTGGGAGAAGAATACCCAGAAGGCGAGGAGCCAGATCCGGATGATGATTATGAAGATGAAGAGATAAATCTAGGATATTCGAAATTTTTTGTGTTAACAGATGCACTCGAATATATCATGGCTCAAAAAGGTAAAACCGAACTCGTAAAATATCTGAAAAGGGTAGGAATATCGCATGCAGCAAAGTATGCCAAACAGATAATTACCGATTTTGTACCGGATTCTGATTAAAAATATCGAGGTAAAAATGTTAGAAATTCAAGCGTTTGAAAAGTTATTAGAAGTGGTAAAACAACATAAAGATTTCCAGTTTTTGACAAACGACGAAAAACATGTGGATGAATCATATTTACATAATAATGATGGTCTAATTCAGTTTTATCGAAAGTTTGACTTACAACAAGTCACGATAGAAACAGGAGTTTCTCTAATATCGTTTATCGATTATTCAAATTTAAAAGAACGAAACGCAGAGTATCATTTTTCAAACTTAAATGAAAATGAATGTATCGTTTTCTTGGAACAGTCGGGCGGCGGAGAACCAATTTTGTTCAATTTTGCTGATAATACTGCTATTTATGCAGCATATGATGTGTTAGATCCGTTTAAAATCGCAGATAATTTCATTCAGTTTATCGAAGCCCTAACTGCGCTTGCAGATATTGTGTACAACGAATATAACATTTACGAAGTATATACAAATGATGATTGTGATGAAATAAAACCAGAATTTCTACCCAAAATGAATAGTAAACTTGCTCCGATCTTAGGGGATAATACCGCTAATTTTATGAACTATTTTTATGGTTAGCATGAGTGTTGATGAAAAGAAAACATATTATTTAGGTAAATTTGATACTGGTGAAATCTACACCGAATTTTTAGATGAAATTGCAATAAGACAAATTAATGTCATAAATGGCAAATATTTTTTATCATCATCTTTAGAAGATTGGAATGAAGAATTTGGTTATCTACTTTATGACGGTAAAGAAAGCGATTTAGATTTATCTGAATCCGTAAGTATTAATGAGGGAAACTTTGAAAATATTTGGTTCAAACACACTTCAAATGTTGATGTTGAGTCATTTATAAAATATGAAATAGGAGATGCTTCTTCTCCTAAACACAGTTCTTCATTGATTATTCATATTGTAAACAATCGTGGGAAATGGGGTAAGGGTTTTGTTTTAGCGCTTTCAGGAAGATTTCCTGATGTTAAAAAACAATATATAAAATGGAGTTCTCAAAAAGACTTTAACTTAGGGGAAGTTCAGTTCATTAACGCTGATAAAAATAATAGAATATATGTTGCCAATATGCTCGCCCAAGATGGAATAAGAAAAGATTACAATGATAAAGCTATATATGTTTCATACGAGAAATTAGATCAGTGTTTAATAAAAGTGGCGGATTTTGCTTTAAAAAATAGATTAACTATTCAAATGCCTAAAATTGGACAAGGCTTAGGCGGGGGAGATTGGAGTGTAATACTTCAAATAATAAAAAACGCTTGGCTTATAAAAGAATTCATTGCAAAATTTTGACGATTAACTAGAAAGGAATGATATGGTGAGGCAATTTAAGTTTAGAGATTGGAGAAAAAAACCTCGAACAATGCTTCGATTTATTAAACCTGGCGATATTTTCAGCTTTCAGATTGAAGATAACTTATTTGGGTTCGGTCAGATAATTGCCGATTCAATGATGGGTCACAGTGCTGAAATATTCAATTATTTTAATTCTTCACCTGAGATCTCAAAAGACAATATTATTGGTGCCAAAAGATTAATCTCGCCGATAATTTTGGATTCTTACACTTTGTTTGATAAGAAATTAGAAGGTGATTGGCGGATTATCGGTCACGAGGAAAATTATAATCCTAAAGATATTGATGGATTTTTCTTTAAATATGGAGATCCGATATTGAAAAAAGTCGATCTTTTGGGAAGTGTTACTTCTACTAATGCTAAAGAAGCAGAGAAGTATCCCTACTACACATCGCAATCCGACTATGATATCAAAAATTTGATTCAGTTACAGAGTTTAGAAAATGGAACAAACGATTAAATTGGATGGCAAAAAACTAAAACAAGATGTTAATTTTATTGTTAAATCATCTGGCTTCAAAAAGAAGGGAACATCATGGAGCAAAACTTGTAAGGATATTACAATAATTATTGCGTTACAAAAACAATTCTTTACTTTTGAAATTGAAATATGTGTTGATAAGCATTTAGAAATTGATGATTTAAAATATTTAGGTTAAATGAATTGCCTGACCTCTCTGAGGAGCAACTGATGAATATAAATAAGACACTTAATTTAGAGGAGTATGACGAGAGAATATATTCAATGTTCATTACCCTTCTAAATGAAAAATATATTAAACAAATAGATAAATTTTTCGACATATCTTATTTAAGACATTTGTATAACGATGGTTTTTTTAAAGATAAAATGATAAACAATGACTCTTTAAAAGTGCTATCGAATCCAAATAAATAATTAAGTAGTCAAATATGAGAGAAATCCCTAGAAAAAGTGACTTAATTAAAAAGATACAAAATTTAATATCGGGACATGAAAGCAGGAAAACTGTTTCTGAGTGGGCGTTTGATATTTATAATGATGATTCTTTAAGAATTTCAGACCCAATGATATCTAATTACTTGGAAATGTTAGGCGCGGTAGATTTACCATCCTCAGATAGAAACTACTTATATACTGAATCGGATTTTAGAGAATGGATAAGTGAATTAAATTGTTCTTGATTGCGTTAAACTGTAATTGATTTTCGTAAAAATCTATCATGAGGTGATAGCAAAATGTCCGTAAAAGAATCTCTCGATAATTACAAAAATAGCTTTGATAGGCGATCTAAAGCCTTTATTGAAGAATGTATTTCGTATGGTATGACAGAGAAAGAAGCCAAGATTTACGCAAAACAAAAAATACTTTCCGGTTCGGTAATAGATAAAATACCGACACTAGATATAGCTGTATATCAAAAAGTCTCCCCACAGTTGAACGAGAGGTTTTTGTATGCCGATTCGTGGGAAGATATCGGAGAAACATTTTTGAACGTTGAGGAGATGATCGAATTAGTCGGTAAACCGCACTTTAAAAGTTGGGTTACGTCTATGAGAGATAATTGGGAAGACTCTGCGCCAGCAATTTATCCTGACGAACAGTTATCAGTAATTTCTGTAATGAGTGAAGATGAGGGAGATTACACGCTTGCTGTGTGGGACAAGCCTTTAGAACCTGAGATCTGGAGATATTCAGGTCAAAGTGAGCAAAAGTTTAAAGATTTATTAGCTTGGCTAGACTGGTTAAATGGGGATTAACTAAGTTGTTCTAATAAAAAGATTGTAGGGAAAGCAAATGACTAATTCGAGATAGATAAAGTAATAAAAATTGATAATTTTAGAGTTATAAACACACGTCATTCTTATTAATGAGGTCAATAATTCAGGCTATTATTATGATGCTTATTCAAACAAAGTAGAAATGTCGCCAATCAGTCTCGATAACATTCATGATGATAGTATTCTTATCTGCCCTCAAAAAAGGATAGCATCATGACGGTTGGATATGGTTTTGTAAAATAAAAAAAGCAAATACTAGATAGATAAACAAACCTAAGGAAGAACAAAAGAAAAAGGTATTAAAATTTTTTGTTTTAAATAAAAATTCAGAGATAAGCTATGAAATATGTATATAGTGATGATAGAAGAAAAGATCAGTATTGGAAAGAATGCGAAAAAGAACATTCTCCTTTTATCGAATTAAGAAGGACTAGTAGTGAATATATCAATGTATTTTACGATGTAACTAATTATCAGATTGATCTTGATGAAATATCTAATAATATTAAAAGGTTTTATACAGCATATGTTGAATTTTTTATGATCGATCCTTCCGTGTACAAGGAATTGTATGATCAATATTATTTCTTTAATTTAGTGGTGAAAATTGAACATTCTGAATTTCTTGCGGAAAAATTATATGACTATCTTTTTTCACAATTAAATAAATGACAGCATTTGATGCGTAATGTAGAAAGCTTTTGTGATGACACCTACTCAAAAGAACCTGTCAGCCAAACCAAAAAGAGGAGGAAGTGTTAATGCAACAAAATAATATTATTTCAGACGAAGAATTGAATTTAATAAAAAAGCGTTGTGAAAAAACGACAAATGGACCATGGGTTTCCTACATTGAAGGAAGAGATCATACTTGTGGTTCCAATTTCATTATGACTGGAGGTGAAGATATTGAACTTCTCGGGGCAACAGTAGAAGATCAGGAATTTATAGCTCATGCAAAGCAAGATATACCTAAATTAATTAATGAAATAAAACGATTAAAAAGGCTAATCGAAAATACTCAATAAAATTGGAAAAATTCCTTTTAATCTTTAAATAAGTATAGGTAATTTATATGTCCCACATTAGATTTTTTTACTCAAATAAAGGATTATTAAACTCGTTAAAGAAAGAGTTTAATAACGAATCCAATAAAGATTTGAATGCAAAAAAGAATATTTTACAATTAGACTTTTGTTTAGATTATCCATTAGAATCATTGAAAGAAGAGTCTTTGGACTATTTTATTCAATCGTGCAATAAGTGTGAAAATGCCAAAGAGTTTTCGTCTTTAGAGTACTTTGATTTATTGGATTCTATATTTTTCCTGGTGGCTTCTAATTTTAATTTTGAAACTGAAAGCACGATGCTGTTTGATTCTTTAAATGCATTACGTAATACGATTAAAATAAATGATGATGACGAATTAAAAAATTATTCAAAGATATACCTACTTATATTAGTAGATTATTTGTTAAATAAAAATTTCGATAAAAATATAATATTGGATAATAAAAACGTCTTAGAGAACCTTTTCGATCAATTTAAAGGGCTAATAGATGCCGATTGTAAAAAGTTATATGATGTTGTTGCTGTGGATTTAACCAATATCAATAGAATGAAATCATTATATTTGGATGATGATAAAAGCTCTAAAACAAATGGCTATCAAGATTTTAGCAATATGTATGCAACTATAGGAAAAATCACATTTTGGAAAATGTTGGGGTTAGGTATAGATGATGAAATTATTAATGAAAAATTCATGGACGAATTTAACAAGAGCTTTAGCTTTTTTAATTTTTAAATACCAATCTTGAGAATATCCTCAAGCAACAAAATTTTAAGGAATATACGATGTTAATTAATTCAAAAATCGTAGTAGTAAGAAATAACCCGGATTTAGATACCGATTTTTTTCTATCATTTATTTGGGGCGGTAATTCATCGATAGTAAAATTATCTAACTCCCAAAAAATAAATATCAGTTCAGAGCCTTGGATTAGCGATAATTCTGATATTTTTGGATTTGATATTAATAACTATTTATGCAATTTAGAGTTATATGTTCCCACATCGAACAAAAAAATATTTCTAAATGAAAGAAAAAAGTGCATTGGCACACTAGCTGTTAAAGAAAATACAGATGCAGGTTTGATCTTACCTCCCAATAAATTGCGTTATTTTGATCCAATTTCAAGATCGCTAGTTTGTACAAAATATGGTTTATCTCAAGAGATGGCTATCGATCTTGTTGAAATCAAGAGTGATTTTTTCCTGCTATTTAATGAAGATTCTTATTCAGGCTTTATGCTAAAAAATCCGTTGAGTTATTTAACTAGTCATGAAAATGGAAAAACCAGATTATAAAACTGAACCAAATTCAGATGAATATAAATTAATAGATACTTATTTCGAAATAATGTCAGATAATAATCTTGAAAAATTTAATGGTGATATGAGTCCACTTGTTGAAAGTTTAGACAAAACAATTACACCCAACTTGAGCTGTATTAAAAGTAGTTTTAGGAAAAAAATAATTGCAGATTCTATAAATGATTTATTAGATTATTATTTGTAGTGGGGTATATCATGAGCGTAGGAATTGCTTTATACAATACAGATGGTCTTACAGCATTAAACGCATATGAAATAGGCGAATTTATTTTTGATCGATTGCACATTAACATTACTACTGCTTCTTATTACAAACCTTTACCTAATGGAGATCATACTTCCCAAGGAATTACAGCAAAGGGATTACTTAAAAAATTAGAGCAGAATAATGAATTACAATTCGGCTTATATTGTATTGAGAATAATGAAACTATCGCTACCTTTTATCATATTACTAAGGAATTCGGTAGTTTTTATAATTTAAATATGCAATATGCGCATAAAATTGAGAATCAAAAACAATTTATGGTAGAACTGGCGAAAAAAGTCACTGAGTTTATAGATTTTCCTTATGGAATATCATTCGAATTAAATGATATGTTCGAAACGTATTTTTATACAGAAGGCGAAATTTTTTATTCAGTTTATAAGTATGAATCGCCTAACACTTGGAATCGAGAAACGCCAGGAAGATTTAAAGGCTCTGCTAGATATAAAGAGTCAATGCTCCGAATGATATACAAGTTTAATATTATCAATGATAGACATCTTGAGATAAAACTTAATAATGCGATCTCCTTGAGGGATTGGATTTTATCAGACACTAAACACGGCGAGTTAACTAAAATAAATAATAAACTTTGGCTGTGGAGTGTAGATAATAATCAATTGGATCATATTAATAAAGTCTGCGGGGAGGCAGGGATTCTTATATCTTGGCGTGAGGCATGAAAAAGAAAAGAATCGACTATGAAGGAATGCGATTAATGGACAAAGTTAAAGTTAGACCAGGGGAAATATACGCTATTCCTCTATTTCTACCTACTGAAGATATTAAGGAGAATTTAAAAAATTATAAAAAGGAAAAATTTGAAAATAGAGGTAGAGAATTTGCCTATTGCAGAATTATTAAAGATAAAGTTGGAAGTGGTATATTTGTCGAGGTATTTAATAAAGTAGGGACACTGCAAGAAGATTTTCAATCCATTATAAACTCTCGTAGACTATTTCCACCAATATCTATATCAGGATTAGGAATTTTAAAAGGAAGATGGAAAAAAATTTATACGCAAAGGGATTATGATCCAGAAAAAGATTCTAGTTTATCAAAAATTCAATTAGTGCTGGGCAGGGGAGAAGATTCAAGGTTATGGCAGAATGGAATTGAAAAACAAATTAGTGAAATTGAAGCGAATAATTATGAACGATGGATTGTTTGGACTCCAACTCAATTAGAAATGAGGATAAAGAATGGATTGTTCAAATAACCTAAAATTGCAAAGTAATCCTTCTGTTATAATAGAATCTCTAGAATCAAAGAAATATATCTTTAATCTGGCACTAAGTAAAATACCGAACTCATTCGCAGAAGCAGTTGTTGACATTTTCCTTGAGGATAATGATTTTTTTATTGATGAAATTAGTTTAATTAGCTGCGTAAAAAATGGGACTTTAGGATTGAGAGAAAGTGTCCTGTATAGAAATAATGTACCAGAATACATTCGAGATTTTATATTGTTATCTGATTATTGATTTATATTACCCAGTGACTTTAAAAGGTAGGCATTGTTATGAACATATTAAACACCAATGGTGTTATAAGTGAAAAAGATATCGAAAATTTTGAGAAAAAAATTGGACGAATTCTTCCAAAGGAGTATAGAGATTTTTTAAAAGAATATAATGGAGGGACTTTAGAAAGTAAAAATGTCTTTTGCTTTTATGATAAAAATAGAGAGAAAAAAGATAAGTCTACATTACGGCTTTTAGGATATTTAGGTAAGAAAAACAGAAGTGATACAGATCATTTGTCTTATTTATATGGGATGTTTTCACAGCGAATGCCCAAAGGGTATATTCCAATTGGTCGAGATCCTGGTGGTAATTTAATTTTAATAAATTTAGACTCGGGAAAAATTTATTTTTGGGACCACGAGTTTGAGCCGGAAGAAGATGAGTTAGATACCAGAAATATTTATTATATAAATGATGGATTTAATGATTTTATTGAATGTCTAGAATAATGCATTTACAGGTTGAGTTTTGAAAATACTGCTTGACTCACTTCTTGAAGAGAAAATAATCATTAGTATTTTTTTGGCGAAAAGACAGGTAATTGGAATAACACGTTGGGTCATGATTCTATTGATCTATAGAAAGTAGTAAAGGAAAAAACAATGGTAACAACTAATGATGTAAGAAGTTTTATTAGAACAGAATTTTATGTCAATTATTGAGTAGAGTTATCTCAACTTTGCAGTTAGATGTTGACGATGAAGAACCATCCAGCCAGGCGTTTAACATTGAAGCTAATTGTATAAATAAATCTAAGATCGAGTTAGATAGATTAATGGAACTAGATGCAGATGAAGTTGATAAGTTTATTCAATTCGTTAATATGAAATTATTAAATATTAAAGAGTACCCTGACGAATATAATGATAACGGGGATGTTTTAATAGAAAAACTACCTTTTTATAAAACATTCTTAGTTAGCTATCTCATCGAATTCTTTTTTCTAAAAAATGATCCAAAGGGATTAGATGTTTATTTAAAAGCAATACGGGTGCCTGGTCTTAAAAAGTATTCCGCTGGACTAAAAGATATTTATCGTCAACTGTAATGGAGTGAAGTCGGAAAGATATTGTAAACTTTCTGGCTTTATTTATCATTTGATTATATCAGAGCACAATAATTTTAAAGATAAGACGGTCAGTTTCGGTGAGGAGAGATGATTATGAGTGATTACAAATTTTGGGGTTGGAATAAAAAGCCGAGAACAATGCTTCGCTTTGTGAAAGCAGGGGATATATTTTGCTTTAAATTGGATGAAGATAAATATTGTTTTGGTCGAATTATAACTTTAATGACCGTTGGACATCTCTCTGAATTATTTACTGTAATTAAAAATTCTCCTGAAATAACTGAACTAGAAATTGCTAATGCAAAGAGAATTATTGAACCAATTATACTAGATACATATTCTTTATTTGATAAGAAGTTAGAAAATGGAAGTGATTGGAGAATTATTGGTCATCAGGAAAATTACGTTCCAGTGAATTTAGACGGTATCTATTTTGCATTTGGAATAGATGATTTCTGTAAAAAGCAAGATTGTTACGGAAACGTTTTTCCTATTTCGGAAAAGGAATGGAAAGTACTTCCTAAATTATCACCTAAGGGGGATTTTGACATCAAAAAACAGTTGGGATTAGATTGATCAATTGATGTGAACGTTATGATAGGATTAAGAATTATCCATTTTATGTCGGTAGGGAGTATGGGTAGCAATGAACAATATTGTTATAAGTTTAGATGCGGATATCATACCTGGTAAGTCTATTGGTGGGATTCCATTAGGGAATAATGCGGACGATTTCAGCCGCGTCAAGGGTCTGGAAGGCAAAAAAAACTATAGTACAAATAGTTTAAAGAACATAACATGAATTCTAATAATGAGCGCATAGATTTATCGGGAACAGAAGCGATTGATGTTTATCTGAAATCGAATATATATTAATTTCTTAAAAAATATTTCGGATTATTATTTTTGTGTGAGTGCTACATTAAATTAGGGATTTATGGGATATTGATATTTGTGGCAAAATGTGTCCTTGACATTTATTGTAATAAATGAGTGGGAAGAAACGGCTGCATCTTTTGCCATCATTTTGATAAGCTCGAAAACATGGAAGCACGAGGACTTCGTCATCAACACATACCAGCTTGTGAAACTTCGAAGTATGGAGCTCAAGAATCTTTTGAAAATGGATTTTCAAAAAGAAAGACCTCCAGTTGCCACTACTCAAGGCAAAATCGCAGGCTTTATCTAGGTTTTTCAGCTCAATGAAAGCTTGGTCTATTTTCATTGCAGAGAGTGGCAACATTTTATGCAAACCGTGGCAACCTTCATTGCCGTACTCATCTAGATAAAATAAAAACGTTGATAAAAGCTAAAATCCAACTTAGATTTTGACTTCTTCAACGTTTTTTTGAGACCCGTTTGTAACAACGGTCTTTAATTAAGGCTATAAACCTTTGTTTAAGCAAATCATCAACCGGTAATGATGATGATAATAATATCAAATAGAGACATCTTTATATCATCCTATAATCTATCTTACATTTCTAAGTATATATTCTTTCTACAGATAGTCTTAAAAATGTCGTATTTAAAATTTTTTAGTCAAATATGACTTCTCAGAGATAAATTTTATTATTTTTTCGCTATAATTATCCATCCCCATAAATTTAAAGCTTTGGGCTGCAGATTTACAGTTTTTTAAATGGATGGGATCATTAATCTTGTGGAAGGTTACTAGGTTTTCATATACATATATCGATGTTTTATAAAACAGCAAAGCGGGTTTGGAAGGGATTTTATGAGAAGCTTCAATAAAGTAAAAGCAGTCATCTTCTTCACATTTCTCGATCGATAGGTTTAAGATGTTCGCTATTATTGCAAGCAGAATTTCTTGCACTTTTGGATCATACGAATTAATATTTCTTTCAATTGCTCTTTTCGAGATGATAATATTGTCATCTAAATCGTAGAACGGCATGAAGTTACAGTATAAAATTAGACCAGCTTTATCCATGTCGGAAATACTAAAAATAAGTTCCTTTACGGAGTCCACCTTTTCTTTTCCAAAGGAGTCTAAAGAGTTATTCATAACCGAGATTAATCCATCAATGAAGAGTAGATAATCGTTTTTATAACTTTCATTACTTTTATCAATTTTCAATCTTACTTTTATAAGTTCATCAACGTTATTGTCATAATAAGCTTCAACTATCTGTTGTTTTAGCGCTTGTTTTGCGTCATAAACATATTTGCTTTTATAATCTAATTCACTAAAGAAATCTAAAACAGAAACGTTATTTTTCTTCAATATTCTAATAAGATCCTCAGCGGATATGTGGTGCATATCTTTTTCGACCTTGGAATAATACGAGGTACTTATCACATCTTCTGCCCACTCTTTTTGAGTTTTAGTTTGTAAAATGCGATACTTTTTTAGCAAATCTCCTATTGTTGGCATCGTAACCACCTCTCCCACAATTGTACATCAACAGACATTCGAATACGACATTTTTAAAAAAAATCCGGCAAAACAGATATAACTATCTTATCGGTAGTTAATTTAGCTTAAGGAGTAATACTAAATGGACGTATTTATACAAAACAAAAATTTTAGGAAATTTTCAATAGCAAGCATTTTATCTAGTGCAGGAGATATTCTATTTTATTTAGCCTTTATGACTTATGCTTCTAAATTTAAGAATTATTCCCTAGCATTATCGCTAATTGCAATTTCAGAGTCTTTACCAAAAGTTTTATATAGTTTAGGTGGATATTTTGCAGATAAAACAAAAAGCAAGATAAATGGATTAATAAAGTTAGCGATAGCCAGAAGTATCTTATATTTTGTGGTGGGAGTTTTGTTTGCGCAAAACATTAAAGGTTGGAATTTAATTTTAATTGTAATAGCTATAAACTTTCTTTCAGATTTGTTAGGGATCTACTCTAGTGGTTTAATCTCTCCAGTAATTGTTGATATTGTGGGTCAAGATGAAATGGCAGAAGCAACCGGTTTTAATAGCGGAATTAATCAGATAATATCAACTATCGCTCAATTCATCGGGTCTGGCTTACTTCTTTTTATGTCATATTCGTCTTTAGCAGTAATTAATGCAATTACGTTTTTAATCGCCGGAATATTGTTCGCAATAGTAGGACATCAAATCAACAAGAGTAGTCTTTGTAACGATAGCGCCAAAATAAACAACAGAAATTTTTTCAAAACAATCCGATATTCAATAAAACAAGTGAAAAAGGAGAATGGATTGATAACAAACGTTTTAGTTTTAGCACTATTAAATGGCGTTTTAGGAAGTATTGAGCCGTTAACATCAATAGTCGTTGCTGCAAATAGAAAGTCAATGATCTTATTTAATTACACGTTTACAATTGCAATTATCGGATCTTTACTTGCTATCGGTGCTTCATTGGGAGGCATATTCGGTCCGAAAGTATTAAAAAAAGTCCCATTGATAAGCCTTTCAGTTGTTACCGCGATAGTTGGTGCTCTAACTATAGTTGGTTTGATTTCCAAAAATATTTTTTTATGTCTGCCAATACTGTGTTTATTGGGTTTGTGTGTTGGAACGATGGCTCCAAAATTAACCCAATGGCTTGTCAAATCTGTGGATAGAACGGTTTTATCTTCGTCAATAGGTTTACTTAATACAATTTTAGTAATCGTGGCTCCAATAATGGTAACAATTCTTACTACAATATCAGCGGCATCAACTATTAACTACGCTTTGTATTGCGACTTAGCTGTTTGTTTTTTAGTTTTAATCGTCACTGTAAGAGTAAGAATTAAGAAATGAATATAGTTAAAAAATCCGAATACAGCTGGTTTATAAATGACTTGGTTACATTTTCTAGATTTTAGAATGATTATTAATGAAATTTAAAAATATTTCAGTTGTTTTTAAGTCTAGATTTTAAAATGTTTGGTAAAAAAACTTCGCCGGCTTGGTCAATTTCCTTCGCCGCCTTCACCCGGATGTCGTACCTTAATTAACAATATGCCGTAAGCAGGACAAAATTTAATCATAACGTTCTTGATTATCAAGTGAAGTTTATGGAAGTAAGTTCAATCAATGAAATGAAATCTTGGTAATGGTAAAGTAGAGTTCGGAAAAAATTATTCAGGAGTATTAATAATATGCTTGTCAAAGGAAATCTTTACTCAATAAACGATATCATTTCTTATATGAAAGATAGTGATAAACGTGATGATAATTTTTCTCTATACGGAGAATCAGATGAAGACTTACAAAGCAATAACAGTTATTACGTTGACGACTTTCCAAGCGTAGACGATAACGGGAAAGAAGTTTATCCCCCGCATTCCTTTGAAACATCGGTCAAGGTAAATGTACACCATCATTTATGATATTTCACAAGAATTAGATTAATGGTTGCTATATGATTGCTGTTTACTGCTTTTTGCAATATACTTATAACAAATAATTTGGAGGTACAAATTCATGCAAAATACAAGCAAAAGAACAGAAAGCATTTACGCTCGGGTAACTCCTGAATTAAAACGGCAGGCAGAGGAAGTATTAAATCAATTACAAATCCCAATGACTACAGCAATAAATATGTTTTTACAACAAGTAGTAAATACAAATGAAATTCCTTTTAAAGTAAAAACTGCTAAAAAACCCTTGGATTTAAACTCTCTCAGCAAAGACGAGTTTAACCAAGAGATCCAAAAAGGGATTGACGACTTAGCTGAAGGAAGGACCTATACTCTAGAAGAAGTAAAAGCCAAGATCTTCGGAGACGGAAAATAATTTATAGTGCAGGTGTGTCTACAAATTTTGGTATTTAATAGATGATTGGAGCGTTATGAATAGAGATGCAATTGAACAAATAGATTTTATAGAACAAAAGTTAGATATTAAATTTCCGGATTTATATAAAAAATTTCTAGTAGAAGAAATTCAGGATAGTCTTTCTTATGAAATTATAGATAAAGATGGGTTTGATATATATTTATATTCTTATATGGATATTCTCGAGAGAAATGAAACAAACCAAATTCAGCCGTTTGAACCAGATTATTTTTTGATCGGACAAGATGGCGATATCGGGTATTTTGTTTATGTTAAAAAAGGTAGCGAAAAGGATACTATTTATAGCCTTGATCTTGGGGCTTTGGGCAGTCTTGATATGGAAGAAGCAGCGGATAATATATATGATTTAAGAACTAATCAAATGTAGTTCGGAAAAAATACCTGGCTTAAAACTACAAAATGCTAAGGTCGATGTTAACCAAAATCGGTGCGATTTCTTGGGAGGACTAATGCCAACAACTTATATTTATAATACTTATATATGGAAAGTATAAATTATGGGAGCGTTGGAAGCAGTTTTTCGTATTATCTTTATAAAGACAAACTTTTAGATCAGATTGACGTTCAGCAAAAAGTTCATAATAAAGCTGATATTACCCATATAAAGTTTACTTTGAATATGAAGTTTTGACCAAAATAATAGATCGACATCCCAATGGTTACGAGGAGCAGCGATATCCATAAAATTTGAGGAGTTAGGCAACACGAAATAAAACACACTTTCAACTGGTGGTCGATATTTCCAGTGTGAGGAACTAATTGAGTAGTTGATCGCGACCGAATTAAAAACGTCTGCTTCAGCGACCGTCAAAAATTTGGCTTTGCGGATACGCCAGTCTAATGTTTGAATCAGAGTCGTTGCTACAACACACGGAACCTGCAAATTTGTGATTGGGACTTCTGTTAGAGCTCCTCGAATACTGGTGCTGATGGGGCAGCAAATCATCAAACCGGTATTTTTATTATATCTTTCGTCACTTAATACAAGTGCTGGACGATTTTTGCCAATTTCTTTACCTTTTGTTGGTTCGAAATCAAGCAATACGATATAGTTACGTCTTGAAAATTAATAGGTAAATTCTGAATCGGAGATAGAGAGTAATTCATCGGCATGAGCATTGATTTTATCCATGTCTTCTAATAAATCTTCCTCTAATATTTATTTTTATTTGGATTTTTTTCATAAAAATAATCAGGCGAAAGAGACCATCCATATTACAACAGCATCTCCTGGACTAGGTTTAATAGATCTATGTTTAGGCGTTTTAAAATGGAAAAATGAACACGTTGTGTTGTTATATCAGAATAACAAAAGAGATTATTGGGAAATAAATATAACGACTAAAGAAACTGACTTTATATATGAACCTGCCATATCGGGAAATCCGCATGGGCAATATAATCTTGCTATAAGTTATTTAGAGGGAAAATTAGGGCTTTCTAACAATATGGAAAAAGCTATATTTTGGCTTAATAAGTCGGCAGATCAAGGATTTTCCAAAGCAATAAAATTGCGTAATAAACTCAGAGGCGGTTAGTTGAATGTTAGATTTTTCATATTTATCTGATACTGATGGAAGTAAACCTTCTCTGGCACTCAAAGATAAAACAATTCAATTGTTAGAAGATGCTTTTTTAGATTTGAAAGAAAAAACAGGGATTTATATTGATCCATATGGGAAAACAAGAATTTATCCGGCGTATCAAAAGATTTTGCTTGATTACTTATCCGATAATAAAGATGAAGAAATAAAAAAATTAGTAACATTTTTTGCTGAATCAATTTGCCAAGATGAAGTAATAGTTGCTGATGGTGATTGAAATGGATATAAATAAATTAGTAAGTAGAGAGAATTTTTATTTTTCAGACTGCATCTTTATAAGAAATGAGGGATTGTTTAGTTATTCTTTGGCAAAAGATATGTTAGTTATCAAGAATGAGGTGCCTATTGATGAAGACGATTTAACCGACATATTTGCAAATGTTACGATTAATCATAATGGAGCTGTTTACGTGGCAGGAGAAAGTGCTACTCACGGTTCTTGAGGCTTCTTTTATAAAAAAACGAATGAAATTATCGATTGGATGTTAATGAGTCTGGAATCAGATCCATTTATAGAAATTAAGTGTCATAACAATACAGTGGCTTTTTTATCAAGCAATGCTTCTACTTGGACTATTTCGGATGATGATATTTTAAATATCAAAATAAGGAAAAATTAGGATTGATCCGTTGTAACTTTCAGAATGCTAAATTTAAATAAAAAATATTTCGAAAATGCTACGTTTTCTTTTTGAACTTGCCACAAAGTGATAGTATTTTTTCGCCAATAGCTTTAAAGCATGCAAGTTGCATGATGTTTATTGTTTGTACGCCAATCAACAAAAACTACCATACCGACCAGATTGGAATACCGCTAGACTTAACTAATTAACAAGGCACGATTGTATGGCAAGCTAACTACAAAGCATGGGGCGAAATTGAAAGTTGTAGAATTAACGACATAGAACAAAACCTACGCTACCAAGGACAATACTTTGATGAAGAGACTGAGTTACATTACAATACCTTTAGGTATTATGATTCGCAGGTAGGAAGATTTACTACTCAAGATCCGATAGGATTGATCCACTTGGTTGGTGTGGAAATACAACGCCAAGTAAGAAAATCACTTATCAAGGAAAAAGTAGAAGGATGCATTTAGACAGGCAAAGCGAGAGTTATGGGGCAAATCCCCATTTTAATGTCAGGTCGATTGAAAATACTAGAACCGGAAATCTCTGGCAATTATATTTTAGCAAAGGAATACTATGAATATTATTGATCAGATTCAACGTAATATATTTCTAGAAAAAATTTTTCCAGAAGGCTTGGATAGTAATTTGTTAATAGGTAATTTAGATTTAAGGCTAGATGGCAATCTATTAGTTGACATACACACTCTTCAAAAACCTCATATAGAAATTCCAAAATGGGGTATATGGAACAAAGATTATAATGTTATAGTGATAAAAATACTATGTAGCGGGCTTAGTGACATGCATATTACCAATTGGATGGGCAATAAGTTTTCGGGAGTAAATTTTATTTATAAAAATAACCGCTATATTATAAGTTCAAAAGAAGCAAATAGTTCTGTAAGTATTACTTGTAGTGGACTTATATTTCAAGAATGCAGTACATATATTATGGAATAAAGTATGAATAATTTTTTTCAAGATTTAACGGATTTTTTTGGTGTTGACACCTTAGATAAAATGTAGTGGAGTTTAGGAAAAACATATTAGCTTCATTCAGGAAACCTTTTATTAAGAAAGATATCACAACTAATGGTCCTTTATGGAACCCCCAACGGATTAATGAAATAATCCTTGATAAAAATACTCAGGGCTATATTTTTGTCGATGGACAAGATATATATATATTTCATACTTCTTGGGAAAAATTTGCAAATTACTTGCAGTATAGACAGGATGGCATATACCCAGCTGTTTATTTTATTGATGAAAATTTTACTTCTTGTTTTGGTGAGAATGGAGAGCGAGGCTCCATGAAACCTGTATATATTTATATAGGACTGAAGAGCTAACAACTTTGGGTATTATATGTGGTAAAAGGAAAATATCTGGACAAAGTTATTGATGAAAAAGCAAATGGAAATCAATCTTGAAAAACTATTAAATTCACTAGATGAGCTTGTCACAAATTTGTCTAAAGGTGGAAAAAATGAACAGGCTAAATATTTCTCTAACAAAATTAAGCAGATAAAAAGTTCTTCCGAAGATCCGCATAATGTGGATTTGATCCTTCAAGAGTTAATTGCATGCCGAGCAATGGCACAATATGGTAATTTTTCTCATATTGAGGAAAAATACTTGGACGAAGTTATTGATGATGCGATCGCTTGTTCGGCTTTTAACCTTAATGAAATGATAACTGCAGGAGCACAACTGAGAAAAAGGGAAATTAAAGACAGTACGGTTAAGAACCAGATATGTCCAAACTTGACCTTCTGGCAATCGGTAATTAAGAACTGTTCATTCAAAGATACTGATCTTTCAGGGATTGGTTTCTTTGAAAAATGTATTGTTGAAGATTCCGTTTTTGAAAAAGTCAGTTTTAATTCTGCTGCATTGGTAAGTGTTGCTTTTAGAAATTGTCATTTTGTGAATTGTGATTTTAGGAGCGTGTATTTTGATACCAGCGTTTTTGAGAATGTGATTTTTGAGAAGTGTAAGATTATTGACACGGAAATTAATCCAAAAAATCTCAAAAATGTAACTTACATCGGTAAGTTGACGGATGCTAGATTTATTTCACGAACTCCTGACACGAAATTATTAGTAGATTTTAGCAATTGTAAATTGGATTTTGTTAGTTTTGAAAACTGCGATTTAACACATGTAAAACCACCTATTGATAAAAATTGTATCTTCATAAAAGATTTAAAATCAAAGTCAGTTAAAGCGTTAAGGGAACTTCAAAGCTGGCCAGAGACCAGCATAAAAAAGGTGATCGTTAGACGGATTAATTATTACTCCAAACAAAATGAGTACATTTTTAATGTGAATAATTTTATTGAAATTGAAGGAAAAGAAGTTGCCAAACAGTTCTTTAAATTATTAGGTTATGAATGTGTTTGAATATAAGCGTTGTTTAGAGCTTTTCTTGTAAAGAATGATGTAAAACGTAATTCTAAATCTGGCAAAGGAACAAAAAAGATGTCAATGAATCAAATAATTGATCCAAAAGCGAAAAAAATATTAATGCAATATGATCCTAATTTTCCGGAACAGACTTCTAAAGAGAACTTTGAATATGCTAAAGCTAAAGGGCTGATGTTTGACACGGAGGAGTTAACTCACGATCAGATAAATTCGTGGGCATTTCTTGAATTCAAGAGATGTAATAAAGAAAGTGTTGTAAATTCTTTTTTATATGGACTAGGACATAACATAGCCTGTTGTCGATCCGCTATTTCTGCATATGCAATTATGACACATTTTCCTCCGCATGATTATTTATATAAAGATGAATTCATTTTTTGTGCCATTTGCACTATTTACCCTAAACAAAAGGTTGATTATTCGTTCTTAAATGCTTGTCGGTTCACAGGGAGTCTAGTTTCTGGGAAGCCTGACGAATTAGCTTTTTATCTTCAGCAACATAACGAAGAGCCAATTTTAAACAATACTCCTACTGAGTCAGATATTCATACATTTGTGGCAATACTGCATATCATTGATAACTGTGATGATAACACGACGCCAACAATTTTTAGAAAGTTATTACGTAAATTAAGCCCAATTAAGTTTTCAGTAGAAGAAGTCAATGCTCTGATAGATACTTTAGGATATTGTGGCATTTTGCAAACTACAGAGCATCAGGGATTTATTTACCATTTCCCAGGTTATCTTACTCCAAGGAAAACACGTAGTTCTGATTGGGCATATCCAGTAGACTTTTGGACCAGAAAAAATGGGATCAATACGGATGCATTAAATTATTGGTTTAGCCATTATCCTATCATAGCCAATTGGAAGTCTAAAAATGTATAACTAGATAAAGTTACAAAACAGTTCTTTATGTGGTGTTGAGGGTGGCTAACAACCTAAATGCAAATTAATATAACGATGTGACAAAGAGGGGCACAAATATTATGCATTTTCAATTATCTGAATATTATAAAAGAGAAACATGTTTCTTTTATAACGAAAAAAATATAGCTCCATTTTATGAATTTGATGAACGTGCATCTGAAAACAATGGCACTATTTTTTATTCAGTCGATAAAATAGATAGTTATATCAATCAATATGATATTTTACCCACCTCTGGACCATTATTAGTTAGTAAACAATTTTTAGACTCATTTTCAAAACTAATAGAAACCGAGATGGAATATTTTCCAGCCATTATAACGGATGATAAAGGAATATCTAATACAATTTTTTTGCATTAAAATTAAATAATATTATTCCTTGTTTTGATTATGAGAACTCTATTTATGAAGAAGAAGATTATGATGATGGAGATCCACCTAGTTTAGAGATTATAGAATTAAAAATTCTGAATAACTTTTTAAAAGACTTTTCAATAGTCAGAATGTTAGAAGATCCGTCTGTTATTATAGTTTCCAATAATTTTAAAAAAATCTGTGAGACAAACAAACTAAAAGGATTTGATTTTATAGCTTTAAATTAAATAAGGGTACAATAATTGAAAGGGAAATCGAGATATTACAGTCGATAATATTATATATAAGCAACGGTCAAAACGACTTATTAAACAAAATGACGAATTTAAGCATTTAACAGTACGAGGATTTTGATATCAAAAATTACATGAACATAAATGAATTTATGAACTCAGATTTCTATACGAATTATTTAGATGAATTGGATAGAAAATTGTCAGTAAAAATAGATAGAGAATCGAAAGTCCATGAAGTTGTAATGGAAGGTGAAAACGAAGCGCTACAATTTTCTTCTGTTAGTTTGGATGATATTTGCTGGTTGATTACAAATTATAGAGATGAAACGATTAGCTATATAATTAAAAAATATGCACGTTACATTGAACCAAATGGCGGAAAAGATAATATTGTTAACCTCCCGCCTAAAATCAATTTTCCAATTGGGCATCTCATAGAGTTCTTCTTAATGCTTAAAGCACCAGACAAACTGGCATCTTACATCAGAAAAATTCGGATTCCTGATGCACATCAGTATGTTAAAGAAATCACGGAGATATTCAATGCCAGAAATTAAAGATTTAAGAATTGATTTTGAGAAAAATTTACAGGAATTTTTAAAAGAACAGTTTAGCTCTTATCCTAATATTAAAGTTATTAGAAATGAAATATCTATTAAAGAAAATAAATACAGAGCTACCGGAAGCATTCAGTTTAGATATTTAAATAATGCAAAAGGATATATTTTGGGCATGAATGTTGATGCTCCAGAATTAATGGCGTTTATCAATGAAGTAAATCCACCATATGAGTCGAACTGGCCCAGTCATTTCGCTTTAGTAATGACGACTTCCATGGAGAAATATAATATTTTTTCTAACAAAATGGGAGGAGCGATTGATCTTCCTAGAAATGATGAAGAAATTGGCAAGGCTTGTGCAAGAATCGCAGATAAAGTAAAAAATATATATTTAGTTCGGGCGTTAAATTTAATGAATATAGAGGAGGCAGCAATCCAAGATGTTTTAGATAATCCCAATTATTATGCTTATCCATTTCTGACGATTGTCTATATTATGAGAAAGCGTAAATTGGAACTAGATTTAAATAAAATCCTCAGCAAAAAGATAATGGGCAATAAATCATTTGATAGAGGGCTTATATCTCAAGATGAAAATGAAGTGTATGGAAGAGATGTTTTACATAGCGGATTTCGATCAGAGGATTCTATGAGAGATCGATTATAGATCTAATTCTTTCAACACATCTTCATGAGAATAAATAGTTGAGTTTTCTTCAAACTCTTCAATTGCTTTATTGTAAAGTTTTAAATCTATTTCAGATTCAATTTTTTCCAGAGCAGATTTTCTTAAAAATTCGTTAATAGTTAATCCATTATGTTTAGCGTAATCACGAAATAGTTGATCTTCTTCTTTATTAAAATGCAGTGAGATTGTTGGCATAATTATAGAACCTTTCCTTTTTTAGGCATGCTACAGGAGACAAGGTAATTTGTCTAGTAGATTATTAGTACAATCTGATACAATTGAAAAAATCGATTTAAGAAAGTTGTCAGATGAATGAGGTAAATATTCAGCTTTGGATTGGCAATAATTTTGCTGCGGAAGATAAATATCTAAAATATTTTGAACAAAATGAGGATGCTAATCCGCTAGATCCTAATTATGTTGAAGAATGTCAGTTTCTTGCCGATGTTGGTGACATCTGGTTCGATCCGAAATTTATGGTTATTCCCAAAAGATTTGCTGAATCGCAAGATCTTCAAACGATTATCGATGTTATTAAAGTGGATGAAGCAGAAAAAGCCAAAATTCGCCAAAGCGCGACGATTATAACGGATTAAATTACATTGGAAAATTTAGCTTTTGAGAGAGGTGCCCTCATGTCAACAACTGAAATTAAGATCGAACTAGATGAATTAGAAAAAAGAAAATTAGAGAAAAATGCCAATTCAATGGGGCTTAGTGTAGAAGCAGTTATTAAATTGATGATTGATCAATTTAATCGCAGCTGTCGGATCAAACGCAAAGATAGCTTGGATGATTTTTCTACTCTTCCTCGTGAGGTTGAAGAGGCGATGTTGATCGCTAAGGCTGAAGAATTTGGTTTAATTAAAGATACTAGCGAAGAAGTACATAATATTGAAAGTTTACGCCGACGATGGTTGGACAAATAAAACAGAGATTGGCAGATGAAAAACGACTTCGAAAAAGAACTCCAAATTTTTCTAAAAGAGCACCTTAGTGTGCCGGCAGATCTTAAAGTAAATCGCCATCAAGTAATAATCGATGATCGATCTGGGACCAAAGCTGAAATTAATTTCACTTATTTAAATATTTCGATGGAATATTCGATTAGTATGAATGTGTCCTCAAAACGAATTCAAAAATTTATTGAGCAGATTGATCCTCCGTATCCTTCAAATATTTCAGCGTCAAACCTCGTTTACTATTCTTATTATCTGAATGAAAAACAGTATTTTCCGTTGATGCTTCCAACGACCGAAGCTGGGAAAAAACAAACTTTCGAAAATTTTTTGAAAGTTTTCCAATCAATTTACATTCCACGGGTGTTTAATTTAATTGAATTAAACGAACAGTTAATCAATGATGTGAAAGAAAATCCCAAGCATTATTCGTATCCGTTTTTGATTGGGATGGCTGCGGCAAATCATAATACATCGATTAAAGTCGACCTAGAGGAACTGCTCAGTAAAAAGTATTTAGGGTTTGAGAATAATCTGGATCTTAAAATGGAGTTTAATCGTCAATTGGTGAGAAACGAAGATGATGATGTTTGATGATTTTATAAAGCACGGAATTACGTGCATGAAGTTTGGTGATAGTTTTTCAGATCTTGCCAGAAATTTCAGTAATTATAATGTTTTGTCGATTAATGACGCTGAAGGACAATTTGGCGTCTTTGTTGAAGGGTCAGAATTACTTTTTGATTAGTTAATGTTCAATACGAAATCGATCGATCTGATGAATTAGTTTTCAATGGACATAAAGATTCTCAAATTATTTTGGTTACTGAAAATTTATACTTTGATGAAAGTCTTACTGCGATGCAGGTTGAGAGATGACGGAATATTTAAAGTCAGTATTTAAGAAGCTAGATTTCTTTTTCTATGGAAATGAGGTTAAGAGTTTAACTTTTTTTAGCGATCAAGACGGTGATCGATTGGAAGATTTAGTATATCTTGGAAATGTTGGGATTTTTGTGGACGGAGTGAATCCGTATTTTTCTAATTTTTGGTCGGATGAAGTTGATATTTTTAACCTTTATGCAAAATATAACGAATTAAAATGATTGGAACATCAGTTAGATCCATTCGTGATTCAAACAATTAGAATTTTTCACAGTCGAGTTTATCATGAACAATTGGGGCTTTATCTTGCTGATTTGGACGAACGAAATTCGGTTTTTATTATTTTCCAAGGCGACCAATCTGATCGTATTGCCGATAATTTAAAGCAGATTCCTGCAAATGATCTAGTTTGCTACGAAAGACGGGGGTCATCAGAATGGAGAGAAGTTTAAATGGCTTTTTGGCAGTATTCTTTTTGGGCACTTCCCGAGCGCAGCATTGTAAATAAATATGGAATAACTCCGACTGAGATTTCAACGAAGAAAATTGGTTTTTAGATTATGATATTAGTGATTTTATCGATTCGATAACCTATCTTTCGAAGAACGAGCACTGGGACAAACAAGCAATGTTCTTTAAAGACTATTATGCAGATTCAATTACGATCTCAACAGATCCGATTGAGATTTATTGCAGAATTGATTTACGGAAAAATTTTGAGTTAATAGCAGAACAGTTTCTTCAATCATTGTCGGCTGGGGGACTCGTGATTTATGATTAATCCTTGGTGAAGGTAGACAATTTAATAGTGGAATTGAACCGTTCGTTAGCAAGAAAAAGTCGGTTTTTCGAAAATGAATAACATTATAAAAGATTTTTTAACTATTTATTGGGACTCAATCGAGCAGGTCAAACTTTCTATGTTTGGGGTAGTGAACTGGATTTTCCGCTTAGTTTTTGGGAAAAAGGGACAACTGCAAAAAAGTATAAATTATTCGGCGATGATTGCTGGGATTTAAAAGTAAGTGGCTTTCCAAAAGATTGGCGTAAATCTTTGAGAGAAACGCTTCTATATTTTAGTGAAGAAGCTGGCTTAAGCTGGTGCAGTTTGGAAGGATACTTTGAAGATCCGCTGTCGCTCTTTAACCCCGAAACGTCGGTGGGTTATTATGCTTATGCGATCAAAGACGATTTCGTCTGCTACAGGACTTATACTTCACTCTCCAAACAAGACTTAAAGGGTTAATATAAATGTCAGAATGGAAAACACTTGATTTGTTATTAAAAGGTAATTCTGTGATTAAAGAAATCCCAAGCAACAATCCCGATGATGTAATGTGGCTTGAGATCTCACTGCAAGATGATTTGAAGCCAACTTATCAGTTTCGTCATGATTACTATGCAAGGGTAGAGCTGAATTTTTTTAACAGTTGTCCGATTGAAAAGGCTAAAAGCATTTATAAGATCAGATTTAAAACAAGGATTTTGAGCGAGTTGGTCAATTTCTTTACCTAAACTCTCTTGCTGAGTTAGAGGATTATTTGAGAAATAGTAACTTGGATTTGGACTGCTTTAAGTAAACTTATATCCTTTATAGGAGTTAATTTAACATCGCATTAATGAATTCAGTTAGGTGATGATCAGGCATCCCGTTTTTTAGTGTGACAAGATTAAGATAAAAATAAAGATCACTCGCCTCGTTTAAATCAATTGCGACAACTTTCTGATTGGCGGCTGTTAGAGCAGCTTCAGTTAAAAAGCTAATCCCGCTATTATTTTCCACGAGCGTTAAAATCGTTTGAACGGCGGGCGTGCGAAAAATAATTCTTGGTACGAAAAGATTTTTTCTAACTAACTGAGCAAAAATCTGTTGGTGGGTGGACTCACGATCTAACAGTAAAAAAGGATAAGACTGCAGGTCATTGAAACTGACAGTTTTTTTCGTGGCTAAAGGAGATTTTTGACTACAAATAATTTTGAAATGATGTCTGGCGATGATATGTGAGGTCAAATCTGGTGAGGAAATCGGCTCAACCGAACCAATAAATGAAGCGTCAAGGTTGCCAGAGACCAAACTGCGAAATAATTTCTGCGATTCGCTTGAGTAGACTTCCAAGTGTTCCAAATTCTGCTGGAATACTGATAAATACTTCTCTTGGTGCAGCAAATAATTGGTGATTATCGGTGGCAAGCCAATTTTAATATGAGGAGACGCAGCATTTTCCATGTCCTTATCTAACATCGACATTTCTTGGACTACTTTGCGCGAATGATTATAAAATTGTTGACCAGCTTCAGTTAAAGTCATCGATTTTCGGTCAAGTAAATCGATGCCCGCCTGTTCTTCAAGTCTTTGGATTGTATAAGAAATTGTTGGCTGTGAGACGCCAAAATAATGAGCGGTATGAGAATAATTCTTAAGCTCGACAAGTTTATTGAAATACTCTAAATCCCGTAGATTCATGTTCCCTCTATAAATAAAGTTTATTGAAAACTTAGCTTTTGACTATAGTTATCTATCCAGAATATTATACATGATAGATAGAACAAGGAGGAACTGAAATGACATCAAATGTTCAAGAAATATTAAATAATCCTTTTATAAACCAGGGGACTGCGTTTACGAAAGACCAGCGCGCGAAACTTGGGATTGAAGGGATGCTGCCTCCAACCGTTCAAACTTTAGAACAGCAAGCAGAAGTCACGTATCAACAGTATCAAACTAAATCATCAAATCTTGAGAAAAGAATTTTCCTGATGACGATTTTTAATACTAATCGAGTTTTATTTTTCAAAATGTTTAGTCAGCATGTCATGGAATTTATGCCGATAGTTTATGATCCGACAATTGCTGAATCAATCGAAAACTATAGCCACTTATTTGTAAATCCACAAAATGCAACTTACCTTTCCATTGATGAGCCAGACAAAATTGAACAATCTTTGAAAAATGGATCTGAAGGAAGAAAGATTAAGTTAATTGTGGTCACCGATGGTGAAGCGATTCTTGGAATTGGTGACTGGGGCACGCAAGGTGTCGATATCGCAGTTGGCAAATTGATGGTGTACACAGCAGCTGCAGGAATTGATCCAGCAGAAGTGTTGCCAGTGGTCTTAGATGTTGGAACTAATAATCAAAAATTATTAGACGATCCACTTTATTTAGGATTGCACCACAAACGAATCAAAGGCGAGCAATATCATCAGTTTGTTGATCGTTTTGTATCTGCTGCTGAAGAGATATTCCCAGAGTTGTATTTGCACTTTGAAGACTTTGGCCGAGATAACGCAGCTAGTATTTTGGATCAATACAAAGACAAAATTTTGACCTTTAACGATGATATCCAAGGGACAGGAATTATTGTTTTAGCTGGGATCCTGGGCGCTCTTAATATCAGTGGCGAAAAATTATCTGATCAAAAATATCTTTGCTTCGGTGCGGGAACTGCCGGCACAGGAATTGCTAAGCAGATCTATACAGAAATGGTTAATTCAGGTCTTTCTGAAGAAGAAGCTAAGGATCACTTCTATTTAGTTGATCGTCAAGGGTTGCTTTTTGAAGATACCCCTGATTTAACGCCAGAACAGAAGCCTTTTACCAGAAAACGCAGTGAATTCTCAAACGCTGATGAATTAACAAATCTTGAAGCAGTAGTTAAGGCAATTCACCCAACTATTATGGTCGGCACTTCAACTCAACCAGGAACTTTCACCGAAGAAATTGTTACTGAAATGGCTTCACACACCGAGCATCCAATTATTTTCCCACTTTCAAACCCAACCAAGTTGGCAGAAGCTAAGGCTGAGGATTTGATTAAGTGGTCAAAGGGTAAGGCACTTGTTGCAACAGGAATTCCTGCTGATCCCGTCGAGTTTGAAGGAGTCACTTATGAGATCGGGCAAGCTAATAATGCTCTAGTTTACCCAGGACTCGGTCTTGGAGCAATTGCTGCCAATTCGAAAATTTTAAGCGAAACGATGATTAGTGTCGCAGCTCATTCACTGGGTGGAATTGTTGATCCTTCAAAATCTGGCGCCGCTGTCTTGCCACCAGTTTCTAAATTGGATGTTTTCTCTCAAACCGTTGCCGAAAATGTCTGCAACCAGGCAATTAAAGAAGGCTTAAGTCAAAATGATTACAAAAATGGTCATGATGCGGTAACTGCGATCAGATGGCAACCAAAATATTAATTAGAGTTTGGGAGGGAATTTAAATGGAAGCTTTTATAACGTCACTTCAGAGTGTGGCTGAAATTATCATTGTCATAGCTCTTGGATATTGGCTGAAGGTTTCTGGCAAGGTCGGCGATGAATTTAAGGGAAACATCTCTTTTATAATTATGAATATCGCTTTGCCAGCCTCAATTTTTGCTTCAGTCCTTAAATACTTAAGCCGTGATAAACTTGCTGGCTTAACGGGCGGGCTGGTTTATGCGTTTGCTAGTTTTGCTGCCAGTTATTTACTAGCGTGGATTTTGGCTAAAGTATTGAAAATCAGAAAAGGTCGTCGTGGGACTTTTATCAACATGTTTGCCAACGCTAATACAATTTTTATTGGTCTGCCTTTAAATATCGCACTTTTTGGTCAAAAGAGTCTCCCTTATTTCTTGGTTTACTACGTGGTAAATACAATTTCAACTTGGGCAATCGGGGTATTCTTCATCTCAGCAGATGATCCAACGGTCGCAAAAGGAACCAAGAAGGAGTTTAACTGGAAGAAATTATTGCCAGCTCCTTTAGTTGGATTTCTAGTTTCTCTAGTGTTCTTATTGCTTGCGATTCCAGTTCCCGGCTGGATTACAAATACTTTGAACATGGTTGGAGGAATCGTAACACCAATGTCACTGATTTACATCGGAATCATCTTAGCTGACGCGGGATTGAGTTCGATTCGCTTTGATCGGGATACGATTTGGGCATTACTTGGAAGGTTCGTCTTCGTGCCAGCGATAATGATCATGTTTATCTTGATCGGAGCCAAAATGGGAGCGAATTTACCAAGTGTAGAACAAAGCACATTGGTAATTCAAGCTGGGACGCCAGGATTGGCGGTTTTACCAATCTTAGTCGGTCAATCGCATGGTGATGTCAGATACGCCACCAACGTGGTAACGACAAGTACAGTTTTGTTCGTGATCGTTGTTCCAATCTTGATGCAAGTAATAAATATGGTGTTTTAGTTAAAAAAAAGAATGGTCAGATGCGATCATTCTTTTTTTGGTGCCGCGCGAGGCGCATGGTGAAAAATCGGTGAGGGTTCTGTTGGTCAAATTAAATTAATCTTGATTTCACAACTTTTTTAAAGCAACATTCCTGATTGATTAACACCCATTCACTTTTAAGTCAGAAAAATTATTGTAGAATTTGAGGTTTTTCCCAGTAATCAACCGCAAGTTGATTGAAAAATATTAAACAATTCCGGTAAAGTAATAAGAAAAAGTGAAAAGGCGGAATTTAATTATGATTTTAAAAGAGATTCTCAAAATTTTGAGAAAGAAAAATGGCTACAGTCAAGAACAAATTGCAAAAAAAGTTTTTGTATCAATACAAGCAGTATCTAAATGGGAGAATGGGCAATCTGTCCCCAGCATAGATAATTTATTGCTCCTATCAGATATATATGGAATATCATTAGATAATCTTGTTAGCGGTAGTCCTTTTTTTAAAAAGCCTTATATAGTTGGAAATAAATTTAGTTTCAAAAAAGGTATTTTATATCTATTTATTTGGACTCTATCATCGCTTTTTTTAACTGGATTCGGTTATCAACCTTTTTATATTTTTTTAATTGTGCTTACAATTGGGTTAATTTTAGTTTTGCCAGAATTATTTGATGATTATTGGATCATAAATATAAATGACTTAAGTATAAAAAAGTATTCTAAGAATGATTTTCGCAAGATTAGTCAACTTCTTTTTTACCCCGAAGAAGAAAAAATAAAATACTCTGATATTACTAATGTTGAAATCATATACAAACCGAAAGCAAGAATATCTCCATTCGATATTGGTTTTGACAATTTTTATTTGAAACTTAGGACAAAAGATAAGAACTATAGACTGGAATTAGATTATTCAGGAGCAAAAATTTTACCACAATTTATTAACTACATAGAAAGGCATAATGTAGATGTATATGATAAAAATAATGTCATTGAGTTATTAATCAAAGGAGAATCATTATATGAATATTTTAATCAAAGAATTAATTAAGTACAATATAAGCCTTCGTATATATTAAATGAATTTAATTGGTGGGAGACACGGTCAGCACCTCTAGTTGGGTTACAAAGACTTATTTGGTCAGATTTGAATTTAATTCGCTGTGATCGGTGCCAAAATGGGAGCAAATTTACCAAGCGTAGAACAAAGCACATTGGTAATTCAAGCTGGGACGCCAGGATTAGCGGTTTTACCAATCTTGATGCAAGTAATAAATATGGTGTTTTAGTTAAAAAAAAGAATGGTCAGATGCGATCATTCTTTTTTTGGTGCCTAAGCGAAGTATTCTTGGAATAATTGCTTATAAATTTCAATAAAATCTAGAAACATTTGTTTGGAGAGATGTTCATTAGATTGATGGGGAGTTTCATTGCCGGGACCAAAGACGGCGTAATTGGCACCAACTGGCTGATCAGCTAGTAATTGGGAAGCATCCGTTCCGCCCATCGCACCACCAGCAATAACCTTGTCAGGAGAATAAGGTACTCCGAAACCGTCAGCAAAAGCTTTATTTTGCTTAATTTTTTCCGGCGTATCATTCATGCTCTTGAAATATGGCTGGGAAATTTTTTGTAACAGCGAAACCAATTTAGAATCAGGCTTGCCAGCGATTGGGATCAGGTTGGTTGCAATTTCGCAATTGATTTTGCCTTTAGCGAATTTATTAAAAGCGTCAGTCGTATCGTTGATGATTTTGACAATTTTATTATTCGGATACTCGGCGATCGTCCGAATGTTAACTTCTGCTTTAGCAGTACTTGGAATCGTGTTGACTTGTTCACCACCGTGAAACTTATCGAGGTTGAATAAAGTCGGCTTTAGCAAAATTGGACTAATTGTATGTCCAGTTGCTCGCAAGATATTTTTTCTAAGCAAGTCTAAGAAGTCGATTAAATTCTCGACCGCATTGATTCCTGCTTGAGGACGCGAACTATGAGCCGCTTGACCAAGGGCCGTGATGTCTAGATCCATCGCTCCGGTATGGGTGTGCATAATGAAGTAGCCGGTTGGTTCGCCCAAAAGAAGTGCATCAGCGTCTTTCATCGCACCGTCTTGATACAAGGCTTCTGCACCCAGCTCAGTAATTTCTTCATCTGCGGTGGCAAGCAAGCGCACGGTTCCATTAATTGGCTGGTTGGACTCCTTTAACTCAATCATTGCAATAACAAAAGCTGCCATGCCGCTCTTCATATCGGTAACGCCGCGCCCATAAAGCTGTCCGTCTTTTTCAGTTAAAGTAAACGGATCACTTTCCCATTCGCTTTCATTAACCGCAACAACGTCTAAGTGACCTGAAACTACCAAGACGGGCTTGCCGTGACCGATTTCAGCAACTAAATTTGCTCGATTTCCCTCAACTGGTCGAACCTCACTGTGGATATCGTGTTGATCAAAAACCGACTTTAAGTATTGCGCAGCTTCAATTTCGTTACCGCCGACGGTCTTACAAGAAACGAGATTACGTAAAATCTCAATTTTATCTTCTGTTTTCATTTGGAATAAAGCCTCCTCTCTTTACTCTCATTGTAACAAATAAATAAAAAAATGAAATAGATAGGATTCTTTGGCAGGGAAAGTTGCTAATTTAAAATTGATTAAGATATAATGAATTAACTATTTTTAATCAGGAGAAATTAATGAAGAAAGTGAATGGCTTTGACGAATTATTGAAGGTTCCAAGAGAAGAACTGGATTCTTTTCCCTCTGGGCTTTATGTTGATCACGATTTAAAATATGATTTACCATCCATTGGATCAGCTGTTTTTTATCTGGCAGAAAATCGAGATGAAGACGATGAAATGGCTGAGGAAGAGGATAAATATAAGGTGTTGCTGGAGAATGCATCATTGATAACAAGCGGGATCATCACCCAAACGCAACGAAACAGGACTTGTTAGAGGCGGTTATTTTTTGTAGAAAATGAGATAATCTATTAGAATGACAAAGATAAATGAAATTAGAGAAGAGACTCTTCAGGCAATAAAGAGAAAGGAAATCTAGTTGATGGATGATTTAAATGCTTGATCTAGTAATCAATCCTGACTCTGTTCGGGTGTCCCATAGTAAGATTTCAACCCAGATATATTCTGATATTTATTTTCAAATCGGTGAAACATTCTTTCCAGAGGAAAAGTGGGATGATTTTTCCGTAATTGTATTAGGCTGGTGGCTGAAAGAGGCATTAAGCATTAGCAGTGATAGTCGCTCGGTTTTTCGATTTATGGACGGTCCTTATTATTTTGAGGCTCACCTAATCGATGGCAAGTGTAGCATTGACTTTATAAGCGAGCGGCACAACAAAAAAGAGATAGTTTCTAATAGCGTGATTGAACATCGAGAATTTTTAAGACTTTTAACTTCGAATGCGCGTTTACTAATCAGAAAATTACCTTTTGAAGCCAACGAGTTCAAGGAAGTGTTGGAGTTAAAAAATAACCTAAAGCAACTGCAACAGCATGCAAAATTGATTACGCCTTCGTAAGAAAACTATACGAATTGCCAGAGATAATTTGACAAATATTTATTCGTTTTCTTTGAATTTCTTTGTAAAAAGGTCAATTCCAATTTGATCAAAATCAGATAGTTTCCCAATTCTTTTGAAGGTTAGTCCAGTTTTTGGAAATTGAAAAAGATGTCCGATGTCTACCCATGACTTTTGCTTAAGACCAGCAGTTTGCCAATTTTTAATTGGATAATATTGACTTTTAATTTTGTTTGATTTGTTTAAATATTTGCTGGTAATTTTAAAGGCAGTGAAATAAACATCATTTATTTCTCTGATCAAAACGGGCCTTTTTTTACCACCATTAATTTCAACAAAGGCAACATATATAGTGACAATTTCGTTAGTCTTCATTTGGGTCATTGAGCCATTTTGCCACTTCGTCAGCATTGTTAAAAACGGTAACGGGCGTATCTTCAGTTAATTTTAAAAAGTTAAGGGTCGCTTTTTGGGCATCTGTTAGTGCTATTTCAAAAGGTAATGCACCTTTGGCAACAATTTGCTTATATAAGATTGTAATTGCAGTTGTTGGAGTTAACCCTAATTCTTTTAAAACTTGTTCTGTGTCTTCAGCCAAATCTTTATCCACTTGAATTTGAATTCTTTTTTTGTCCATGAAGTCCTCCTCTTTACGAGTAAAATTATACTATATATTGAGTGATAGATGGGATTTTTTCTATTTATTTAGATTAATTTGAGTAAAAAATAGTTGATTTTTAGAACTTAATGCGCTCGCAAAGGTATTGGGTATATGCGCAGTATTGGCGTGGGGAAGATAAGTACAATCAAGAGGCAGTGAGCAAACTTTTTGGTCGGGATGTGAGATGATGAATAAACTATATAATATTAGCAATTTCAATGGAGTGCAGGTTGATTTTCAGGATTCAAAGTCGAGATATCCAATTTCTTTATTTGGAATGACGGAAATGGAAGGTTTCTTGATTATTCAAAACCCAGAGGGCACGCAACAAGTTCGTTGTTCAACAATTCCGACTATCTGTCTGCTAATATTGGAATTCCGATTTTTTCTTGTCGTGCTAAAAGTGTTTTTGAAACCAAAATTCCGACAGAAATCAGCTTTTATGAATGTATTATTGATGATGAATTTTTTTTCTTTGGTAAAATTGAAAAATACCTTCCTATCATTGATGAAGAAAGGACTACTTTTAGAACCCTTCTCGATGGCAGCCGTGTGATCGATGAACCGATTTATAAAACTGATGATGATTTTTTTATAACGAGAGATAAGGTATTTTGTGAGCAGCTGGTTGTCTCGCAGAAGTTTGTTGATCTGTGCAGAGAAGAGAAGCTTAATATTAATTTTTACAGTTGCAAAGGAGACTTATGTTAACAGAAAAAGTGAAAAACTACTTGATTGAAGCAGATTTGTATGATGAAACCGATGATACAAGTTATCAAAAGGTAATTGAAGAGTTGAATATCGATGCTTCAACAGCATTTGCAGATTTTAATCTCAATACAAATTCAGCGACTTTCTCAAGGCAGTTATATGATATTTACAATGTATGTTGGTTTGCCATAAATTCAACATACTTTGAGCAAATAGAATGGATGCAGTCTGCACTGAAACTCCCGCAGGAATATATTCCCTTAGATAGCTTTGAGGGTTAGGCAGGCTTATTTTACAATCGTAAGACCAGCGAAGTTTTAGAACTTGAGTTGGGGCAAAAGCTGATCGATTTTCAAAATGGACAACTGCAACCTCAATGGAAAGATTTCAATGACTTTTTGGAATGGTATTTTGAAATAAATTAAAGGTTTGTATTATGACAAGTAAAGTATTAAGTTTAGAAGTCTTTTTAACAAAAACCGATGAAAACACATTTTCAAGGTTATTAAAAGAGCAGTTTCCGCAAATAAAGTTTATCGAGAACTTTGTTTGGCATACCCCTAACCCGCCAGTATACGATTCAATGGCAGAGTGCTGGAATAACAAATTTTCTGATATTATCATTATTGATACACATATTCTGTCAATAGAAGAGTATAAAAACACATGTATAATACCACACTTAAGTGGGCAAGGTTATTTGGGATCACAAGTGGGGGATGGAGTGATACAGTTTTTACGTTCACGCGTAGGGGAATATGGGGATAATAATTGCTTGGGAAATGGGTCATTAGGGGCAAGTTATAACTTAGAGTATGAACCAGAAACAGACAAATTGGTCAAAGCAGTCTGGAAACTGGTTAGAAAAAATGCCCTAAAAGTTTATTTCGTTGACACAGCAACAGGTAAAGTTTCAGAGAAACCGGAAAGTCGTTTTTATGCCTTTCCTGATGCCGCGGCTAAATTTAATGGCACGAATGGTCGATATTTACAGTGCGGAGCACTCACACAGTTTATTGCAAAATAAAAAGGGAACAAAATGAAGGACGTTAGAGTAGAGTGGGTTCGCAGAGACAGAAATAAAGTTCCGGAGAATTGTAAATACTATCCCGTATCAAAATTCCCAGATGAGACTGAAAGCTCTACCCCTTGGAGTGTGGTTTTGCAGTTGGGAAAATCTACATGCACTGGCGGAAAAATTATTAGCTTTGGAACTGTCAATTTTCTAATGGATAATGCGCCGTCTGAGAAATTATCTCAACACAAGACTTTTGAAATTTATGAAGGTCCCAAAAAAGTTGCCGATGTTTTTATTATATAGAGCCAAGGAGGTTTTCATGCAAACGCAGGATAAAAAAAGGGCATCAAACATTCATGAACTTTTTGCCGACTGGCAAGATGACGGTTATCGAGAGCATGAAATCGATTGGGGTAAATCTCAAGGCAATGAATTATCGTGGAAAAAAGATGAATAAATTAGTTCAGAAAATTTTAAATAATCGAAATGACCTTATTGAAGGGACGTTTTGTTACGAGCTGTTTGAGAATAAGACCTTCAATGCGACTCTTTTCGAGGAGCTGATAAAAGACATCAAGAACTCTTTAAATGAAGATGAGATTACCGATTTTTTGGACTTTGTTCCATGGGTCGTAATGAATACGATGCACTGCATAATATGTCATAACGACACAAACGATTCGTATTTTATTTTAAACATGGATATGGATTTGTGGTACGAAACGTATGAGAACTTGTTATCTGATGTACTGAATTCAGCTCTTTTATGCCAGAGAAACAGATGATAATTTCAATTGATAATTGGCACGGCGTCTACAGCAATGAAGAAAGTTTCGATTTAACAAATCCCGATACCCTTTTGCGTTGTATTAATGATCTCAATGGTAAAAATAAAACTTCCGTTGCGCTGACCCATGACGAAGAAATTTATATGGTCATTGGAGGAGGAAACGAAGGAAAATATTCGGTTGTTGGTGGAATTAATGGGCAAATTTATAACTTAATTAATAAAAATAACATCAACAAAAAAGGGTATGTTCAAATTGTGACAGGTGGTCAGTTAGGTGATTTTGAAATGAAGTATTGTGTTGATAAAGAAATGGCTATCCAGGCGGCTAACCATTTTTATAAAAATATAGATTTTGATAAAACTTTAAAATGGGAGATTTTGTGATGCAAAAATTTGTAGATTCCGGGAAAAAGCTAACTTTATTAGATATCCAAGGAATCGGTATCAATTTTCCGAAAGATTTAGTTGATTTATATCTACATTACAATGGCGGAAAAGTTGATGGCGAAAAAGATTTTTACATCGACGAAGACAATGATGTTGAGGTCAGTGTTCAAACTTTTTTGCCGATGAAGTATAAGAGATTTGAATTCGATACGTTATTAGAAGAAATGTATCAAATGTTTGCGATGGATAAGAAACTTATTCCAATCTCTTATATTCCTTTTGCAGTTGATTACGGCGGATACCCTTATTGCATCAATACATTGGATCATAAGATCTATATAGGTTATATGGACGATTACGACGGGACACCTGAATCAACGATTCGTTTTATATCAAATTCTCTTGCGGAGTTTATCGACGGAATGATGTCAGAAAGCGAGGCTTATTGATATATCTATTAAGATCAACATCGAAAAACACTTGTTCATTTATTCAAGACTACCCAGATGGTGAAGAAAGCATTATGGGAAGGGCTGTTAAGGATCCATGGAAGCCATTTGGTCGTGAATACCGTGCTATTACACTTGAGTTAAGGAAAAATGATTTTGGCAAAAAGAACTATCAATTTGATTTTAGTGGTGCTTTGAATCCATTTTTTATCATCAGTGAATTTGCATTGGTCGCACTTAATGATATTTTAAAACCGCGAGGCCAGATATTGCCGGTTATCACAAAGTGTAAGCGAAAACAGTTTTTTGGTTATTATCCCACTAAACATTTATCAGGTTGTTTTGATAAACAAAAGTCAGTTTATCGTGAATTTCCAAAAGGTTTAATGATTGATAAACCGGTGCTTATTGCAAAAAATATTACTGATGATTATTTATTCTCTATTGAAGAAGATATTAGTCGAGTCTTTGTGCCAGATAAATTTAAGCAACGAGTTGAAAAGGCAGGATTATTAGGTTTTGACTTTTCTGTTGAAATTGGCATGAATGATACGAACTAAGGAATCATTTTATCCGACATAAATTTCAAATTATGTCGGATTTTTTTTTCAAATTCAAAAATATTACAGGACCTATTTTTGTTATAATGATCAAACTACTTACCCCTAGGGTATTCCAGGAGGAAGCAATTGTTAAAAAAGTTAGGATATCTCTTGACAATACTGAGTGGAATTTGGGCGTTATCATTTGCCATGAGTTTTAAAGAGGACGACAAAGCGGCAGATTTCCCTGAACACGTTGCACAGCCAGCGGACGCAAGCGATTTCAAGGGAGCGTTAGATAATAGCGATAAATCCGATTCCTCAAAGGAGGTTTCAAATAACGTTGCCGAAGAACCGAAGCTTACGCGGGGAGTTGAAAGCCAGACTGAATGGTGGGAGTATGATGGCACTTCAAGAGTGCTCACAATTCACCCGCACGAACTGAATGCGGCTGTTGATGTGACTGTAACCAATATTTGGCCTTGGCATTACGACTATAATATAAAACCGACGAAAGTGGTCATAGAGCCAGGAGTTACGGCTAAAGGTTCGCTAAGAGGTTTGTTCAATGGGTTCGGTTATCTTCAAACTATTGTTGGACTTGAAAGTTTAAACACCAGTGCCGTAACCGATATGTCTTATATGTTCAATAAATGCAGGAGCCTGACCAGTCTTAATTTGAGCAACTTTAATACAAGTAATGTTGTTGATATGACTTGTATGTTTACCAATTGCGGGAGTTTAACTAGCCTTGATTTGAGTAATTGTGATACAAGTTCTGTGACTGTTATGAATGGGATGTTTGCGGGTTGCGGGAGTTTAACTAGTCTCAATCTGAGGGGACAGTTTAATACCAGCGCAGTTAAGGATATGACCAACATGTTCCAATGGATCAACAGTCTACAGAATTTAGATCTAGGAAACTTTAATGTCGAAAATGTTGAAGAAATGTCAGGCATGTTTCAAAATAGCTCGATCATAAATCTTGATTTGTCGATGTTTAAGCCAAGCAAGGCGACCAACATGTCAAAAATGTTTTATGGATGTTCATCAGAACAGATAAATTTCGGTTCCAATTTTGACACGGGTTCTGTAACAAATATGAAAAATATGTTTACTGAGTGCGGCGTTAAATCACTTAATATCAAGGATTGGAACGTCAGTAACGTTCAAAACTTTCAAGAAACGTTTAACAATTGCTACAACTTACAGCAGCTTGATTTGAGTAATTGGCACACAAGCGAAGCTACAACAATGGCATCGATGTTTAATAATTGCCAAGCTCTTACAAATTTAAATCTTCTTAATTTTGATACTAGAAAAGTTACAGATATGAGTTATATGTTCTATCGGGGCAATAATTTACTGGCACTAGATCTTTCGATGTTTCGAACCTCTGAAGTTACAAATATGATCTCGATGTTTTATGGATGTGGTGCACTTAGAGAACTTGACATAAGTAATTTCGATACGAGTAAAGTAACCACAATGGCAAGCATGTTTCAAAATTGCAGTAACTTAACTAGTCTAAATGTTAACGGATTATTTGATACGAGCATCGTTACGAATATGAATAATATGTTTGCGGGATGTGGGAATTTACCGGAACTAAAAGTGTCGAACTTCAATACCGCAAATGTAACCAATATGGCTGGTATGTTTTATGCGTGTAGCAGTTTATCTAACCTTGATTTGTCAAACTTCAATACCTCAGAAGTGACAAGAATGGATGGAATGTTTTATTCATGTGGCAGTTTATCTAACCTTGATTTGTCAAACTTCAATACCGCCAAAGTGACAAGAATGGATGGAATGTTTCAAGATTGTCTAACTATCACTGATATTGATGTGACGAGCTTTGACGTCAGAAATGTTGTTTATTTTAACAAAATGTTTTCAAATTGCCAACAGCTTTCAAGTATCGACGTCAGCAATTTCGTTACTTCATCTGCACAAACTATGCGTGAAATGTTTGATCAGTGCGGGTCGCTAATGGATTTGGATCTTAGTAATTTTGATACTAGAAACGTAACCGACATGGCTTTTATGTTTAGGGGCTGTAATAAAATTTCAACCCTTGATTTAACGAACTTTGATAGTAGTTCTTTAACTGACATGTCAAACATGTTTGCTCAAAACAAAGGCAGTAATCTACTTAAAGAAGTAAAGTTTGGAAGTAATTTTACAGCAAGTAAAGTGACCAATATGACTAGTTTGTTTAGTGGATGTGATAAAGCGACCAATCTCGACTTTGTGAGTTCATGGACTACCAGTGAACTAATTGGTATGGCTGGAATGTTTGAGTACTGTAAAAGTATAAAAACAATAGATTTATCTCACTTTATAACGGATAAAGTGGACAACATGTCTTATATGTTTCGAGGTTGTTCTAGTCTAACGGAGTTGGATTTAAGCAACTTCGACATGCGTCAAGCCAGTGTGTTATATATGATTCAAGGTACCTCCGCTCTATGGCGCTTAACCTTGGGTCCCAATTCGCAGATTACAAGTGGTCAATTTGGTTTGGGGGATCCAGTGGCTAGAACACCAATCGTTGATGTCAATGAACCTAATGAGAATTATTACTGTACTGATCCTAACTGGGTGGAAGTAGATGTTAATAACGGCGGGACAGTGCATGATCCTAAAGGTCCTAAAAAATTGGCAAAAGAAATTATTGCAGAATCACTAACTCGTACTGATGTTAGAACGTATGTGTGGGATCAAACCGGTAAGGTGACTTTTGAAGTTCCAGGGTCAATTGATTTTGGAGTGTACAAAGATAAAAAATATCGTGGAGAGAAGATCAACAGCAGTAAGCAAACTTTCAAGGTTATCGACAGTCGTAATATGCCACGGCAGAAAACTTGGCAAGTTAGCGCGTCTGTGACTCCAATGACCTCAGCAAGTGGCGCAAGTATCGCTGGCAATCCGCTCTATTACAAAGATTCTGATGGTGTAAAACAACTAAATTCGAATTCTATATTATTAAATTCAAAAGTTACACCAGCCCAAGCGTACGAAGATATCTGGGAACAATCATGGCATCTAATGTTCGAGCCGATCGGCAAGAATATCCCAGAAGCTGGGAAATATGCTTCAACGATCACATGGACGCTGGTTGACGCAGACGGTGTGTAGATTATGAATTAATGAAAGAAGCACTACAAAAGCTCAAGTGATATGATGAGGCACTTTGGAGGTATACATTATGACCCAGGCAACTTCGGTTAGATTCGACGATCGAATCAATGATCTGTTAAATGTTTATACGGAATCTCATTCAATTAGTAAGTCTGAATTCATTCAGGCAGCTGTGCAGGAAAAATTAGAAGATTGGCTTGATATTGAGAAATCTGATTTAGCTTTTAAAGCATGGCTGGATGATAATAAGAGAACTTTAAGTTGGGATGAAACGCTTAAAGAATTAAATTTAGAAAATGAGTAGATATTCGGTTAGAACTACTGCATATTTTCGAAAATCTTTTAAAAAATTATCTCCTGATGTTCAAAAGACGATTGCGAAGTTTATAAATAAAGTTGATTTTCCCAGCACGCCAGGGAAAAAGTTAGTAGGAAATTTATCGGGTTATGTGCGATTTAGAGTTGGGTCTTACCGCTTGATAACGGTAATTAACGATGATCAACTTGTAATAACAGCTGTTTATGTAGGTAAACGATCAGATGTCTATAATGTAAATAAAAGAAATTTTTTTGAAATAGTTTGAAAGCGGATCATGAAAAAATGGTGCGCTTTTTTTTGATGAACTGATCCTTGAAAAAGTGTTATTATGTAGGGAGAAAAGGGGGCATAAGCATGGGGATGCACGAGTTAGCTAAGCACATTTTGGCGGTAGCTAATGAAAATGAGCTTGGGGTAACGAATTTACAGTTACAAAAAGTGATGTATTTTGTCGTGAGAAGCTATCTTGTAAATCATGAAGATTTTAGAAGCGATCCATTCATTCATGAACTCTACAACGATAAGTTCGAGACGTGGCCATACGGACCAGTCGTGCCAGATATCTACTATTTATATAATTCATATGGTAGTTTGGAGATTTTCAATGAAGGAAGTTATGATGATGAGTATAAAATATTTGATTCGGTCATCATCAATTTTTTGAAAATGGATGTCTTTAAATTGGTGCGTGCAACCCAGACGCAACCGCTTTGGCAGGAACACCGACATGAAATTTTAAATCACATCAATACTTACGAATATGGATTGGAGGACATCATTGAGCATGGATAATTTAAAAGACGGGATCAGCGATCTTAATGAGACTAGCGATTCCAATAATAAAATCAACAAAAAAACGGTTGAGAATCAGCCGCTAATTAAGATTCTTCAGCGTTTGTCGCACGAGTTAATGCCGGAAAATATTGCGGCAAGCGATGCATTTCAAGATTTGCGTGATTACTTTAAAGATCGCAATAATGATGAGCCGCTTGAGCTTGCTCCAATTCGCTCTTTCGTTCTTAACATCAATGAAGCACATGAAAATGGAGATACTTCTGGTTTCATCAATGCGTTAAGAAAAGCAATTGATAATTCTGACGTGTCTGAGAAGGAGATGACTGGTCTCAAGGAACTTTTAGACAATCTTGATCTTACTGCCATGCAGGTGAAAAGGATAGATTTGAATAAACAGATTAACGAACAGGAAAAGAAACTTAATGAAATTCAAAATCAAGCAACAGAGTTTGAGGCAAAATTAACAAATATCTATCTGAGTTTTATCGGGATTTTGGGATTGTTCTCTGCTTTGATTTTCGCTTTATTCGGCGGATTTAAATCAGCGATGGACGCAGTCGTTCATGCGACGAAGATCTCACGCATTTTGGTGAGTGCCTCGGTTTTAGGTATTGTCATGGTATGCGTAGTTTTCATTTTCTTCCGATTTCTGAATAAATTACTGCACCCGCAAACAATGAATCCAAAAGTATCCAACATTGATGTAGCTGTTGGAAAGAAGCATTTTCGACTTCCTAATATTTCGAAAAGCGGCTATCCAGAATTTAGTTGGAGCATTATGATTTTAGCTGCAATGTTGATTTTGGGAATTTTATTGAGCATTATTAGGCTTTAATAATTCTTCCATTACTTGTTCTATTGTTTTTAGAGGTTCTCCTGCTTCTTGATAGTGCTTGTAAGCAGCTTCGCCAACTTTTGCATCATATTCATCTTCAAGTTGTTCGATTGAGTACTTCTTTAGCAAATCAGAAAGGCTGACTCCATAGAGATCGGCCATTTTTTGTAACCATTCATTAGTTGTTGTCATTTTTCACCTCTTTGTTTACCTGTTTGGGATTCTGGTCGCACAAAAGCCCAGACGGATTCAGTTGAGCGGTTTTTATCAAAATGATATCCAGCGAGGTCAAAGTCCTTTAAGTCTTCGACTTGTTGGAGCTGATTTTTGATGATAAATCTGCTCATTAGTCCGCGGGCTTTTTTTGCATAAAAACTGATGATTTTATATTCGCCGTTTTTCTCGTCCAAAAAAATCGGCTGAATCAGGTTTGCTTTTAGCTCTTGAGGCTGAATGGCTTTAAAATATTCGTTTGAAGCAAGATTGATTACGGTTGACTGCCCTTCATCGTTGAGGTTTTGGGTCAGTCGGTCGCCCCAAAATTGATATAAATTACTGTTTTTCCCATTCGGTAATTTGATCCCCATTTCCAATCGATATGGCTGGATTAAGTCAAGTGGTCTTAAGATGCCGTACAAGCCAGATAATATTCGTAAATGAGTTTGCGCAAATTTTAAATCAGAGTCTGAGAAGTCCTCCACTTGCAGTCCTTCATAGACGTCTCCTTTAAAAGCTTGAATTGCCTGGCGAGAGTTGTCTATAGTCGAGTCATTTTGCCAATTTTGGAATCGTTCGTAATTCAGTTCAGCGAGTTTTGGACTGATTGACATTAAACTTTGTAAATCGGCGGGAGTTAGTTTTTGGCAATATTTAATGAGGACTTTCGCATCGGGAAGGTATTGAGGCTGGGTGAACTTTTGAGTTAATAATGGTGATTTAAAATCTAATTTTTTTGCAGGTGAGATCAGTGTAATCATAATTTTTGTCCTAGAATGTATTTATGGATCTAATTTTACTCTTTATCGCCCGCAGATTAAATGATGGAGGAAAAAATATATGATAAAATCAGTAAATCTACGCAAGACCAAGAAAACTTTGTTTGATGGGCTGGAGCCAGAGTATCTAAATTATAGACATGAATATTCCTGCCCCTTTTGTTCAAGCAAGATTGAATCAAAGGTTATTGAATCTAAATCATTTTATCAACTTGATGAAGACGTTAAATGTAAAATAATAAGTCTGATTTCAGGTTTAGATGCAGGGAATAATTCGTATAAAGAACCAGGATTAGTTTATAATTTTGCCAAGTAGCAATCAACATGAATTTTTAATCTTTAGTGCTAGCGGCGAATTTCAACCTGCAAGGTACATGGTGATTCATTGGGGGATTTTTGAAATAATGAAACGATACGATAAATATGATGAATTGTATTTGTTAGAAGCAATTCAGGACGCTGGATTAAAGAATGTTCAAGTAATTGCATCTGATGAAATCAGGCAAAAAATGATTGATAAATTTGTAGATTTTTCTTTAAATAAATCTGATGAGAGAATATTTTTGAACTTTAAAGAACCAACAAATGTTTATTATAAAAACTCTTATTGTCTGCAGGTGCTAAAGAATAATCCGCAAAAGGGAAAATTTTATCTGTTTGCAGAAGAAAGCAAGAGCTGTCTGGTTTTAAACAATTGGGGCGAAGTACTAGAGATCCTGGAAAATTTACCCTACATGAATGTTTATATTTTAGATGAATTGCTTTCATATGTTATCTCAGTAACTGAGGAAGATAACATGATTTTTACCGGGATAGAATTGAATGAAAAATTTAGAAACTATAAAGAATGAAATTATATCTCTTCCTACAATAATGAATATCTCCGAAGAAATTCGAATCATCACTGATTTGATGAACGTGGAAACTGAGGATTTAATTGAAAATAAAGATATTTTTCGTTTTATTGTAAACTCTCTCGAACTTTCGCATGCAGATTCAGGTTTTATGGATGTAACGAAAAGAAATGAAAAAAACTTTATTAATTTTTATGTTTGGTTAAGAAAAATTAATGACGACTATGGTCTGATCTTGAACAACAATACAATAGGTGTTTTTGGCATGAGCATTGAGGACATCAACAGATCAATGAATCTATAGAGAATTGGGGAATCAGAATTGAAGATAGATGAAAGGAAATTAAAATTGACGATTGTTACAGCCCCTTTGAGCGATTGCTTACGATCATTCTAAAGATTCCGTAGCGATAATGATTATGAACTTGTGGATATTGCAGTGACAGAAATCATGGCTTCTTTTCCCGAGTTTGTTAAACAGGAAATTTAAAACCAATTGGTAGCTTGCGAGCACACAAGGGCTGGATTTTTGTGCGATACGAGGGAGATTAGCTGGCTTTTGAATTTTTTTTAAAATAAGTATATATTAATTGAAAACGATTTAAATACTGATAAGGAGTTTAAATTTGAAAGCAGATAGCATGGAGTTAGTTGATTTTTTAGCACAAAACAAGACCATCTTCAGAATCCCTGTGTATCAACGAAATTATGAATGGGGAGAAGGGCAGTGTGTTCAACTTTTTAAAGATTTAGAAAATGCTTTCAAGCAAAATAAAAAGCATTTCTTAGGTGCCGTTGTTTACGTCCCAGAAGAGGGACCAAATCTTAGCCATCTTGAAACAATTATTGATGGACAGCAGCGATTAACTAGTTGTATGTTACTGCTTAGAGTACTTGCCAATTTAAATGAAAACAATAAAGAAGAGATAGAAAATAGTTTTTTGTTCAATAAATATATTGAATTAAACAACCATATTAAACTGCAGCCGGTTGATAAAGATCAAGAAGCTTTTCAAAAAGTAATCAATAATCAAGCTGATCAGTATGAAGTTCCATCAAAAATAATTGAAAATTACAATATTTTTAAAAGTTTGGTTACGAATTCAGAATTAAATATAGATGAATTATTTCAAGCTATAAATTATCTTAATATCGTTTATATCTCGCTTGATAAAAGTGAAAATCCACAAGTTATTTTCGAAAGCCTTAATTCAACGGGAGTTTCTTTGTCATCACCTGATTTGATTAGAAATTTTATCTTAATGCGGTTGGGTTCTAATGATCAAACCAGACTTTATAATGAATATTGGTCGAAGATTCAAGCCCAGTTTGTGGGAAACGTCCTAACAGAATTTATTCGTCACTATTTAATTATGCGGACGGGGAGATTTGTTAACAAAGAAAAAATATATGATTCTTACAAAAACTTTTATGACGATCAAAATTTGACCCCTGAAGAAGCATTGAGAGATCTTTTAACTACGTCAAATTATTATCGTCATCTGTTGGATGCTAATAAAATGTCTAAAAAGTTTGACAAAATAGTAAGAAATATCAATATTTTGGATAAGAAGGTGGTATATCCCTATTTTTTAAAACTATTGGATTTGAACGCTAAAGGACTATTAACGTGGGAAGAAATTGAAGAAATAGGTCTTGTGATTCAAAGCATGCTTTATCGCAGAATGGTTTGTGGCATTCCTAGCAATGGTTTAAACAGCTTGTTTATTTCGCTAACGGGTAAATCAGATTCTGAGTATGAATTATTAAAGGCCCGTTTGTCTAACAATGACTTTCCAAATGATAAGATATTTAAAGAAAGTTTGATTAATTTTCCAATTTACAATAAACGGCGTGATTGGGCAAAACTGACTTTGGTTGTGCTTGAAGAAAATTATACAAAAGAAACTGTTGATTTTGATGATGCTCAAGTGGAACATATCATGCCCCAAAAGTTATCTACTGACTGGCGGATTCAAGTCCCTAATGCGGAAGCCGTAAATAAACAGTTGGGGAACACAATAGGGAATTTGACTTTAACTAAATATAATCAAGAAATGGGAAATAAAGATTTCAATGAGAAGAAATCGTTCTATCATGATTCTAATATCTATTTGACGAGAAAAATTTCAGAAACTTGTGATACTTGGAATAAAGAAACAATCATCTCTCGAGCATCTGAGCTGGCGGATTCTTTAATTAATATTTTTCCTAAGTTAGAGTTAACACCAGATAAACAAGAAAATGATTCTAACCAAGAATATTCGATCAGTGAAGAAGTTGATGTTACAGGTAAAAAGCCAATTAGAATAACAATTCAATCGAAAGATTTTGCGGTTTCTTCATGGGCAATGTGTATTGTCGTCTTTTTAAATTATGTTTGGGATAATGATAGTGAGATTTTTAAGATGATTAAAAACTATCCTACTTTTCACAATATGTTTTCTAATTTTAGGAAGCCAAAAGAGTTGAGTAATGGAGAAATGGTGGAGACAAGTTATTCTGCCAACAAAATTTTGGCATTACTAGCGAAAATGTCAGAAGTATCCGGGATTGAGGATGAAGTTAGTTATACGATTAAATAAATGGTAGCGGATTCTAACAAGAAGTAAGATAATAGAACACAGGAGGACTTTCGGATGACAAATAAATTTGATTTTGATCAAATAATAGATCGACACAACACCAATTCAGTGAAATGGGCGCCCGAGACGCTGCAAGAAAAGTTTAATGAACCAGAAATTAAGTATCCTTGCTGGGTGGCAGATATGGATTTCTTGTGCCCGCCAGCAGTGCGGGAAGCGATTAATAAGCAAGCTGCGCACGGAATTTTTGGTTATAGTTCTAGTAATAAGCCGGATGCAGCTTATATTAACTGGGCAAAACGGCGTTTTGATTGGGAAATTTCGCCCGAATCGCTTTTGCATACGCCAGGCGTTGTGACAGCGATCCGGCTGGCAGTTCAGACTTTTACTCACCCAGGCGATCAAGTCTTGATTCAGCGGCCCGTTTACTATCCATTTAGTGAGGCTGTTGTGGATAATGGGCGCAAGTTGATTTCAAATTCGCTTGTGTTAAAAGACGATCGTTATGAAATCGACTTCGATGATTTCAGTGCCAAATGTAGCGATCCTAACACGAAGCTGTTTATCCTGTGTTCGCCGCATAATCCGATTGGTCGGATTTGGACAAAAGATGAGCTATTAAAAATGTTGCAGATTTGTTATGACAATCACGTTTTTGTGATTGCTGACGAAATTCATCATGATCTAATTATGCCCGGGACTACTCACCACGTTGCAGCAACTCTCGATGCTAAGTACGCCCAAAATCTGATGACTTGTACCGCGCCAAGCAAGACTTTTAATTTGGCAGGCTTACAGTTCTCAAACGTGATTATTGAAAATCCAGAGCGTCGCCATGATTTTCAGCGGGCGCTTAATAATGTCGGTTTAGGGTCAAGCAATCCTTTTGCTTTGGTTGCGACAACGGCAGCTTACGATGAAGGCGAAGAATGGCTTGATGAATTACGCGAATATTTAGCTGGCAATTTAGCCTGGATTAAAGATTACTTGGCGAAAAATTTACCTCAGATCAAAATTCGTGAGCATGAAGCGACCTATTTGATTTGGCTGGATTGTCGCCAACTGGGCTTAAGCGACTCAGAGCTTGAGCAGGTAATGTATCGCAAGGCGAAAGTGGCAATGGACGCTGGCACTTGGTTTGGACCAGAAGGCAGTGGGTTCATGCGCTTTAACATGGCGTGTCCGATCAGTGAGGTCAAAGGCGCCTTTGAAAGTATTTATAAAGCAATCTGAATGGTTGCTTTTTTTTGTAGTCAAAAACGAAAAATTGCATGAATAATGTTGCAGAATGTTAGGGCTTTCATTCTGTTTTTTTTGGTTATATTTAACTCATCAATAAAGAAAGGTAAGAAAAATGCAATTAGTAAATGGATTTACTCTGATGGATTATGCCAAAAAGCATAATTTGGTTTTGCCCGCGTTTAATACAACGGATTACGAGATGACTTTAGCTATCGTGAAAGCTTTTGATGAGATGGGGTTGGGAGGATATATTCAGATTTCTTCAAACAATTTAAAATTTTCTAGTCCCCAAATTATTGCAAATATGACTCGAGAAGTGATGGAAAGGGAGAACGTTTCGACTCCAATCGGTTTACACTTAGATCACGGTAAGAGTTTTGACGATGTCAAAGCTTGTATTGACGCAGGGTTTACTTCTGTGATGGTTGATGCGTCTGAATTACCCTACAAAGAGAATATTAAAGCTGTGAAAAGAGCCTCGGAGTACGCACACTTTTTTAACATTCCAGTTGAAGCAGAACTTGGCGGAATTAAAGGTAAGGAAGACGATCATGTGTCAGATGTTAATGCTAAGACGCATCCAGAAGATGTCCTGAATTTTGTGGAAAAAACGGGTTGTGATGTGTTGGCTGTTGCAGTAGGAAATGTCCATGGTCTTGATTTATCTCCAAATCTTGATTTTCCATTGTTAGAAGAAGTTGCAAAAAATTCACCTGTTCCGCTAGTTTTACATGGGGGTTCAGGGATTCCATTTGACCAAGTCAGAAAAGCTAAGAATAGTAATTTGATCAAGGTGAATTATGGATCTGACCTACGTAAAGCTTACATTAAAACTTTTGGCCAATCTTATGATCAGAATCATAACGAATTTAATTTAATTGCGGTGGCTAGTGCAGGAGTGGACAAGGTGATTGATGCAGCGAAGAACATTATTCACGAGGTAAATGAAGTTAAGTAGGAAATGAGGTGTTGGAGTGATGAATGAGCGGCAGGTTCGAATGATTGGTGATTTTTATCAGGTTAATTCATCATATCTTACTTCCAATTATTTTGTGGAAAAATATGGGGTTAGTGTTCGAACTGTTCAAAGTGACATCAAACAAATTCGTGAGTGTCTGGCCGAAAACGACTTTGCGACTTTTAAAACGATTCCCTCCAAAGGGAGTCAGTTGATCGTTAGTAATCCACTAGATTATTATAAATTTATGGACGGAGTTAAAAGCCTTGATCGATCGTCGCGCTTAAAGAAGTTGAGCCTAATCTTATTGAATCAAATTCAAGCGGTAAGTAAAGAACAGCTTTGTCAAAAACTTTATGTGACTCCAACAACGATGACGCAAGACCTTAATAAAGAAGCAGAAATTCTTGAAAAATTTCAGCTCAATTTAGTGCGTTCCTCTCATCACGGTATTTATATTGAAGGCAGTGAAAATGATAAACGGCGATGTTTGATTAATTTAGGTTTGGAGAGTCAGGATGATGATCGCGAGCAGTTCCAACAAAATATTAAAAATGTGCTTGTCGAAATTCTTCATGCGCACCATTACCACATGTCTGACGTTTTGCTGCAAAATTTATTGGTCCATTTGGAGATTTCGATTTATCGGATCAAACATGGATTTTATCTGAAGGATTTTTCGCCTTCCGCCGCTAAAAGATTTGAGAAAGATTTTAGAGTTGCTAAAGAAATATTTGAAAAATTAGCAGGTCGATACTATTTGAAGGCACCAGATAGTGAAATATTAAGTCTAGCGATTTATATTAGAGGTAAAAGTGATCTCGAAAATGAATACATTTCTAAAAATGTTGATGAATTTATCAAAGCTTCACTTGGTGAAATTAAAGAAAAATTCAATATTGATTTTGCTCAAGAAATAGAATTGAGGGTTTCTTTGGCGTTACATATTATTCCACTTTTGACCCGGATTGAGTTTAATATTCAAAATAAAAATCATCTATTAAAACAAATCAAACGTTCATTTCCCCTCGCTTTTGATATGGGGGCATATATGGGCATGTTGATTCAAAAAAAAATAAATAAAAAGATTGAGGAAGGTGAAATTGCTTATTTAGCGATCTATTTTAATCAATATTTGATAAAACTCAATGGTTTATCGGGGCTTCAGCGAATTTTGATCATTACAAATCTTAAAAGGAGCGAAGATATCCTTTTGAAACAGCGCCTTGTGACCTGGTTCGCTAACGAGATTGCGGAAATTAAAATTATTAATTTTTACGAATTAGAAGAAATAAAGTTTGATGACTATGATGTGATTTTTACCACAGAACCGGGACATGACGAATTGGGAGCGATTTTGATTAATCAGTATCCAGATGATTCTGAATATACCAAAATCAAATTAGCAATTGATGGTTTTAGAAACGTTGAGGAAATTACGCAGTTGTTTAGTTCTGAACGCTTTGTGGTGGGTGATTTTAAAACAAAACAAGAAGTTCTTAATCGATTGTGCCAAATTTCGGCAAGCAAAATTGCTACTGACAAGACAGAGTTGTTGGAAGCGGTGAATTTACGAGAAGACTTGGGTAGTAGCTATTTTGGTAATCAAATTGCCTTGCCTCACCCGCTTAACCCTTTTTCGGTGGGAACTTTCGTTTCAGTGGTAGTGATTAAAAATTCTCTGGCATGGGATGAAGATCAAAATCAGGTTCATTTAGCTTTGTTGGTAGTGATTGAGAAAAATAATACAAAAGTTTTTCAGTTGTGGGATTATTTAGGTCAAATGATTAAAAGTCATCATTTTGTTGAACGAGTATTAAATAAACCTACATATGGGAGATTTATTAGTGAATTAACGGAATTATTAGGAGAATAGATTAGTGCAATTTATTATGGCTTCGCATGGAAGTTTAGCAAAGAGCATGCTAGAGAGTGCTCAAATGATTGTAGGACAGCAAAATAACGTAATGACATTTGGACTTTATCCCGAGGATGATGTTGACCAACTGCGTGAAAGAATCGAAAAGCATTTGAAAACGCTTGAAGGTGAAGAGATCATCTGCTTTACCGATCTTTATCACGGGAGTCCATTTAATGTAGTTGTTCAGTTAATGGGTCAATATAAATTTCACCATCTTACGGGGATGAATTTATCAATGATTCTAGAAGCATTAATGATGCGGCAGAACTCAGAAAACACGATTCAAGATATTTGTGACACGGTGATGTCTGAAGCCCCTGCGACTTTTATGGATGTTAATAAACAATTGGATTTAGGAGAATAAAAATGAAAAATATAGTTTTTGCGCGGGTTGATGATCGTTTAATTCATGGAGAAGTGGTTACGGCCTGGGTTCCGACTTATCGAATCAATCATATTATCGTTGTTGATGATGAAATAGCAGGAAATTCTTTTCAAAAGAGAATTTTGAAATCACTTTCTCCGACAAACGTGCGAGTTGATTCGATGACGGTATCTGATGCAGCACAGTATCTGCAGGGAGAAAAGAACGACAAAGAGCGAATTTTGCTTTTAACCAAGTCGCCGATCGCATATCAACAACTAGTCGAGAAAGAAGTCGAATTACCACAGGTTAATTTAGGGGGCATGGGGATTCGGGGGGAGCGCAAGCCATTTGTCAAAAATGTTGCTTGTAATCCAGCTGAAGTCGAAGCAATTAAAGCTCTTATTGCTGCAGAGATTCATGTGTTTTATCAATTAGTGCCCGAACAAAGAGTTATTGAAGTTAAAGATTTAGTTTAGGAGGAACTTATGTCAGTTTTACAGGCATTTTTATGCGGTGTTTTATATTACCTCGCAATTGGTAATATGCCTTTTGTTGGTTTGTGGACTTTACAGCGTCCGTTAGTTTGCGGGTTACTTACTGGCGTCATTTTGGGACACCCTTTGATTGGAGCGATGACGGGGGCATCGATTAACTTAGTTTATTTAGGATTTATTTCAGCTGGTGGTTCAATGCCTGCTGATATGGCTCTCTCTGGCATTTTAGGGACGGCTTTTGCAATTACTGGTCACCTTGATGCAAAAACGGCGTTATCGCTAGCGGTGCCGATTGGTCTTTTAGGGACAATTGTTTGGTATGCCCGGATGACCTATGGCTCAATTTTTACGCATTTAGCTGATCGTTATATTGAAAAGGAGCAGTATAACAAAATTTGGCGCGCTAATGTTTTATATCCTCAGCTGGTAACAGCGATTATTACGATTATTCCTTGTGGGATTGCTGCTTACTTTGGAGCAAGCTATATCAATGGACTTGTTAAGGTTCTTGGAGGAACCGTGTTAAATATTTTTAAAGTCATCGGAGGAATGATTCCAGCACTTGGAGTTGCGATTACATTGCAATACATTTATAAAGACGATGCGAAGGTTTTTCTTTTCTTAGGTTTTGTACTGGCGACGTATTCAAAGCTTGGATTATTGCCTTTGGGCGTGATTGCAGGTCTTGCTGCCATTATTTACATGCAAGTGATTGGCAGCAAAAATAAAAACGAAGTATCTTTTGAGGATGGTGGCGATTATGAATAAAGAGAAATCTTTAATCAGTAAAAAAGATTTAGTTAAATCCTGGCTCATTTGGGAGAATTTCCCTCAAACCTGTTATAACTATGAACGGATGATGGGTCAAGCGGTAGCCCACGTTTTTGTACCTGCATCGCGCAAGTTTTATCAAAATGATCCTGCCAAGAAAAAGGAGATGATGAAACGCGAAATCGAGTTTTTCAATGTTCACGTTGAATTTGGTTCAGTGATTATTGGAATGATTATTGCAATGGAAGAACAAAAAGCCAAAGGTAAAGAAATCCCCGGAGAATTTATTACAAGTTTGAAAACTTCGATGATGGGGCCACTTTCGGGAGTTGGAGATACTATTTATCAGGGCGTTTTGATTCCAATTCTGTTAGCGATCTGTATTGATATTACTCTAAAGGGCACGATTTGGGGTGCAATTTTATATTTTGTCTTAATGTTTGCTTTTTCGTGGATTTTCAGTTATGCCAATTTTATGTTTGGTTATCGCGCGGGCGCCGAAGCGGTGATGGATTTCTTAGAAAAAGGCATCCTGAACAAAATTTTAAAAGGTGCCGAAGTAATGGGCTGTATGGTAATGGGTGGCTTGGTCTCCAGTTATGTCAAAATCACAGTTCCACTAAAAATAGTTACCTCGACGCAGACTTTTAGTATTCAAAAACAATTTTTAGATGTTTTAATGCCTAATATTTTGCCATTTTGTTTTACTTTACTGATTTTATTCTTATTAAAGAGAGGCTGGCATTCTTTAAAAGTGATTGGGCTTATTATTGTGATCGGGATTCTTGGCGGATTATTTGGAATTTTAGGAGTGTAGACAATGAAAGTTATTATGGAATTGGGCCCGAAAAAAATTGAACTTAGAGACATTGAAATGCCAGAAATTGCGGCCGATGAAGTTTTGATGAAAGTAAGAGCCAATGGGTTATGCCAAAATGACGTTCGAGATTATACAGGAGATACTTTGTGGACTTATCCTCGAATCGGCGGACATGAATTTAGTGGAGAAGTTGTGAAGATTGGGACAAATGTAAATCCCAAAAGATTTCAAACGGGCGATCACGTAGTTAAATATATTTTGCCTAATTGCGGGGAATGTTATTACTGCAAGAATGGCAGGGAAAATCTATGTACCGAGATTTATACTTCGCCTACTTTTAAAAATGAAAATGGTGTTTCTGGATTTCGGGGAATGTCAGAATATTTAGCTGTTAAATCAACGGATCTATTTAAATATCCAAAAACGACAGATTTTATTGAGATGGCTTTTACTGAACCATTAGGTTGTGTCATCAACAGTGTTGAGAGAGCGCATTTGAAATTGGGGCAAGACGTCTTAATAATTGGCGGCGGAGTAATGGGTCTATTACATGTGCTGGTGGCCAAATTACAAGGAGTTCGAGTGTTAGTCTCTGAACCGAATGAGCATCGACGTCATCTAGCGCAAAAGTTGGGTGCTGATGTGGTGTTTAATCCGATGGCAGGTGATGCAGTGGAATTTGTCAAAGAAGAGACTGGCGGATCTGGCGCTGATGTGGTTTTTAACACAACTGCCAATCCAAAGATTGCAATTGATGCGATCAATTTTACGGCCGCGGGGGCCAGACGTTCATGTTTAGTTCAATGCACCCCAATGAGCCAGTTGCTATTGATTTAGGGGCAGTGCATTCGCACGAGAAATTCATTAAGGGAACAGTGAGTCCGACTAGACAAACATATTTCCGGGCTACCCAGTTGATCGGCAAAAAAATTATCGATCCGCGTCCGTTGTTAGGTCAGGTCTATAATTATCAAGATTTTCTGGCGGCATTTGAGGATGCATTGCAACCCGATACGTTAAAGACGATGATTTTGTTTGTTTAATATGGATAAATACTATTTAGGAATTGATGTTGGAACCTCTTCTTTAAAAATTGCAGCGCTTAATGATCACTTACAGCAACTTAGTAGTAAACAGATTCAATATCAATATGACGAGCCAGCGCCAAATTATAAAGAAATTGATCCTAAGATTTGGTTAAACGCGGTGATCGAAGGTCTAAGGGCAATTTTTCAAGAATTGCCTGCTGAATACGCTGTAGCAATTGGGATTACAGGTCAAATGCACACGACAGTTTTTTTGGATCGTGCAGCTAAAATTATTCGGCCTGCAATTATGTGGAATGATACGCGCACTAAGGATTTGGTTTTGCCGGTGAAAGAACGTTTGGTTAAACATCTTACATTACAAGAGAATGCGAAAATTATCTCAACAGGAAGCCCGCTTATAAATCTTTTGTGGTTAAAGGATTATGAACCGTTAAGCTTTGATCGCCTCGGTCAAGTTTTAATGCCAGTTGATTATTTGGTTTATTGTTTAACAGGTAATTTTTCGACTGATTATTGCGATGCGTCAACTACAGCTTATTATGATTTTACCAACGACGGGTGGTCTAAAGAGACTTTTAATTTGTTTGATTTACCTTCAGAAATTTTTCCGCCAATTAACGCAGCTAGTACGATTGTTGGGGAGTTGACTGACGAAATGATGGGCTTGTTAGGAATAAAAAATAAAATTCCAGTAGTGGCGGGCACGGGTGATAATGCAACCTCAGCTTTAATTAATCGGAGCTTTGAAGATCAAATTCCGCTATTATCGCTAGGAACCTCAGGCGTGGTCATTATACCTAATGAAAATCATCAATTAAACTCGATTGGCAAGAACGTAGTGGTTAAGGTTAACCCGCAGGACCAAACGATTTTGACCCAGGGAACCGTCCAGGCGGGTGCGCAGCTTAATAGTTGGTGGCTTGAACAAATTATGCACCAAAGCAATTTTGAGCGAGCGCAAGCCCAAATCTCAGAAGATCGTTTAGGAAAAAATTCGGTATTGTTTTTTCCTCATGTCAATGGAGAAAAGACTTTGTTTAATAATCCTGATCTACGTGGGGCATTCGTTGGCCTCGAATTGTCAACGACATCCGATGATTTATATCAGGCTGTTTTAGAAGGCGTTGCCTTTGCTCTTAAAATGCTTGCTGACGCAATGCAAGATGGGGAAAAATCAGATTCATATACTATTATCGGTGGAGGAGCAAAGTCTAAGCTATGGCAGCAAATTTTAGCAAATGTTTTTGATTGTCCTATGAATCATTTTAGAAAAGATCGAGAGGCGGTGGAAGGAGCAGCGATGTTAGCAATAATTGGTACAGGCTCTAAAGTACACAGTTCGCTGGATCTTCCTGATGTAGTAGTGCCGGATGCAAAAATTGCTGCAAGGTATCAAGAGAAATACCAAAAGTATAATTTTTTGTGCAAGGAGCTAATTAATTGAAACAAGATTGTGTGATTTGCGGTCAACCTTTAGGATTTATGAAGTTCAAGTGTCGTGATGGAGCGGTATGCAAAAAATGTTACCGAATTGTGAGTCAAGAGTATACCCAAACGATTGTTGATCGAGATACAAGTGATTTGCTTGCCATTTTTGAGAAATACAAATCACAACCAGATTTTGATATTACTAGGCGGATTAATCAATATTTGTTGTTTGATGACCCTCATCAACTAATTTGTTTACCTAATAATCGCAAATACAGTGACGCGAAATTGCCGCCGGAGTTTTTTAGTTATCGATCTTTAAAAAGTTGCAGTTTGGTCCAGGATACAATTGAGATCAAGGGAAAAGTTCGTAAAAATCTTGAGTTGAAGCTGAGTTTTGATGATTCAATTGAACGAAAAATTGTTTTAATTAAAAAGCCAATCGAAGTTAATAGTTCGATTTATCAATCAATGAATAAAGTAGCAAATCAGATTATCAACAATTTAGCTAAAATCTGAAGGGTTGCTTTTTTTTCTAAAAATCATTTCGAAAAAATTCGAAATAATTCTTGCTTTTGAATTTTTTGAAGTCTATAATCTAATTAGAAAATTTTCTAAATAGGTGTGAAATGAGTTTAAATGAAACAATGAAAGCTTTAGCTGATGATGAGCGGCGAGAAATATTAGAGCATTTGCGTGAAAGGCCGATGTCAGCAGGAGAAATTGCGGCAAATTTCGATTTAAGTAATGCGACGGTTTCTTATCACTTGAAGGTGCTAAAGAAAGCGGGGCTGATCACGGAAAACCGTGAGAAAAATTACATTATTTATTCACTTAGTGCAAGTGTTTTTGAAGATGTGTTGGCTTGGTTTTACAAAATTGGAGGAAAAAAAGAAGATGACGAGTAAAAGAAATTTGTTCAATTGGACAATTGTAACGGTTGCGATAATTTTGGCTCCGATGATTTTAGGGGTGATTTTCTACTCGCAATTACCGATGAGAATTCCAAATCATTTTGGAGTTAATAATCAACCTGATCGTTTTATCAATAAGAATCTTGCCCTTTTTGGCATCCCAATAATCGCGACGCTTTTGCAGCTCGTTTTGGTAGGGGCTTACCAGGCTGATGCCAAAAGAAGATCGCGACCGCTAAGAATGTCTTGGGTGCTTTTTTTGATTACTCCGATAATTTCAACAGTTATTTATCTGATCACGCTCAGTTTTGGCTTGGGAAACGCACTAGATGTCCGCCGGATCGTAACTTTTGTGATCGCAATTTTTTTCATCGCGATGGGTAATTATTTTCCGACTCTTACATCGGAAGATCACATTGCGTTTAAATCAAAAATTGGCCGCAAGTTAGGTTACGCATTTGTGCTCGCAGGGCTTGCGTTGCTGGGATCTTTGTTTTTTAACTATGTCGGATCTCTCTTAGTCATGGGAATTTTCATCGTCTATATTTTAGGTTTAGTAATCCATCGCTAAAAGGGTTGCTTTTTTTCTACCAAAAAACGGATAATATCAGTATGAAGAAAATAATCCAGCATGCCAATCTTTTTTATAGTATTCTCTTTGTGCTCGTAGCGCTCGTAGTGTTTGGTCCTCAGTTGTTAGGAGGCGGAACTTTGATTTGGAGTGGAGACGGGATTGCGCAGCACTATCCAGCGCTGGTGAGATTTCATCACGATTTGCAGGAATTAATATTCTGCGGCAAGTCAATTTCCTTGTGGCAGTGGAATATCGGTCTGGGGCAAGACTATCTTCAGACTTTTTCTTACTATGTTTTGGGCGACGTCTTATTGTATCCCGCCGTATTGTTTCCAGCGTCGTTTCTGCCTGACTACTACTCGATCATGGTCATTGTCAGGCTGTACTTAGCAGGACTAGCCTTTATTTTTGCAGTGCGACGTTTAGTTAAAGCTCGTGATTTCACGCTTGGTCTTGGCGGGATTGTCTACGTCTTTTCGGGCTACACAGCGTATAGCAGCTTTGCTCATCCGTTCTTTTTAAATCCGTTGATCTTGTTTCCGATCCTCATAGTTCAGCTGCAGCGAGTGTTGAAGCAAAAATCTGTTTTACCGTGGATCGGGATCGTCGCACTGACCCTTTTTGTTAATTTCTATTTTGCTTATATTTTGGCGCTCGGGACAGCCGTTTATTGGATTGTGGCTTTAATTCGGCATCGTGAATACCGTCGTTGGCAAAATATGTTTAGAGTAGTGGCAGGTGCTGCAGTCGGATTTCTCATCAGTGCGGCGCTATTTCTGCCTTCGCTTTATTTTCTGTTGAATTCGGCTCGAACTGATGGAAAAATGGCGAACGGGCTTAAAATTTATCCGTTATCTTACTATTTGTCGTTGCCAGGCCGGATGTTGGTTCCGCAAGGTAAATCAGCTTTCTGGTTGATGGGCGGGTTGATGATTTTGGGACTTTTAGGCGTAATCTTCGTGTTGCGGCGTGCCCGCACTTATCAAACATTGACGATAATCTTTTGTCTGAGTGGGCTTGGACTCTTATTGCCATTTTTTGCCAGTGTGCTCAATGGATTTTCGTCGCCGTCCAATCGCTGGCTTTTATTGGTACAGTTGCCTCTGGGAATTGCAGCAGTTTTGCTGCTCGAACATCTCAGCGAGCTAGTCAAAGCAGATTATCTAATTTTTGTGATTTTTGGCGGAGTAATTTGTGTTTCTTTGCTGGTGATTTCAGCATTCGGGCGTTATGACGGAGATCTAGGCTTGCTGACATTTCAGTACCTTTTGACCGTCATTGCGCTCCTTTCGGTCAAAAAAAATCGCAATCAAATTTTAACAGTACTGACCGTGATTAATGCGATTACAATTTTTGCATGTATTGAACCTTACAATATTAGTGCCACCAATCGCCTCTTAAGCCGCCAAGCGGTTCAAGAGTTGACCAAGCGTCAGGCCGGATATGAGAAGAAAGTGGTCAATGATTACCAAATTGATCCTAAAAATCGTGACGCAGACCAACCAACTTTTTCACGTGCGTACATTGACACACAGCTCCCCAAGTATACATATCATCCGAGTTTGCCGATTTTAAGCGACCTCAATTCGCTGGAAACGTATTGGTCGTTAGAAAGCAACGATGTATACAAGTTGATGCACGAGTTAGGAGTTAGTAACTCAATTCAAAATGATGTGACTGGGAATGCTGACTTGCGCAATATTTTGCTTAATTACTTGGGAGTAAGCGAAATTATGCTCAACGAAGATGCCAAAATTATTCCTGCGTCGTTTCAAAATTACAACTCTGAAATTTATAATGGGCAACAAACATATCTTTCTGATTCGTCGTTTCCACTGTTTTATTTTCCTGAGTATCTGATTTCAAATAAAGATTTTACCAAAATGACACCAACTCAAAAAGAAGCCAGTTTACTTGATTCAGTTGCTTTAACGCAGGGTCAAGATCAATCCAAAATGGCAGCCAAAGTTCAAAATGTGCCATTTTATAATAAGACGATTTTGTATTCTAAGGGTCAGCACGTGAGCTTTACAACTCAAACTCCAGAGCAATTGAAATTGCAAAGTCCGTCGGGGCAAGTAGTTTTGCTGATGGCAGCTGATCCGGAGTTAAAAGACCAAGAGCTGCACCTGGAGTTTAGCAATATTAACTATGATCCTTTTAATTTTGGTCAATTGTGGCAAGCCGATTTGACTGATTATCAGGCTGAGCATGAAAATGATCAATTAAAAGGCGCAGATGATTTTCAGGATTTTAACGTGAATGGATATCGAAATCGCTGGTTGGCGCGCAATTATCTCAAAATCGGGCGCGCAACCCCAGGGTACGAATTAAGCGCAACTTACTTAGATCGGACCGATAGTTTTCGCCAATTATCAGCTGAGCGGCTTTCGGGGTATGAAGTTAGAAAAAACGTTAGTTTAAATTTAGGACCAGTTGATCAAACCGATCACGAGCAGTGGATTCTTTTAAACACCGACGTGATGGCGCATTTTTCGTTTGATTTAAAACTCACGACTTTGCCGACTGGTGAGGAAATTACCAAAACTGCGAAGAAAGTCCGCAAAGTTAGTCGTGACAACCTTGATTTTAAAATTGGGCAGGACAAAATTGATCTCAAGGTCAAACATCCAGTGAAAAAGGTCGTCGCGACAACGATTCCTTATTCGCCAGGCTGGCGCATTGATCACGGCAAAATTGTGAAACTTAATGGAACTTTTATCGGTATTGAACTAGATCAGGGGCAAAGAGAATATCAGCTTAGATATCGCACGCCGTTTCTTGATCTTGGCTTAAAGCTGAGCGCTTTGGGAGTCATGGTGGCACTAGTTTGGGCTGGTGCGGCAAAAATTTTAAAAAAATTTGCTTTTTTTTAGACGAAAATCTTGTATCATAAATTAATGAGATTTCACTTCCGAAAGTTAACAAGAAACGTAATTCTTTTTTACACGATCGTTTTTACAATAATTTCGCTAATTATTTTTGGACCTCGTCTGTTAGGCGGAGGAACGTTAGTGTGGAGCGGGGACGGAATCGCCCAGCATTATCCGGCTCTTGTTCAAGTGCATCAGGATTTCCAAAATTTGTTGTTTCATGGCAAGCCACTCGCGATGTGGCAGTGGAAAGTGGGACTGGGGCAAGATTACCTTCAGACCTTTTCTTATTATGTTCTAGGCGACCCATTTTTCTATCCAAGTATCTTAGTACCCGAGGCGTGGTTGCCCGATTACTATTCAATTATGGTTATCGTGCGCTTATATCTAGCTGGCTTGGCTTTTGTTTTTGCCGCCAAGCGCTTGATTAAAGTTCGCAATGTTCCAATCGCTTTGGGAGCCATTGTTTATATTTTCTCCGGATATTCGGCGTACAGCGTCTTTTCACATCCGTTTTTTGTGAATCCGTTAATCATTTTTCCATTATTAATAATTGCTGTTCAAAAAGCCGTCCAAAATAAATCGATTTTTCCTTTAATTGTGATGGTCGCTGTGACCCTTTTGGTGAATTTCTATTTCGCCTATATTTTAGCGGTTGGAGCAATCGTTTACTGGTTGATTGAGCTAGTTAGGCATCGAGAATATCGTCAATGGAAAATTTTTCTTCGGACATTTTTAGCGGCTCTGACGGGATTTTTGATTAGTGCCTGTTTATTCATTCCTTCATTATACTTCCTTGTAAACTCAGCTCGGACGGCCGGAAATGTGGCCAACGGGATCCATATTTACCCGCTTGCCTATTATTTGTCGCTGCCAGCAACGATGTTAGTTCCCCGAGTGTCGACGGGTTTTTGGTTTCGCGGGGGCTTTATGTCTTTGGGGCTTCTGGGAGTTATATATATTGGACGGAATTATCGCAAATATCGCACGTTGACCGCGACTTTTGGGATCGGGGTCATCTGCATGCTCGTTCCGTTCTTGTGTGGCGTGCTTAATGGAATGTCTTCGCCCTCGAATCGTTGGTTGCTACTCTTGCAGCTGCCACTTGGCCTTTCAGCAGCCTTTTTACTAGATCATGTTAGCGAGTTAACCAAAAAAGATTTTCAATGTTTGATGATTGCAGGCGGCGTGATTGCAGTTTCGCTACTGCTGACACTTGATACAGAGCATTGGTTTCGCGACCTAACGATTCTTGCTTTTGGATATTTTTTGACCGCAATAATTTTGTTTATATTCAGAAAATCTGAGCGGAAAATTACGGCAATTACTTCAATTTTAGTCATTTTTAACGCGGCGGCGATTTTCCTAAGCGTTGAGCCATACGGGAAAAACCGGACCAACAATCTTATGAGTAAATCCGAAGTTCTATCTTTAGTTAAGCGTCAGCGCGGCTACCAAAATGCAGACGATCAGCGCGATTTTAGTCGCACTTATATCGATACGCAATTGCCTGGCTACACGTATCATCCGAGCTTGCCGATATTAAGCTCTTTAAATTCGTTTGAGACTTATTGGTCTTTAGAGGGCGACAACGTTTATCAGTTTATGCATGACCTTGGAGTCAGCAATTCGATTCCAAATGACGTCACCGGCAACGGCGATTTACGTGATGTTCTCTTCAACTATTTGGGTGTTGATAAGTTATGGCTAAATGAGAGTCAAACGATCGTTCCCAATTCCTATCAGAAAGATGAAAATAGAGATTATAACAATCAAAAATTCTATCATTCTGACTCAGCTTTTCCGCTCTTTTATTTTCCGAAATATGTAATGTCTTCCAAAACTTATCAAGCGCTGAGCCCAACTCAAAAAGAAGCAAGTTTGTTAGACTCAGTCGAAGTAGCTGGCGGCAAAGAGGAATCATCGATGGCGAAAAAAGTTCGAGTTGTGCCTTTTGATAATTTTAAAGGGTTCACAACCAAAACACCGACGCAATTGGAGAATCAAAGTCCTTATGCCCAAGTAGTTTTGCCCTTTGATGCTGACAAAAGTCTAGAGGATAAGGAAATTCATCTCGAGTTTAGCAACATAGATTATCAAACATTCAAATTCGGTGAGCTTTGGAACACAGCAATTAAAGATCATGAAACAGATGATACTTATAAATATCGCTGGTTGGTTACAAATTATTTGAAAATTGGTCGGATTAAGCCAGGTTATATCATGAGTGCCAGCTATCTTGATCGGACAAATAGCTTTAAACAACTCTCTCCTAAACGGCTTTCAGGTTATGAGCTGCGCGATAAAGTTGCGCTTAACTTGGGACCAGCTGAGAATACCGATAAAGATCAGAAAATTTTATTAAACGTTGATACGCTAGCTCATTATTCATTTGACTTAAAAGCTGTTGCTGGGCCTAGTAGCAAAGAAATTAAGAAATCAACGCAAGAAATTAAGCGCAATAGTCAGGAAAATATCAAATTTGATTTAGAGCGTGATCAAATCAAGGTAAATGTTAAAAATCCTGTGAAGAAAGTAATTGCCAGCACGGTTCCTTATTCGAAAGGCTGGCGGATTAATCACGGTAAAATTGTTAAAGTCAACGGAGCTTTTATCGGGATTGAATTAGAAAAAGGACAAAAAGATTACAAACTAACTTACCGCACGCCAGGCCTTTTGCTTGGGTTAATCATGAGCGCGGTAGGGTTGATCATTGCGCTGGCTTGGTGGGGCATCAAATTAAAAACAAGTGATTCCTATGTCAATTAAAGACTTTAGGATCATTAATCTAAACTCCTTTCGGAGTTTTTTTGTTTTTTGCTCAACGTTAGCTGCAATTTTCTGCACTTCAGCACTATCAAAGCGCTAACATTCATGATATGGTAAAGCACATATAGTAAAGAAATGCTGATTTAAATAAAAAGAGGAACCATGAATTCAAGTGAAATTATGAGCCAAATTAGAGCAGCCGAAGAAAAGATCCAGGTGCTAAAAGGTGCGTTGATTGATATGTCTAGTGCTGGTAAACGGCTGACCGAAGCTGGTAATTCGATCAAGCAAGCTAAATCCACGGCTCACCCTTGGCGCGGGCAACAAAAGGAGACTTTCAGTTACCAAGCTATTCAAATTGAAGATATTATCACCGCAAATATTAGAACTAACAACGATAATATCTTTGCTACAATGACCAGAATTAAGCAGTTGGAAAGTGAAATTGAGAGTTTGCGCAACAGTTTAGCGAGCGCATTACAGGCGGAGGCAAGTGTCAAATGACGAAAATTCAAATCGACAAATCTAGTTATGATTCTAACGTAAATAAAGCAAAGAAGGATATCAATTGGCTGAAGTCGCAAAAGATCCACGTTATTAATACACCGGGGACTGATATTCACCCCTTCGTTCAAGCAGTTGAACTCGAAAAACAGTTGGACGGTATTATTAAGAAATACGCTGACGTGGCATCCCATGACACCGATGAATTTAACAAAACCGGCAAATATTTTAAAAAGACTGATCAAGCCATTGGTCAGGCAATCGAAAAGAATTGAGGTGATCATTAATGGTTAAAATTAAAATGAGCGAAGTGTTGGAGAATTATGAAAGTTTGAAAAGAGATGCTGATCTCCTTCAAAATGCTTTAAAAGACGTTAACGAATCAATGTTAGGTGTACCAAAGACAGAGAATTTCCACGGTCGTGCTCAGACCTTGATGCTTGATTACACCCAAAAGATTCACGAAACTTCCACGAAAAAATTGAACCAGAATCTTGAAGATTTAACTAAACAGATGCATCAGATGATCAACATCTTCAAAAGTAGCGTTGATAATAGCGATGATGCGGTCATCATTTCAGAGAATCTTACCGAAGTTTCAAGAAAGGTGAAAAACGCCCAAACTAGTAACATCTCTGGTGAGAATTTAGCAAATAATGCAGCTGCAAAAGCCGCAAGTGCAGGAGCGGACGTCTACAAATTATCTAGCAGCTGCGATGAACTTCTGCACAACTTAAATCGACACATCGATAAAACCAAAACCAATTTAATGACTTTCCACTCGCGCAAAGATCTCGATAAATCATTTGATAACATTGGCAGAAGTGCTGTGCGAGTGAACACGGTGATTTCTTCCATTGATACAGTGAGCCTTCACGGCGACGAGAAATTTATCTTGGGAGCATTATTAGAAGAATTAGCAGCAGAAGGCTGGTCTGAAGCAGGTCTAAAATCGTTGAATAAATTTATCGACAAAAAGATGCTTAATGCCAAAGATCGAGTAAAGGTGCTCAATAACATCGCCAAAAGCGTCCGGGAAGTCGGCTCTGATGCATTTAATGCACTGATCCGACCTTACGCCAAAAAGAATGTTAAAGACCAAACTGCTAAAGGGGCACTGAAAATAATGCTTAAATACTTGGGAGCTGAAATGAAAGACGGTTACTTGAAAATCCCGAACGGATTCCCCACAAACCTAGATCCATTTCATAACGAGTTCTTACAAAAACTTCTGCCGAAAGTGGTACAAAACGCCTTCCCATTTGATGGTAAGAAACCTGGTGGACTCTCAACTGCAAGGGGAGACCTCGCCGCTGCAATTCATCAATTGCGCTATTACGTTTCTTATGCCAACGCTGTCTACGTCGAGAACGAAGCCAAGAAACTGGGCATTAAACCAGCTGCGTTCTTGGATTTGTTGACAAAAGAAGGTGATGAAAACAAAAACAATTATTTCTTAACGCTTGAAAACAATCGTAAATATGGTAAAGAAATGAACTTCGATACTCTGCTTAATAATTACATGGACGTCAAATTAACTTTCGAAAGTTCACGACCTCACAATAAGTTAACTTCATTTAAAGCTACTGAAGACGATTTAGAAGGTATCTCTGAAGTACAAAAAAATCTCACAAAGGCAGGAATTACAGATATTAAGGATTTGACCAACTACAATAATTATAAATTATTATCCAAATTCAACGTCGAATTCATTGTTAACAACCAGACCGGCGATTTAGTGAAGGTAAATCTTAATAATACCGCAGGAAAGAATGCCCTCGACTACAAAAATTGGGATTTCAACGACCTTAATGGATTCATAAATGGACCCTTCCTACAATTATTCTGATACAGGAGACATGCATAAGAACAAAGGCGACAACAAAAAATACGCTCAAGATAAACTTCACAGTTATCACTATAACTATGATTATAACTATTGGTATAAATTAGATATGCCTAATCGAAACAAAGCAACCAGCGGGGGGATGAAAATTTATGTTTCTCCGGGAGGTGATAACTATGACGCAAACACACCTAAGACGTTCTCTGAACTTAACAATATAAATTTCTCAGATATTCTAAAAAAATAACTTTAACAGAAAAGGAAGAGCCAGCACTAATTGCTGACCTCTCCCTTTTTTATTTTGCCTAAGATTAAGTCATTAATGGAGTTGGGAATCTTATACACATGATCGTACTCGTGGAGGTAATCCTTGTATTCCAAATGATCGGTATCCAAAACCTTGCCGTCCTTACGATCTACTTTGATCGTCGCAAAGCGCCAATTTTCACCCTTTTTCTTTATGACATAGTTGTTTTCATCTTTAAACCGTTCCGGTAAATCTTCATTATCTGGAATTATATTATCTTTCTTTATATTGTTCTTTACTTCAGGTGGCAATTCCTGTAATATTCTTCTGCTGACACTAAGCAATTTATAGTTAATCTTCACCTCGTTGATTCTTTTTAGTTTTTCCACTTTTTGATCATTGAAACCCTGACGAATAACCGCATATCTTCTGACATTTAACTTAATTTGATCCTCGTTAACTATGTAATCTCCTGAATATATCTCAAGCCATATAGATGATTCTGCATGGTCTGGCAGATACGAATCAGTAAAGGTATGGTTATAGACCAAAACAAAAGTTTGATCTTTATTTAGTCTGAGAAAATACTCGCCATGACCCGGGTATTCCATTGACCTTTCAGTAAATACTTCTACATTAAACGAAAATGATTTGCCCACCAACTCTGAAGCTTGATCGGCTTTAATCCTCGGAGTAAGCGCAATGCCTTTGTCTTTCGCCTTCTCTAGCTCCCTGGAACTCATGTTTATAAAAACGGGATCTAAGATTTTACGGCGAGCTTGATTACGTCTATCAAGATATAGAACAGCAGTTACTAATCCAATAATTGCGAAAATGCCGAGCGCTATTTTAATTTTATTCTTCATCTGCTACTTGCTGACCTCTCCCTTTTTTATTTTGCCTAGAATTAAGTCATTAATGGAGTTGGGAATCTTATACACATGATCGTACTCGTGGAGGTAATCCTTGTATTCCAAATGATCGGTATCCAAAGTCTTGCCATCCTTACCTAGATCTGCTTTGATACTCGTCACCCACCAATAACCGCTCTCTTTCTTTATGACATAGTTATCCTCATCTTTAAACCGTTCCGGTAAATTTTCTTTGCCTGGAAATATATTATCCTTCTTTATCTTGTTCCGTACTTCAGGTGGTAATTCTCGAAAAGTTCTTTCAGTGACACTAAGCAACTTATAGTTAATCTTCACTTCATTGATTCTTTTTAAATTTTCCACTTTATGATCATTGAAACCCTGACCAATAATCGCATATTTTCTAACATTTAACTCAATTTGATCCTTTTTAACTATGTAATCTCCCGACTTTATTTCAAGCCATATAGATGATTCCTCATGGTCTGGCAGATATGAATCAGTAAAGGTATGATTATAAACCAAAACAAAAGTTTGATCTTTATTTAGTCTGAGAAAATACTCACCATTTCCTGGATTCTCCATATCACTTTGGGCAAATACTTCTACATTAAACGAAAATGATTTGCCCACTAAGTCTGAAGCTTGATCTGCTTTAATCCTCGGAGTAAGCGCAATGCCTTTATCCTTGGCTTCCTCTAATTCCCTGGAACTCATGTTTATAAAAACGGGATCTAAGTTTTCATGACGAACTGGCTGATTATTAGAATGCTTCTTTTGAGGTCTATTAATAATTAGGACAGCAACTACTAATCCAATAATCGTGAGAATGCCGAGCGCTATTTTAATTTTATTCTTCATCTGCTACTTGCTGACCTCTCCCTTTTTTATTTTGCCTAGAATTAAGTCATTAATGGAGTTGGGAATCTTATACAAATGATCGTACTCGTGGAGGTAATCCTTGTATTCCAAATGATCAGAATCCAAAATCTTCCCGTCCTTACGATCTACGTTCCGCCAATTCTTGTTCTCTTTCTCTACGGAATAGATCAGAGTTGAGCCGCTATCAGAAGTAAAATGACCACCATCGTTTAGGCTGTTAAGTTCAATTAAATCCGGAGAGGCGCTTTTGTTGATATTTTTTTGGTAATCTCAATTTAACATAGCAAAACTTTTTTTGCACCAAAAAACACGCAACACTCCAACATGTTACGCGTTTTTCAAATTTTACTGATAAGTGAGTTGACCAATTAAGTTGCCATGCTGCACTTTTTCTTCTGGAATTTTGGGCAAAGATTTGAGGACTTCCACGTTGGTGCAGGCAACTACAACAGTTGAAGCCTTTCCCCGCAGCTTAATCAAATCCAAATCCATTTCTGCTAAGCAAGTCGTTTCATCGACTTGATCGCCAACTTTCACTAATACGTTAAATGGCTCTCCTTGGAGTTCGACGGTGTCAAAGCCAAGATGAACCACGACTTCAAGGCCTTTTTTAGTTTTAAGACCGATCGCGTGTTTAGTGGGAAATATTGACACAACGGTGCTTACCAAGGGAGCGTAGACTTGCTTGCTGCTGGGCTCAATCCCGTAACCATCACCCATCATTTTCTGAGCAAATACTTCGTCGCTGACTTCAGTAATCGGCATTAGAGTACCGTCAACTGCGGCGAAAATTTTTTGACTTTTATTAAAACCAAACATCACGTTCTCCTTTAGTAATCTTTTGTACCCAGTCCTGCAATATAGCTGTCCAACTCATCTCTTGTGCTTTCAACACCGGGGCCAATAACAATTTGAATATTGTTCTTTTTGTTGATTACACCGGAAGACGGGAACTGTTTAATTAAGTTCAGATCAATTTTGGAAATGTCACGCACATCGATTCGTAAACGACTATAGCAATTTTCTAAATTTTGGATATTGCTGGCACCACCGAGCCCCTTAATGAGATCAGACATCTGAGCGTTAGTATCATTGGTGCTTATCACTTCAGATCCGGTGGTCTTGAGCGCTTCGTCACCCACGAGTTCTTCTTCGCGGCCGACAGTTGGAATGTTGAATTTTAAAATTAAAAACTTGAAAGCAAAATATTCAATGACCACCATCAGAATTCCAATTGGGATAATTAACCATTGGTGTCCTAAGCGCATCGGGATGGCGATACAGTACATAATCGTTTCAATAACGTTACCAACCATGATTTTAAGACCAAAAATATGGGGGATCACCAGGCCTAAACCGTAGATAATGCCGTGAGCTAACCAAAGAATTGGTGAAATAAAGAGGAACATAAATTCAATTGGTTCGGTAATGCCAGCGAGCATGGCGGTCATCACTGCGGGGATGACTAGTCCTTTGACCTTAGCCTTATTTTCAGGCTTAGCTGTTTTAATAAAAGCAAGAGCAATCCCAATTGGTAAGAAAATATAACCAAAATTAACCAGAAATCCAATTGACCAATCCATTGAATGAACCTTGCTAATATTACCGACTTCGGCGAGGAAAATATTGAGCGCGCCACTGTAAGATTTGCCAGCGATCATCGCTGTGCCGCCAAGCGGAGAATAGTAAAGTGGCATCCACAATAAATGGTGCATTCCAATTGGTAAGAGCATCCGATTGAGAAATCCATAAGCAAAAAGGCCAACAGCACCGGAAGTCCCCATTAATTTAACAGTGCTTGAAACAAGCGCATTAATTGGCGGCCAAATATAGGTGACGAGGATTGCCAAGATAATAGTGGTAAAGATTAGCAGAAGGAAAACAAATTTGGTTCCTTCATACGAGGCAAAATATTTGTGAAATTTAACTCCGCCCCAACGATTGATAAAATATCCAACTAAACATCCCAAAATGATGCCGAGAAATACTCCCATGTCGGTTACTTGAATTCCTAGAACCATCGATTGTCCAGTGCCGAAGAGGCCCTGACTGCCAGCTTTAGCCAATCGATGGGTAAAGTTAAGCCAGAAATTATTGGTATATAAGAAGATTAAATAGACGCTAATTCCTAAAATTGCCGCGTCAGTTTTGTGTTTTTTGGCAATTGCGGCCGAAATCCCGACGCAGAAAATTACTGACAATTGGCCGATAATTCCACTGGAGAGGACGGTAAAGAATAGGTTGCCGACGTCTTGAACAAATTTTGGCATTGCTTCTAATTTGAAAATGGCTGCTAGCGCAATAATGATCCCGGTGACCGCCATAAACATCACGGGCTGGATGATTGATCTTGCGAAGGTTTGCATCGCATTTTGTAATTTTTCTTTCATTGCATTTTACTCCTGTTGCACATTTAAAGAGCGAAAAAAGAGAATAGCAGTAAACATGATGAAAATTAGCAACATTTGTTCGAAGATTTGGCTAACTACTATTCTCGCTACGACCTTACAGGTCGCAATAGGTTCCTAGTTGAATCCCAGCTTGTTCAAATAGCTTAGGATAACGAGGATCTTTTAATTCTTTCATGGTATAAGTTCGATTAACGGTGAGGCTGGACCCCTCAAGGATAAAAGAATCCAAATATCCCGGATGGCACATTGCTTCAACGCTGCCAAAAGTTTCAACGTCTTCTACCAAATTGTGGATATCGTAGGGTTTCCAGATTTCTTTATCGCGGCCCAAATTATCAAAAGTTGAATAAAATCGGTTAGCAATTTTGATGTTGTCCGATTGATCGTAATTTCCCCTAACCGGCAGGTCATATTCTGCTGCGAGATCTTCAAAGACCGAGGTCAAAGGCTTAATTGTGTGAACGTGGTGATGACTGTCAAGATGATCGGGTATAATCCCGCTTGCAATAACTTTCTCAATTTGTGCTTTCCATTCTTGATAAAGTTCTTCGAGTTCAAGCGAGAAGTCTTGTTCATAGAAGCCAATTTTGTGAAAATTGCCGTCACTTTCGACGAGGCTGGGTACGTTTTTTAACACTGGTTTTTGACAAGTTAAAGTTAGATGAACGCCAACTCCTAACTTCGGATTTTCTTTTGCAAGTTTTACGGCCTGATTAAACCCAGGCATGCCAGCCATGATGGTCGTTGAAGATAGAATTCCTTGTTGAAATGATTCAATAATTCCTAAATTAATCGCGGGGCAATAGCCAAAATCATCGGCGTTAACTATTAATAATTTCATGATTGCTCCTTAGTTCAACTCAACCCAATAGTCGCCGTTGGCCTCAATTAAGTCATTTAGGGCTTTCTTGGCCACGGTTGCGTTAGGCACCGTTTGATTTAAAGTGAAGGCTTCTAAAGCCTTTTGATATGAATGTTCAAAGAAAGCGTCAACTAGCAATTTCTCTGAAGCAACTTGAGCTTCCATCAAGCCCTTATGCAGATCGGGGATGTCGTATCGTAAAGAGATTGGTTCAATTCCGCGCGCATTAACATAGCATGGAACTTCCACGACGGCATCTTGGCGTAAATTAGGAATCGCGCCCTTATTAGGGACGATTAGCATGAAACGCCCATTCTGATTGTGCAAAATTGAAATCGCAATTTGGACAATATACTGTCCATGAGATTCGCTCTCGTAATCGATCGTTTCCAGATCACGATTTTCTTTGATTTTAGCCACGGTGTCTTTGATCTTCTTCAAGCGACCGTCCATAATCTCGTTGGCGCGAGTATAGTTGGGATCTTCTTTTTCCATTGCGCGATCTTGGTAAAGATAATATTGCAAGTAATTATTGGGGAGATACTGGGGGAAAAATTCGCGCACCATATCGGCCATAACTCCGTAAGTATGAGCCCATGAGGGGTCCATTCCATCAAGCTTAAACCCTTGAGTTTTGATCTTTTCAATGATCTCGGGCAAAATATCTTTGCCGCGACTGACGTCATAGATTTCGCGATACCAGCCAAAATGATTTAAACCATAGTATTGGCAAATAAAATTGTTGCGATCGTAACCAAAAGATTCTTCCAATAATTCTTCAATTCCAATTGTCATATCGCAAGCGTTAACAATTTTAATTTTAGGAAATTGCCGCCGCACCGACTCGGCGATAATTGTTTCTGGATTGGTATAATTTAGAATCCAACAATCTGGCGCATATTTTTCGATGAATCCGACTAGCTTCAAAAAACCTTTCATTGAGCGCATGCCGTAAGAGAATCCGCCCACGCCACATGTTTCTTGACCAACAAGGCCATACTTCATCGGGATTTTTTCATCTTTTTCCCGCATCTTCATGCCGCCAACTCGAATTTGAGAAAAGACAAAGTCACATCCAGTAAAGGCAACTTGTGGATCTTCGGTGACGACTAACTTGATTTGCTCGTGGTTTTTTTCGAACAAATAGTTCATAATTATACCCATATCAGCGTTGCGTTCATGATCAATGTCATAAAGCCGAACTTCGCTGATCGGGAACTCTTTTTTAAATTTCAATGCGGTTAATAAGATTCCGGGAGTATAGCCGCTTCCGCCCCCGGCAACTGTGATTACACTCATTAATAAACCTCCAATAAATTAACTTAAGTTATCGATCTTTGCCTCTAGGATCGTTAACAAGTGTATTTAAGCATATAATCTGGGATCGATGGAAGCGGTTACTAGAAGAATGGAATTGGATTCAAATGTTGATAGTTGTTTTCAAAACCAGAAAATTATTTCAGTGGAGGCAAAGATGGAAAATTTTTTTGTACGCATTTTGAGCAAAAACAAGAATTCATTGACGAAAAATGATTATGCAATACTGCATTTATTAGATCAAAATATTAGGGAAATTCCCAAAAACAATATCAAAAAATTATCGGCGTTAGTTTTCACTTCGCCAGCTAGTATGTCACGTTTAATTAGAAAAATCGGATTTTCGAGCTTTTCCGAGTTTATTTTGCGTGTGGGGGATTATTTACAACAAAAAGATATGCCCGAATTAAATACAGTTGATTATTTGGCATCAGTGATTAATGAAATTAATGCAACACATAACTTAAATAAAAGCAGCGTTAAAGAAGTTGCTAAGCTAATAATTAATGCGCATGATCTTTATGCTTTTGGCACGGGCTGGAAACAGCATCAACTGCTCAATAATTTTTGTAATGATTTAATGCTATACGGAGAGAAATTTTATTTTTTGCGGACCAAGGATGATCTGGCTGATTTGGCTAGTTATATGGATGAGAATTCGCTCATCATGATTGTTTCAGTTTCAGGCAAAATCAAGGATTACCACGAAGCACTAGAAACTCTGAAGTTAAAAAAAGTTCAAGTTATTTCCATTACCTACCAGCAGGACTGTGATTTAGCCAAAGTTAGCCAACAGCCCTTATTTTTTACAGATAAAAATCTATCCAACGGCAGTAAGCATTGGGGCGCGCTACCATTAACGTATCTCTTTGACTTTTTATTGGAGACAATCAAAAAGATGTGAGTTGATTTAACAGCCTTGTGGCTGCTCTCTCAATTATTCTGCTCTATAATATTGAGTGTTGATCAGTAATGATCGGCGATCTTTTTTCATTTATACCAATTTTAGATTTTTGGCAAAATAAAGCATTACAACGATGAAGAAACATATGAAAGAGGTGATAAACAGCTGTCGTTATCCAGATAGTAACGGACTATTAGAGGGATTAAACGGAAAGATCAAGAAGATTAAGCAGACGAATTATGGTTTTATGGGTTGGGAGAACTTCAGATTAAGAATTTATCTGGAATGCGGCATGCTTAAGGTTAGCTAAAGGGATCTTTGAAGGGGAGTTAACGACAAAGCAAGTCTAATACCAAGCATAGACAGAAGACAGCTAAAAGGGACTGCATATTTAGCACGCCTAAAAAGTCATCAAAAGAAGCATTAAGAAGAACTGAGAAAGCAGTTAAAGAAAATAAATACAAAAACGATTTGAAAAGTAAAAAACAGCTAGACCAATTTAGATCTGGCTGGCTGGAAAATTACTCATCAACACTGGTGAACCATTTAATTCCAATTTTCAGCTTCTGTTTCTGACTAAAAATTAGTGCATTACAATTTTAATAGTTTTCACTGGTGGTACGTAGGGAGGAAATAGCTTCGGTCTATTGTGACGTTCGGGGCTTACCAATCCGCCATTTACTTTATCAAGCTCTGTTTTTTTTAAATCTATAAAGTTTTTCATATCTTTTCCTTTCTGAATGTAATGTTAACGCTTGTTTTTGGTCCTAATCGTCCAAGCCCTTGTTAAACAACCGATTTTTGTAATACGTAAAAAATGACTCTTTGCCTGTTATTACTGAACCTTGCCCTGTCATTCCATAGTGTAGTTTACCAACTTGATTTTGATCGACTTTGGCAAAAGCCTCTACCACATAATAGTTAGCTTTATTCATAATCACAGGCGCGATACTAATTTTCTTGATCTCTCCTTCCACAATAATGGGCGTTGGAACATTGCGAACGATTTTTAATCGCAGTTTCTGACCTTTTTTTACCGAAGAGATGTCGCTAGGCGCAATATAAGACCTCAGTTTTATCTTCTGCTTACTATTTAGTGCAGGATAAATTTGAGCGAGCGCCGTGCCTGTACCAACTAACTTTGTTTGTTGATCAGGATTCAAGACGTGAACAATACCCGTTGCTGGAGCTCTTACTTCCAAATTTTTAGCTTCAGCTTTGGCGCTTTTAATTTTCAGATCTATCTCGTCTTTTTTCTGATTCAAACTCAGCTTGGTCTCAGAACAATTTTTGAGCTGATCGCTTTGAAGACTAGCAATTTTCTCTTCATTAGATTCGACATTGTACTTACTGGCATCAAAATTATCTAATTCCAATTTTTGCTGCGTAGTGCTTTGAACACTACCTTTTAATTGATCAATTCGTTGTTGTAAGTTATCCAGGTATTCATTTTTATTGGCGCTTTTATCGCTATCTGTCGTTAATTCTTTATCTTTGGCAAGATAATTCTGATAAATATAGTTATACGTTGAATTGTCTGGCTTCCCTCCGTTCTTAATCGCATTAAAAATACTTTGATAAGAATTAATTTGATCGTTATAAGTCTGAAGATTGGAATTAAGATTATTGATGATCTTTGCCTTTTTTCCACTCTCTTGCGACGACTGTTCGGACACAAGGCTATTTTCTAGCGAGTACACCTGGCGTTGATTAGCATAACTTTTGAAAAGATCATTGTAGCCAAATTTACTATCCTCATTAAATAAATTTTTGTTTTGTAGAATACTCTTTTTTAATGTATCCAAATCTTTGAGCTGCTCTTGAATCAGATTACTTTGACTTTTAAGTAAATCTAGTTGTTGATTTACATCGGTTGACTGATAAGTGACCAAAACATCTTTTGCATGAACATAGTTTCCTTCATTCAAATAATTTTTTAGAATTTTATTGTTACTCATCGATTGGACTACGGGAACGGTTTTTCCCGAATTAATTTGAACAACTGATTTAATAGTAATTTCTCTTTGGCCAATCAATGAGAACATAATTACTAAGAACAATAGAATGGCCGTGGGAATAATTATCATGATCGAGAAATTATTAAAACGTTTATTATAAAATTCGCTACTTTCCAAAACTGATTTATCCATTAGTTAACTCTCCTGTCGCATTGAGCAGCTGATAATATTCGTCTTGATTATCGAAAAGTTCCTTATGAGTTCCTATTTCAACAACTTTTCCTTGTTTCATAACTACAATGTTATTAGTTTTCTTGGCGATCGATAATCGGTGAGCAATAAAGATGACCGTCTTATCTAGTTTTAATAACTTGTCGATTAGATGTGCTTCAGTAATTGCATCTAAGCCACTGGTTGACTCATCTAAAATTAAAACTTTAGCAGGTGATAGCAACGCTCGCGCAATTGTAATTCGCTGTTTTTGACCGCCAGAGAGAATATTCCCATTTTCGTCCAATTTTGTTGCATATTGCAAAGACATTTTTTCGATATCATCTTTAATTTGCGCAATTTCGCAGGCTTCTTGAATGTCTTCTAAAGTTACTCCTGGGCGATTTCCCAATCTTAAATTATCCAAAATGGTACCTGAGAAGACGTAAGGAGCCTGTGGAACATAGACAATCTGCTTTCGTAAGGTTTCCTTATCAATCTCACTAATATTGTGCTTGTTAATCGTGACTTTTCCTTTAGTTGGTTCGAAAAAATCCACCAACAATTTTACTAAAGTCGACTTTCCTGAGCCGCTCATTCCGACAATTGTTAACTTGTCGTTTTCTTTAATATCCATGTTGATATTCTTCAGCACATCTCCGCCGTAACCATACTTGTAGTACACGTCTCGCAAAGAGATCTCACCATTCAATGTATTCGCTTCTTTTAAAGGCCGATCTTCCTTAGCTTCTGATTCAACGAGATAAATTTCATTTAAACGATTGTTAGCAACCTTAGCGGTTTGTAGCTTGGGTTGAAGGTTAATGATGTTTTGAAGCGGATTGGTGAAATAGGTTAGAAGGGCATTAAAAGTCATTAGTTGTCCTACTGTTAGAACGTTTTTTACCACTAACGAAGCTCCTACCCACAAGATCAAAACTCCTAATCCCAGCTGAACAAAAAGTTTAATTGCTTGCTGCAGTTGATCAGTTTGCGTATATTTTAGATTTTTCTTCAGAAGGTCTACAAATTCGGTGTCAATTTTTTGATACGTTTGATCTTCACTCGCAAGCGATTTGATCGTTTCAATTCCATGTAAATCTTCAATAATTGAAGAATCCAAAATCGCACCACTCTCCATTTGTTCATGATTCAGCTTCTCAAAGGGTTTGTTGAAAGCCCAAATGATAATCGTGTACAGCGGCAACGCCACCAAAGTGATCAGAAACAGAGTAGAGTTTTGCACAGCCAAAACAATTCCCATAATAACAACAACGCTTAGATCTAATCCAATGGAAATGATCGAGCTGGCCAAAGCGTCAATAATTTTATTAGCATCATTGAACCTAGAGATGATGTCCCCTGTCTTACGAGTGCTAAAAAATGACATCGGTAACTTAAATACGTGCTTCACGAATCCCAAAATAATATCAATCGATAGCCTTTGACCCAAAATTGCCAGTAGAAAATTTTGCGCGTAAGAGAAAATAGCTTGAAAAATATAAGCTACAAGCAGACCGACCGCAATCACCGATAACGTCCGAGTTGTGTTGTTCGGAATATAAGTATCAATGATACTTTGTAGAAAATATGAACCCAAAATACTGATAATCGTACCCAACAAAGAAGCGATGATAATATTAATTAAGAGTTTCTTCTGTCTGAGAATAGATGGCATGAACTGAAATAACGAGTTAGATTTGTTGTCTTTAACGGGTTTATACGTGGACTTGGGCGAAAAAAATAGTGAAACTCCTGTCCACTCTTTTTTAAAAACATCGTATGACATTTTAGTCACTTTAACACTTGGATCTGGATCAGCAACCAATATGTAATCCTTTTTTGCAGCTAAAATCACATAATAATGAAGTAGTCCCCCTTCTTTAACAACATGTGCCACAAAGGGGTAAGGTATATCGTCCATCGAGAAGATACTCATGTCAGCCTGGATTGCCGTTACTTCCAGGTCGAAGTGTTCAGCCGCCTTCTTAAGACCTAGAGCAGTAGTTCCTTCGTTAGTAGTTTTAGTATAAGTTCTCAGCTTTGCTAAAGAAAAATCTGATCCATAGTTCTTAAGGATCATGGCAAGAGAAGCAACACCACAATCTTCCTCATCAACTTGTGGGACGTAAATATTTTTAGGGTTCATGGGATTTTTATTCCTTATTTCTTTAAAATCTTAGCTAGTTCGCGTGCTTTTCTAAAAGAAGCATATGCGGTACTTCCATCTCTAAAATACAATTCTCGTTTAGAATTATCAAAGCTTTCTAACATATCTAAATTGACCAAATAACTTTTGTCACATCTGAAAAACATCGGATACTTTTTTTCAAGATCGCTTAAGTTCCCATGAAAATCAGCATTTTTTGTGACAGTCCGGACTGATACTCGACCTGAATTAGCTGGTAAATCAGCAGTGGTTAAGTAAACCAAATCAGCGATGGGGATAGAGAAATAATGACTACCGATCCGATAGATGAAAAGATTTTCTTTTTTATATTTCTCAGATTTAATTAATTCTTCAGTCTTTAACATATCAGCCATAATACTTTGCTTAATGTAATCAGCTCCATATTCTTTGGAAATATAGTTAAGAGGTGCGACTTTGCGTTCTAAAGTTAGAAGTGAAAGTTCATTATGAGTAGTTATGAAAACAATTTGTGCACCAGGTAGTTGTTTACGAATCAAAACAGCAGTTTGCAAGCCAATTTCTTTGATCCCATTAATTTCCATATCCAGAAAAAATAATCCTTGGTGTTCTTGTTCAATGGAATTCAATAAAATTTCAGGGTCGTCGGTTGCACAGATCAATTCCATTGCGAGATCATTAATCATAATTGAGTTTTTGACCGCATTGGCATAAGCTTTTTGTTGTTCTAAATTATCTTCTAAGATATAAATTGGGTACATTCATTATTCTCCCGTCGTAATTATTAAGGTATTTTTTAAAATTCCATCTTTAAAATTATTATCCAAAAGCAAAGATTTATTTTTGTTCACGAGTTCTCTAACGTTAGCTAAACCAAATCCAGTGTGATCAATTTTAGTTGTATAACCATCTTGGAATAGTTGGTCAATATTTTTAAGCTTTGAAGCCTTATTAGAAACCACGATTTCAATTAAATCACCTGAATTAATAAACGCACATTCAACTTCCTTTTCTTTTTCTTCAGCAGAATGCTCAATGGCGTTATCAAGTAAAATTCCTAAAATTCTAACTATTGGTAAAATATCAGTATTCATGATATTTATTTGATCATCAATTCCAATTTGCAGATCAACTTCCACTCTTTGTGCAGCAAAGAATTTTTGGATAATTAAACCTTTGAGTGGATCATTTTTAAGATTGTCAATGTGGCTGATGGAAATTCTCTTTAAATCATTACTGATGGGTCTTTGCTTCACTAATTCCTCATAGTACTCTTTGAATTGCTGCTGATGGTCATTTTTGGTAAACTCCCCCAGCGCCAAAAGCATGTTGTTGTAGTCATGCTTGAAATGCCGAATACTTTGATATTGGTGTTCGATATTGGTTAAATACTCCTTTAACTGCTGGTTCTGAACAATTTGCATCTCTGCATCTTTTTTGTAGCTGTAAGATTCAATGAAAGCAAAAAGTTCAATTAAGGTAAATCCGATAAAGATGAAAAATATGAGCATTAAAGGAATCTGAATTAAGGCAGTTATCTGTGCCATTTGACTGATTAGTAAAATTGTCACAATTGATATAACTAAAAAGAGAAAAATACGAAATACAATTTGACTTATTTCCAAATCCGTATTTTTTTCTTGTAAATTACTATAAATTTCTGACTTTTTTAAAGTAATAGCTGATACAACAGTTATTATGATATATAAAATAATGTAGAAATATGCACCAACATCATTTGATATATTAATGATGTTATATTTTCTGAGCATGAAGCGACCAAAAGTTTCAATTCCATCAGATATCATTATTGATAAATAAGAGAGAACGATTGCGAATAATCTACGATTCAAAAACTCGTAATTTAGCTGATGATGTCTCATCTTTTGATAGACTATTGTGCTAAGAACCCAAATTATCAAATTAAAACTTTGAAAAAAAACTCCAATTATTCCGATAACGAGGGCAACAAAAATATCACCCATAATAGTTTGTCTTTTAGAATCTTCTTTTAAAAAGTTAGTGACGAAGACTATCAAAAAGCAAATAGTTATGTTGTCAACAAAATTTGTTTGAACACTTATCAATGTCAAATTTTAGCCCCTTAAGATAATTAGTATTCTTTAAAATTTAAAACAAATTTATTTAAACCACTTCCACCACCAAAGTCCACTCCAGGATTGATTTTTTGATGAAGCAAGAAGGTTTAAGCCACTTCCCCCTTGAATGTCTTCCAATTGTTTATCTGTCAAATAGTTTAACATTTTAATTTTCTCCTTTTTCCCTTGTTCAGGGATTAATTTGTTTATGACATTGATTTTAACAGCCAAATCCCGCAACAAACCAAATTATATTTAACGTTCATTTTCTCCTTTTTAACGTAATCTATAATTTCCCTTTAAAGGACCAGTCGAATATGTCATTATTTCAAATAAGAAAAAGTCTATTCCGTCAATGCCAGAGCGCTACACACCATCAGAATTGGATTCCGTTTTCTGCGATTCTCGCACTAGTTCCACCTCCTTAGTCAATGAGTTTTGTTATTGTTCAGTCCTTCATCATCAATTTGATGACTACTATGACCTCTGCTGACTTCTGCATCACTGCTTAGTTGATTCTGTGAACTGCTACTACGCTAATAACCAGAACATGTGGTGCAGGTCTCCCCAGGTAAGAGATACCGTGTTTCTGTTGGCAAGACCTTCATGATTCCAAATATATTGGACTTCAGCTTGTAGAGCAGCCTTATAGTCACTTTGCGGTTCTCTAGAGCAGTACTTTGCTTTACGCTTCCAATTCACCCAGAACACCCTTGCGATCCTCTTGGGGTTCCGACTATTGCGGCCCTCAGTGGACTTGCACCACTCAGATATCACCCATGCCAGGCACACCTCGAAAAAAAGCAACCCCCAATATATAACAGGGTTGCCTTTTATGTTATTAAACAATTTATATGATTTAACCTTTACGATGTCTCTTTTTAGCGATGTCCGCGCCAATTCTATATCCAATTACAAACAAAGAACAAAATAAAGCAGGTGCAATCCCACCATTTGTATTGCTTAATTCATCGTTGGACATACTTTGAAACTTATTAAGTTTCACTAATTTATCATCTTGTTTCATTTGTTATCTCCTTACACTTTACTATCTATTGATCCAATATCCTATACCTATACCACCGCCTATAGCTAGAGCGCCCCAACCAATTGCGGCTTTTGAAATCGCAACTCCACCTATAATAAGCGGGATGACACCGCCGTCCACTTGCTCCAAATTACCGTCTGACAAGTTTGTAAAACTATTTAATCCTTTTGACTCTAATGTTACTGAATTCATTTTTTCCTCTTTCTTTTTATAGATTTTTAATTCGATAAATTAAAAATCTAATTTATATAAGTTTGTTGTAGTGTATAATAAAAATAAAGCCACAAAAATCAATTGATTGTTTTCTATGAACGGATTCGCTTGAACCATATGAATGTCTGATAAAATAGGCCACACAGCAACAAAAGCAAATATTATCCACATAACAATTTTAATAACTAATTTAATTATCAGTTCTTGTTTCATATTCTCTTCATCCTCATAAAAATTCTACCATTTTTAGCGACGTCTCTTTTTAGCGATGTCCGCGCCAATTCTGTATCCAATTGAAAATAAAGCACAAAATAAAACAGCTGTAATCCCACCATTTGTATTGCTTAATTCATCGTTGGACATACTTTGAAACTTATTAAGTTTCACTAATTTATCATCTTGTTTCATTTGTTATCTCCTTACACTTTACTATCTATTGATCCAATATCCTATACCTATACCACCGCCTATAGCTAGAGCGCCCCAACCAATTGCGGCTTTTGAAATCGCAACTCCACCTATAATAAGTGGGATGACACCGCCGTCCACTTGCTCCAAATTACCGTCTGACAAGTTTGTGAAACTATTTAATCCTTTTGACTCTAATGTTACTGAATTCATTTTTTCCTCTTTCTTTTTAAAAAATTTTCAAAACTTATAAATCAATTAATTGAATTTATGTATCTATCTTACAAGCTAAACGAGACTAAAAATCAGATTTTTTTTAATGTCAATTTTTGAACTTTTAACGTAAGTGGTTCTGGAGAGTAACTAGTAATAACGGCGGTTCACGCCGTATTGTCAAGCAATGTGGGAAAAATTTAATTTCACGCTCTTATTATTTAAGATAAAGTATTTCATTATAAATTGTGATGCATCTAGTATACGAATTTTAGAAAATTCCAACAAAAAAACAGCCTTGCGGCTGCTCAGATTATTCTTCGTTAGTTTTTAGTAATTGCTCTTTTTCGAAAGCTCTAAAGAAAGGGAGATAAATCACAATACTGACGATTACTAAGAAGAAAGAAAAAACTGTATTACGCCAATCTAAACTTGATAAGTATAGTTGGGCAAAGAAAGGAGTAAATGACGGATCTACGATGTAACCATTTGTAATCAAGTGAAGTTTTTCAGCCCAATAAGTTAGGGTCAGCGAAACTCCTGGAGTGATTAGAAAGGGGATTGCAAGAATCGGGTTAAAGACAATGGGAAGACCGAAGATCACCGGTTCATTGATTCCGCAACATCCGGGAATAATGGAAATTCGGCCTAAAAGTTTGAGCTTGGGGACTTTGCTGAACATCATGAGAATTACTAAGCCTAGAGTATTTCCCGCGCCCCCGAGAATTGAAATCCGAAACATCTGTAGGTTCATAGCGTGAGTCATTGCAGCGCCATTTGTGAATTGCTGGGCATTATACCCAGTTTGTGAAACACCGATACTAAAAAGAATCGGAAAAATAATCGACGATCCATTGATTCCAAAGAGCCAAAGGATTTGACCAAGGGTAACGATTAAAATAAATCCCCCGAGACTGCCGGCGACATCGATGCCTGGGGTCAGGACATCCATGATAACTTTAGGGAAATTATTTTTAAAGGTTGCGATAAAGATCAAATTGATCCCATAGAAGATGATAATATTAGTTAATAGGGGTAGAAGAGAATTTATGAAGGTTCCAACCATCGGCGGAACCGCACCCGGTAAAGAAATCTTAATCTCACTGATTTCAACAACCCGACAGATTTCAACCGTCAAAAGTCCTAGGATAATAGCGACGAAAAGGCCGTCAGTTCCCAAGTAATCTAACTTGATTGAGCTGTTTTTGACCTCAGTACAAACTAGTAAATAGGTGATCATGGCGATTAATCCATCTGTGGGAGCGTCTAACTTATATTCTTTGGCTAGTGAATAGCCAATCCCAAAAGCAGATAATAAACCAACGATGCCAAAGGTTAGATTGTAAGGTGCAGTAATCGTGCGATAGTTGGCAACCGCCCAATGCTTCCAGCTTGCTAAAAAGCGGAGAAAGAAATTGGCTTTTGAAGCGTTATAACGTGCTAAATCGATTGGAGGGTTGGCGATGATTAGAAATATTGCGCCGATTACCATAAAGGGGAGACTAAAAAACATGCCTGAAGAAACTGCTTTTAAGTGACGCTCATTGCCGATTTTAGCAATGATGCCATCAAATTTTTCAATCAGGTTTTCTTTGCGCATTCAATCCCTCCTAAACTTGCCAGGAACTGAATGGAAATGCGCTCGGAATTGTTTTTGTTGGCTCGTATGTCTTTAATAGTTCTCGATATTCTTCTTGATAACTATTATCGACTTTTGCGCGAGGGCAGATTTTACTGGCCTCCTCTAAAAAATGTTCAGAGCCGCGTCCCATTTCTTTGCCGCGGACGGTATGCTTGTCTAGGGCAAAGTCTGGAATTTCAGGGACGTAACCCATTGCAAATTTTTTAATGATTATATTTTTAAGTAAATCAGATGAACGATCTTTAACTGATTGACATAAGTAGCGAATCGCGTGGATGAACATCATTGCTCGATCGGTGTCGTCATATGGAAAGTTCTGACGCATTTGATTTAACGAATTAATTAGTGGTGCTGCTTCAGCGTTTCCCATGCCGATATCCTCGACTGAGATTGCCTGGAGCCGACGCCACAATTTTTCTTCCATTTGAGGAGAAGTGATGTACATTTCATAGCCGAATTCACAAGCAGCTCGTTCGTCACCACGGCGAATGCTCTTTTGCAAAGCAGAAATTACTTCATCTCCATGAAGACCGTTACGGGTTACAGTACGTGCCCACGGATCTTCAATAAATTTTTGACTCATAATAATCTCCTTATTCAAACGAAGGTGCTAATATGGATATTGAAAGTATCAGCGAAAAATATCAATTATCAACAAATGAAACTAATGTTTTAAAATATCTTAATCAAAACAAAGATAAATCAAATTTAAATATTCGGGAAGTTGCTAAAGCAACTTATACCTCACCAGCTTCAATTATTGCAATGTGCAAGAAAATGGGGTTATCAGGATATAGTGAGCTAATATATTATTTGGTGCGGGCAAAAAATTTAACTTTTTCGCTTCACCAAAACGACGTTATTAAACAATACGGTGCGGAGTTTAGTTCGCTAATTTATAAGCATCGAAATGATAATTTCATGATAATTAGTGCAGGATTGTCTAATAATATTGCTAAATATATGTCTGATTATTTTAACTTACATAATTTTCGCGCAACTACCAATGGTTATTTAGAGTACCTCCGCCCAGATTGGAAAAATAAAACTTTGCTTTTTATTGTTTCAAACTCAGGAGAAACTAGGTCAATAGTCGAATTGTTGGAGATGGCTAATCAAAACAAAATTGATAATATAGTTTTTACCGGAGACTCTGCTTCAATTTTAGCTAAAAATGCTAAACTTTCAATCAGCAGTGATACTCATTCGGCATATTCTTATCAAGAGTACTATCCGCAATTGTTTTTTGGAACAACTTTAAATACTTTTGAGCTACTCATGAGTCATACTCTTACAAACTGGGAATAATAATTCCCAGAAATTATTCTAACTGACTTGAGGCAATTTCAAAACACAATTTGTCGATTATTGAACATGTTTACGAAAAATTGAACGTGTTCAAGCTGGTGTATAATTAGATTTAGAAAAGTAGGAGGAACCAAATGAGTAATTTTCCAAAAGATTTTTTATGGGGCGGAGCAGTTGCCGCTAACCAATGCGAAGGAGCATATAAGACTGATGGCAAGGGAATGTCGCTGGTAGATATTTTGCCGGATGCTCATCACGGGCGCTGGGATGCGCTGATGCATCCCAAAGAAGCTGAAAAAACGACTTATGATTTCTATCCAAGTCATGAATCGATCGATTTCTACGAGACTTATGAAGAAGATCTTGAATTAATGGCTGAGATGAACTTCAAGGTTTTTAGAACATCGATCAGTTGGCCTAGAATTTTCCCAAATGGCGATGATTTAGAGCCCAATGAAGAAGGATTGAAGTTCTACGATCGACTATTTAAAAAGTGTAGAGATCTCGGCATGGAGTTATTAGTAACGATCAATCATTTCGATACGCCGCTTGCTTTGTTCGACAAGTACAATGGCTGGGAAAATAGAAAACTCGTTGATCTCTATTTGAAATATTGCGAAGTTTTGTTCAAGCGTTACAAAGGCATTGTAAAGTATTGGATTACATTTAATGAAATCAATATGCTTTTGCACATTCCTTTCTTAGGAGCAGGAATGGATGTTTCCGGCTTAGACGAAAATGATGCTTTGCAGAAAAAGTATCAAGCAGCGCATCATCAATTGGTGGCTTCCGCTAAAGCTGTCAAGATGGCACATACGATCGATCCTGACTGTCAAGTTGGCTGCATGCTCGCAGCAGGCGAAGTCTATCCCAACACTCCTAATCCAAAGGACGTCTGGGCTGCAGTTGAGTCCAACCGCGAAGGATATTTCTTTATCGATGTTCAGGCACGTGGATATTATCCGAACTATGCTCTTTCGTTTTTCGACCAAAATAATATCAAATTAGAGATGGAAAGTGGCGATTTGGAAGCTCTTAAGGATACAGTGGATTTTGTATCATTTAGTTATTACTCAAGTCGGCTTATAAGTGCTGACCCGGAGGTTTCGGCTGAGACTGGCGCTGGAAATGTCTTTAATAATTTGAAAAATCCATACTTGAAAACTTCAAGTTACGGCTGGCAAACTGATGGCTTAGGCCTCAGAATCACGATGAATAACATTTGGGATCGTTACCAAAAACCGCTTTTTGTTGTAGAGAACGGAATGGGCGAGAAGGACGTTCTTACCGACGACCATAAAGTTCACGATGATTACCGGATTGAATATCTAAAAGAGAATATTGTAGAAATGGACAAGGCTATTGAAGATGGTGTGATTTGCCTCGGCTACACTTCTTGGGGATGTATCGATTTGATTTCTGCGGGGACAGGAGAAATGGCCAAAAGATACGGCTATATCTACGTTGATCGCGATAATGATGGCAACGGAACTAACAAGAGATACCGCAAAGATTCATTTGATTGGTATAAACAAGTTATCAAAAATAACGGCATCTGATAAAGGATTGCAACTAGAGAACACTCGTTTAATTAGCGAGGTTCTTTTTTTGTGTAAAAGCCGAATTCTTTAGTTTAAATGTTCAAGATATTTTCTAATTAAAGTATCGATGCAGAGGTTTAGGGGCAAAAAAGAGTAGATCTTATTATTGTGAATCGGATTTTTGATCAATGTGGAGAAATAAAAGAGATTATAATCAGCCAAGCGGACGAGAGTGTTATTGGAGAAAGCGGTAATACTGATGATTCGTGATTGTTTCAGTTTAAACATTTCCAAAATATCAATTAACTCTTGAGATTCTCCGCTGTGAGAAGATACAATTAAGCAATTTCGATCAGTAATAAGCGGAATAATTGATTCGAGTTCACTTTTGCCCGAAAGATAAACAACGCGTTTGTTGCCAATACTCATTAGATTTCTTGAAAGTTCTTTAATACAATTTTGATTTGAATGACCGGTGCCATAGCAATAAATGAAATCAGCGTAATCCAAAACTTTAAAAATTGCCGAAAAATTTACTTGCTGCAGCAGGCGCTCAGTTTCTTGCAGATCTTTTTTTTGAGCTTCGATGAGGTCTGAATTCGGGAGTTTGTTATATTGCGTAGATTCAGCTTTTATTTTGACTTTGAATTCAGCAAAACTTGAGTACCCTAGTTTTTTGATTAGTTTTGAAATAAAAGATTTCGAAAGGTGGACGTTAATCGCGAGGTCTTGAATTTTAAGTCCTGTTAACAGAGCTTTGTTTTTATACATATATTCAACTACTTGCTTTTCGTTATAGTTGAGTTTATTTTTAGTAGCAATAATTCTCTGTTCAAAACTCATCTGATTCCCCCATTTTTTACTATCATACTGGGATTTGTTAGGAGAATCAAGTTAAATAATAGTTGCGAAAATTATTAATGAAGTTTTGATCCAAATTAAATGTTTTTGTTAAGTAACTTAATATTGTTCCGTCGCGTTTTTTCATTTCGTCAATGGCAGCTCTCATGACCGATGCTCTTGTGTCCATTGCCCGAAAAAGATACTTCAAGACCTGTTGATTGTCGGTGTAGAGCCGGTACTCATTCATTCGTTGATTGTTACGAGTGTTGTTGTAGCGGCTAGTTAAAAGATAATCTTGAACTACAGTTTCTTCATCAACACCTAACAGCAGTAGAACCAAAGCAGATCCATAACCGGTCCGATCTTTTCCACCCCGACAGTGTTGCAAAGAGATTAGCTCAGGACTGCTGCCAAGGAGTTTGATCATTTGAGCATATACTTGTTGAGAGTAAGGGGTATTTACGTAGTTAAGAATGCTTTGCTTCAAAAAATCAGTCGAGGTATCTAATTTTCCGGCTTCCTCAAGCTCGATTAACTTGTTAATCTTCTCGCGATCAGTTGTGAGATCACCACTAGCAATTGCAGCAATTTCGTCTTCTGGCGATAAAATAACGGTCTTGGCGCCAGAGATTGGTCGGTTGGGCCTTTTTTGTCGCTCAGCCGCGCTGCGGTAATCAATAATCAAATTAATTCCTAAAGCTTCTAATTTTTGCTGGTCTTGGCGGGATAGATTAAATAAATCATCTGAACGATATAATTTATGAGTTTTAACTGTTCTACCGTCTGCACTTTGATATCCCCCAAGGTCGCGGGTATTGAAAGTGCCGTCTAATTTAATTAAATGTTCCAATGTTTGTGCTCCGATGATTAAGATAATTTTTCTTCTTTTAAACTTTGGCGATTCAGGAATTTAATAAATGGATAATACAGAAGCATTATTAGGATCATTTGGACAATTTGTAGTAATCCGGTTCGCCAGTCGCCAATAACTAGTCCGCTGAGAAATGGGATATTCCAAGGGAAGGTGACGCCATTGGCGCGAGGAATTAGGTTAAGCACCGTTGAGATATAAGCAATTGCAATTGACATTACGGGTGCTAAACACATTGGAATAAATAGAACGGGATTTAAGACCATCGGAATTCCAAATTTCATCGGTTCACTAATGCCGAAAAATCCAGGCACTATGGCAATTTTACCGACTTCTTTTAAATGTTTACTGTGACAAACCATCAGTAGCAAAAGAGCGAGAGCGAAATGCCGCGGTCCTTTTAAGGTATTAATAAAACTCATCGTCATAATATTTGGAAGAGCCTTCCCGGCGGTATAAGCTGCTAAATTTTGCATCTCAAGGGGTTGGTATAAAGTATAGAGGATGGCAGAAGTTGTTAAACTGCCATGAATTCCAAAGAACCAAAGAAATTCAGAGAAGAACATCAGGAATAGGAGGGTCCAAATCGAACTTCCTAAGTGTTTCAAAGGGGTTTGAAGAACAGTATAGATAAGATCATGAATATTACCAAAAGAAGTGAACTTCAGGCAGCCAGAAACTAATAAAGTAATCGCTCCAATGATAATGCCAGGGATTAATGAAGTAAATGAATTAGCAATACTGGGCGGGACGTTGTCAGGCATTTTAATAGTAATATTTTTCTTGGTTAAGAAGTGATAAAACCAGGTCACGCAAAGGGCGACGATCATTGCCACGAACATTCCTTTCGAGCCTAAATAGCTGATCTCGATGGCGTTGACTTTGCCGTTGAAAACTCCCAGAGGAGTCAGGATAAAAAAAGACATTACTGAAATTAAAATTGAAGCGACCAGATCGCTTTTCATTAATGAAGACATTTCATAGGAAAGAGCAATTAGGACATAAACTGAAATCAAGTCAGTGGTCATTGTCGAGCCAATTTTAATTAACGGGGTAATTCCAGCATGATCAATGAATTTTTGGTAAGCTGGGATTCCCAAATTGGATAAAATTGCACAAATTGAACCGACCATTGTTACTGGCAGAATTTTGATCATCCCGTTAGCAATTGATTTGATGATCAAGTTTGATGAGAATTTTCCCATTACAGCGGTCAGTTTATCGGTAAAGGGCACTTTTGTTTCCATGGTTGATTTTCCTCCATCTAAATTTACTAGGTTCAGCATAATCTGAAAGCGCTTCAAAATAAATAGAGGAGTCTTGTTTATCAAGGGCTTCAATTTAAATCATAAGTTTCTATTTCGTAGAATAGTTTCCGTGATGTCGCTTGGTGTGACCCCAAATAGTAAACATAATATTGTGAGGTGAGAGAACGGAGATTTTCAAATAATAGCAGCGGGGATTGATGGTAATTTTTGGAACGGATCAAAGACACGCTGGATTATACCAAATATATCAAAATTATCGATCTAATTTCTCAATCAATGCGAGAAGATTTAGGTGAAATAGAGCCTGAACAATTTTCTTTAGATCTGGGACGAATCATTGACGGTGTTAAAAACGATCCCTGGTTGGAGAAACGAAAAAATGCGTAAGCTAGATATACCCACGTTATGAGTCAAGGAAATAACAGTTAAATTATATTCAGTGTGATTCAAAAAATGGACAATTATGCCGCTGGAGTTAATCAGAGATGAATTTATAATTATCAAAAAAGATGATTACGATCGAGATCTCAAACAGCACTCTAAGAAATCAGTGGACTACATTTGTGCAACTTGCGGGATTAAATTCCTACTATATAACTATAATTCTAATTCATCCACTTTGAAGTTGATTGAAGAAATCATTAAGTTGTATGGTATTTATAAAAAAATTAATTACTTTCGTATCATCGAAGTGAATCATCACATTCTTTTTACGAGAAACTAATTTGCTGTTAATAAGTATTTTTATCTAAATTTGTTTTATTGCCCTCCCTTAAGAAATCGGTTACAATGTTAATGTGAGAGCGTTTTTATTTTTAGGATTTAGAACAAAGGAGAAAAAATGCAAGAATGGATCAACAATAAGATGTTGCCGGTTGTCATGAAGTTTGCTAACAATAAGATTGTAAGCTCCATGAAAAACGGTTTGATTTACACGATGCCTTTGACGATTGTCGGATCGCTATTTATGCTACTATCCAATTTCCCAGTCCCAGCGGTATCAAATTATTTTATGAAGACTGGTTGGACGCTCTGGTTTTCTCAGGTAACAGGGGCGACTTACGATATCATGTCTTTGGTTGCGGTGTTTGCAATTGCTTATCAATGGGTTAAAGAGGATGGTTTTGATGGATTGCCAGCTGGAATTTTAGGGCTTGTGGCATATGTTATTACGCTTGATCCCACTAAGCCATTGATCGATAAAGGTAGTCAAAAGGTTTTGGGAACGGTGACAGGTGTGATTGACAAAACTTGGTCGGGAGGCCAAGGGATGATTGCAGCTATTATTATCGGCGCTTTAGTCGGCTGGGCGTACTCTTTCTTTTTAAAGCGCGATATTCGAATTAAACTACCTGAACAAGTTCCGGCAAACGTGAGTGGAGCTTTTACCGCATTGATACCAGCTGCCGTAATTATTACGAGCGCTTTTGCGGTTTACATTTTCTTCAATGCGGCATTTCATATGACAATGGTGTCAGCAATTTATAAAGTTATCCAGACTCCTCTACAGGGTATGACAGATAATGCTGCGGGATTCTTTGCCTATATCTTCTTAATTTCATTTCTTTGGTTCTTTGGGATTCACGGGGCAGTTGTGGTCGGAGGAATCTTAGGACCAATTGTCACTGCTTCGACGCTTGAAAACGTCAAGATCTTTCAACAAGGCGGACAAGCAGCTCTAGAAGCCCATGGTCATATCTTTATTGAACCCTTGCTTTCGCAATTTGCAACAGTTTCTGGGTCAGGATTTACCATTGGTCTTGTAATTTATATGTTGTTTTTCGGAAAATCAGCAATCTTTAAGCAGTTAGGCCGGCTAGCAATTGGACCTGCACTTTTCAATATTAATGAACCAATTCTATTTGGAGTTCCAATTGTTTTGAATCCACTACTTGCAATTCCTTTTATCGTTACACCACTGGTGACGGGGATGCTAACATATGCGGCAGTAGCTTTACACTTTTTGCCAGTTCTTTCAGGCGTTCAGGTTCCGTGGACCACGCCAGTGTTGTTCTCTGGTCTAATTGTCGGCGGGTCTCAAGGCTGGAAGTTCATGCTGTGGCAAGTGCTGCTAATTGTAATCTCTTGTGCAATTTGGTTCCCATTTGCGAGAATTCAAGATCGGCAAAATCTCCTTCAAGAACAAGGTAAAGCGTAGTAGTAGCTAAATATGAGGAGTATGATTTTGAAAAATTATATGGCATTTGATATCGGTGGCACCACCGTTAAATATGCGCGAGTTGATGAAAATGGAAAACTTTTTGATCGCGCAAGCTTTGAGACCGTTGATAATGCGCAGGCTCTAATTAATCAAATGGTTGATGTTGTTAAAAAAATTGAAACGAACCATCGACTTGAAGGGATTGGGGTTAGTGCCCCGGGAATTATCCGTAAGGACGGATTCATGGTTACCGGCGGAGCAATTCAAAGCCTTTACGATTTTCCATTGAGTGCAGAGTTGGCGAAAAAAACAGGTCTAGCTGTAACGGTTGAAAACGATGCAAACGCTGCTGCGATCGCTGAACACTGGATTGGAAATGCTGTTCATTGTGATAATTATCTGACCATCGTTTTGGGTACGGGAATCGGCGGCGGGATCGTGATTAACGGGGAAGTTTACCGAGGAGCTCACGGAATGGCTGGTGAATTTGGCTGGAATGTCATCCATGACATCGATTTGAGTGAAAATCTTGAGGATTATTCTTTGAACCTTCATGCAGCGGTAGTTTACGGGTTGATTCGCCGCTATAATGCTAGTAAAAAGCGCATGGGTGATGACAAATCTGTAAATGACGCACGAGAGATTTTAGAAGCCGCAGATCAAGGTGAACTTTTAGCTCAAAAGGCGGTTGATGAATTTATGCAAGATTTGGTAGTCATGCTTTTAAATTTATTTGCTAACTTTGATCCAGAACTGATTTTAATTGGCGGCGGAATTAGTGCAAACGTTAATTTCATGGAGCTGCTCAACCGAAAATTAGCTGAATATGTCAATCGTCATGGTAGTATTAGTCGTATTAAAAATATTTCACTAGGTCAAGTAAAGCCTGCAAAACTTTGTAATGATGCTGGTTTGGTCGGCGCGACTTATCAGATTAAGAAATATTTAGAAAAGGAAGGAAAATAGTGAGTCCATTATCAGATGATTTTTTGTGGGGCGGAGCAGTTGCTGCCCATCAGTTAGAAGGTGCTTGGCAAGAGGGCGGCAAAGGAGTTTCAATTGCCGATGTTATGACAGCAGGTGCTCACGGGGTTGATCGTGAGATCACGCCTGGCGTGCAAGAAGGGAAGAATTATCCTAATCATGAAGCAATTGATTTTTATCATCGCTATCATGAAGACGTTAAGTTGTTTGCAGATTTGGGGTTAAATTGTTTTAGGACTTCGATTGCTTGGGCCCGAATTTTTCCCAACGGCGATGAGTCAGCACCTAATGAAGCTGGATTAAAGTTCTATGATGATTTATTTGACGATTTGTTGGCGCACGGAATTGAGCCAGTTATTACATTATCGCATTTTGAAATGCCATATCATTTAGTTGAAAAATATGGTGGCTGGCGTGATCGGCGTTTGATCGATTTCTTTGTGCGTTTTGCAACCGTTGTTTTCTAGCGCTATCAGCATAAAGTAAAATATTGGATGACATTTAATGAAATTAATAATCAGGCGAGTCTTAATGAATGGGGCTTGTTTACAAACTCGGGGATTTTAGTTAAAGATAACGAAAATGCTGAGCAGGTAATGTATCAAGCTGCACACTATGAATTGGTTGCGAGCGCCCAGGCAGTCCAAATCGGTCATGCAATTAATCCGGATTTTGAAATTGGGTGTATGGTGGCAATGGGCCCAACTTATCCAGCGACTCCAGACCCAAGAGACATTTTGAAAGCCCAAAAAGTCATGCAAGCTAATTATTGGTTTTCTGATGTTCAAGTATTGGGCAGTTATCCAGAATGGTTGACCAAGTACCAGGAAAATCAAAATTTCAAATTGGATATTACTAATGAAGACTTATACACTCTAGATTCGGGAGTCGTTGATTACGTCGGGATCTCTTATTACGCTTCGAACGTGGTGAAATCTTCTGAAAATGAACCGCTAAGCAACTTAACACCAGGACATAATGAAGAAGTTACCAATTCGGCGCTTGAGAAAACTGATTGGGGTTGGCAAATTGATCCGCTTGGTTTACGATACAGCTTAAATTGGCTCACTGATCGCTATCATTTACCAATTTTTATTGTGGAAAATGGGATGGGAGCGTTTGATCAAGTTGAAAAAGACGGCAAAATTCATGATCCTTATCGAATTGAATACCTCAAAAAGCACATTGAACAAATGAAATTAGCAGTCTCTGAAGATGGCGTTGATTTGATGGGTTACACTCCGTGGGGCTTGATTGATCTCGTTTCGGCGGGTACGGGTCAAATGGAGAAACGTTATGGTGTTATCTATGTCGACAAAAATGATAAGGGCGAGGGAACTCTTGAGCGATCTCGCAAGGATTCATTTGATTGGTTTAAGAAGGTGATCGCGACTAACGGCGATGATTTAACTGAATAAATTACAAAAAAGCTTCTCAAATTCAATGGGAAGTTTTTTAATGTTTTTTTCTTTGAAACATTTATTTCTCTTGGTAATTTTCGAAGCTGGGTTAAAATTAAAGAAAAACATTTATGAAAGTCAGGAGTCGGTTAATGAACTACATTATTGGCATTGACGTGGGGACGACGAACACGAAGGCAGTTCTCTATGATCTCAATGGGCATCTTTTGGCGAAGGCCTCTCGAAGTTATCGTCTTTATCAAGACGAGATTGATCAGGCAGAAGAAGATCCAGAGGAAATATTTCAAGCGGTAGTTGAAGTGCTTCAGGCGGTTATTAAATGTGCGGGGGTTGAAGCTCAGAATATTTTAGCTATCTCCTGGTCTGCTCAGCAACACAGCCTTTTAGCGCTTGATCAAAACTTTAAGCCGCTTACGAGGGTGATTACTTGGGCAGATAATCGTGCGATGTCAGTGACTCAGAAATTTAAAAATAGCGGTCAGGGCCTTAAATTTTATCACTCGACGGGCTTGCCCATTCATCCAATGGGTCCGATTTACAAATTATTTTGGTTAAAAGAAGTTGATCCAGAATTATTTAGACGCACATCTTACTGGGTTGGCATTAAAGAATACATAATTTGGCGTTTGACTGGTCAATTGCAAATTGACGAATCCATGGCTGCTTCAACGGGCTTGTTTAATTTAAATAGTTTGCAGTGGGATCAAGATATTTTAAAAACTGTGGGCGTTAGAGAAAGTCAATTGCCAGAAGTCGTGCCGATTACGGCGGCGATTAGCGGAGTTCACTTGGAAATTTCGCGCCAACTGGATTTAAATCCAGCGATCAAGATCGTGATGGGTGCAACAGACGGTGCCTTGTCAACGCTAGGTATCGCTGGCACCCAAGAAAAAACTTTGACAATTAACGTTGGAACTTCAGCGGCAGTGAGAGAGGTAGTGGATCAACCAATTCTTGATTCGGATGCGCGGTTATTTTGTTATCCGATCGTCAAGGGAAAATATTTGGTTGGCGGGCCAATTAACAACGGCGGGATCGTTTTTAATTGGGCAAGAGAAACTCTATTAGATGGTGAGGCTCAGGCCTTTGACGAGGTGATCAAACTCGCCTGCTCAGCGCCAGCGGGATCTAACGGTTTAATTTTTTATCCGTATTTAGGAGGCGAGAGAGCACCTTTGTGGGATGCCGATGCGCGGGGAACTTTTGTCGGGCTTAATCGAAATCACAGCAAGGCGGATTTAATTCGTTCAGTGATGGAGGGCATAATTTTCAACGTTTATCTGGTTGCCCAAGCAACTAAGCTTGATTATACCAAAATTCTCGCTACCGGCGGATTCGTTCAGTCAGATTTAAGTGCCCAAATTTTAGCCGATGTTTTTGAACAAAGAATCTCAATTCCAACTGACAGTGAGGCCGGATGTTTTGCAGCAATGTTTATCGCTCGTTTGAGTTTAGGATTTGCAAAAGAACTGTCAGATATCAGTAATAATTTTGGATCCGAAAAACAATATCTCCCAGCGGATAAGATTACAGATTCTTATCGGGAACTAAAGCAGATTTTTATCAGATTTGCTAAAAATAATACTAATTTAGATCATGCCCTTGCTGATTATCAAAGGAAATATCACAAACTTTAAACAAGATTGTTTTATTTTCAAAAACACAAATCTTAAGATAAACCGTCAATTAAGGTGGTAATATGTTAAACTCTGGTGTAAACGTTATCACGAATGAGGGGGATATTAATTTTTGAAAGAAAATGCTGGATTTAGAGATGATTTTCTTTGGGGCGGTGCAGTTGCGGCTCATCAGTTAGAAGGAGCCTGGCGCGAGGGTGGTAAAGGGGTCAGCATTGCTGATGTTATGACTGCCGGAAGCAATGAATCTAAGCGCCAGATTACTGACGGAGTTCAACCAGGTGTTTATTACCCTAATCATGAAGGAATTGATTTCTATCATCGTTACCCAGAAGATCTTAAGCTGATGGCCGAGATGGGGTTTAAATGTTTTCGGACTTCAATTGCTTGGACGCGAATTTTTCCAAATGGCGATGAAACTAGTCCAAACGAAGAAGGTTTAAAATTCTATGATCAATTGTTTGATGAATGTTTGAAATATCAGATTGAGCCGGTTATTACTTTATCGCATTTTGAAATGCCTTATAACCTGGTAACTAAATATGGTGGTTGGCGCAGTCGAAAACTGATTGATTTCTTTTTGAATTATGCTCAGACAGTTTTTGAACGTTATCAAAATAAAGTGAAATATTGGATGACTTTTAATGAAATCAATAATCAGGCGAATTATTATGATCCGTTACCACTGCTCGTTGATTCGGGTCTCATTGTTCAGCCAGATGAAAATATTGAGCGGACAATGTATCAAGCGGCCCATTATGAATTGGTAGCGAGTGCTAAAGCCGTCAAATTAGCGCATCAGATTAATGACGATTTTAAAATTGGATCGATGGTCGCGGTGACACCAATTTATCCGCAAACTTCTAAACCAGCCGACGTTATTAAAGCAGAGAAAATTTCACAAGCTCGTTACTGGTTTGAAGATGTTCAGGCGAACGGTGAATATCCATGGTGGTTAAAAAATTATCAAGCTAAACAGAATTGGAATTTAGATATTACTAAAGAAGATTTAGAAGTTTTGGCTGAAAATACCGTTGATTACCTCGGTTTTAGTTACTATAAATCGCGGTGTGTGAGCGCTAATCCTGGAGAAGCTCCGCAATATCGCTATCAAGGTATTAAAAGTTTTGCACCCAATCAACATTTACCAAAAACCGAATGGGGCTGGGAGATTGATCCAGAGGGTCTGAGGATTGCGATGAATTGGCTTGCTGATCGATATCACAAGCCGCAATTTATCGTAGAAAATGGACTGGGAGCCGTTGATCAGGTTGAGCCTGACGGCAAGATTCACGATCCTTACCGAATTGATTATTTAAAAGCTCATATTGAACAAATGAAATTAGCAGTGGTGGAAGATGGGATTGATTTGTTGGGATACACTCCATGGGGATGTATCGATTTAATTTCGGCGGGCACTGGCGAGATGTCCAAACGTTATGGTTTTATCTACGTTGATCGCGATGATGTGGGCAAAGGAAGTTTAAAACGGCTTAGAAAAGATTCATTTTTCTGGTATCAACAGGTGATTAAATCCAATGGTGAAAAACTTGATTAAGGAGCTAGAAATTGAATTTAGTTAATTTTCGTGATTTAGGCACACTGGTTTCAAGTGATGGACGGCCAGTTAAAACCAAACGACTTTTGCGTTCTGGCGAGCCCGTAGCTCTTGATCCAGATACGCAAGAAAGCCTAGTAAAAGATTATCATTTAACACAAATTATTGATTTTAGAGGACCTAAAGAGATTAAAGAGCGGCCTGATACCGTACTTCCAGGCGTTAAAATGGTTAATCTAGATATTCAGCACGGGACCAAAGCTAATGGGGTCAGCTTAAGTGACTTAGCAAAAATCGGAAAGTCCGATTACGTCGATCAACATATGATGAACGTTTACGAAGATATGGTCATAAATCCTAATCCGCAAAATTGTTATCGTGATTTTCTAAATTTGCTTTTAGAAAATCGTGAAGGTGCGACTTTGTTTCACTGTTTTGCAGGTAAAGATCGGACTGGATATGCTGCCGCTTTAATCCTTTGGTTATTAGATGTTAGTGATGAACAAATTATGCAGGACTATTTAGCCACTAACGAAAACCGTAAGACCGCAAATGAACAAATTTTAAATGATTATCGCAAACAAGGATTTAGCGAAGAAGCGGTGCAGGCTTTGTCAATTTCGCTTTATGTTAAAGCTAAATATTTGAAATGTGCTGAAAAATTAATTAAGGACAATTATGGGGATGTTCAGAATTACGCTGAAAAAGTTCTTGATTTTGATTCAGGCAAAGTAAGTAAATTAAAAGAATTGTATTTAGGAGAAGAGAACAGTGGGACAGAAAGAAAAAAGTAGTTTTTTAAACGAAAAATTAATTCCCTTTTTTAACAAAATCGCAGGCTCTCGTCATTTGATTGCTTTACGTGACGGGATGACGGCGGCTGTACCAATGATTATTATTGGTTCAATTTTTATGATGATTGGTCAATTTCCAATTAAGAGTTACCAGACATTTATGACTCAGACGTTTGGGGCAAACTGGGCGACGATCGTGCAGTATCCAACGAACGCTTCATTTCATATCATGGGTTTAATTGCCGTTGCGGGGATTTCTTATAATTTGGCAAAAAGTTATAAGATAGACGCATTTTCCAGCATGATTGTGGCAATTGGTGCGTTCATTTTAACAATTCCAATGCAAATTGATAAAAAAGGAGCTCTATGGATTCCTTTGAAACTGTTAGATTCATCAGGATTATTTATCGCATTGATCGTCGGCTTATTTGTGACGGATCTGTATGTTTGGTTGGTACATAAGAATTTAACGATCAAAATGCCCGATACCGTTCCGCCAGCAGTTAGTAATTCGTTTGCTTCACTGTTTCCTGGCGCAATCGTCTTAATCGTAGTTTGGTTAGTGCGTCTCGGAGTGGAAGCAACTCCAATGAAGAGTATTCCTAATGTGATTACTTTCTTCTTGCAAGCTCCACTAGGTCATTTGACAAATACTTTAGGTGGGGCGTTAGTTATTGAGTTTATTGTTAGTTTTCTATGGCTTTTTGGGATTCACGGAGCCAATACTTTAACCGGAATTACATCGCCAATGTTACTTGCAGCATTAGCTGAAAATGCTTCTGCTCAAGCTGCTGGCAAACCATTACCAAACATTGTAACTAAGCAGTTTTTTGAAATTTTTATCAGAATTGGTGGTTGTGGGGCAACTTTAGGTTTAGCACTTATGATTGCTTTTATGTCGCGAAGTAAAGAGTTTAAAGTACTTGGAGAATTAGTGGTTGGACCGGCAATATTTAATATTAATGAACCGATCGTCTTCGGGTTGCCAATTGTTTTGAACTACAAAATGGCGATCCCTTATATCTTGGCGCCGCTTAGTAATGTTGTGATGACTTATACGTCGATGAAATTTGGTTGGGTGGCAAGAACTTTTGGGGTCATGGTACCATGGACCACTCCACCGCTTCTTTCGGGCTACTTATCGACCGGCCATATCTCGGGTGCGGTTTTACAGCTAGTAGAGATAATTGTAGATGCGATGATTTATTTCTTCTTCTTTAAGAGTATGGATAATGACAAAGTAAAAGAAGAAGCAGCGGCAGAGGCAGCCTTACAAGCCTAATTAGAAACCTGATTGTGGCGTGAGCTCAATCGGGTTTTTACTTAAAACACAAATTTAGGTATTCAGTAGCGATATTTAAATGATGATTCGTTTTGATAATATCATCAGTGACTTTTTAACGGACATTCATGGCTTTTTTCAGTGGTATTCCTGTTAAAAAAAGATTTTGCAACTACAGATATTGCTGGGTATAATTACATGACTGCTCGTTTTTTATTAACCCAACTTTAGATATGAAACGCAATATTTTAGCTATTATTAGAAAAGTTATCATACCTAGTGATAAGTTGAAATTGATTAATGAGTAGAAAAATGGTTGATGGAGATTAGATGTGGAAGATAGTAAATTTATAAAAATTTTGGGTATTGCAGCAGCTGTGATGGCGATTTTGATGTACGTTTCTTATTTGCCGCAAATTATGGACAATTTATCAGGTGCTAAAGGTAATCCATTGCAGCCCCTTGTAGCAATGATTAACTCTACTTTATGGTTTATATATGGAATTGGAAAAAAACCACGAGATTTTTCAATCGCCGTGGCAAATTTTCCTGGAATTATTTTTGGAGCTATAACATTTTTGACAGCCATTTAACAAGCTGATTGTTATATTGAATGTGAGGATATTTTTTTATGAAAGCTAAAAGTAAATTCACGCCAACCGAGCTCAAAATTTATCAATTTATTCTGTCTAAACCAGATAAAGTGGTCAATTATAGTTTGCGCCAACTGGCTTTAAAGTTGAAAGTGTCGCCAGCTTCAGTTGTGCGAACAGTTAAAGATATGGGATATGCTCACTATGAAGATTTGTGTGAACAGCTAAAAAATAGTGCTGAAGATTTACCAGTAACTGACGACATTACCTACCAAGCTAGGTGGTATTTTCAACAATCATTATCTCGGATTTACGATAAAAAAATTGATCAATTTAAGAAAATTGCCAAGGACTGTCTCGATTTCGTTTTTTTTGGAATTGGCACTTCAGGTTATTTGGCTGAGTACGGGGCCCGACAATTTGTTAATAACGGACAAAGTGCTTTTGTAATTTCTGATTCCTCATATCCAATTCAGCTTGGAAAAAAAGATTTTCCCAAGCGAGCTTTAATTGTTCTTTCGGTTAGTGGTGAAACTGATCATGTTATTAAAAGAGTAATTAACTTCAAAGCAAAAGGCGTTAAGATCATTAGTATTACGAACAATTCAGATAATACTTTGGCTCAATTATCAGATATTAATTTCGACTATATGTTGGAGCCAAAAATTATAGGGTATACAATTAATTTGACGAGCCAAATCCCGGTAGTTTATATCCTTGAGCGGCTTTCGCGTTCTTTTGATGAATGAGATGATTACATTAAATGATTATTTTCTTGGTGAATAACAATGACCCTTTTAGAGACGATTCAAGCACGTTTAAGAAGACTGAGCCCCGTCAATCGGGCACTTGCTCAGCAAGTTCTTAATGATCCAGATTCCTTTTTAAATCAAACAACCTCACAAATTGCTCATGCTAGTGGGGTTTCAGACGCTTCGGTGATCCGCTTTGTTCGTTTATTTGGTTTTGCCGATTTGCGATCGTTTAAGTTGACGCTCGCCCGAGAAGAAGATCAGTTCATCCCCGACACCCCGCTAGATCCTTTGGTACAAGATGAGGATGACTTATCGACGATGATGCATAAGCTAAGCCAAACAACAACAGAGGCAGTTAATGATCTTCTTAATGAATTAGATCAAGCAGCTTTGAAAGAGGCAATTAAAATTTTGCGTCATGCGAACCGAATTTATTTAGCAGGGGTTAGTGCCTCGGCATTAGCAGCACAAGATCTTTATCAGAAATTGATTCGAGCTGGTAAATTGGCTATTTTTGATCGTGATACTCATACAGCTTTGGAGCGGGCTTATTACATGACGGCAGATGATGTGTTGATCGCTTTTTCTTACGGCGGTTTCACCAAGGAAGTGGTCTTGATGGCTCAGCAAGCTCGTAAAAATGGGGCGCCTGTAATTGTTGTAACTCGAAAGTCTAGCAATCCTTTACGCGAGACAGCCAGTTGTGTAATCACTTTGCCACCAACCGAGTCACTTTTAAGAATTGGGGCGATTACCTCACTTTTTGGCGAGACTTACGTTGCTAACATTCTTTTCTTGGGAACGGTGCAGGGCAGCTTAAATAAAATGGAACAAAATTATCGTGCCACAACTCAGTTGACAAACAAATTAAAATTAAAAGGCAATAAAGACAAATGAAAGGACAACTTGAGCGTTTGTCTTTTTTGTTAAGGATTGCACGGGTTCAAATTTAAATAAGAAAAAATAATGAAAATTGTTCGAAATTAATTGTTACATGGACTTTGCTGATTTGTCGTTTGGCGGCAGCTCTTATCGGAGCAATAACTTAGAACGGTGGAATTATTATTTTTGCAATTTAGATATTTACCGGAAGCCAGTCAACAGCAAAATTCAAGCGCCGTTTGATCCAATCGATAATAATTTGGAAGTCATGCAGGAATTGATTTTGATTCAGTGAGTGGTATGCTAGCGAAAGTAATGAAAAACCTGCAGAAAGAGGTAAAAAGGCTGCAGAAAGTTCAGAAATTATTTGTGATTTTAATATTGATCGAGAGCGGTTCTGATTAATTCAGGAAGCGCTTGATAATCTGCTAAAATTTGTTCTTTAGTTTGGAATATTCCATATCTAGTTGACTTTGATTTTCCATATTTTTCGATTATTCCTTTTTGTATGAGTGAGTTTAAGGAATTGGTTACTTGAGTTCGAGTCAATTCGGTAATTGTTTCAATTTGTTTATGAGATAAAGAATTTCCAGGTGAACTAATTATCGACTTTAATATTATCCTCTCTCTTTCGTTGATTTCCTCCCCTTGAAAGGTACTTAGGAAATCAACTTTCCAAATTTTTAAAATGGTTTTTTCAACATTAGTTTTAATTTCAGGAGGGGCATATTTATTAAGCAAAGATGATTCGTATATTTTTTCTCCTCCGTGACCAGCTCTTTCACCATAGCCCGCCTGTACAAATAATTTAGAAATTATAACATTTCTGTTTATTGAGTCATTGGTGTAGAAAAAATTTGCGGTGGAACTTTCATTTTACCGGGATTAGCAAACTCGTAATAGTTTAAATAGTTATTTACAATTAAAGGAAGATCACCAAAATAATCGGTATGCATTAACATATTGATTAAACCCTCTCTAAGTGCTATTGTCATTGGAGTTTTGTGGTCAATTCTTTGAGCCGATTCTTTATCGATTGTAAAAGGGTTCTCTATTGTTGAATATAACTTTTGTTCCACTGTTTTAAAAAAGGTATAAATGTTTAAATCGCTTTCGATGGATGAAATGCGATCTGTCCACCGATCTTTTTCAGGATGACTTTTGTCATAGTAATCTAATTGAAAATGCGGAAAAGCATGGATTATTGCGTTGTTTTTCCCAAAGAACAATAGGCCTCCTGCGGTAATGCCCCACTTCCCGTCATTTTCGTAGTCTTTTGATAAAACCCTGATTCTTTTAAGAAACTCATTGATATCTAAACTGGAATATGATTCATATCCGTTTCGGTTTAATAAGTCGTTTTTATAGCCAATGATAGATTCATAGTCCAAAACGTTGCTCCGATTGCTTACTTATTTGTAATTTATTTATCCATTTCTTGGAACTTCATGATGAGCTTATCTTTAAGTTCTTTTTTCTTTTTAAATTTTAGATCCAATTTGATATTAATTTCATTAATCTTGCTATTTAAACTTGGGTTATCTTTGAGCTCAACTCCAGGGATGAACAAATGATAGGCTTCTAAGATATCTTCTGAATTATAGCCATTTTCATATGCCCAGCGATTAAGTTCGAGTTCTTGATTCTCTTTGTGGATTTCCTTGATTACATCGTTAAAACTTTGAGACGTAAAGTGCTTGTGGAAATGTCCAGCCAAGATACCCTCTAACAAGCGTCTCAGATCCAACTCCTCAACCGAGTTTGATGACGCAACGTGTTCCTTGATTGCAGCTTCGTTTTCTGGCGTTTTTTCATCCATATAGTTATTTAAAAGCTCGATTAAGTAATCGTAGTCAATGATCTCGCTTGAGTATTTTTCAACCGAAATTTTGATATCAGTGAAATCCATTTGCTTCTTTTGGGGCAATTTTTCGTTGAAGTCATTCATTCGATCCATGACATTATACTATTCTTTGCTGTTAAACCAATGGTTCTTCGTATAGTAGTAACGCATATAATAGTTATGCATGACAATATTTGTTATAATTTGATTGTTAATACATGTAAGACTTGTGTAGTAGCATACTTAAATGTTTTGGAGAAAAAATTGCTATTTGGAACCCCGATATTATTTAGAATTGCTTATTTTTTTACATCGTTCGCCCCAGCGTTACTGTTGGTCGAGTTTGGAGCAAACAATAGATTGAAAAAAATGATGGGGATGAGCAGCTTATTTATTATTTTAATTACTATAATTTTCATCATTTGTTCTGGATTTTACATAAAGAACCATTTAGAAAAAGCTCAAATGAATTCGAAAAATACAGTTAACAATGTTGTTTTAAACTTTAATATAAAGAAAAAGAGCTATGGCGAGCATTATGTAATCCAGTCTCAAAAGGGAATCAAAGTCAATTCTGGGTTTATTTCTTTTACTACGTCGATAGTTGCTCCCTCACTAATCTTTAATTTTTTGAAAGAGGATCAAGTTTTAATTTCTTTTGCTATAATAATCACTTTTTTATCTTAATGATGATGAGTAATGATGTATTTCCCAATATTGTTTTACCGTTATTTGGTGTTCAGCTAATGGTTACTTATGATAGATATAATATTTTTTATTTTTCTAATAATACTGATATATTATCGGGTGTTAAAAAATTAAATAGCATCGGAACTGCTGGAAGTCTTGCGAGGACGTTTATAATTACGGATATTGAAGTTGAAGACAGTGAATTGAAAGATAATAAATATGACAAATAATTTTTATGCAGTAGGGTGGCAATCTCCCAACAGAAGTCAGTCGTTTGGACAAGTTAAGAATTTTAGAAAAGTAAACATTAAAAAGGGGTTTGATGAATTTGTCAAACAAATTAAATTTTCTGGAGTTTCTCAGGAATTAGAGAGTGATCCAGTCAGTAAATTTGAAGATGCTAAGTCTTGCTTAGAAAATGTTGAAACTAATGGTAACAATACAGATGTGCACTTTTATAGAAAAGTTACAGAAAAATATACAAATGAACTTTCAAGAATTAATAAAATAAATGATCAACTAAATGAGGATTTACCGCCTTTAAAAAACTTTGAAAATATACGATTTTATATTTTGACAGATTCAGATGAAAGCAATACTTATAGATTTTATATTAAAGCTTTAAGAACGACTAAAATAAAAACGAGATTTATTTTAACAATTATTGATAGTCTTCTAAATATTAATGATATTGAACATAATGGAAAGTCTCTTCCCTATGGTGTTTGTTATGTTGAAGTTTTAGATAGAAACAGCAATATAGTTCAATATATATTTGATGTGCAGGAGTATGAAGATATATTTGGGTTAAATGATTCAAAAATAAAGATGGCCAAATTAAATTTCGAAAAATTTATATCCGTTGAAAATAATGTTAAACCAGAATATATGATTTCTGGAACTTATTCAGTTAAAGTTGATGACAGGGAACGTGAGGGAATATATAAAAAGATAAAAGAAGACAGAAAACTCGCAAAAGCACTCGCTAAATACAACGGAGAGGCTAATGACTTTGAATGGGAAAATATAAAAAGATCTAATGAAATGGCTGAACAGTTTAGACAGACTCCATTTAAATTTGATAATGATTCAAAAGAAATTTTCTTAACCTCAGATTCTTTAGATGCGTGGGTTTCAGCCATTACTAATACAAAGAAACATAGTATAGCTAAAGGTGAGGATGAAGACAGTTTAGCAAGAAATAGAAAAACTACTAAAACTGAATAAATTTAAAATTAATGACTATTGAAGTTTATTAATGTTCGCTGATGGTTCGAGTTTTATAATTATAACTATAATAATTTATATAAAGGTCTCATAATGGAAAAACAAACGACAACTAAAAGTAATTTTGAATTTTTACAAAATAATTTATATACCCAAGCTTACTATGATACAGCTCACGACGCAGAGGATTTATATGCTGATGGTAAATTCAGCAATGAATTTGAATCGATTCGTAAAGTAGCCGAAAATGTTGCTTCAGAAATACTAGATCAAGAATTTGTTGAAGTGGATGACCGAAGCACCTTCAATGACCGTTTAAGACAAATAAAAGAACGAAATCTCGCAAGTAAAGAGGTATTAGATGATTTTTATTATTTAAAACAATCTGGTAACGAGGCTGCTCATACCCTGAAAAAAGCGTCAAAAGAGGATGGGTATAAGGGATTACAGAAGATGTACCATATTTTAGTTTGGTTTGTCCGTACCTATTATGATCCTGAATTAAAAGTAAATAAATTTGTCGAACCGCATCAGAGTGTTACATATCAAACCGCTGAAAGAAAACTAATCTATGTTCAAACGGCTGATAATGAAGATGGAGAATGGCCTCAATACCGAGGTTTGGAAAAAATCGGCGATGCTTCGATTCCTAGCTTTGAAATGGATAGTAGACCAAACAGTGAAGATTTAAGAAGTGCTGCTGATAAGCGAGTGGGCAGTTATATGAAGACTGCAGGGGTTCCTTACAATTTGCAGTGGGCAGAACTAGCTTATCGTCAATCTGACCATTATTGGTTTCGTGATTACGATGTACATGATGTTCTTCTTCGTTCTGGAATTGAGAAAAAAGAAGTTGGCGAAGGTAATGAATGGTTTAAAACCGACTTAGATACTGCCAAAAAAGCAATTAAGGCAGTTAAAGAAGGTCGTAGTTCAATTGAGGCGCCAAACTTAAACACACCAATTAAAATAGTTTTGAGACCAGAACAATCAGACGCTGTTAAGAAAACTGAGCAAACTTTCAAAAAACACCACAAAATGCTCTGGAATGCGAAAATGCGTTTTGGTAAAACTCTAACTGCACTTCAATTAATTAAAGATGAAAAATACAAACATGTCTTAATTATGACCCATCGACCAGTCGTAGATCAGGGTTGGTTTGATGACTTCACCAAAATCGGAATGGGTGAAGCAGGCTATATCTATGGTTCTAAAAAAGAAGGAGAAGACTTTTCTTATTTAGCCAATACAGATAAACCGTTTGTATACTTTGCAAGTTTGCAAGATCTTCGAGGTTCTGAGCTTGTTGGTGGCACCATCGATAAGAATCGTGAATTGTTCAACACGGATTGGGATTTAGTAATTATTGATGAGGCTCATGAAGGAACGCAAACTGAATTAGCCCAGCAGGTTTTAGATCAAGTGGTCCAAAAAGATCATACCAAGTTGCTGGAACTATCGGGAACACCATTTAATCTCATGGATCAGTATGAAGAAGATCAAGTTTATACTTGGGATTATGTGATGGAGCAAAAGGCAAAGTATGACTGGTCAAATGATCACCCGGATGAAAAGAATCCATATGATGGTTTGCCTAAGGTATCAATGTATACCTTTGAAATGCAGAAAAAATTTGACGATTCCCGATTTGTTACTGATGAAAGACAATCTTTTAATTTTAAAGAGTTTTTTAGAGTAGATAAGCATGATCAATTCGTTTATGAAGCAAAAGTGAAACAATTTTTAGATAATATTTCAACTCCTGATAAGAAGACCAATTATCCTTTTTCAACTGAGGATTTTCGAAATCAATTAAGACACACGTTGTGGATTATGCCAGGAGTTAAGGAAGCTAATGCTTTAGAAGATTTGATGAATAGACATCCGGTTTTTGGCATGGACTACAATATTGTGAATGTTGTCCGTAACGGTGATAATGGGATCACTTCTGAAAGTGATATTAAAAGAGTGAACGAAGCGATGAAGCCAGATCCCGCAAATACTAAGACGATTACCTTAACAGTTCGTAAACTTACAACGGGAGTGACAATTAAGCCATGGACAGGAGTTCTGTTCTTGTCTAATACTAACAGTGCAATGCAGTATTTGCAGGCAGCATTTCGAGCACAAACTCCGTATTCATCACCAACTTTTGGTCAGAAAACCAATTGTTATATTTTTGATTTTGCCCCTGATCGAGCATTGACGATTATGGCAGAATCAACGCAGTTAAAAACAGGTGTTGGAAAAGTCACTAGTTCGGTTCAAAAAGAAAAAATGAGCGAACTGATGAATTTTTTGCCGATCATCGGGGAAACTGGTCAGGGAATGAAGGCTTTCAAGGTTGATTCTCTTTTGGCAAAAATTAAAAGAGTCTATGCTGAGAAAGCGGTTCGTTCAGGGTTTGATGATGATTCTCTTTATAGCGATGAACTTTTGAAAATCCAAGATGCGGATCTTAAAGACTTTGATAATTTGAAGGCTATTGTGGGGACAACTCAAGCTGACAAGAAACCACTTAAAGTAGATATCAATCATCAAGGGCTTTCCGATGAAGAGTATGAAGCAGCAGTTCGAGCTGAAAAGAAGCCAAAAAAAGAGCGTTCTTTGGAAGAACAGGCTGCAATCGACAAAATGAATTCGTTAAAGAAACAACGTAAAACTTTGATTTCGATTTTGCGGTCAATTTCAATCCGAATTCCGTTGATGATTTATGGAATGGATGTAGAGCTCGAAGAAGATGTTGATATTAAGAAGTTTATAAAAAATGTTGATGATCAGTCTTGGATTGAATTTATGCCAAAAGGTGTGACGAAAGAACTCTTTAAGCAATTTACTAAATATTTTGATCAAGATGTATTTATTGAAGCAGGGAAAATCATCCGACGGCGGGTTAAAGCACTTGATAAATTAGATCCAATTGAACGAGTTGAACAGTTGACGGCAATATTTAGTACCTTTAAAAACCCTGATAAAGAAACAGTTTTAACCCCTTGGCGAGTTGTTAATATGCAATTAGGGATGACACTTGGAGGATATTCTTTCTTTGACGAACATTATCAGTATGAGACAATTGAGGGTAAAAGAGCTAATCATTGGATTGAAACAGAGTATACAAATCAAATTTTTAACCCTGAAAGCCATATTTTAGAAATTAATTCCAAGACCGGACTTTATCCACTCTATGCAACGATGTCGATCTATTGGCAAGAATATCAAAAGTTAAATAATGAACATGCTGGCAAGTTTGATTTTGGAGATCAACTCGATCTATGGGCAAAAATTTTAAAGAATAATATTTTTGTAATTGCTAAAACTCCGATGGCAAAGGCAATTACCCAAAGAACTTTATCTGGTTTTCGTGGATTAGATACGAATATTGAGTTCGTTAAGAATATTGTTGAAGATTCTAAAAAAGATGTTGATGAAGAAGCTAAGAAGATTAAGGGGATGCTTAATAATATGAAGTTTGACGTAGTGATCGGAAATCCGCCGTATCAGGATGAAAGTAGAGGAGATAATGATAAGTTTGCCCCACCTATTTATAATGAATTTATGGAATTATCCTATAAATTATCGGATTTAGTTATTTTAATCACTCCGGCAAGGTTTTTGTTTGGAACAGGAAGCACTCCAAAAAATTGGAATAGAAAAATGCTTTCAGATAATCATTTTAAAATTATTAAATATGTATCGGATAGTTCTTCAGTTTTTCCCAAAACTGATATAAAAGGTGGTGTAGTAATAACACTATATGATAAGGAGCATTTTTTCTCTTCTATACATGATTTATATAATCCAGCAGGAATTTTTGTGCCATATACTTCATTGGTTTCAATCATGAAAAAAGTACTAAATAAAACGACAAATATGGGGTTAGATAAAATTGTTTATGCAGCTGAAACTTATAAATTTACGGATTTAATGCATAAAGAACACCCTTCAGTAGTTAATCGTCTTAGCAATGGACATAAGTATGATTTAAAATCTAATGTATTTGATAATTTGAATGACATTTTCTTTGAATTTATTCCAAATGATAATAAAAGTTATATAAAAATTTATGGAATAGGAAATAAACATAGAACTTATAGGTACATTAGAAAAGACTATATATTAAGTGGCCCCAATTTTAACAACTGGAAAGTATATCTTCCTAATGCAAATGGAAGTGGATCTTTAGGAGAAGTCATAAGTAGTCCTTTTATAGGTAAACCAGGAACAGGGAATACACAAACATTTATTAGTATAGGCAATTTCAATTCAGAATACGAGGCAAATTCTACGCTAAAATATATAAAAACAAAATTTGCAAGAACAATGCTTGGTATCCTGAAAGTAACACAAAACGGCAATAAGGATGCTTGGAGACTTATTCCACTTCAAGATTTCACTCCTAATTCTGATATTGATTGGTCAAAATCTATAACAGAAATAGATCAGCAATTGTATAGAAAATATGATCTATCAGAAGATGAAATCAACTTTATTGAAACGAAAGTACAGGCAATGGATTAGTGGAAGAGAGGCTTATTAAATCTGCTGAACGAGTTAAGAATCATGGTGAAATATTTACACCCAAAAAAACCGTGAAGTATATGCTTGATCAGCCTGAAATAAAAGAAAAGTTGCATTCTTTAACGGCAACTTTTTTGGAACCTTCCGCAGGAGAAGGTGCTTTTTTGGTTGAAATATTGAAGCGTAAAATGATTTATGCGATTGGACAAAGTCATTCAGATAAAGAGTACGGCGAAAATTGTCTAATTTCACTTTCTAGTTTATACGGAATTGAGATTCTTGAAGATAACATTGAAATTTTGATTATGAACATGATTATGACTTTCTCTGACATTTACACGACCCATGTGAGGTCAAATTTTGATGTGAAGGCTGCTGATAAGCATGTTTTAGAAAGTGCTAAAGTTATTATTCGAGCAAATATGGTTCAAGGAGATGCACTTAAAAGAGTAAAATCTGATGGGAGTCCCATTATTTTTAGTGAGTGGAAATTAATCTCTGGGAAAATAAGGAAGGTTCAAAGAACAGAATATACTTTTGATTCGATTATCGAAGATGGTGATCCAACAGGAACTGTTAATGGATATAGCGAACAAACTAGTTTATTTGGAATTCCAGAACCTGAAGAGAAGCCAAAGAAACAATACACAGTTGTTAAATGGACTGATATTTATAAACAGAAGGTTGTTTAGATTCAAAATGTAAATTTTAGTTCAAGCTAGTTATCAATCTTACTTAATTCCTTTTTCACATCTTTAATTGACTCTTTATATCTAGATATATAGCTGTTGCTGATCCGATTATCAGTCAGAATTAATTTTTGAAATTCATTTGATTCGAATGTTTTTTCAAGTTTAGAGATATATTTCTGAGATAGGGGACGATTTTTAAGTATTGGAAGTGATTTTATTGCAACTTTCATACTTTCCAATTCTTGAATATTTTTTTGGCTTATATAATATTTTTCGAATTCCTCATTGCTGCCAGATTTTCCAATGATACTTCTTTCAATGTAACCAAAAGTAAGAGGACAACTAAGTTCTTCAAACAAGTATTCGCTCCAGTCTGTGTCAAAAGGGGGATGATATTTTATGTTAAAGAGTTTGGATAAGATACCAAAATTAATTGGGTCTGCATTGGAAGTTATATTAATAAACAAATAATCTAGTTTTAATCCTAAGGATAACCTATCTTCTGAATTTTTGGATTCTACTTCATTTACTTTGTTTAAGAAAGCGCTAATTAAATAAGATTGCGAAATTCCATTTTTGTTTGGTTCAAATAATGATTCACTATCTATTCTCCATTGTTTGTTTATAAGGTTATAATCCTGTCCTTCTCTATCTCTAAACCATAACAAATTGCAGAGGTTATTTGCTAACTCGTCGAATATGGGATTGTTTTCTGCAGTAAGACTATTCGGGGTTATTGAATAGATAGCTTTTAAAAATTCATGGGAACGAAAGTCATTATTACTAACGTTATTACATTCTTTTCTTATGATACTAAGCCACGTGTAATAAAGTTCAATATCATCACTAGATTTTATTAATTTGAACAACTCATTAAAACCAAATATGAGAAAATCGCTCTCTTTAATCCGATTAGATAAAAATAAATCATTTAAATATTCCTTAGTTAAAGTTAAGAAATATAGTTTTAAATTGCTTGAACCTTGAGCATAAATAGTTTTAAAAAAATCTAAAAATTGATTTCCATTATAGGTATCCTCATAATGGTACTTATTTTGTTGAGAAAACAAATCGAGGTATTTTTCCCAAATCTGTAAACGCTGTTTATCATCCAAAGATTTATCAAGAAGTGTCTTTATTCTCCAACTATATCGAACTCCATTTGGATATGACTCACTCCAATCAGACAGCCATCTAACTGAACGGAATATAATTACGCTAAGAATTATTAAACCGCCACCGAAAACTATTAACGATAAAATACGAAAGAATGGGATTGCCCAAAGTAGGAATGGTAATACTAAACATATCAGTCCTATAAGAAATAGTTTAAAGTTAACAACTTTTTTGAGGATAACCGCTTGATCCCAGGGATTTCCCTTTACAGTATCAATTAGCCAAAATGTAATTGTCACAATTATTGTAGAAATTAGTGAGGCCACAATGCCAAGATTATTGATTGGGAAAAGTTTTTCTATTAAATCATTCATTCATTAAAACTTTCTATACTACGAGTACTAATTAAAATTTATTTTAGATTCTACTTATTATCTTTTTTAAGACGGTAGATTGGTAGGATTTTTTTAATTTCTTTTGCTAATTTTTGTTGTCTTAAAAGAATGGCAAACACTTCTTTTGGTGGTTTTAAACTTTGATTTCTACAATTGTTAATGACTGCGTCTGGTATAATTTTTAATTCTTCTTTTGTAGGTTCTATTTCTTTAGAAATACTATCCCAATTTTTTGAAACAATATGCTCTATATTTTTCATTTCGGATTCAGACTCGAAAAAAACTACACTTTCATAAAATTCTGCTAGAGGGGCTGCACCTAAACTTTTGTTTGAATAGTTGTAAAACTCAAAAAGTTTTTGAATCAGGCCCTTCATTGTTCCAGCTATAAAGTAATAGTAAAATGAATCATCATTAGAGAATTTCATTTGGCTAACCTCTGGAGATACTGAAATAACACGACCGCCATCAAGCCAAACAACACTTAGTTCTTTGATCGTAATCTGTCGATAGTTTACTTTCAACATGCTCCAACTAATTGTACAATCTATATAATTAAGCGAGAAAGGCTTAATATCAGCCCTGTTTTCATCATCACGTACTAAATTCATATTAAAATCCGGATTTAAATTATATAAGAAACCGTATCCCTCTTTATTTTCATAGTAGGACCAATTTTCCACGTCTTGTAGTACGTAACTATATCTTTCCAGAATTGGTACATCGAATCTAAAATGTTTTTGCCAAAGTTTTTCTACTTTGGGATATTCGGCAGTTCCATCTATGGAAACATTTCGATCACCCTCACGCATAAATATTTGGCCAGGAGTGAGGTAGTTCTTGGATCCTTTTTTCGGCCATTTTTGATTTAAATAAATCGGGACGGCATTTGTATTGATAATTCTAAGAACATCAATTTCGTGTTCAGCGTATTTAAGTGTTTCAATTCTAATTTTAGGTTTATGATCACCAGAGATTGGTAATTTATTAATCATGTCTATCAAATCGGCTTGGTTACGACGATTTTCATCATTTTCGATCCCAATAACTTCCTGGTTGTCAGACACACCAAAAATAAGAAAGCAGTCGTCGTGATGTGTCGTATTTACAAAACTAAAGATATCTTTTACTAGTTCGTAATTTTTTTCTTTAGAGTGCCACACCTGTTTGAAATCGTGGTGGTCGTCTTCCTTAAGATCAACCCACCGGCGTAATTCCATTGTATCCATTTTTACTCCTTTTAATCCCATAGTATTAACAATAATTATTAATTTGATTTAATTTAATATTGATGACATCCAAAGCTCAGTCAAGACAACGTCATCACTTTTTGGACGCATTACTTCTTCTTTTTCGATCTTAACAAAAACCGGTACTTGCATTGAATTACCAGTTATTATTGCTTCACCTTGTCCAAGACTTGGAATCATTTGATAAGAACTTCTGTCCAAGGTTGGCATGGTGTTTTCCAGCATTTTTAAATCCTTCTCGTTAACCAATCTGTGGATAATGTAATTATGCAATTGCGACATGATTGTCGGAGATATATCTGCAGGTCGCTGGCTTGATAAAGTAAGGAAAAAACCGAACTTTCGTCCTTCTTTAATGATTTCTTCGAATACCGATAATCGATAGTCCTGCCAACTGTCTCCGTTATTATGATATTCGGAGTTTAAAATGTTATGTGCTTCATCGATTATTAGGTGCTTCGTTTGGGTGACAGTATTTCCGGCGACCATTGATTTTTGCTCATCGTAAATCATCTTAGACAGCAACATTGGGATTAGTCTTTTTATTTCTTGATTTGCGTGAACTAGCGATATTATATTAATTCCGCCGAATTTATCAGCAGTTTGTTCTCTAATCTCTATGACTTTTTCTAGACTTTCAAATGCTGATTTGATCCTGTGAAACAGAGGGTTAATGAATTCAATATTTGTTGATTTCCAAGCAGAAACATAAACTTTCTGAAACTCAAGAAAAAATGATAATTTGTAGATTTCAGAAGCCTCATCAAAGTTTTCCGCTAGTTTTGTTTTTAAGGCATCTATGTTGAAATATTTGTATCCATGTGTAGTAATTTGTCCGTCTTCTAACACGGGTACTTTATCAGGAGAAAACATGTCCATGACCCCAAACTTGTTTTTAACAAGTATATATTTTAGATTTTCCAATGTTGTTGGATTAATCCCGATGGATTCAGCTGCTTTTATCCAATTATCAAGCGCTTCTGCACTAACGCTTTTATAACTTTTTAATATTGAAATTAGTAATCCAATTTCAGTATCCGCAAAACTTTCCCCATCTTTAATTTTCTTTTTATATTCCCTTAAAGCATTGCGTATAAAAGGCACCTGAGTCGCTGGTCTTGCGTCAAAAAGGATTGCCAAAATATCAGCATCGAATAAGTAGTCCTTTTTAATTGGTAGTTTACGACCTTCCTTCTCGTTTCTAGTGTTGATTTCAAAAATTTCTTTGTTATTGGTAACACCAAACATATTTTCTGCAACGTACTCTCCATTAAAATCGATTACGAAAAATTGAGATGTATCAAAGATGACACCAAATAAATCATATTTAATTAGTTCAAGATATAGCTTATGTAGAGTATTAGATTTCCCACTTCCAGTGTTTCCAAAAATGCCTATATGAGAGGCGAAAAACTTGTTAATTGGTAGTCTTATATCTTGACCTTCTAGAATGGATTTTCCGATATAAATTGAATCTTCTCCTTTTTCGAGTCCAAAAATCAGATTAAGCTCTTCTTTTGTGGTCAAGGTAACTTCGTTTCCGACCATGGGCACGTATTGACTAGTGACTTGAAATTTTTTATCTTCAATTACACCCTTGGTTTTTAGGGTGACGATTCGATTAATCGAGTCTTTATGAAAACGATTATCGAATTCAACACTTTTTACGGTATTTTGCTGATCGATGATTTTTTCACGGGAAACAGTTGCAATAATTTTGACATCGTTTTGGTTAATGGTTAAAAAGGCTCCAATTTTGGGACCAGTTAAGATTTCGCCATACCAAAGAAATTGCGAATCATTTGACATGGAATACATCCCAACTTGTGATAAGTCACCGTCTACACCAACAATCACGCCTAATTTCTTACTTGGATTTGGCATCTTTCAAATCCTCCTCCGAAGCTCCATTTATAATGTTGGTTAAATTTGGTAATTGAAAAGTTAACTTTTTTCCATCTTTTGTGCAATGACAAGGAGCAAAATCTTTAGGAGTTAAAATTCTCAAATTATTAGGGACAACATCGATACCCAAATTATCCAAATAGGTCTTCTCATCAGCATCATTATAGCCAAACACAAAGATTATCAATTCTGGATTTTGTAAAGCCCGTCTGATCATTTTTCCAATATGCTTATCTTGAAAAGAAAAACCCATAACAAATAAAACTGATTGCGGTTTGTCTAGTTCCAATTGAAATACACGAAGCATTTCATAAAAATGGTTATTGACAAATGTATCTTTTTCTTCGTTACCTGTGGGTTTTACAACATTGGGATTTTCGCTAATTTTCGTAGAGATTATTATTTTGTCGTCTTCTTTTGACCAGTTTACTGAGCCGTGGGGTTTTATCAAAGAAATTGATGGAATTTCACTAATATAGTTGTCATTCAGGCCTTTGTATGACACAACCTGATTGTAGTTTGAACTGTCTAAAGTACGTTTGAAATACCCTCTGGCGCCATCATTAAATACAAAACGGCTCGTGTTGTGCAATTCATCAATAGATTTTTCAAAAAATAAGTCATAGTTAGTTGTGAAAATATTAACTGACTTGGGTGTTTGCCTAGAATTAGACAGGTTTATGACATCAATAATTGATTTGATAAAATCTTTGTATTCGTTTAGGTTCTCTTTGATAGTTTCTTCGTCATCAGATGAGAGATCGTTTTCCAAAAGTACTTTGCTTACGCCTATAACTTTCTTTACAAGTTCATTGTCATCAGGAGCGTCATCCATTAATCCGATCGATTTTGCAGAAGTACCTGAACCAATCAGAAAATTCAATCGTTTAGTTATCATTAATTTTCTTAATAACTTTATTTGATCACTGTCGTCAATGATATTTGCTTTATCTTGATCGTTTTTAAGTTCCATTTTTGCTCCGATTTGTTTTTTTTAGCAGTATAGGAGTATTAATTATTAAAGTTTGCAATTCACTCAATCTACCACTTAATCATTTTACCTAATTATTGGGTGTTTTTTAAAGCTAAATAAAAAATACTACTATATATAGTAATATGATCAATTTTTATAATAATTATGGCGGAATTTATTTCAAGCTAGATATATGTTGGGGGGGATTTTCAAGATAGGAACTAAAAATAAAAAGCAGCCGACATCAAAAGACATCAACTGCTGTGCAAACAGAAAATCCAGTAACAACCCGGAAGTTCCGTTTTGGAACTTCCGCTCGTGGCAAGGGTTCATCCCTCTAAAACTAAAAAAGCGGTCAATCTCTCAAAGAGAAAATCGACCACTTCAAGTGCCCTCCGCAGAGGAACACCCCAATTAATACACTCATTATATTAGATATATTTGGACAAAACAAGAGCAATTGCTAAAAATTTTTAGCAGCTTCAAGTTTTAACTGTGGATTGGTAAATAAAACTCGGTCAACGATTTCGGTATTATTGATATTTTTGGAAAAGCTATCAATGATGTCTGAAAAGTCTTTGATGAGCTTTTTTTGTTTAGATCGAGTTATCCCAAACAATTTTAAGTAGTATAGGATGAGTAAAAAGTAATCTGTAATCGTATCAAAAGAGATATCAGGCACCCCATACTGTCTAACTAGATGTTCTTTGACGGAATGTCTAATATCGAAATCTTGAAAACGACAATCAAAAATAATCTGGTTATGAGCAACACTGTTACGCAACGGCTTCAAGATAAATACGTGTTTAATCAATAGTTCAGCTTGTTGATCGATACTATTGTTGTACATTCCGATGCTATTCTCAAGTTTTATTCGCAAACTTTTGTTCATCAGCTCTAAAAACTTCCCAACATTTCCTAGACTGAAAAGCTCCATTATTGACCACAAAGGTAGAGGTTCGTCTTTATGCAGATAGTGACTTACAAAAATCGAGTTGTACCTGTTGCATATCAGACTATCAACGCTTCTCCTAAAATTAGTTTTATCTCGTAAAAATTTCTTCTGTTTTGATTCAGTTTCATTATCGTCTTTATTTCTGGTTAAAACTTGGTCGAATATTTGATAAATTGTAGGATCATTTCCTTGCGTTGCAACCTCAATAGTTCTATTTTTAATTGATGTTTCAACTGACATGATCAATGGATAAAAAAATGCTTTCAATTGATTATCGAATTCAAACAACGTGTTAATCTGGCTAAAATCTTTTATCTCGAAAGGTCTGTTTTTGGTTCGATAAAACTTATATGCCTTGTATCCGTGATAATAGCCCATATTTTGAAGATTGAGTTTATCCTTTCTTCCGTTGACATTTATATTGTGTTCTTTTCTAATATGGCGAAGTAATCCGTCAGTCGATTTTCCTTTATTCATTTGCTGATCCTTAGATTTGAATGTAATAAATATACCACAAAAAAGAACGTTTGATCTATAAAAAGTCTTAGTCATGAGCATCACTCTAAATTGAAAAACCCACAAACCAAAAAAGATAACCCCAGGCACATAGGAATGCTCAGTACAATTGTACTTACCCCATTCTGGGACCCAGTGTTTATCCTTCACAAGTTATCTTATTTACAGTACATTTTACCAGTTTAAAGTGATTTATGAAATCACTTTAAATCGAAGATCGGTTTTTCAAAACGAGCTTTACGCTATCACTTCTAGTGATGTAGATCGGCTCAGGGAGACCAGCGGCATTCATTTCAGAGAAAATCCGACTCACGCCTTTGCCAGTCCCACCAAAACTGGCGATCCCGGCTCCAATTGCTGGATTGCGCCCAAGTTCGTTTTTGCAAATATTTTCTGTCGTAATTCCCTCGGGAAAACTGCCGGGGCTGAGGATCTTTAAATGATCGTCAAAAATATCAATAGTAATCGGATCCTTTATACGATATGACCGGTGGATTACTGCATTAAGGAGTCCTTCAAACCAAGCATCTGTTGGATAATGCTCTTCGCCGCTAAATTTGCAGCGGTCAGGATCAAAGCTCCGAAGTTGATTTGTCAGGGTTTTCTTTGCGCTATTTAAAATACGGGGTAGGGGGCCAATCAGTTTGGTCTCTTGAATCACGTTCGCTCCTGATCCAGGATTCAAACCCGAATATCTGGTGATCTTGATCCCAGGGTTAAATTGGAATTCGGATGATTGCTTGGCGAACATAACGATTCCAGCATTGGTCAATCTATATGCACCCAACTCTGGCTCATTAAGGTAAATTTCAGCGGCAAATCCGTGAGCACAGAAAGTTTTCCAAAGATTCTTACATTTACGTTCATCGCCAGCCAAGGATAGCAGGTATTGATGTACTAACTTTTCCTTCAAGTCGCTTAAATCGGCAAGGCTTACAATTTTTTCTTCAAATGATTTGATCTTTTACGCTCCAGTTTACAATTAATTTCAGTAACAACCCGGAAGTCCCGTTTTGGAACTTCCGCTCGTAGCAAGGGTTCATCCCTCTAAAACTAAAAAAGCGGTCAATCTCTCAAAGAGAAAATCGACCACTTCAAGTGCCCTCCGCAGAGGAACACCCCAATTCTTTTCTATTGTAATTGAAAAAACGCTACAAAACAATAGTATGCCATTCCTGAACAGATCAATGTAAAGCCTGTTATATGGCGCCAACGTACGATATACTATTAAACAAATATTACATTAAGGACAAAAATAGATGAGCAAATTATGTGCAATTGATAACGCTGAAATTGGGATGATGAGCGGCAAAGTTCAGGTCGACGGAATGTGGGTTTGTGAGGATCATTTAAAGCAAGCTGGTTTCAAAAATGCGACTGAAGCGTTGAAGAAGATCGATCGTTTCTCGCTGGAGGATCTGCAGCAGGCGCTTGCAAGAAATGTCAATTTAAAAGAGGCGATCGATGGGGATAAAAGTTCCCGGATGGCTGAAATCAAAGCACAGTTTGAGGCTGCTAAAGTTGTTGATCTTGTTGGAACCAAAAAAGAGGTCAAAGCGCTGCCTGAAATTTTGCAGCCCAACGAGGTCGTTAAATATGCTACAAGCGGTGTGATTAAGGGTACGGTTCTAATGGTGCTGACAGATAGCAGGATCTTGTTTATCGACAAAGGTCTGGTTTACGGCTTCAAGTCGACCGAAATCCCGCTAAACATGGTCAATAGCGTTTCGTATTCAACCGGAATGCTGTTTGGAAAAATCAGCATTACTAACGGAGCGATCACTACTACCATCGAAAGTGTTGGCAAGGAAAGCGCACCAATTATGGTCGATCGCATCAAAACCGAAATTGCTAATTCGCACCAAGCAGCCATTCATCACGATGACGATCAGGATTTGATCTCCAAATTAAGAGAGTTGAAATCTTTAGTCGATGAAGGAATCCTCACGGAAGAAGAGTTTACTGCTAAAAAGAAACAATTGTTAAATTTAAAATAGATCATTGAAAAAGCGGTATTCCGTTCATTTCAATGGGTTTTTAATTGAATATAATATTAATTTTATAAGCTTGGATCTAGCCAGGCATTTTTTTTGACTTCTAAAAAGATGAATTTAACTGATGGGAGGTCATCTGAATCACAAATTTCTCTTAAAACCTCATCGTCAACAGTTGCGACCCGAAATGGAGTCGAATCATTTTCAAAGAGGTTAAAACTTACAACATTAATTTGATAGATTGGGTAGAATTCACCGTTTTCTTTTTGACCACCATTTTCTAAAATATCTTTAACGGTCCTTGCCAAATAGGTCGGGAGGTATCCTTCGTCTGGGATATTGTATCGAAAGATCGATTGAATCCTGATGAGGCATTTCTCCCCATTATCGAGTTCGGCAATTGCTTGGATGTATTCGTGTTTTAAGCAAGGTTTGCTTTGATCGTAAGGATCTTCAAATTCAGCATTAACAACATTTAGGCCAGCCATGTCTTTTACAAATCCGGCAAAAATATTGGGATGTTCACGATTGGCGAAAACCTTTTTCATTATGTAGGGGTTGAGTCTGGAATATTTTTGTTCTGTCATTTTTTAAAACTCCTTTTTATTTTTGGGAGCCCTTTTTTAGCCCCCTATAATAAATTACGCAAAAAAATTAAAAATTGATCATATCGGAGCTAAAAAAATTAATTTTAAAAATCAGGTTCTTCAAATGGCAATAGGGGAATTGCAATCATCCATGTTAACTCATAACTATTTAAAAATGGGATCCTCCAAGTTTTATTATTTAGTTAAAGCCTAATCATGCTTTTTATTTAAGCCTCTTTTTGGGTTTCAAAAAATAAACGTCACTGGTTTGTTGCTTTTCAATTGCGCTTACTTCGGGTTTTATCCCAGATTAAGATAAAGGGATGGCTTGACTTAATATAACCCCGATTTTTCTTCCGTGGTGCATAACTCGTGCTACTACTTTTATAAGTTTTGCGGTAGGAGCGGCATTGATCGCTGCTTTTAAATTTTTGATGAATAAACAGGGTTAAAGGTTCTTCCTTAGAAGATTTCAATAATTTAGAATTTACGTTTATTCTTTTGTTTTTATATCTTGGTTGAATCTTTCGCCTAAAAACATTTATCTAGCAAAAGAAACAAAATTCCTACTTAATCTTCCTTTTTTGGTAATTGAAAAGTATTTTCTAATTTAAATTTCAATCATGGTTTGCTCGTATCGATACACTTATCCCAATATTTAACGTGCATCTGGTCAATCGGATTTGAACTTTGTGCAACGTTCGGGCCGGTTTCCGTTTGATTGGAGTACCAACAGAGATAGAACTGTTTGTTAATGGTAATTGAAAAAATATGTTCTAGTTGCATATGTTCGGCGAATAAAGTTTGGTCGACCTCTGCTTGATGATTTTTCAAAAACTGCATCCATTCTTTGGCCTTTTCAATTTTAGCGGCATAGACAGGAAATCCTTCAAGTTCGACAATCATGATTATTTGCTCCTTTAAAAACTCCTTTTTATTTTTGGGAGCCCTTTTTTAGCTCTCTATAATAAATTACGCCAAAAAATTAAAATTTGATCACAACGGATCTAAAAAAATAATTTTAAAAAACTATAATTATTCACGTTTCTTTATTTCATAATTTTATTTAAAAAATCGTTAAAGTCAGTATCGTTTTCCTCACTCGCATCTTCCCAGTCTCTAGTGTCAGGCAATTTGCCGTTGTGTCAGAAATTGAGAAACATTTGTTGGACTTGCGCTTCTTCAGCAAATTCACCTAAGACTTGCAGGAGTCCACAGTTACTGGCTCATGGATTAGGAAAGGTGAGCGAATGGATGTTTCTTTCAATTAATTCGGTAGGACGGCCCAGGTGAGGGTAAAAGGAGTTTTTGTTTTAGTATTTTCCATTCTATCATTGCAAACATCTAAACACCAAAAAGCCGACTCAACGGTCAGCTTTTTAAACTATTTGTCTAATGATAAATGTAAAATTGTATATATTTTTTTATCGGTGTCTTGAGGTCGATTTTCAAAAAATGAGAAGGTTGCGTATTTCCATTTATCTGGATTGTAGATCGTTACTTGTCCTAACATATCATCATAGCTTTCAGCCTTAAATTCAAAGCCATTCAATGCTGCAGCTTCAGGAATATCATGATATTCTTCCAGAACGTATTTACTCTTAGGAAACGATTCGCTTAAATTAACAGTTTGAGTTACGCCAATTTCAATATTTTGCCAACCGAATGATCCGATGATATTGTCGAAGAAGCCGTCGAAAATGAATTTATTCATTCCCTCAGTCTGTTTCCAAACATATAGAGGCGAGTAACTGTTTTGTAAATCTCCTGAAGATTTGTCAGTTATTAAATATGCCTTGAAAAGTAGGTCAGTAAAACCGTCGGTCTTACTTCCATTATTTAGGACGCGATCTCTGATAATTCCCATCTCGTAGTCAGCGGGTAAGCCCACTTTATATTGCATTGCTTGCATTTGTTGTTCTCCTTTATTTGGTATGACACTAGTATAGATTCGTGTACACGCTTGGCATAATCCTGGTTTGTGATATGCTTATCATTATTAATGATAAGGTAGGTCACAAATGAACTTTAACGATCTAATCGTATTCAAGACTATTTATGAAGAAAAAACCATTAACAAAGCTGCAAAAAAATTGGGCTATACCCAATCTAATTTGACTGCTCGCCTGCATGCTCTAGAAAACGAATGCAATACAAGCCTTTTTGTCCGCAGTTACAATGGCGTTTTGGCTACTGAAAACGGGGAGAAGTTTTACTCTTTCGTGCTTCAAACTTTATCCCAATTTGATGAATTAAAAAATTCATTTTCAAAACATTTACCAGAATTATTGACGTCAGAGCTGTTATTTAAGTACATTGTCGTTGATGACCAAGAATTCTCGATTGCTTCAACTAAAATTACCTGCAAAAAAACCAGCAAAATTGCCCTTGAATTAAATAAAAGACATTACGATTATGTTGTTACCTTCAACAAGTTAAACCGAAATGATTTTAAACTGGTTGCAACCAAAGACCTTCCGGTCAGTTTTCTTTCGGGCAAAGAAAACATCAATGACGTACCAGTGCTGATTAACAGCGATCATTTATGTCCGCTTCGAAAACTCACAATTAAATTAGTAGAAAATCCTGAACGCTTGGTCGAAATTGATTCCCTGGAGAACATCTCACAGTTAGTTTTAGATGGTCAAGCCACTGCACTTTTGCCTAATTACTTGATCAAAGATGGATATCAGACAATTGATGATCGTTCGTTTAGCGTTAACTATTATCGGTACAAATATTGTACTTAATGCAACATAATGCATTTTGCTGACAAATTCCGTTCAAAATGCAGTATAATACATTTTAAGGAAATATTCAGGAGAAACCAATGGCACAATTTGAAGTAATTGAGCGACCAGCGCTTCTTAAACAGCTAATTGAATTTAAAGATCATGATTTAATCAAAATTATCACGGGTGTTCGTCGATCGGGTAAATCGGTTCTTTTGATGATGTATCGCGATTGGCTTATCGATCAGGGGATATCTGCTGATAACATCATTTATCTTAATTTTGAAGATTATGAGCTGCAGACAGTTAAAGATGAGGAGCAGTTAAGAGCGATTTTTGATCAAAAATTAAATGATATTAAAGGTCGTTTTTACATTTTACTCGATGAAATTCAAAATGTAGCAGGTTGGCAGCGAGTAGTTAACGGCCTGCGGGTTAGTTTTGATTGCGATCTCACAATTACTGGATCAAACGCTCAAATGCTTTCGGGTGAGCTGGCGACTCTTTTGGCTGGTCGATATGTAGAGATACCAATCTATCCTTTGTCGTTTAGTGAATTTTTAACTGCCAAAAAAATCAGCGCTGATTCGCGCCAGGTTGATCAAGCTTTTATTGAGTATGAAAAATATGGTGGATTTCCTGCAGTAGTAATTGCAAATGAGCAGGTTAAAGATCAAATTCTTAAAGGAATCTATGATACAGTCCTCCTTAATGACGTTTCGATGCGGGGAAATATTCGGGATCTGACCGTTTTAAGGGCGTTAACCGGATTTTTGAGTGATAATACCGGTCAGCTAATTCAGCCAACGCGAATTGCCAATACGATGAAATCAGAGGGGCTTGATGTCAGTCCGCACACAATCACTCGTTATCTAACGTTGTTGGAAAATGCATTTTTGTTTTATCGTTCGCGGCAATATGATCTTCGTGGACGTGAGTATCTAAGAACAGCTGGTAAGTATTATGTTGTTGATCCTGGCTTAAGGCGCAGTGCGGTGGATCGAAGACCAGGTAATTATTCGAATCAACTGGAAAATATCGTTTATGTGGAACTGCTGAGGAGAAATTATATCGTCGACGTTGGGAAATTTGATTCTAAAGAGATTGATTTTATTGCTCGCAGGTCTGATGAATTAATGTATGTTCAAGTATCTTATGAATTGCCAGAAAACAAACACGAAACGGACAACCTGCTAAAGATTAAAGATAACTATCAAAAGATTGTGATCACTCAGCACTACTATGAATTTAAGGAGATCGATGGGATTCCGGTGATTAATGTTGTTGATTGGCTCACCAAAGAACCAAATATTCAGTTCAAATAATTTTTAAACAAATTTTTCTTTTGCGCCGTTGAAGTTCTAAATACCTATTATGTAAAATGATACTCTTAAAAAGAGTTAATTTCATCGAAAATCTCCTGACGATTTTAAAGTTTATTTCATAAATTTCATTGACACGGTGTATTTTTGTTCGTTATAATTATTAGCTAAAAGATCCACAAAGGAGAGATTATGAAAATAAAGCAAACGATTGCTAGTATTTTATTGGCATTTACCCTTACGGGTGCTACTACAGTGCAAGCAAAATCCGACCCAAAGCAGGTTCTAAACTGGACTGAAAGTGTTGAAATAGCATCTTTAGATAACGCACAAGGAACCGATCTTTTGAGTTTCAACGTGATGTTAAATACGCAGGAGTCATTGTATCGTTTAGATGAAAAAGGGAAGCCACAACCGGCTTTAGCTCAGAAAACGACGATTTCAGACGATGGTAAAACTTACACTTTTAAAATTCGACCTAACGTCAAATGGTCCAACGGTGATCCAGTTCGGGCACAAGATTTTGTTTATGCTTGGAAGCGAATCGTCGACCCTAAAACGGCCGCGCAAAATGCATATAACTTTTTCCAAATCAAAAATGCAAAAGAAATCAATAGCCAAAAAGCGGAACCCGATACTTTAGGAGTTGAAGCGAAAGATGATCATACTTTTGTAGTTCATTTAACACGCCCCGTTTCTTATTTTAAAACTCTTGTGTCGTGGCCTTTGTTTGCGCCGGTCAATCAAAAGGTCGTTGAGAAATACGGCAAGGAATACGGAACGAGTGCAGATAAAACTGTTTCAAGTGGCCCTTTTATGATTAAGGACTGGACTGGCACTAATAGTAAGTGGTCTTTGGTCAAGAATCCGAAGTATTGGGATAAGAAGCATGTTAAGCTAGACCAAATTAACGAAAGTGTCGTTAAAGACGCTCAGACGGGGATCAATCTTTATCAGAATCATAAGGTTGATGAGACCGTTCTTATTGGTGAACAGGTTCCTCAGTTCAAAGGTCAAGATGATCTGGTTCTTCGCAAAGCTTCATCCGGCGTCAGAATCGATTTGAACCAAAAAAATGTCAAAGCTTTCAAAAATCGTGACATTAGACGTGCGCTTTCCCTCACAATCAATCGAAAACAGTTAACTAAAAATATTTTGCAGGACGGTTCTTTAGAGCCGAAGGGATTTGTGCCGATTGGATTGGGCAAGGATCCATCTAATGGTAAAGACTTTGCACGTCAGACCGAAGTGAAGTCAGCAGTAACTAAAGATTTATCGCAAGCCAAAAAACTTTTAGCTAAAGGGATGAAGGCAACTGGCACTAAAAAATTAGACGTTAATATGGTTGTGGATGATTCGCCTAACATGAAGAAAACGGGCGAGTTTGTGCAGGGCGAATTGGAAAAATTACCTAATGTTAAAGTTAATATTAGAAGTCTGCCGAAGGTTCAGCGTCTTGCAAGCCAGAAAAAAGGCGACTACGATTTAATCATTACTCAGTGGACTTCAACTTATTCAGATCCAATCATCTTTTTGACCGTTTGGCAATCTGATTCATCATATAACGATTCTAAATGGAAGAACTCCAAATATGATAAATACATTGAACAAGCCGAGAATGAATACGCAAATAATCCATCAAAACGATGGACTCAGTTGCAAAAAGCAGAACGGGAATTAATGGATGATCAGGGAACAATTCCGCTCTATCAAGTCGGTCAGGCCCAATTGTTGAATCCAAAAGTTAAGGGTATTGTCTACAATGGCTCAGGAATCCCTTACGACTGGAAAACGGCATATATCAAAAAATGAGGATAGAAGATGAAATATAACATTGATAACGAGGAATTACTTCAAAACTTTATAACTTATGCCAAGGTTAACACTCGATCTGACGAAGAAGCTCCGGTTGATCAAGTTCCATCAACGCTTGGTCAACTTGAATTGGCTCAATTAATCAAAAAACAGCTTGAAGAATTGGAGCTCCAAGATGTGAAGATTAATCCTGATAATGGCTTTGTCACAGGCTTACTCCCAGGGAACACCGACGAAGACGTGCCGACTATTGGTTTTATCGCCCACCTTGATACGGCAGATTTTGCTGCTGAAAACGTAAAACCGCAAGTCCATCCCAATTACGACGGCAAACCGATCGATTTTGTGAATGGGTTGAAGCTTACGACAAGCGAATTTCCTAATTTAAAAAGATTTATCGGTCAAACGCTGATTACAGGCGATGGCACGACGTTGCTTGGAGTTGATGATAAAGCTGGCATCGCTGGCGCCATTAGTGCAGTGAGCTATTTTGTTCATCATCCAGAAGTTGTCCATGGCCCGATCAAGCTTGGATTTGGTCCGGACGAAGAAATTGGTCGCGGCGCAAAATTGTTTGATGTGGAGGACTTTAATGCTGATTTTGCCTACACATTGGATAATGGGGATCTCGGTGACATCGAATATGAAACTTTCAATGCAGCGCAAGCGGTTATTGATATTCAAGGCCGAAGTGTTCATCCGGGCCAGGCTAAAGATGGTCAATTGGTGAATGCGATCACAATTGGCGAGCAATTAGATCAGTTAATTCCAACTGATGAACGAGCGGAATTAACCGAAGGACGGGAAGGCTATTACCTGATGTTGATTTTTGATGCCAAAATCGAGCATGCTCGGCTCGTGTATATTATTCGAGATTTCGAAAAAGATAATTTTGAGCATCGGAAAAAAGTTGTTCAAGATGCAGTGGATCAACTTAACTCAAAACTTGACAAACCGCGGATCACGTTAAAGATGACGGACCAATACTACAACATGGCAAATATTATTCAAAAGAATCCTTATCCAGTTGATTTAGCTAAACAGGCCCTTAAAAATGTTGGTTTAACGCCGAAAACAAAAGCTTTTCGGGGTGGAACGGATGGTTCATTTATTACGTACCTGGGGCTGCCAACGCCAAACTTATTTAATGGCGGGGATAACTTCCACGGACCTTATGAATTTGTCACCGTTGAGGCAATGGCGAAACTTGCCGAAACAATCGTTGAGATTAGCTGTATCGCGAAAAACTAAAAAAGAGGACTTGAACTCCTCTTTTTTTTGCGCTCGACCGGGAGATAACCGGGAGGTAGAATGCTGCTATTACAGATGCTTCTATAGTTTGCTACCACTTGGACCGGGAGATAGAATGCCGCTATTGTAAATAATCCTATAGTTTGCTACCAATGGATGTGGTAGCAAACTGGTAGCAAAATCATCAATCTGGATTTTTTAACCGATAGGTAGTTGCACGATTTGCTCCAAGTTTCTCAATTACATTATTTTCCAATAATTTTTTTAAGTAATTACCCGCCTGGCTTCTGCTTACTTGGAGTAGATTTTCTACTTCGGATCGCGTAACGTTTTCGTGTTCAGATAAATATTCGATAATTTTGATTTTCGGATTGTCATTTTTATACAACATCGGATCTACTAGTTCCTGTACGTAGTTCAAATTGGGCAAAGTAATTTTGACAAAATCTTCGGTGGCTATGATTTCGGGAGTTACATTTTCTTGTTCATAGCTGCTAAGAATTCTCCGCATGCCAGTCCCATGGTTTTCGATATAACCTAGACGGTGCAAAATCGAAACTACATTGGGATTTCTGGGCCGAGTTTGACCGTCGATGATGGCTTTAATCTCTAGACCGTCCGGGATTGGCCCTGGAGACATCACCGACATGCGGTCATCAAAGAATTCCACCTGGACAGGAGATTTGCTGAAATAAGAACGATGAGAAATTGCATTGATAAAAGTTTCTCGAATCGCCGCAACAGGGTAAGATGGATATTCGTCACGCTGAGGCTTGCCTGTAATAACCATCCGAACCGAATTATTTAAATCCATATACTCTAGCGCAACATCTAATTGCCTTAACAGCGATCCGCTGACCTCTTTTCGATCCTTAAATTCCATGACATTGGTGCCGTAAAAGACCGCCATCTTTACGCTAAATGGATTTTGATCACTCATTAACAGCGCAGTATTGGTAAAGTTTTGCTCGCTATTCAAAAATCCCAAAGCTTTGGGTTTGAACTCAATTTCTTTCTGCCGAAAAATGCTTTTTACATATTCAAATGTAAGCGCCTGTTTCTCCGCAACCGATTGATCAAAAAGATCCAATTGCTGAAGATTGATCATTTTCTGGATTCGATCGCTAGACGCTTTAATTGACTCTGAACCATTACGAACGTAAACATGGTTCTCAAGCCAATAGGGCTGATGTTTTCCAGGCAGAATCTCGATATTTAAAATCTCATCATCTGGATGGACTTGAATCAAGCCGGTTGGACTAGGATAAAAGACGTTAGTAGAAACCCAGCGACTTATAGTTTCTTCGATTTCGTGGCGATCTTTAGGGCTGAGATCTTGGACAATTTTTCGGCTTTCATCATTAACGCCAAAAAAATTTTGGCAATTTCAGTGCCATTCAAAAAAGCACAAATCTCTTTTTTAACCTTATTATTAAAAAACTCTTTGTATTCAATTACTTCGTTTTCAGCAGGCAAAATATCGTTAGTCATGTTTATATAGTATCAAAAAAAGTTAGAAATAAGAAGGGATCATCGATGACCTTAATAGCTGCACATGTATCGTGTATAATAAATAAAAAAGAACAACTTAAATAGAAGTTCTTTATACTCCCAGAAATGAATAAGGAGACAAGATGCATAATCAACAAGTGCGACAAAAAGGAAGAAGCTGTCTGGAGTTTGCTGAGAACTACACTTTAATTGATCTAGAGACTACCGGAATGGTGCCAAATCGCGATCGAATTATTGAAGTTGGTGGACTCAAGGTCAAAAATAATGAGGTAATTTCGGAATTTTCTTCATTGGTGAAATATCCAGGGGATAATTCGGTATCCGACGAAGTTATTCAAATCCATGGAATTACTCAGGCGATGCTTGAGGAATCGGGGGAGCCGTATGAAAAAGTGTTTCGGGAATTTAAAGATTTTATCGGTCGTGATTTGATCGTTGGATTTAATGTAAATTTTGATCTGAATTTTCTTTATGATGGATTTTTGGCTCTGTTCAACGAAAAATTAACCAATGATTTTGTTGATGTACTCAGAATTGCGCGCCGTTTTTATCCAAACGAGCGGCATAATCGCTTGGCCGACTGCATTGTTCGCCTTGATCCCGATCATTTTCAAACCCATCGTAGTTTAGATGATTGCTACGACACCAAGCGCATTTTTGACTACTATCGATCTCATGACGATGGCAGTTTGTTGGTAAACAAATTGGCAAAAGGGCGAGTTCACCTAGATTTGAGCACATTATCACCCAATGAAGATGAAATTGACGAGGAGAATCCTTTTTATGGCCGCAATATTTGTTTTACTGGAAAGCTCGATAATTTTACGCGCAAGGAGGCAGCGCAGGCAATTGTAAACATTGGCGGTCGTGCCCAAAACAAGGTGACGAGCACCACAGATTACCTTATTTTAGGAGATACGGCGTATGCGCTCCATGGACAGGGCAATGTTACCAGCAAATTAAAAAAGGCCAGAGAATATTTGACGAAGGGGCAAGATCTTACTATCATCACAGAAACAGTGTTTATTGATATGTTAAACGATCGCTTAAATGAATTGAACAACACCCTCAGCAAACATAATAGTGATTAATGGCAGGTTGCGATCGTTAAATAAAAGCTCATCAGTTATTTGAGAGCCAACTTGAAAAACATGAAAAATATCGGAAGTATTTTGAAATAATTTAAAGTTTAAAATATTTAATAGATAGATTGGGCGTTCGAGCGCTATACATTCTTCGCTATTATGCACTGAAAAATTTTCGCACTGCTTTATAAAATACTTATCAAGTGAATCTTCTGGCGGGAGTTCGTTTTGCGGTTTGAATTGAATTCGAAAAGTGATTTCGGATCCGTCTACTAAACGAACGTTTGCTTGAACGTAATCATGCGCCATATTTTCGATCGTTGGTTCCTCGAATTCGACGTACTTAACTTTTACATTGGCTGTTTCTTCGACGAGGGACGCGAAGAGCGCGTGATGATTGATCAGCTTTCTTTTGAGCCTTTTTTTATAAATTGCATTATTCATGATAGAAACTCCTTAATTTTTATTGAGGTCATTTTTAGGCCGTCAATATAAATTACGCGAAAATTTCAAAAAAACGAAAAAAAAAACCAAAATTCGTTTGAACTTTGGTTAATCAAAAATTTTATCTATAACATTGCGATAGGTTCGTGGAAAGTGTCTGGTTATCGAGACTAAAGCATGATCTCTAAATTGATTGTAATAGCGATATTTTGGATGTTTATCTGTCGACGCTCGATAAAAGACTTTGGCAAGGTCTTCAGCGGTTGCATTGCTCTCTTTACTTAGAAGCGAGAAAACCTTCATGAATTTTTTGGCGGTGTCCCCATAAGGAGAATTTTCGCTTAAATTGTCAAATCCATTTTTAAAAGCAATCTCTGACCACTGTGATTGTGTTGGTCCAGGTTGGACAATAACTGAACGAATCCCAAAGCGTCTGGATTCGCTGTCAAGGACGTCACTCCATTGGTTGAGAGCAGCTTTTGAACTGTAATACCAGCCGCCAAAAGGAGTGTAGACATCACTGGCAATTGACGAGGTATTGATAATTCTTCCGGCGTGCTGCCTGCGCATGATGGGAAGGGCAAAATGAGTTAGCTGCGAAAGTCCAAAAAGGTTAACATCGAACTGGGCTCTAGCTTTTTCTGAAGAGACTTCTTCAAGTGCTCCAAATTCGCCGTATCCAGCATTATTGATTAGAACATCAATTCGCTGCTGTTCAGTTTTGGCAGTATTTACAAAAATGCGACTCGATTCTTTGTTAGTTACGTCAAGCGCTAGCACGTTTACTCCGTAATCCTCAAGTTCTTCCATTCTTTCAACTCGGCGAGCACCAGCATAAACAATCCATCCGCGCTGAGCAAATAGTTTGGCCGTAGCAAATCCGATGCCGGATGATGCTCCGGTAATGAGTACAACTTTTTGTTTGTCTGAAGTATCCATAATTAGTCACTCATTGCGAATTTATTGGTCATTTCATTTGAAGCAATAAAGACCAATTCGCCTAAAAGTTTGTGGGATTCTTCCATAACTTCGTCAGCCATTTTTTTGTTTGCAGCTGCGAGAATCTCTGTGACCTTCTTGTCGCTCGTTTTAACCAATTCATCAGTTTCTTTGATTACTTGGTGCGCAAAACCCATTGTTTTTTCTTGGTAAGCGGCGATGGTTTGGGCTGTTTGTTTAAAATGTGGGTCAGCAATTGTTGCCATGATTCGGTTAATCCAATAGAAGCTTTCAGTCGTTGGAGTTTTTGGCGTGTGGGAAAAAGCTTCTGGCTGAGTGTCAACGTTGGTATAGATTGGCATCATTGTATTAAATGGCATTGAACCATACGCTAGCCACTGAATCGCCCGATGAGATTCTTCAACGTCGGGGCGAATTTGAAGCAAGCTAGTTTCGTTGGTGCGGTTAATTCCGATTGGTCTAAATTCGTGTTTCAAATCTGATGATCCAAAAGTTCCGTATGGGTCATAAGCGGTGTCTTGATAGTGGCTGCTGAGCACGTATTTGATATCTTCAACCGTAATTTTTCGAAATGGTCGAGTGCAAAAAGGAATGGTATCGCTCATCGGATATTGTTGAACGCTTGGCGTCAAAAAGCGCTGAATGAACCATGCACGCGGCGTGTTGTAGTGATGATCGATATCAGAATGAGATCCAAAAGCCAAACGAGCATTGAGTTTACCGTCAAGGCTTAAATCTAAATGATTCTCTTCGACCCATTCTTTTAGATCAGCACTATACATGAAATTATCAGGGTCATCGAAATTGATAACTTGGATTCCTAGTTGATTAGGAATTGTTGCATAAGCATCATCTGGCACCCTTTGAGCAACCCAGTGATGACCGCCGACAGTTTCTAAAAACCAAACTTCATCAACATCGGAAAATGCAATTCCATTGTGTTCGTAAGTTCCAAATTCTTCAAGGAGCTTGCCAGTTCTTTCAACACCCTCACGAGCAGAGTGAATATACGGTAAGACGATTGTTAAGAAATCTTCTTCTCCCAGCCCATCTTTGACCATTGGATCAGCGCCAAGCACTCGTTCGTTTGTCGTGATAGTTTCAGTAGCACTCATTGCGACGTTTTCGGAATTAATCCCAGCTTCGCCCCAAATTCCGTCTTCGTCAGTGTCGGCGTTAGGAACGCTAGTGTAGCGCATCGGATTGTCTGGCAAATCAAATTCGACTGCAGAATTTTTGGCGGTATAATGCCGTGGTTGTTTGTCTGGTGTTACTACGATAAATTTCTTGTCAGTAAAAGTTCCGGGACCACTATCCTCAGTCCGTGCGATCATAGTTGAGCCGTCGTAGCTTGCATTTTTGCCTACGAGAATCGTGGTACAAGATGTATGTTGTTTCATGAAAAAACTCCTCTTTATAATTTAATTAAGCTTTGGAGCATATTTTTGCTCCGAAAAAAATGATTATTGTGACGATTCTTAAGAACTCATGTATTTTCTAAAGAATTCTATTTCCTCGCTGGTACATTTAGTGGCAATAGGGTCGTCGAGATGAAGTTGAAAGTCGTGGAGACGCGGGGCATCGCTGTCGCCATAGGAATGAAGTTCGTGATAAATTCCTTTTGCTCTTAGGTAACCTGAGAGCAAAAACGTGCTGTCCCGTAGAAAGTCTTCAGTTGCAGTCATCAAAAAAAGCGGCGGCATCTTTGAAGTTAAATATTTCTCGGCGTTTAATTGATCATGATTTTTGATTCGAACTTCGGGTGTGAAATAAATTTCTGATGGTCCGGCCATGTAATCAGTTTGCGCCAACAAGTATGCTCCACAATTCAAAACTGCCGCTTTAATATTGAGCTTAGGAACTTGATAGCCAAAATGCTTGCGATATTCACTATTTGTATAAGCGACTAATAATTGTTCTGCCATTTGGGCTCCAGCGCTGTCGCCAATTACAAAAATATTTTTTAAATCCAGCTGATATCTTTCGGCGTGCTCGGGTTTGCAAATCCATTGAAAGACTTGGTTCAAATCTTCAAGCTCTGCTGGAAATTGCACGCTTGGTGCTAAGCGATAGCTAGCATTTACCACGGCAAAACCATATTTTGCAAGGCTTAAACAATAGATTTGATAGGTTTCTTTGGTCCCGTAAATCCAACCGCCACCATGGATATTAATAATGACGGGGATTGGACTGCCAGCTTGCCGCTCGGAAGGGAGATAAACATCGAGTAGGTTATATTTAGGATCCAGTCCGTAGAGAAGATCATTGAATTGGTCGACCTCAGGAATTTCATGAGGCAGTCCAGCTTCTCTTTTTTCATCAGTTGCTTTGAATAACGCGCGGGCAGCTTCAACTTGTTTTAAAAGTTCTTCACGAGTCAAGGATTTTCCTTCGTTGTTTTGACTTAAAAACTTTTTGATTTCTTCTGGTCCTTCCATGTTGCTCTCCTTTAGCTAAAAAACAAATTTTTCAAAAGCTTCGGCGATTCCATCATGATCATTATCGCTCGTAACAAAAGTTGCAGCTTCTTTGACTGCCGCATGAGCGTTACCCATTGCAATTGATGTGCCAGCGACTTCAAACATCGATAGATCGTTGCGCTCATCGCCAATTGCCATTATCTCGTCTTTTTGCAAATCCAGATATTGCGCTAGATCGCTGGTTGCCTGACCTTTGCTTGCTTTAGCGTTTAACACTTCGAGGAAAACAGGAGACGAACGCACGATGTAATAACCTTCGCCAAACTGGGCTTTTAATGGAGTTTCAATTTGGTCCAGTAGTTCAACTGGGCCAGTAAAAAGTGATTTAACAAGGGTGAAGTTTACAGGTAGATCTGTAGGATCTAGAACTGTTAAACCAGCTTCGTTTTCGTTGGCCTGAACAACAGTAAACCAATTAATTTGATGGTTTGTGGTGTAAATTTGGCTGTGATCATCAAGAACGTTAAAATTAACTTGGTATTTGTTACTAAATTGGCTAAATTTTTCAAAATCACTAGTTGGCAAAACGTGTTTTTGGACGATATTGCCAGAGATAGTCTCGATTACTCCGCCGTTATAAGTAATCACATATTGGTCATTGCCAGAAAGACCTAGCTGTTCTAAAAATGGTGCGACGCCAGCAGGCGGCCGACCAGAGCAAATTACAACTTTGACCCCCTGTTCAGCGGCCTTTTTAACTGCGGTAATTGTTGAAGGGACGATTTGGTGTTGTGAATTGAGTAAAGTTTCGTCCACATCAATTGTAACTAGTTTAATTTTTTTCATTTTTTTACCTTTATCTTTATAGAGTCATATTTAATAATAGGAAAAAAGAGAGTTTTATGCAACGAATAAATTCATCATTTTTTACTGGTCGGAGTACTTCCGAAATTACGCGAGATCTTTTGGGAAAAAAATTAGTTTATCTTACTCCCAGAGGTTTGATCGCTGTCTGGATTGTTGAAGTCGAGAGTTACCTGGGTGTTAACGATTCCGCAGCGCATGCCTACAATGGGCGCCGCTCACATTTTGTTAGTGGCATCAAAAAATCGCAACAGGATTTGATAAATTATGGATGGAAAAGATAAGGTTACTATTTGGTTACAAATAAAAAAAACAGGACAAAACTTGGTAGAATGGATTCAACCAATTTAAGAAACTAGGAGAAAAATTTTTACATGCATAAAAAAACCATTGCTAAAATTGCAGGAGTCCTTGTGGCTCTATGCTTTTTAGCCGTATCAGTGATCCCACTGACTCAAAATCGTCAGCCAGTTGTTACTAAAGCATATGCTGATGTCAATACTTATATTCTTCAAAATAATTTTCCTAACCCGAATATTCAAACCCGCAAAACCCCTTTTTGGGGCGTGGGAGCCGCTTATCGTAACGGGGTTGGTCGTCCTGAGGGAATCGTTGTTCATGAGACAGCTAATAACAACGATGCTATCGAAAACGAGATCGCTTACGAGTCTAACAATTGGAACGTGCCAGGTCGAGAATCCTACGTCCACGCATTTGTTGATCGCTCACAAATTATTAACACAGCGAGCACTGATTTAACTTGCTGGGGTGCAGGACCGGTTGCAAATGCTCGTTATATCTCGATTGAACTTTGTCGGGAAAAGACGTTTGATAATTTTGCCCGTTCAGTGAATAATGACGCATATTATGTGGCTTATTTATTAAAGAAGTACAACTTACCAGTAACTAATGCTACTCATACTGGCTCTGGGACAGTTTGGTCGCATCACGCAGTTTCTAACTTTTTAGGCGGAACTAACCATACTGATCCAACGGGATATTTCAGTTCTTGGGGATATTCGATGGACCAATTCTTCCAGTTAGTTCAGTATAAATACAACAATCTTGGAGTTGAGCCAGCAGAGAAAGTTGCAAGTAAAGCTAACATTTCTGAAAGTGAAGTCGTGAGTGGTAAAGCTAGTAATCAGCCATTCTATTATTTAACAGATGCTGGAATCGTTAAAGGCGGTAGCGCAAATCAATTTATCGGCAACACTTATCAAGCAACTTCAATTGTAAAAACTAAAAATAACGGAATTTATACGTTGTTAACAAATGGAGGGGCACCACTTGCTTGGGTTCGCACTGGCCAGCTTTCACTAGGCGGTAATGATCCAATTGCTTCACAGATTTCTGTTAAGAATATTGCCTATCTAACCGATAACTCGCCACTCTATTACTCGTTAGGTAATGGTTTTCAGGCAAATGACATCAGTGGACCATATTCTTATAGTATTAAATCAGTCGCTAAAACTGAAAGCGGCCGGATTTTCTATCTTTTAGTTGACAATTGGACTGCTGAACCGTTTATGTGGGTCGAGAATAAAAACGCTAGCTTAAAGGATAGTTTGGGCTCTGAGATTGTTTCGACAATTAAAGGTTCGCCTGCTTTGCCTGATAAGAAAGGGAGCAAACTTCCGGCGGCAGTTTCTGTCTTACAAGCTGCTCCGACTTCTTGGCTGTTAGAAGATGGTCTTCATCCGACTAACGATACTACAAGAGTTGGCACGCAAGTGTACGTATTAGGGAATCGTGATATTAATCAGATCAATTATACGAGCGTTAGTGTCGACGGTTTTGATTCCATCGGTTATGTTCCAACATCAACTTTGAAGTATCAAACTGAGAATTTAACTAGTATCATCTCAAAACAGTCTGGAAACGGGATTGTTAATAATGCAGCCGGAGCACAAGTTTACTCATGGCCTGGCGGCACCCCGATTTCAGGTTCGATTTTGCCGCAAGGCAGCGCTTGGAAGTTCACGACCGTGGTAACTACAACTGATAACGTTGAATGGTATCAGGTTGGCGGTTATCAATGGATTAAAGGAAGTAACATCAATATTCAGTACTAGATTCAAAGGCATTGCTGAGGCAGTGCTTTTTTGTTTGCCGACAGTTGAATCTTGTTGAAATGATTGTTATAACTAAGTAAGGAATTTAGTTTTTGCTTTTGAAAATCCACTTAGAGAAAACGTAATTGATCAACACGATTAGAATTTGGCTGATCAACTTGACCAGAAGTTTGTTTTGCTGCATGAGGTCAATTCCGAGATACACAATTAGATCATCAGCAAATAAAGAAAAAGTTCGGGCAGCTAGAAACCACCAAAATTCGAGGATTCTGGCTTTGAAACCTTGAGCTTTACTGTTGAAAACCCATTTACGATTGGTGAAAAAAGCAAATAGGAAAGAAATGAACCAGGCGATTGTATTTGCCCAGACCGTCTTCATTTCAGGCATCGCAAATGTTAAGGCAAAGAAAACGATGTAGTTAACTGCCGTGGTCAGAATTCCAAATATCAAATAGGTGATAATTTCTTTCTTCTTGGGTTCTAAATTTTTAAATTTATCCATTATTTTATTCTAAACGATTAAATCTAAAATCGCCTTAATTTTAAGAGAAAAATGAACAATAATAAAAAAATTAAATTATCCCGGCGCGAAGTGTTTGAACTTATTGCCGAGGGATTCATCACAATCGGGATCATGGTTTTGGTAAGTTTTGCCCTGATCATCATCACGATTCAATTTGGGGGCGACGGCCCTTTTGTGCAACGAAGTGGCTCGATATTTTATCGCGGGATGCCGGTTCCGTCATTTGGTAATGACTTTTGGAGCTTCGAAACTTTTTTGTATCTATTTTTTGGACTGTTCGATATTTCGGTGGTAGTTTGGCGCTTGCTTCGGCGCTATCACCTGATGGAAATGCGCCATGTGATTGCCGCAATGCAAGAAATCGCGGACGGTCATTTGGAAAAAAGAATTGATTATCAAGTAAATCGAGAGCTTCAAGGCGTTGTTGATTCGATTAATGCGCTAGTCGATAGTGCCGTTCATTCAATGAAAGAGGAACGGAGAATTGAACAAAGCAAAGACGAGCTGATCACCAACGTATCTCATGATCTAAGAACGCCGTTAACGAGCATTATTGGCTATCTTAATTTAATTGAGGACGACCAGACGCTTGATCTGGCAACAATTCGCAAGTACGTTCACATCGCTTTTGCCAAGGCAGGACAAATGAAGTACTTGACCGACGATCTGTTTGCCTACACCAAACTAAACTCGCAAAAAGTGAGTTACAATTACACAGTTTTTAACATGAACGAATTAATCGAACAGTTATCTGCTGATTTTGAGCTAGAGGCTGAAAAGTCCGGTCTTCGCATTGATAGCGTGGTACCAGCTAATCCGATTACAGTTGAGCTCGATTCTGAGAAATTAGGGCGGGCGCTGTCTAATTTGGTCAGTAATGCCTTAAAATATGCCAAAAAAGGTACTTTTATTCGGATCGTTCTGTCTGATTTAGGCGATCAAATTGCGATTCGAGTCGAGAACGACGGGCCCAAAATTCCGACAACGTCGCTTAATAAAATCTTTGAGCGCTTTTACCGGGTTGATGCAGCTCGTTCAGGCTCAAGTGGCAGCGGGCTAGGGCTTGCGATTGTCCAAAATATTGTTGAAGGTTTGGGCGGAACAGTTAAAGTAACATCTAATCGGGAGCTCACAAGTTTTATTATTGAGCTGCCAAAAAATGGGAGAGACGTAAAATAAATGGCTCAAATACGACGCCAGCCTCGTAAACATCGTTCAATTTGGCTGATTTTATTTAAGATATTCGGAGTCTTATTGATTCCGTTGGTTTTAATAGCTTTTGAAATTCGTCCGACCGCTGATCGGTCTTTTCAAATTAAGCAAACAAATAAACAAATTCCCTCAATCACTGAAAGTGCTGATCTCAATGCGCAAGCTTTTATTCTAACGGATAGCCAGACGGGGCAAATTATCTATGAAAAAAATATTCAGCAAAGTTTGCCAATCGCTTCTATTTCTAAAATTATTCCCGTTTATTTGATTTATCAAGCACTCAAAGAGGGAAAAATAAAACTTACTGATCAGGTGAAAATTAGGCCGGAAATTGCTGATTTGAGCACCGTTAGTGGGCTTTCTAATGTTAAATTGAACGCTAATTCGACTTATAGCGTCGAAGATCTTTTGTATGCGACCCTTTTAAGCTCGGCAAATGCAGGTGTGATGGCACTTTCTGAACATTTGGCGCCCTTAGATCAAATCAATCAAGCAGAACAGGATTTTCTGAAAAGCCTGAAAATTGAAGATTTTCTGATCGTTAATGTTAATGGTCTTCCCAATGACATGTTAGGGAGTTTGCGCAATCCAGGAACAGCCGTCGATGCAGATAACAAAATGTCAGCGAGTGCCGTTAGTCAAGTTGCAGCTAAATTGGTGACGGACTTTCCAGCAGTCTTAGATGTCAGTAAAAATTCTACTTATAAATTTAAAGCGGGAACAGCTGAGGCCCAAGATCTAAAAAGTACTAATCAACTTTTGCCTGGCGGGAATTTCGCCGACCCTAAGTTGGAGGTCGTGGGATTAAAGACGGGAACCAATGATGATGGGTATAGTTTTGTCGCAACTTTAAAGAAAGATCAGCGCTTGATGACAGCAGTGATTTTAAATGCGCCATCTGATCAAGCACGGTTTGGGCAAACCAGAGATTTTTTGCGCCGTTTTCAGCAAAATTATCACCTGATCACTATCAACTCTGATACCAATCCAAACGTCAAAAAAGCAGCTAATTTGTTTAAAAATCAATATGATTTAAAGAGTGTTGAAAGTAAAGATTTAACTCTTTGGGTTCCCAATGAAGTTAAAGCAGAAGATTTTCATTTCAAACTTGAGTTTGATCGTGCTTATTTTCAGCAAACAAAAAAGCCAGGGTTAACCCTGACTCTCGATTTACCAGAAAATTCAGCGAAATTTATGACTGATTCGCCATTGGTTCTTAATCTACGCTGATTCTTCTTGCATCGCTAAATTTAAAAATTTGTTGTATGATTTTTTGAACATCAGGTTGACAGTTCCAAGGGCGCCAGCCCGGTTTTTGCTGACGATTACTTCGGTTTTGACCACATCTTGCTGGTTAAATGCAACATTATCGGGATTTTCTTCGCCATCCTCTGAATCTTCGCTGCCATAATAATCATCACGATACAAAAACGCAACAATATCGGCGTCCTGTTCGATCGAACCAGATTCACGGATATCAGAGAGAATCGGACGCTTATCTTGGCGCTGTTCAACACTTCTTGATAACTGGGAAAGAGCAATTACCGGCACGGCAAGCTCTTTAGCCAGTTTTTTTAGTTGTCTAGAAATTTGGGAGATTTCTTGTTGGCGATTTTCTCCTTTACCTTCAATCAGTTGAAGATAATCAACAACAATCAACCCAATATCATCAACTTCTTGCGCCAGTTTTTTGCATTTACTGCGAATTTCGGCGATCCGATTACCAGGCGTATCGTCGATATAAACATTGGTCTGACCCAAAATATTCATCGCAACGGTCAACTTCTCCCATTCCTCAGCCGTTAGGTTTCCGGTCTGCAGATTATTAGCGCTGATGTTACCTTCAGCACAAATCATTCGGTTTACAAGAGATTCTGCTGACATTTCCAAGCTAAAAATTGCGACGACTGATTTGGTTTGAACTGCGACATTTTGGGCAATGTTAAGAGCAAAAGCAGTTTTACCCATACTGGGACGGGCGGCGAGGATAATCAATTCGTCGGGGTGAAGTCCGTTTGTGAGCTGGTCTAAATAATGATATCCCGTCGTCAATCCGGTAATTCGGCTATCATTTTTGGACATTTCCTCAATGTGTTCGAATGAGGTTTTTAAAATGTCGCTGATTTTTTGAAAACCTGCGCCATTGCGCTTGCCGTCGATTTCTAAGATTTGATTCTGAGCATCTTCAATTACTTGTTCAACTTGATCGCTGTCTTGAAAAGCTTGCGAAATAATATCACGGGCAGTTTGAATCAAGCGCCGCAATTTTGATTTCTCGCTAACAATATTGGCGTAATATTGCACATTTCTAGCAATTGGAGTTCTCTCGGCCAGCTGAGCCAGATAAGCCGTGCCGCCAATGTTTTCCAGTTGATGTTGATCAGCTAAGCGGTCGCTAATAACCAAAACGTCAATCGTCTGATCTTCTTCGACCAAGTCAATCATCGTTTGGAAAATAATTTGGTTTTTGCGATCGTAAAAATCGCTTGGTTCGATGATCGAAAGGGCATCGCTATACCGATTAGGGTCAATAAAAATACCCCCGAGGACGCCTTGTTCAGCTTCGGGACTATTTGGTAGAGATGTTAAATTATCATTCATTATAGTTTATAAATCTGAACTCGTACGCGCGAGTTAACGCCAGGGAAAAGCTCGATCGGAACATTGTGAAATCCTAGCGTTCTAAGAGAATCGTTCATTTCCAATTTTCGGCGATCAATTTTAATTTGAAATTGCTTTTCGAGGTTATCGCCAATTTGTTTGCTGGTAACAGAGCCAAAAAGCCGTGAATCCGTTCCGGCTTTGGAACCGATCTTTACAATTGTTTCATCAGCTTCAAGCTGTTTCTTGAGTTCTTCAGCAGCTTCTTTCATCTTCTCATGTTCAGCTGCCAGATTTTTTTTGCGTGCTTCTTCTTGTTTTAACGCTTGCGGAGTTGCCTGTTTAGCCAGGTTCTTTTTGATCAGGAAATTTTGTGCATAGCCATCAGAAACATCTTTAACGTCACCAATTTTGCCTTTTCCTGGCACGTTTTGAGTAAAAATTATTTTCATCCTTAAATCCTTTCACTTCTTCTTAGGGTCTTCAGCTTGATCGAGAATTTCAATTAGCTGCTCTTTAGCTTCAGCAATTGTTGAATCGACGATTTGAGTCGCAGCATTGCCTAAATGACCGCCACCGCCCATTTTCTCCATGACGAGCTGGACATTAAAATCTCCCATGCTGCGGGCTGATATTCCTATTGTACCATCTTCTCTTTTGATGATAACAAAAGAAGCAGAAATCCCATCGAGTGAGATCATCGTATCCGCTGCTTGCGCCCCAATTACCGGGTCATAAACAAGATCGTCTTCCCCGTGAGCAATTGCAATTCCGTCGTCTCTAAGATCCATCGTACTAATAAGTTTGCTCATTGCCAGATAATTACTGACTTTTTCTTTCAAAAGATTGTGAATTAGCTTCTCATCGGCACCGTTTGAACGTAAGTAACTTGCGGCGTCAAAGGTTCTGGTTCCGGTATGAAATTTAAATGATTGAGTATCCACCGAAATCCCAGCGAGCATTGCCGTGGCATCTAGTTTACTGATCGTCGCCAAATTAGTCGGCTGATATTCAAATAATTCTGTCACCAACTCACACGTTGAAGAAGCGTAAGGTTCAATATAAATCAAAAGTGGGTCGGCAGGGAAATCTTCACCCTGACGATGATGATCGATAATAACAACGTTTTGACTTAATCTTTGATATAAATCAGGACTGACACTCATACTTGGCTTTGAATGGTCCACTAAGATCAAAAGATCATCAGGGCTGGAAATTTTTAAAGCCTTTTCTGGTGGAATAATATCTTCTTTAATTTCATCATAATCATCAGCGACATTTAAAAGCCTTTTGACATCAGTATGAACTTTACTTGAATCAACAACGATGTAGCAGCGAACCCCGTTCATCGCAGCAATTTTACGAATTCCAAGGGAGGCGCCCAGAACATCAAGGTCAGGTCTGGCATGCCCCATGACGAAAACCTGTTGATGACGAGTAATTTGCTCTTGGACAGCAAAAGAAATCGAACGAGCTCGGACATGAGTTCGCTTGCCAAGAGGATCAGTTTTACCGCCAAAATATTCGGTTGGAGAGTCACTAGCTTTAAAGACAACCTGATCTCCTCCTCGATTTTGGGCGACATCAAGATTATTTTGAGCCTGTTTAGCTAAAGCGTTGATGTTATCTTCGCCGTAATAAATCCCCATACTTAGAGTCAAAGGAGCATTTAGCTGAGAACTTTGAATTCGTATTAAATCCAGAATTTTAAAATTGTTCTTTTTTGCCTCGTTGATATCACGAGCGAAGCACATAAAAATATAGTGATCTTCGGAAGTTTTCTTCATGTAAATGTTGTAGCGATTAGCCCAGTTGTTTAGCTCACGAGTCAACAAATTGTTAACGTTAGAAAGGGTCAGATCGTCCATCGAATCACTAATCTCATCATAATTGTTAACAGCAATTTGCCCAAAGGCCAGTTGGCGATCATTGGCATTGATTTCGATTTTTGCATAGCGGGTTACTTCAAGCATGTAAAAAGCATTGAGACTCTTCTGATTAACAACTTCGAAATAGTGATTGCCCCATTTGATATACGGTAGGGCACCGGCGTGTTTCTTTTCGGAAACGATATCTTCAATTACACTGGAGATTTCAGAAATAGGATGGCCTAGAATATCAGGTTGATCAAGATAATGAGCAAGATATGGATTGATCCACTCGATTTTGTGATCATCGGTGTATAGCAAAATACCAATTGGCATTTTGATTAGAGCTTCTTGCTCAGCATCCCCAATGCGTTCGGTCAGATCGGCTACGTATTCGTTAGAGTCAGCATTAAAAATTGAAAAAGTATAAAATGCAATCCCAAAAAGGACCACCAAAATAATAAATAAGGCGAATCCAAGGTATGCATTAATCGCAAAGTTAACGATCAATGCAATTATAGAGATTACGAGGGCACTGATTAAAGAGAGCCGAATTCTGAGGTCACGCCATAGCGTGCTTTTGATAAAATAGTTAAATAAAGATTTCATTTTCTTAGATTATTATAAGCTACTCCTTAATTGCAATTATGACGAAGTTTGCTCCAAGATGCAAATGTCAATGAGAGAAATGTTCAAAAAAGTCAGACGGCGTCTAAACAAAAAACGTCCCCGTTGAGGAACGTTTCCAAAATTATTCGTCTTTATTAACAAAAGGCAAAATAGCCATAATGCGAGCTCGTTTGATAGCCCGGGTTAGTTTGCGCTGATTTAACGCACTTGCTCCGGTTACCCGACGAGGCAAAATCTTACCACGTTCAGAAATAAAGCGGCGAAGTAATTCTTCGTCTTTATAATCGATGTATTTAATGTGGTTTGCTGCGATATAGTCAACTTTACGTCGACGGCGGAAACCACCACGTTGATTTTGCATGGACTCTCCTTTCAAAAATTAATTAAAATGGTAAATCATCATCAGAAATGTCTAAAGGTGCATCTGGATCAAAACCGTTTTTGTTGTCGTTGTCTGCAAAAGGATTTTCTGCTTTATCAGTAACGTCAGTACCATTGAAGGTTGGCGCGCTGGTGTTTGGTTGCGGAGGATTAGAAGAGTCGGAATTATTGTTACCGCCTCCTGATCCTTTAGGTTCCAGAAATGAAAAGTTGTTGACTAGAACCTCGGTCACATAAACTCTTTTGCCATCATTACCTTCATAGTTTCGAGTCTGAAGTCGACCTTCAACGCCGACAAGGGATCCTTTGTGCATGTAATTAGCAAAAGTTTCTGCTTGTTTGCGCCAAACTACGCAATTGATAAAGTCAGTTTCCCGATTGCCTTGAGTATTAGTAAAATTCCGATCCACAGCTACTGTAAAAGATGCAACCGCAGTTCCATTACCAGTATATCTGAGATCAGGGTCTTTAGTTAGACGACCAACTAAAACTACATTATTGATCATTTGGGCCTCCTTTATCCTTCACTGCTAGGTTGACCGGCATGATCTTCACTAGCATTTGCAGCTTGACGTGCTTCGCTTTCACGCTTAGCTCTAGCTTCTGCTTTTGCTTTAGCAGCAGCTTCGGCAAGGTGACTTGGAAAATCAATTTTATCATCCATGCGAATTACCATTGAACGCAAAATTCCATCATTAATTCGTGCAAGCCGTTCAAATTCATCAACAGCTTCAGACGATGCATTAGCGTTAATAATATGATACATACCTTCCAGATAGCCGCTAATTTCATAGGCTAGACGACGTTTCTTCCAGTCTTTGGAATCGACGATTTCAGCACCACGATCTGTAAGAATCGCATCGAAGCGTTCTACAAGCTCTTTTTTGGTAGCTTCATCTAAATCTGGGCGGATGATATAAGTAATCTCGTACTTACTTAAGCTCATTGTTTACCTCCTTTTGGTCTTTTGGCTCTTTTTTTGAAATCAAAGAGCAAGGAGTCACTTTTTCGTTTGACTCAATTACAAATTCTAACATAAAAATCTCCTTTTGGAACATATTTTTTGTACGCGTTTTTCCGTACACAAATAAATTACGCAAAAAGTTCTAAAAATGTCGAATTTATTTTACATTTATTTTAAAATCTTCGGGTTTCATAAAATGTAAAACGTCAATAAAGATGATTTTACTGATGATGCCGAGGATAAGAGGTAAAACAATAAAAATCACAAAAAGAATAATTAAAGACATCGCTCCAGGTTTCATAAATTTGTAAGCTGCTAAATAACTAACGCCGCCCGAAACTCCAAAACCAGCGGAAATGGGGGTGCCTTTGACATTAAAAAGAGCTGCAACGATTCCCATGATCCCAGCGTTAATACAGGGCGGAATCAAGAGTTTGGGTTTAGACATTATGTTAGCCATTTGGATCTTCGGAGAACCTAAGAAGTGCGCCAGACTGGTTCCAACTCCGTTGACCCTCCAACCATAAAAACATAGAGCGAATCCAAGACTTGTGATTCCCACGCCTGCAGCGCCAGCTCCGATTCCGGCAAGACCAATTGCAGTTGAGATACCGACCGTCGAAATTGGAGTAACAATCATTGCCGCAAAGATTATTGCCAAAAGCAAGGCCATCGGCAAAGGCTGCAATTTTGTTATGTCGTTTACTAAATTGCCAATCCAAGTTGTGATGTAACTCACATAAGGTAAGATTAAATAACCAATCCCGCCGGGAATTAAGACTGAAAGAGATGGCAAGAGTAAGATGGTGAAACTTCCCAAATGAGATCCAATAAAATAGACAAATAGTACTGCGATGGAAATAACTATTATAAGATTGATGACATCTCCGACCCCTTTTGCGACGAAAACCCCGTTTTTAAATTTCCAATTACCGGCGCCAACGGCAGCAGCTAAGGCAACACCGGAGCTTTGAATGGGCGTAAATTCGAAAATATGTCCCACAATATAGCCAGAAACCGCTGGCATTAAGATCATAACGAAATTGGTCATTTCATAGATTACTTTGAAAAATGGAACGTTCATAAAAAGACTGGAGAAAGTTCCTAAAATTGCTGAAGGAATTAACATCGCAACAATTCCAATACTCACTCCATTTAAAACATTAAGGATAAAATCCTTAACTGGTGTACTTTCTGAATACTTCATAAATATTCCTCCCTAAACTTTCTCTATCCTACCAGATTTTGTAATGAGTTGGAATAATCGGGAGTACAAAAAAAAGACCGATTCGGTCTTGTTATAAACTCAAAAACGCCTTTATTTATCTTCAGCAGCAAGTTTGGCTAAAGTTGCCCGAACTTGATCGATATTCTTTTGGCTCTTCTTGAGATTTGCTTGATTGACGGGACGACGGTTGTCGTTAACCGATTTATGGATATTATGAGACATTATTACTCCTCTTTGAAATATATTCGCCCTGAAATTATATCATAAAAATCGAAAAAGAGTGAAGTTTCTTTTGATTCTGTGTATAATTGGAACTAAATTTAAAAAAATGGGGTGAAATAATGACAAATTCATTGTTAGGTAAGATGAATAAACGACTAGCTGATATTAAACCATCAGATATTCGGGCGTTCGATGAAAAAGTTTCGACTGTACCAGGAATGTTAAAATTAACATTGGGAGAACCAGATTTTCATACGCCAGAGCACGTTAAGGCGGCGGGAATTAAAGCAATTGAGAATAATGAAACCCAGTATGCTCCTTCTAATGGAACTCAAGGCTTAAAAGAAGCAGCAGCTGATTTTATAGATCGGCACTACAATCTGCATTATTCAGCAGATGAAACAATTATTACAGTCGGAGCAACAGAATCTCTGTATACAGTTTTTGCTTCGATTCTTAACGAGGGCGACGAAGTTTTAGTTCCGACGCCAACTTTTCCTTTATATTTTGCAGATATCTCAGTTAACGGCGGAATTCCAGTTTTCATTAATACTGCCAGCAATGGTTTTGTCTTGACGCCAGAGATGCTTGATGAAGCATTTAAGGCTCACTCAAACGTTAAAGCAATCATGCTTAATTATCCAAGCAATCCAACTGGAGTTACGTATTCACGCGACGAGGTCAAGGCTTTGGCCGATTATTTGGCAGACAAAGATATTTTTGTGGTCGCAGATGAGATTTATTCGGAAATTACTTATGATCAACGCCACACGTCGATTGCAGAATTTCTTCCAGAGAAGACGATTCTAATCAACGGTGCATCGAAGTCGCATGCGATGACCGGTTGGCGGATTGGAACAATTAATGCGCCGCTAGAAATTACTCGCGAATTAGGAAAAATTCATCAGTTCACCGTAACTGCTGCGGGCACCATGAATATGGCAGCAGCCGAAGAAGCATTTAAGAACGGCTATGACGACGGCACTGAAATGAAAAAAGAGTACCAAAAGCGCCGAGATTATTTGGTAGATTCCTTAAGTGAACTTGGTTTTACCTGCGCAAAACCGACCGGTGCTTTCTATTTATTTGTAAGAATTCCGGCCGAGATGCAACAAGATAGTTTCAAATTCTGCTATGATCTAGCTGATCGTGTGAAGCTGGCTTTAATCGCAGGGGCAGCCTTTGGTCCTGGCGGAGAAGGGTACGTCAGACTAAGCTATGCTGCAAGTATGGCCGATCTAAAAGAAGCAGTGAAGCGTTTAGCTGAATATAAAAAAATGATTTTAGGTTAACAAAAAAGAACCTTTTGGGGTTCTTTTTTTGGCTAAACTTCTTTTAGCGCTTCACCGATTGGCGTGGATCCAGCGTGCATTGAAATAACTTTCTTGATCGTATTTTCGTGTTCTGGAATTGCTGCGAGGACTGCAGCAACGTCGCTAATTGAGTTTTCACCTGTTTCTGAAACATTAAGTGAGACTTTTCCTGTTGACGGAGTTTCGGTTAAACTACCGGGCTGCAAAATGGTGTAGTCGAGCTTGGTATTAGAAATCAGCCAGTTGTCGGCAAAATATTTTGCTGTGTAATATTCTTTCAATGAAGTCTGTTCCCAGAAATCGGGGTCGAGAGATCCGTAACCACTGAGCATCACGAAACGTTTGACGTGATTAAGCTCGGCAGCTTGCATTGATTTTACTGCACCATAAGCATCGATATTAAGCAGATCGTTACCGCGCGATCCAGCAACAAAGTAGATGACATCAGGTGTGCCAATTTTTTGGGCAAGGGTTTGAGCGTTGTCGTTTAGGTCCAGCTCAACTTTTTTAAGCCCTTTGAGACCATCAAGTTGTTCAAAGTGGCGCGCGGCCGCCCAGATGTTGTGATTTTGTTGCAATAAATTAGCACATAAATCAGCGCCAATTCTGCCATTAGCCCCAATGATAAAAAAATTCATAAAAAACCTCCTAAAAACCCTCGTCAAAACGAGTTTTTTCAACTAATATTAAACCTAGACAAAAATGATGAGGAAAATATGGTAAAAGACGTAGACAAGATTATCGTACTCGATTTCGGGAGCCAATACAATCAATTGATTACGCGCCGAATTCGAGAAATGGGCATTTATTCAGAATTATTAGATCACACGGTTTCAGCTGATCAAATCCGCGAACTGCAACCGAAAGGGATTATTTTTTCGGGTGGACCGATGAGCGTTTATGATGAAAATGCATATTCGGTCGACCGTGAAATTTATGAAATGGGTATTCCAATTTTAGGGATTTGTTATGGAATGCAGTTGATGGTTTATAACCTCGGCGGTTCGGTGATTCCAAGCGAGGATCGAGAATATGGGCATGCAGACATTAAGGTTTTAAATCCAGATTCTTTACTTTTTGAAGGGTTACCGGAAGAAGAGCCAGTTTGGATGAGTCATGGTGATTTGGTTCGGGAGCTTCCAGCAGGTTTTAGTAAATTGGCTGAGAGCGCCAATACGCCATTTGCGGCGATGGAAAATCCTCGTAAGAAATTTTATGGCGTTCAGTTCCATGCAGAAGTTCGTCATACAAAATACGGAATGGATATGCTGCGTCATTTTGCTTTTGATATTTGTCAGGCAAAAGCTAATTGGACAATGGAAGATTTTATCGATACACAGGTAGAAAAAATCCGTCAGGAAGTAGGCAGTGAGAAAGTTCTTCTCGGCTTATCTGGCGGCGTTGATTCAAGTGTAGTTGCAATGCTTTTGCATCGGGCAATCGGGGATCAGCTAACTTGTATTTTTGTCGATCATGGTCTTTTAAGACAAGGCGAAGCGGAACAAGTCATGGCAAGTTTAAGCGATCGATTCGGGCTTAATGTTATTAAAGTTGATGCGTCAAAAACATTTTTAGATAAGTTAAAAGGGGTCACTGATCCCGAACAAAAGCGCAAGATTATTGGAAAAGAATTTATTGATACCTTTGATGCTGAAGCTTCAAAACTTAAAGGAATTAAGTTCTTAGCGCAAGGGACGCTTTACACTGACGTGATTGAATCAGGCACAAGTAACGCTCAGACGATTAAGTCACATCATAACGTTGGCGGGCTGCCAGAAGATATGCAGTTTAAGTTAATTGAACCATTGCGGACACTATTTAAAGATGAAGCCCGTGAGCTTGGTGAAAAATTAGGCTTACCACATGATCTCGTTTGGCGCCAACCATTCCCTGGTCCAGGACTCGCAATTCGAATTTTAGGTGAGATCACCGCTGACAAACTTGAGATTGTTCGAGTTAGTGATGCAATTTTGAGAGAAGAAGTGAAAAATGCGGGATTAGAAAGTGAAATCTGGCAATACTTTACCGTTTTAACAGGTGTGCGCAGCGTTGGGGTGATGGGCGACGGCAGAACGTTTGATTATACTATTGCCGTGCGTGCCATTACTTCAATTGATGGCATGACCGCTGACTTTTACCGCATGGATTGGGATCTGATGCAAAAGATTTCAACTAGAATTGTTAATGAAACACCGCGAGTCAATCGCGTAGTTTACGATGTAACGAGTAAACCGCCAGCGACAATTGAATGGGAATAGTGAGAAGAGCTCAGTTGAGCTTTTTTTTATTGCCCACTCAAGCTAAAAAAGCCAATAACAAGGTCCGAGTCATTGGCTCTCTTATGAGAGTTTTTTGTATGAACTGATTCCGAATAATTTCTAAACTAGAAACTAGTTAAGTCATTAATCGGCTGAAAAAGTCAATAATTATTTGTATGAATAGAATCAATGATTTTAATAAATAAGTAACCCCTTAATGCTCATTGTGGGTCGGCTCCAATATTAATGTTTGGGATTTTTTGGTAAAGAAGCAATCTTAACAAATCCAATTTGCAACATAGAGGCCATATGTGCTTATTGTTGGAGCCGTCCTTTAAGAATGTTTTTGTTACTTAAAACACAAACTTCTCCAGGCACGATAGTTTTAGCAGTTTCAAGTGTGACTTTATGAAGGTTTAAATTCTTGGAAAGTGCTCTTACTCAGTTGATAAAAAACAGTTCAATATTGCCGCTTTGATTTTCTATTGTTAATGTCTCTTTATTCTGAAGTATCATTGCTTAGAATATCAAATAATTAACTAGAATGAGTCCCATTTGACTTACAAAATGGGCGCAGATGTTACTAACTAAGGAATCGCAATCCTAAGGTCTGACATAATTTTCAAATTATGTTGGATTTTTTTTCAAATTCAAAAAAATTACAGAACCTATTTTTGCTATAATAAATTAAACTACTTACCCCTAGGGTATTCCAGGAGGAAGCAATTGTTAAAAAAATTAGGATATCTCTTGACGATACTGAGTGGCATTTGGGCGTTATCATTTGCCATGAGTTTTAAAGAGGATGATAAAGCGGCAAACTTCCCTGAACATGTTGCACAGCCAACTGATGCAAGCGATTTCAGGGGGGGGGCCGTTAGATAATAGCGATAAATCCGATTCTTCAAAGGATGTTTCAAGTAAAGTTGTTGAAGCTCCTAAGCTCACGCGGGGAATCGAAACTCAGACTGAATGGTGGGAGTATGACTACACTTCAAGAGTGCTCACAATTCATGCGCACGAACTGAATGCAGCTGTTGATGTGACTGCAAACGATAGATGGCCTTGGCATTACGACTATAATATAAAACCGACGAAAGTGGTCTTAGAACCAGGAGTTACGGCTAAAGGTTCGCTAAGAGGTTTGTTCAATGGGTTCGGTTATCTTCAAACTATTGTTGGACTTGAAGGTTTAAATACCAGTGCTGTAACCGATATGTCTTATATGTTTAGTGGTTGCGGGAGTCTGACCAGTTTTAATTTGAGCAGCTTTAATACAAGTAACGTTGTCGATATGACTTATATGTTCAATGGTTGCGGGAGTTTGACTAGCCTTGATTTGAGTAATTGTGATACAAGTGCGGTCACTAATATGAGTTTGATGTTTGCGGGTTGTGGAAGCTTAACTAGTCTCAATCTGAGGGGACAGTTTAATACCAGCGCAGTTAAAGATATGAGTTACATGTTCCAATGGTTCAATTTACAGAATTTGGATCTAGGCAACTTTAATGTCGAAAACGTTGAAAACATGTCAGGTATGTTTGAAAGAAGCTCGATCAAAAATCTTAATTTGTCGATGTTTAAACCAAGCAAGGTGACCAACATGTCTTCAATGTTTTATAGATGTTCATCAGAACAGATAAATTTCGGCTCTAATTTTGACACGGGTTCTGTAACAAATATGCAAAGCATGTTTGCTGAGTGTGGCGTTAAATCACTTAATATCAAAGATTGGAACGTCAGTAAGGTTCAGAACTTTCAAGAAACGTTTAATAGTTGCTACAACTTACAACAGCTCGATTTGAGTAATTGGCACACAAGCGAAGCTACAACAATGTACTTGATGTTTAACAATTGCCGAGTGCTCACAAGTTTAAATCTCCTTAATTTCGATACCAGAAAAGTTACAGACATGAGGTCTATGTTCAGTACGTGCTGGTCTTTACTGGCACTAGATCTATCAATGTTTCGAACCTCTGAAGTCACAAATATGACCTCAATGTTTTATTCATGTGGAGCACTTAGAGAACTTGACATAAGTAATTTCGATACGAGTAAAGTAACCACGATGGCAAGTATGTTTCAAAGTTGTGGTAACTTAACTAGCCTAAATGTTAATGGATTATTTAATACGAGTGCAGTTACTAATATGAATAGTATGTTTGCGGGATGTGGGAATTTACTAGAACTAAATGTGTCGAACTTTAATACCGCAAATGTAACCGACATGGGTGGCATGTTTTATTCATGTGGAAGTTTATCTAACCTGGATTTGTCGAACTTCAATACCGCAAATGTAACCAATATGGGTGGCATGTTTGAAGATTGTCGAACTATCACTGATATTGATGTGACAAGCTTTGACGTCAGAAATGTTGTTTATTTTAACAAAATGTTTTGGAATTGTTGGGCATTGCCAGGCGTTGATGTATCTAATTTTGTGACTTCATCTGCGCAAGACATGTCATACATGTTTTCAAATTGCCGCCAGCTTTCAAGTATCGACGTCAGCAATTTCGTTACTTCATCTGTACAAACTATGCGTGAAATGTTTAATCAGTGCTGGGTGCTAACCGATTTTGATCTGAGTAATTTTGATACTAGAAACGTAAATGACATGGCTTTTATGTTTAGCGGCTGTAATAAAATTTCAATCCTTGATTTAACGAGCTTTGATAGTAGTTCTTTAATTAATATGTCAAACATGTTTGCACAAAATAAAGGCAGTAATCTACTTACGGAAGTGAAGTTTGGAAGTAATTTTACAGCAAGTAAAGTTACTGATATGACTAAATTGTTTAGCGGCTGTGATAAAGCGACCAATCTTGACTTTGTGGGTTCGTTGAATACTAGCCAAGTTACCAGTATGTCTGGTATGTTTTCGGGTTGTGAAAATCTTGAATCATTAGACGTATCTAGCTTTGATACGTCTAATGTAGGAAGCATGGATGATATGTTTAACGGTTGTAAAAAAATTAAAACGTTGAATGTAAGAAATTTCAATACAAGCAAGGTTGGTGGTGTTAACTACATGTTTGCGTACTGCAGTAGTTTAACAGAATTGGACTTGAGTAATTTTGATTTTCGGCAGATAAACAGAAATTGGAGTGCTATGCTTTGGATGTTCGCTGGTGCCTCATCGTTATGGCGCCTAACGTTAGGTCCCAATACTTGGTTTGCACCATCTCAGGTTGGTACAATAGATAACAATCCTGTAGGTTTGGCAAATCCAACTGTGAGAACACCAATTATTGATGTTAACGAACCCAATGAGAATTATTACTGTACCGATCCTAAATGGGTGGAAGTAGATTTTGATAATGGTGGCAGCGTTCATGATCCCAAAGGTCAGCCGTTAAATGCGAACGAAATTGTTGATGGAAGTGTTAACCTAACGAGACCTACGACGTATGTGTGGGATCAAAAAGGTAAGGTAACCTTTGAGGTGCCAGAGTCAATTGACTTTGGAGTGTACAAGGATAAGTCTTATCGCGGAGAGCGGGTCACTAGTGGTAAGCAGAAATTCAAGATTATTGACAGTCGTAATATGCCACGGCAGAAAACTTGGCAAGTTAGTGCTTCTGCTACACCATTTACCTCGGCAAGCGGGGCAAGTGTTGCTGGCAATCCGCTGTATTACAAGGATTCTGGTGGAACCAAACAATTGACTTCAACTTCTACTTTAATGGCTGAGAAAGTAATGCCAGCCCAAGCCTACGAAGATATTTGGGAGAACATGTGGCATCTACAGTTTGAGCCGATCGGCAAGAATATCCCAGAAGCAGGGACATATGGCTCAACGATCACGTGGACGTTAGTTGACGCAGATGGACTGTAATGTTTTTGACGCAACAAGAGAATTAAATAGATTGAATTTAAGATCTAACATGATTTTCAAATTATGTTAGATTTTTTTCCTATAATAAAAATTATTATAGAATTCCTTCTGTTATAATGAATAATCTAAATGACGCTTGTTCTAGGAGGATCTTGTTGTATAAGAAATTAGGATATCTATTTATATTGTTTAGCGGTATTTTCACAGTAGCTTTTGCCTTAAGTTTTAAAGAGGACGATAAAGCAGCAGATTTCCCTGAACATGTTGCGCAACCAACTGATGTAAGCGATTCTAATTCTTCTGATGATGTGTCAAATAACGTTGCCAAAGAACCGAAGTTCACGCGGGGAGCTGAAACTCAGGCTGAATGGTGGGAGTATGACAATACTTTGAAAGTGCTCACAATTCACCCACATGAGTTAAACGCCGAAGTTGATGCGATGGCAACCGTAACTGGGTATAGATGGCCTTGGAGGTCATTAACCAATTTCTCTCCACGAAAAATTGTTTTAGAACCAGGAGTTACGGCTAAAGGGTCGCTTAGAAACCTGTTTAGTAATTGCTTGGGACTTCAAACTATTGTTGGGCTTGAAAGCTTGAATACCAGTGAAGTTACGGATATGGCTTATATGTTTACTGAGGATAAAAGTTTGACAAGTTTAGATCTGAGTAATTGGGATACCAGTGCCGTAACCGATATGTCTTATATGTTTAGTGGGTGTGTGGGTCTGACCAGTCTTAATTTGAGTAATTTCAACACCAGTCTTGTTACCAATATGAGCTATACATTTAACAATTGTAGCAGCTTGACGAGTTTAGATCTGAGTAATTGGGACACGAGTGCTGTCACTAACATGTCTTATATGTTTGGCGGTTGTAGTCTCCTTACCAATCTTAATTTAAAAGGGCAGTTTAATACGAGTGAAGTCACTGATATGAGCCGGATGTTTTCTGGTATTGGTAGAGTTCCTTCACTTGATCTTTCAAACTTTGATACTAGAAAAGTTACTAATATGAAGGAGATGTTTTCAAGGAATTTACTTACAACCCTTGATATCAGTACTTTTGATACGAGTGCAGTTACGGATATGAGCAGCATGTTTCAAGGCGCTTACTATTCTAATTTAACTCAAATCAATTTTGGAAATAGTTTTAATACTAGCCAAGTTAAAACTATGAATTCGATGTTTTATGATTCAACAAAATTAACCAGTCTTCAAATTGCAAATTGGGATGTTAGTCAAGTTACTGATATGGCACGTATGTTTCAAAATTGTTCGGGCTTGACGCAGTTGGACTTAAGTGGTTGGCAGACAAGTGAAGTTATTGCAATGAATTCGATGTTTTATAATTGCAAGAAACTCGCGAATCTGAACCTACTTAATTTCGATACCAGAAAAATTACTGATATGACTACTATGTTTTACGGATGTGAAGCTTTACCTGAACTTGATTTATCAATGTTTCGAACCTCCGAAGTAACAAAAATGACTTCAATGTTTGGAGATTGTTATTCACTACAGCGACTTGATATTTCTAATTTCGACACCAGTAAAATTAATGTGATGTCGAAAATGTTTCAAAACTGCAGGAGTTTAGTTAGTTTAAATATTAATGGATTATTTGATACGAGCGCCGTTACGGATATGAGTTATATGTTTTCGGGCTGCAGAAGTTTACCAGAACTGGATTTATCAAATTTCAACACGTCAAATGTTATAAACATGAGTTCGATGTTTAATGGGTGTTTCAATTTAATTAGCTTGGATCCCAGTGGTTTTAATACATCAAAAGTAACAAATATGAGATCTATGTTTCAAGATTGTCGAAGTATTGTTGACCTTGACGTTACGGGATTTGATGTCAGTCAGGTTGTTTCTCTGGATTCTATGTTTGCCAATTGTTGGAGTCTCAGTGGCCTTGACGTTAGTCATTTTATTACTTCATCTGCACAAGGCATGTCCTACATGTTTAATCAATGTCAATCGCTAGAAGATATCGATTTCAGTGCATTTGATACCAAAAAAGTTACAGATATGAGTTATATGATTAGCAATTGCGATAAATTAGCAAGTATTGATCTAACTAGTTTTGATACTAGCTCTCTGACTAACATGACCGGGATGTTTTTTCAGAATAAAGGTGCAAATATTCTCACGGAAATTAAGATTAGTAGTAGTTTTACGACTAGTAAGGTTACCCGGATGCCGAATCTTTTTAGAGGTTGTGATAAACTTGCTAATTTTAATTTCATTAGTTCTTTTGATACTAGCAATGTAATAAGTATGGATTATATGTTTTCTGGCTGCGAAGAAGTGGAATCATTAGATTTATCTAACTTTGTTACAAGTAAAGTCGAAAGTATGGGTTATGTTTTTGAATACTGTAAGAAAGTTAAAACGATAAATTTGAGTAGCTTTGATACTAGTAACGTTAGTAACATGAATTGGCTGTTTTATGGGTGTTCCAGCTTAACTGAACTAGACTTAAGTAATCTTGATTTTCGAAAAAGCTACCAAAGTGTGGGGAATAATCTAGGGGGAATGTTTATTAACACTAAATCCCTTTGGCGCTTAACGTTAGGAGCGAATAACTGGCTCCCAGCACCAACGTTGGGATCTAGAGTTGGGTTAGTTGATCCTACGGTTAGAACTCCGATCCTTGACCTTAATGAGCCAGGGGAGAACTATTACTGTACTGATCCTAACTGGGTGGAAGTAGATTTTGCCAATGGTGGCAGTGTTCATGATCCTAAAGGTGCCAAAAAAACTGCAGAAGATATCATTGCAGAATCACTAACTCGTACTGATGTTAGAACGTATGTGTGGGATCAAACGGGGAAGGTGACTTTTGAGGTGCCAGAGGCAATTGATTTTGGAGTGTACAAAGATAAGTCTTATCGTGGAGAGAGGCTCAGCAGCAGTAAGCAGACTTTCAAGATTACTGACAGCCGTAATATGCCACGCCAGAAAACTTGGCAAGTTAGTGCTTCTGCTACACCATTTACTTCAGCAAACGGCGCAAGCATTGCTGGCAATCCGCTTTATTACAAGGATTCCAAGGGGCAGCATAACATCGGTTCAGTGGCTACTTTAATGGTTGAGAAAGTAATGCCAGCCCAAGCCTATGAAGATATTTGGGAGAACATGTGGCATCTACAGTTTGAGCCGATCGGCAAGAATATCCCAGAAGCGGGGACATATGGCTCGACGATCACGTGGACGCTAGTTGACGCAGACGGACTGTAGTTGCTTTTTATCCGCAGCGGTACAAAAATCGATTATAGTCTATTAATTGTTTTGTTAAGTGTATCATAAAATTTAGTTATGAACTTCTTCTCTTTAAAATAATTAATATCACTGAGTGAACGAATTACAGTATGACCTAATGGATTACCACTTTTCAAACAGTGAGCCTTTTTTAATAATTAAAGCATTTAAGCGCATATACAACAATAATAGAAGATTTAATGTTTTGATTCCTATAAATGAAAAAAGAATTCCTCGTCATTGCCGATTGCCTCCTTACATACCGCTAGATAGGTTTTTAATCCCCAATAATTATTGATTGTCTCGTAATAAAATTGCTTTTGATTATCTATTTCTAAGATGCCTTTTTGGTCTAAAAGTCCAAAATATGGATTTTCGGCAAGTACTTTTTTAAATAAGTAAATCGCCTTACGATAGTTCCCTTCAAAAAAGTAGGTTAGGCCTAAATTTATGTTTAAATGAGTGCCGATCGGAAAAACAGCTATTGCGTGCTCGAAATATTCCCTGGCTGCGGCATACTCTCCTTTGGATAGATAAACCACCCCAAGAGCATTGAGGGCCCGATAGTTGCCAGAATTAATTTCAAGAACCTTCCGGTATTGCTTTATCGCTAAATCCAGCTTATTTGAACTTTCATAAACATAGCCCAAAAATAATTGAGCCAGCTCACTATTTGGATTAGCCGCTGCTCCTTCGAGTGCATTCGCGGTGGCGTTTGGTAAATCGCCTGAATTTCGTTGAATTATCGCTAAGGCTGATTTTGCTAGCGTATCTTCGGGATTGGCCAATATCTGATCTTGCATAATAGAGATGTACTGATTATTTTTCTTGTTTCGGTCCTCGAAAGATCTTACATATCCAAAGTGATTTAATGTTATTGGCGCATCAGCTACTTTAAATCCTTTTTTGATAATTGAAGGTTCAATTCTTTCTGTTGCCTTTTTCTGATACTTGAAGCCTTCATTGTTTTTAAAAACTTTGACCATCATATCGCTGTACCATCCGCCGGTAGCAAAAAAATTGTATCTTAAAAACCGATATCCCCCAACTTCCGGGTCTTCGTCAATTAACCTTCTTAATTTCTTCCATTCTGCTTGCAGCAATATTTCATCGGCATCTAAAAATAAAATCCAATCTTCTTTCACAAGCCCAATCAAATAATTTCTCAATGAAGAAAAATTATTATTAAATTCTTTTTTGAAAATATTCTTTGTATATTTCTGGGCGATTGCAACGGAATCATCGTCGGATCCCGTGTCTAGCACATAAATATTATCTGCAAATGAGTTAGAGAAAAATGGTTCTAAAAACTTAGATTCATTTTTCATTATTAAACATAACGCTAATGACATTTTTTACCTCGCTAAAAATAGTAGATCCCTTTGTCGAAACCACCTCGTTCTTTGAATTTGCGATCTTGAATGGTCCTAGTCGCTTTCTCATCAAAGAAATCGAGTTCAAAATAGGTGCCAATAACTTCTAAGATATCGGCCAATTCTTCGTTCTTATTTTCATAATTAGTTGCGCTAACAAATTCATTGACTTCTTCAACTAATTTTTTATCTAGCTCAATCGATAAATCATTTTTACTTAGAGTAGAAAATTTAGCGGTTGGATTACGCTGTTTTAATTTTTCTTTTAGTTTAGTTCGGATCAACTTTCCCATTTTTACACCCACTCTATTTTAATGATTTCAAAAATTGAATTATGAGCACTTCTAAAATAATCTTTTTTTAAGACTATCACTTATCGTTAGCGCTTACAACAAAAATCTTGAACTTTTAATGTGCAAAAATTTTAGCGATTTAAATCGTTTAAAATGGACAAGTTACCACAACTATTTACAATTATTTGGGGAGTTTTTCTCATCGTGGTAATATTACATTTCCTTTTAACTTAACTGAAATCAGAGTTTTGAGTCTAATTTGCTTTTATCCGCCAAAGTAGGTAAAATGGCGGTGAAAAAATTCAATTATCAGAATTTAAATAAGTTGGATTTGGATTATGATCTATTAAATAGTTTAACTAAAATTCATGAATTTAAGGGCAAAGAGGAGTTATATTTGGCTGATAAGTCTTATGAATTTGATCGTTTGAAAAATTTAGCCATGATTCAAAGTACAGAAGCCTCTAATAGAATTGAGGGAATTAGTACGACAGACGCTCGATTGAAACAACTTATCGCAGACAAAACGACGCCGATTAATCGAGACGAAGAAGAAATTGCTGGATATCGTGACGTATTGAAGCTAATTCATGAAGATTATCAGTACCTTGAGCTAAATCGAAATAATATTTTGGCGTTGCATAAAAAGCTATATGAATATTCGCCCCAAAATTTTCGAGGAAAGTTTAAAGCGAATGACAATGTTATCACCGAAAATGAAAAGATTCGTTTCAGACCGGCACCCGCATACTTAACACCAATGCTAATTGATGATCTGTGCAACGAGTATAAGCAAGCGATTCAGCAGGAAAAAGTTGATCCGCTGATCCTGATTCCTTGTTTTATACTCGATTTTTTGTCCATTCATCCGTTTACTGATGGCAACGGCCGGATGTCAAGACTATTAACAATGCTGCTGATGTATCAATCAGGATATGTGATTGGCAAGTACATCAGTATTGAACATTTGATTGAGAAAACGAAGTCGACGTATTATGAATCTTTGGATGCAAGTTCAGTTGGTTGGTTTGATAATGTTCAAGATTATACCCCTTTTGTTCGGTATTTTTTGGGAGTGATCTTGCGTGCTAATGAAGAATTGATCGAACGATTTGAGTTGATGAGACACTCAATTAGTTCCGCTGATCGTGTTATTTCGGAGCTTCATAAAGCACTTCAGCCGCTAAGTAGAGCTGAGCTTGAAATGAGTTTACCAGCAATTAGTCAGCGAACGATTGAGCGAGCGCTTGCGAAACTTCAAAAAGAAAATAAAATCGAAAAAGTCGGTCAGGGACGGTCAACGAGGTATCGGGGGAAGTGATATATGGTTTTATTCATTAATTTAAAATTTAAGAAGACTGATTTCTTTTTCAAGTTCTTTTAATTCGTCTAAAATATCTTTCAAGTCTGGTATTTTACCAAAAAACATGTTTTTCATTATATTATAGTCTTCTTGAACGTTATCTAATTGTTTCTCGTTAGGTAAAAGTTTGATTTTTCCTAGTTTTGCATCTTCATATTTGGCAGAATTATCAGGGTAAAATTTAGTTTTAAAATCAATGACCTCCTGTAGCAATTCAATATCATCGAAAGCGTTGTTTTTTACCTCAGATTGTGCAAGCTTATAAACGTCATAGTAATGTCTAGAGTATCTCTTCGGTGTAGAATTATTGATTCGATTTGCTTCCTTGTGTAAAATGGTAACTTTTTCCCAAAAGGTTCGCTTGGATTCTATTGTCGGGACGGATACAATCGATTTTTCGAATGAATCTGGAAGAAAATTCGTCACAAATGCTGAAATGTCTTTTAATGCTGTGGGAGTCATGGCAGCTAGAGGTCCAATTTCTAACCTGATTTCTTGCAAAATACTGGAGTCTTTGAAAGCATTTGGATAAATAATTTGTACCGTTTGAGAATCATCTTTGGATATAGTTGCTGAAAAATTTTCAATATTAAATGTTTTGATAATTTTTGATAGATCGGGAACAAAAATATTTTCGATCCAATCAGATGCTTTTTTGTTAGCTTCCTTATTAAATTTAATTTGTTGGGTTTTGCTTCTTTCCTTCCAGGGTTCATTACTCTGGTATCCTAGTACTCGCCAATCTAAAATTAAATCGATATCTTCTGAAAAACGGTCTATTTTGTGATAGGCCTTGGATAGTGAGGTTCCACCCTTAAATGCGAAAACATCTTTAAATTGAGAACTGCTAAATAAAATGTCTAACATTGAAACGATCCAGTAATCTTTTTCGATAATAGCTTCATTAATCAAAAGTTCGTTTGCAGTTAACCGATAGATATCTTTTCGATTTTTTTCACTTAATTCAAATAGTTCTAGCATTAAGATACCTCGTCCAACCGATTGATGGTATTTTGGATCCAAATCCTTGAAGATACGCTATCTTTCTTTAGTTGTTTTAAATCGCTATCAGTCAATTTGTTTTTTATAATCTTTAGGTCATTTTCTTCAATATTTTGTTCCCCAATAGTTTTAAGAGCCTCAATAACTAAGGCAGATGTTGGACAAACAGCAATTTCTCTTGGTAAAACTTTTTTGAATTCAATTTTTTGGCCGTTGTTTAAAGTGATCTCTCGGTTGGGTCCAATGCTTTTGTAGGTGTATGAGTTAGGAACTTGAGTTGTTAGTCCAAGTAAATTGAGAGCAGTGTCACCAGCTGGAATACTTAACCATTTATTTTTTCGGATGTATGCTTGAGCAACTTCGTTTGGCGTTGCCGGGATGTCTCTTTTTAAAAATGAATTAAAGTTAGGTTTTTGGTAGATCCCTCTAAACACAAGGTTGAGGTCACCCGCTTTTACAAGCCGTCGAACCAACTCTTTTAATGTGTTATATGTGATATTTAACTGTGCAAAATCTGCCAAAATAAATAAAGTCCCTTTTGGGGCTCTTTTTATTTTGGCTTTTATTCTTTCAAAGTCAGTCATTTGTTGCTCCGTAGTAAATATATTGATTATCTAATGACCCTATTATACCAATGCTTTGTGAGCTTTTCCAGTGCCTAAACGTTATTTTTTCTAGGCACTGCTATAAGGATTGCTGATTTATCAAAATATTATGAATCTTTAGCGGCAAATTCAGTTGTCTGGGCTGACAATGAGCAAGATTATACTCCTTTTGTCCGGTATTTCTTGGGAGTGACTTTGCGGGCTAGCGAACGATTGAGCGAGCGCTTGCGAAACTTCAAAAAGAAAATAAAATCGAAAAAATCGGTCAGGGACGTTCAACGAGGTATCGGGTGAAGAGTTGACGCCTTTTTTGTATAATAAAGTTGAAAATTCGAACTTTTTACTTTAAAAAAATCTAAAAAATAATGCATTTGCTTAATTAATGTTATAATTTTGAAAACGATTAAATAAGGAGATGTCGATGAAAGATTTTGAGCTGAGCGAAGAGATTAATCAAGCAATTGTGGATGGAATTCAAAAAGGTTATTTGAATTATCTAGAAGAACGAGGTGAAAAAAAGGAGAAGATGGCAGTCAGTGGGGCATACGCATGGACTAAAGGAAATCATATCGATGATCAAGTAGCCAAAGTTGCCGAAAAAAATGATATTGACTTTTATATCACAAAAGCAGGCAACTCCTGGGAATATTTGCAGTTTAACCTTAACAGCGGCACTGACAAGTATTTGCTAATTATTAAAAACTCGGTCTTTAAGAAACAGGGACCCCCGAAGAATTTCAAGAATACTAATTACTTAATGCAACTTGCTGAAATTAATCATTCTTTGTTTAAAGATGATGAAGGTTCTTTCATCAACACTCCTAAAAAAGTAAAGCTAGAACTTGGATCAGCAGAAGTTAAAGAAATTTTGGATGACATTCCTTTGAAACGGTATTCTCGTTTTTATATCATTACTTATACCATTGATAAAAATAAACTCATTCAGTCAATTAAATTGACGATTCCAAATAACGAAAATGGCAAATTGATTTTAAAAGAGATCGCAGACTTAACCAATTATATGCAAACAAGCAAGTATGAAATAACGCTAGATAGTGTTGAGCCAATCAAAGATGAGTTGGCTTTTGATGATACAATGTTCTCAGGAGCTGAAACCGAATACGGATTTTCAGTGGCAAAAGAAAATACAGAAGAACAGCAGTAAAAGGATGGGTCGTTGTGTTTTTTGGAGAGAAGTTAAAGAGCGTTCGAGAGTTGAACGGGATCTCTAGAAAAGAATTAGCAGAATTAATAAACGTCAGCGAACAAGCTGTTTGGCAGTACGAAAATCAGCATACAGTTCCTGCGTTTATGATTATTAACAAATTAAAGAAATTGTTTTTGGTTAAGCCGCAATTTTTTTATACAAAACCGTTCATAAAAAAAGTAAGTGATATTGAGCATATTGCTTATCGTTCCCCTGACCGGGAGGCACGGAAAAAGGCAAAAATGGAGACCACTTATCTGAATTTTGTTGATTACGTGATTTCAGATTTTGAGCAATATTTGGCGCCTTCATCAAATGCGATTGCTTTTATGAGTGAATCGGCGTATCGCAAAAGCATTCAAGAGGTTGCTCAAGAAGCCAGAAAAGAGTTGGCACTGAGTAACAACAAAGATTTGATGTACCGCCTAGAGCTGGCAGGGATTTATATCTTAGAAAAAAATATTGGTCCGAACATTGACGCTTACAGTACTTGGACTAAAGATGATCGGGCTTTTATTATTCTGGGGAATATCAAAAAATCAGCGGTTAGAAGAAATTTTGATTTAGCGCACGAACTGGGGCACTTGTTGCTTCACAAATCAATTGAAATGGATAGCCTTTCACGAGATGAATATCGGCAAATTGAGAAAGAGGCGAATGACTTTGCTTCGTACTTTTTGATGCCAGAAGATGAATTTATGCAAGACTTTCAGGCAATTTCTAAGAGATCTAATCCATATTCATACTTGGAAATGAAAACAAAATATATGGTTTCAATCATGGCGTTAGAATACCGAGCTTACAATTTGGGATTGTTGACCTTCGAGGAAAATCGATACTTTTACTCGTATCTTAATCGGCATCATTTACGCGCTAAAGAGCCGTTGGACGAGGATATTTCAGTGATCAAACCAGGAAAAGTCCGTGCCTTGTTGAGCTTTGTTTTTGATAATAAACTAACCACGTTAAATAAAGTATTGGACGATTACAATGTCGATGTCGCTTTTTTGGAAAATTTATTGGATATTGATGACGACTTTTTTCATAAATTTCAAGCGGATTCTGCGGCCAATTATTTTCAGTTATTTTCGAATGTTAACTAGCTTATCGTAAGTTGAAATTGAATTATTGTCCTTATTCATTTGGTCGCACCTCGTAGCCTGTTTCAGTTACCCAATCATCAGGATTAGAGCTTTGAGCGGGTGAAACGTGAAAAATATTAATCATTGGACCCGAAATTGAATAGCCATTATTTTCAGTCCATAAAGCAAGCGCTGTTGTAACTTGCGGCATTTGTTCATAACTGCCGCTAAAAGTTACTGTCGGCATCATAAAATTAGGGATTGTTTTAAAGTCGGAAGAATTTCCGATGACGTTCATTTGAACTTCAAGATCAACATCAGTTTGGCGATATTCTGGATCGTGATAAATGGTCATTGCTAGAGGAGAATCAGCTATTTTGGCATTTTGTTTTTCAATCTTGCGCATTAACTCATTCCACAATTGAAATTCTTGATCTTCAGACGCAACAATTTTTCTAATTGAAACTACTTTTCTTGCAGGAATCTCTTTTAATTCAACATGATATTCTGCCGTCAGCGGGTTTTGCTGCAACAAGTTCAGCATCATCTGCCTTTTTTTGACCTTTTCTCGTTCAGCTTTTAACTCCATCTCCAGCGTTGAGTAGTAATCTTCCATTAAGTCTGGATTCTCGAGCATCTTTTTGATCTCTTTTAGCGAAAAACCAACTTGTTGAAATACCTTGATCTGATTAGCTGTTATAATCTGGCGAGCTGAGTAGTAGCGATAATTGGTTAGCGCGTCGATTGATTCAGGCGTTAAAAGCTCCAGCTTCTCATAATGATGAAGGGCTCGAACCGTCAAATTTGTTAGCTTAGAAAAATCACCAATTTTAAACATTAATTCCCCTTTACTCTCACCTAAGGTTAGTCTATATAATAATATAAAAAAGGAGGTCTAACAAATGGCGAGACCAACAACGAAAGAAGATTTAATTGCAGCCAGCACCCAAAATTTTGACAAATTAATGAAATTACTTGATCCTTTAACTGAAGAAGAAAAGAATGGCAAATTTCATTTTGATCTTGAAAAGGAAAAGGGGGCACACTGGAAAAGAGATCAGAATATCAGAGATGTCCTAATTCACTTGTATGAGTGGCAAGTTCTATTGTTAAATTGGGTAAAGAGTAATCAAAAAGGAGTTGCAAAAGATTTCTTGCCCGACGGATATAATTGGCGCAACTATGGCGAAATGAATGTTGAATTGTGGAAGAAGCACCAAAGTACTCCTTACGATGAAGCTCTTGAGAATCTAAAAGATACCCACCAGAAAGTAATGAAGCTGATTGATGCGTTTAGCAATGAAGAACTTTTTTCTAAAGGAGCGTTTCCTTGGACTGGCAACAATACTCTTGGTGCCTACGTTGTATCAAGTACTTCCAGTCACTATGATTGGGCGTTAAAGAAAATAAGAAAGTATTTGAAAGGCTTGAATTGATTCAGGCTTTTTTTAGTTCATGGATCATTATAAATTCTTCTTCGTTTTCGTCGATGATAGTAAAACCGACTTTCTGGTACATTCTAAGAGCATAATTATCTTTTTGCACAGCTAGGCTTGTTTTTTGGTAAATGTTTTGAGCTTGCAAATATTTTAACATCGCCCGCATCAAAAGAGTTCCAATTCCTTTATTTCTATTTTCTGGTCGGACGGAGATGGCAAATTCAGGGGTATCGCCATCGACACTGCCAAATCCGTTAATGATTCTAACCCAACAAGCTCCTACGATCTGTCCACCTTCTTCATCGACCAAGCAATAATCATCTTTGTAATTACCAAAGTCTTTGATATAAACCGCAAGATCTGGTTCTTCAATGATGCTTTTGGGAAGAAGTTCAGCTCCTTCACGCTGAAATATTGCATAGTATAGGAAATCTTTTAGTATTGAGATTTCTTCTGTTTTAAGAGGTCTTATTGTAATTTTATGGCTACCTTTTTTGTTTGAAATGGGCAATGATAATTACGATATTATAGCCTATTTCATACAAAATAACCACTTGTCTTCGTCCATCGACCGATTAGCTGAAACACTTTATTTTAAATTCCAACTCCCTTAAATTAGATTTAAGGAGGTAAGATGTTAGTCAAAACTGAAATAAATGAGGTCTATCAAGAGGCGTTTATCAGCGTAAATGCGCAAAAAGACAGTGTTGAACTGCATGTGCTCGCAGATGCAATTCGGGAGTTTGTCAACGAACAAAATTTAACGGGATCCGGTCGAGGTGTGCAAAAAATTATTCCGATTTATCAGATTATCAGCGTCCATACTCTCGGTAAACATGTTGTCTGTGAAACGATCAGCGGGACTTTTCAACTAAAAGAGCGGATCTATGAATTACGTAGTTTGCTATCTGAAAAGTTATTTCTACAGATTTCAAGCAGTGAAATTGTCAACATCAGTCAAATTGCCAATTTTTCGCTGACCAAGAATGGGATTTATCAGGTTAATTTTAAAAATGGCAAATTTACCTACGCATCAAGACGTTACATGCAAAAAATAAAAAAGGAGTACTTCTCATGAAAAGAATAATTAAATCTTCGCTCGCCGGAGTAGCTGTCGGATTTTTAATCGCACTTTTGTTTTCTTGGGTGAATTCGGGTGGCAAATTTCTAGCATCGAAACCCCAATTTAATGCAAGATTTTCTTCAAATTTAACGGCAGTTACTGTCTCGGCAGGAATCTGGGCGTTAATGGGAGCAATATTTGGCGCTAGCTATTTAATTTTCGAGCAAGAAAAGTGGAGCATTACTCGTCAGACGGTAATCCATTTCTTAGTTACGATTGTATTTTTCTTGCCGCTGGCAATTTTTGCCGGTTGGTTTCCTTTCACAGCAGGCGGAATTATTAGCGCAGTCGTTGAATTCGTTATTATTTATTCCTTGATCTGGTGGTGGCAAATGGAGCGTGCCAAAAAGAAAATCAAGATGTTAAACGATGCTATTTCAGCTTCTTGAGATTGACTTTAATTTCTCTAGAGAGCCGCACAAGCTGGGCGATGTTCGAATAAGTAAAATAAAATGAACCGAAAGTTGTTGCAGTTAAAACTAGGACTGCAAAGGTTCCTGCAAGTGGATTTTTTGAAAAATGACTTTTAAAATTGTTAACATCGATATTAACAATAAGTAGCACGCATGGAACGAAAATACACAATGCAAGCAACAAATAAAAAAGAGAATCGTTACGTTTTGAGCGCACCAATTTTAATTTATCTTTGTACTTAGGCGGATTTTCAATTTTGTTGAACTTGAGATAGTTGCCTTCTTGATAATCAATCGAAACCACTCCAAAGAGATCGATGAACCCTTCAAGGTTGCGAGGTTCTTCAAGGTCAAAGGCGATTATTTGTTTCAAAAGGTCAAGATTGCTGAGTTCACCTGAATATGCTTTATCTCCTGCAATATTGTCGCCAATATCATAGCGCTGTTCATAAAACATTGTTTTAAGTCCAAAAATTGTGATGTCGACCGGAAATTTACGGAGCCAGATCAGAAAATCTTTAAATCCAGTGTCACTGAACTTGGTCAATAGGTAATCAATGTCACTGACTTCTGTTGTAGTAGATAAAGAATCTTCAGCAGATTTAAAAGTGAAATCCCCTGCCTGTAAAATCTTTTCCCAATACAACGGCAAGAAATTTTCGGCATAAGCCAAAGTCTTGCCGTTTTCTTTTAATTTAACAATAATTCCTGAATTCATGGACGCCCTCGTAAACGTTTAACCGCTATTATAGCAAAATTAAAAAAAAATAAAATTAGCCTGAAAGACTGGAGGATTCCTTTTTTTCGTCTTATGATCTATTCAAGCTCAAAATCAAAATATTAGTAGGAGGAAAAGATGAGTTTATTAGTTTTAGGTGGTGCAGGATACATTGGCTCTCACATGGTTGATCTATTAGTTCAAAAAAATGAAAGAGTTGTAGTTGTCGACAATTTAAGTCGCGGTCATCGAGCAGCAGTCAATGACAAGGCTGTGTTTTATCAAGGTGATGTACGCGATGAAGAATTTATGAATCGGGTGTTTTCTGAAGAAGATATCGAAGCAGTTTTCCATTTTTGTGCTTATATTCAGATTCCTGAATCACTGAAAAAACCAAACGATTATTTTGATAACAATGTAGGTGGACTCATTACTTTAATTGAGGTCATGGCAAAGCATCATACTAGTAAATTAATTTTTTCTTCTTCCGCAGCTGTTTATGGCAATCCAGAAATTGTTCCGATTAAAGAAGATTCTGCGAAAAATCCGATCAATCCATATGGCTTAACTAAGCTCATGATGGAACAGATGATGGCTTGGAATGGACCGGCATACGACATTAATTGGATTGCTTTTCGTTACTTCAACGTGGCTGGAGCAAAAGCAGATGGCAGCATCGGTGAAGATCATCGACCAGAATCGCATTTGATTCCACTCGTTTTGCAGGCTGCAACTGGTGAACGAGATCATGTTGATATTTGTGGTGAAGATTATAATACGCCGGATGGCACTAACATTAGAGATTACGTTCACGTGGTCGACCTAGTTGAAGCTCACTATTTGGGACTTGAATATCTAAGAAACGGCGGCAAGAGTGATGCGTTTAATTTAGGATCCAAAAAAGGTTATTCAGTTAAAGAGATTGTTGAGGCAACCAGAGAGGTAACTGGTAAGCCAATTCCTGCTGTTTCTGCTCCAAGGCGTGGAGGGGATCCAGATTCCTTAGTTGCTGATAGCAGCAAAGTTAGAAGCGTTTTGCATTGGGCACCAAAGTATGATGATATTAATGAAATTATCGCTAGCGCTTGGAATTGGGTACAAAAACATCCAGAAGGCTACAAAGACTAAAAGAGACACCCTTTAGGGGGTGCCTTTTTTATTTTGCAGATTGAACTGTAAATTGATTTCCCTCAACCAAGATTACTTGCTGATTGGTAATTGATCTGAGGTTAATCTTTGAGGAGTATTCGTTCACAATATTTTTTGTAACTTTCTTAAATGGGCTGCTTTTATAGTGCGGTAAGGTATAAATATCGATTAAATTTAAGGCGTCGAAATTAGTTAATTCGGGCGCTTTTTTGACGCTGTCCATTAAGCTGATGTATTCAATATTGGGCGCTGTAATTACCGATCCTGCTGATTCGCCGATATAAAGTTTTCCCGAATTTACCGCATCGATGATAATCCGATCAGCTCCTGTGCGTTTTAGTTCTTGCAGTAAATAAAATGTATTGCCGCCACTGATATAAATCAAATCATTGTTGTTGATTTTTGTTTCAATCTCTTCAGTTGAGGATTTTGAAAGATCTAATTCATCAACGATAAGTCCGAGTTTTTTGAAAGTCCGTTTTTCTAATCCGACTAAAAAGCCAATAAATTCAACTTTGCTGGCGGTTGGAATAAAAGTAACTTTTTTGCCAACAAGATTTGGCTCAAAGTCAGGGAGCAGGGTTGCAACATCGCTAAAAGCGGATGCGAGAAACATTTTTTTGTTCATCTAATTGTCTCCATTTTTTCTTCATTATAACATTTATGCTATTTTTTATGATATCTTAAATCAATAGAGGAAAAGATGTTGATTAAGAAGTGGTAATATTGCAGTTTGTTGTTTTTGGAGGATAAAAAGTATTTGCGATGCCAGATGTGCCGCAGAATTTTTATTACAATGGAACGGGCACGCTCGATCTGGTTACTAAGAAGTTAGTTGAAGAAGAAAAATCGCTGCAAATCATAGTTGCGGCTAGGGGGAACGAGTATTTAGGATGGATAAATGAAAACAGAAATTAATAAGAAGTATTTGATCATTTTGCTGGTGCTTATCAGCGTGCTTTTTGGCCGCAAACAGGTTTTGGCGGCCGATTCGCCCGATCATTTTTACTACGACGAGATTAATATTTTAAACGATGCGACCAAAAATTTAGTGGAAGAAAAGAATTCTTATTACCAAGGCAAGAAGGATGCGCCCCAAATTGTTGTGGCAGTGATTAGCTCGACAAATGATGAAGACATCGACAGTTATGCTCCAGAATTATTTCAAAAATGGCAAATTGGCAGCAAAAATAAAGATAACGGAGTCTTGATTTTGTATGCCTTGAATAATGGAAAGCGCAATGTTCGAATTGAAGTTGGTTACGGCTTAGAAGGAGAATTAACCGATAAACTTGCTGCTCAAATTCTGAGTGACAATAAAAGTGATTTAAAATCTGACGACAATAAAAGAGTCAATCGTGGTTTAGAGCGAGTTTTTAAGGATGTTTCGGGCGTGGTAGATCGCTCAAATGGCTATCAAACGGCTGACAGTAAAAAGATGATCGTGAAGCCCAGAGTTAGTTCAAAGTTTATTTTGCTGATGATTTTACTTCTAATTTACTTGGGTCTGGTGGCTTTTGATAATTTTAAATATGATTCAAAACGTCATTCAGTCCTCACTGGTCTTTCATACTTATTTTTTTTCTTTACATTTATTAGTTCCAAGGTTCTCTGGATAGTTCCTTTGATCTATCTATTTTTTAATCAAAATGGCGGCAGTAGCGGAGGCGGTTACTCCGGTGGAGGTTTTTCGGGCGGTGGTTCGTCTGGTGGCAGTTCATCAGGCGGCGGAGGCTTTTCCGGCGGTGGTGGTTCGTCAGGCGGCGGAGGAGCAAGTATTTAATTTAGGAGGTCACGGAAATTAATATTCAAGAATGTGCTAAGAAAACCAATTGTTCGAAGGATACTCTGCGTTTTTACGACAAAAAGGGACTCGTTAGTCCGCGACGAGGAGATAACGGATATCGAGATTACGGCGAAGAAGAAGTGGAGCTCATTGAACTTATTCAGACTTTGAAATTTGCGGGCTTAAATTTAAATGAAGTTCAAAAAGTGCTGAAGTTGATTCAAGCCCCGATCTCACCGAGCTGTCGAGATGAAACGATTGATTTTTTGCAGCAGAAAAAAAGCCATTTTCAAAAGTCTGCCAATTTTTATTTGAAAATGGAACAAACAACTGAAGATATTTTAAAGGCGGTGGAAAAAGAGGAAGCGCAGAAGATCGACAGCTTAATCTGGGAACTTAGAGAAGACAAAGCCCTAGATGTAAACGGGTGAATCGCCGTCGGTACCAGCTTTGGCAATTCCTAGACTGCTATAACTATGAATAGAAGGATCTTTAATTATTTTAACAATCAAATCGGCGATGCTTTGTCTGGAAACGGTGGTTCCTTTAAAAGTTTCGCCTTTTTCTGTTAGTTCGTAGTCGATTTCTGCGGCGTCGGTCATGTAACCCGCCCGGATGATGGTGTAGTTAAGATCTGAGTTTTCGATCAAACTAGCGGCTCTCCTAGTGTCTTCCATCGTTTCGTGCCCGATACTCGCTTCCAACCACTGATCAAATTTTGCTGGCAACTCATGATAAAGTCCGAGACCAGTCACGTAAATTAGTCGTTTAACGTTGGCGGCGTCCATGGCTTTGACAATGTTTTTTGCCATTGGTTCAAAAACGCCCCCAAGGTTAGCGTAGACGAGATCCTGACCTTTCAGGGATTTAACTAAAAGATCATAATCGTTAACATCACCCTCCACGATTTTTTCCCGGTCATTTAGCGGTACTCCTAGCCTCTTAGCGTTACGCAGATAGCTAGTAACGTTGATCTGAGTTTCTGCGAGAATTCTTTGACGGACAATTTTGGCAATTTGACCATTTGCTCCGAGTGTAATTAGATTCATTTTGCACACTCCTTTCGATCTTTAATATACAACTTAGAGGGCACTCTAAGGCAAGGGTAAAAACTGTCCCTTTTTTTAACGATCGTGGATATGTGGGGGTTAATCTTCTTTGTGCCAGTGGTAAAGCAGCGGGTCAATCGGTAAATCATCTGCATTTTCATTTAATTTTGCGCCAAGATCATGACGGTATTGATGCATGGCCGCACTTTGAAGAGAAGAATCAACTTGATCGAGATGAAGTATATAGAAAAATAAAAAACTGGAGCAATTTTTAACTCCAGTTTTTTATTTTTAATATTTGCCGCCGAAAACAGGATACTTGCCAGATGCACCATAATCGATTGATTTAATGCTTTCTAAAGTCAACATATCTTCATCTGAGATTACAAAATCGATTTCAGCATTTGATTTCATGTGTTCAGGATTAGCAGCTTTTGGTAAAACAACAGTGTTTAACTGCCAGTCATAGCGGATTGCAAGCTGCGGTACGCTGACGTTGTATTTGTCAGCCATTTGTTTAATTTGTTCGTTTTGCATCATCGCGCCGTGTGCGATTGGGGAGAAAGCCTCGACCACAATCCCTTGATCTTGGGAATACTTGATTAAATCAATTGGGGTAGCACCAATGTGACAAAGAATTTGGTTTACTGCCGGTTTAGTACTGCTATTGTTCATAATGTTTTCAAGATCAATCTTTTGGAAGCTTGAAACTCCGATCGCTCGAAGTTTGCCTTCTTTCATTGCATCTTCAAGTGCTCGCCAAGCTTCAAGGTTGCCCTCAAAGTGACGATCATCGGACTGATTAACCTCTCTCCAAGGCTGTGGATTATGGATAATCATCATATCAAGATAATCCAGATTCATTTTGCTTAGGGATTCGTCAATTGATTTTTTGGCCTCATCATAGGTTTTTAGTTCTGCTTCAACCTTGGAGTTAACGAAAATTTGATCCCGGGGAACGCTAGAGTTCTTTAGTCCAACGCTGATACCGTGTTCATTTCCATAAGCTTGCGCTGTATCAATATGGCGATAACCAAGATCTATTGCTCTCTCGACCGCTTTAGCGACTTCGTTGTCAGGGATTTCCCATACCCCGAGGGCAAAACGAGGAATTTTCACTCCGTTATTTAAAGTATCTGTTTCATCAAAAATAGTCATAGTACACCTCCGAATATATTCTAGTACTTAAAGCTAACTTTAAGTCAAATGTGAAATTAGAAAAAAACACCCTATTTAAGAGTGCTAGTCCTTTAAGCTTGGAATTTCTTTAGAAAATAACTAAAAGGTTTCAGAGCTTGAGCTTGGTATTTTTCAACGAATTCGTCGACCTTATCTTTTGGCTGAGTTTCAGGATCTAAGAACATATGAATTGTTGTAAAAGGCATTTCATGGGTATATTTAACGTCAATAACAACTGGACCGCTGGCCTCTTTGGCAGCAGCCATTGCAGCTTTTAAATCTTCTAATGTTTTGACAGTGTAAGCCTCAGCTCCCATTCCACGGGCGATTGCAGCCCAATCGGTTGGAATAATATCAACTCCAGAGAGTGGCTGATTGGAATCATCGCGCTGTTCAGCTTCAATAAAACCAAGAGTTTCGTTACTAAAAACAATATTAATGATATGAAGATTGTATTTAACCTGGGTTAAAATTTCTTCGATCAGCATCGCAAAAGCGCCATCACCATTTAAGCTGAATACATCTCGATGTGGATAGGTGATTTTAGCAGCAATAGCAGCAGGTAAGCCGTAGCCCATCGTAGCGTATTGCCCAGATGTAGTCCACTTTTGTTCGCCGTGCATTCTAATCAGTCGTTCAAAATCGATATTAACGTTTCCAACGTCAACTGCAAAAATGGCTTTGTCGCTGGCGTTTTGGTTAATAACATTAAATACGGGTTCGGGACGCAATGGAACTTCAGGGTCGTCTTTAAAACTCTCTTGCCATTCTCGCCAATTTTCTCGGTCAGCCAAAGCTGCTTGATAAAACGGCGTTGGTGCTAATTCTTCGCCTTTTGCAACAAGGGCTGCTAAAGCTTTCTTGGCATCAGCTAAAATAGGAACTTCTACATGATGACGTTTGCCAATTTTCTCAGAATCGACGTCAATTTGAATTGATTTAGCCATTGGATTGAAAAGATCACGGGAGAACGGAGAGTCGCTGCCGACCCAAAGAATTAGATCAGCATTAAAGCCGACTTCAACGGCAGGTTTATTAGCAACTCTGCCGGTAACCCCTAAGTAAGAAGGATAATTGTCTTCAAGGACACCTTTGCCTAAATAGGTTGAAATTAATGGCATCTTGAATTTCTCTGAAACAGCTTTTAATTCGGCAGCTGCTTTTTTCGTTCCGCGCCCGAAATAGATAATTGGTCTTTTTGCGTCCTTAATTAATTGGACCGCTTCATCAATTTTTGCAAGGTCGGGATCGGGATAAATAGGATCGTTATAGTCAGCAGCACTTGAAATATAAGTGTCGTCAATTTCAGCCCAGCCCAAATCTTTTGGCAATACTAAAACCGAAACGCCATGATATTTGTAAGCATGTCTGATTCCTTCGTCAACAAGTTCAGGGATATTTTGCGCATTGACGGCAGTTTTAGTCCACGCAGCAACGTCTAAAAATGCTGGCTCTTCATCCATGGCTTGAAACATATCACGGTTCATACTAGCTAATGGTACTTGACCAACGATTGCAAGGACTGGTGCATGATCGTGACGAGCGTCATATAGTCCATTTAATAAGTGAATTGCTCCAGGTCCAGCAGATCCAAAGCAAACTCCGATTTTGCCGGTTAACTTGGCTTCTGCGGAGGCAGCTAAAGCTCCTGCTTCTTCATGACGCACTTGAATAAATTTAATTTTGTTGCTTTGATTGTACAAGGCGTTCATTGTTGAATCAAAAGATCCACCAGGATAGCCAAAAATATGGTCGACCCCCCATGATTCAATTACCTTTAACATTGCATCTGAGCCACTAATTTTATTAACCATTTTGTAACCTCTTTTTCTTTGAAACGTTTACACAAGGTAAGTATAGGAGCGTTATGATTATTTGTCAAAAAAAAAGCTCTTTTGAAAATTCAAAAGAGTCTTCATTTTTAACTAAGGCATCGTTTCGGAATTTCCTAAGATATCTCGATGAGTAGTCCAGAAGCCATCTTTTGGACGATAAACATCTTCTGGATTTGCAAATCCAGCTTCTTTTAGGAAATGAGTAAATGGTTTCAAGTCTTGAGCTTGGTATTTTTTGATGAATTCGTCTACCTTGGCTTGTGGTTGAGTTTCAGGATCAAGGAACATATAAACTGTCGTAAATGGCATTTCGTGAGTAAATTTAACGTCGATTACAACTGGTCCATCGTCGTTTTTAGCCGCAGCCATTGCATTTTTGAACTCATCTAACGTTTTTGCAGTATAAGATTTGGCACCAAGTCCCTCGCAAGACATTGCCCAATTGGTTGGGATAATATCAATTCCAGACATTGCTTGGTTTGTGTCATCGCGTTGTTCGGCTTCAATAAATCCAAGAGTTTCGTTGCTGAAAATAATATTAACGATGTGCAGATGATATTTAACTTGAACTAAAATTTCTTCCATTAACATTGCAAATGCACCGTCGCCGTTTAAACTGTACACATCACGGTCAGGATAAGCAACTTTAGCTGCAATTGCTGCTGGCAGTCCATATCCCATTGTTGCGTATTGCCCGGATGTGGTCCACTTTTGATCACCGTGGAGATTAACCAAACGTTCGAAATCAATGTTCACATTACCAACGTCAACGGCAAAAATTGCTTTGTCGCTTACGGTTTGATTGATGACATTAAAGACTGGTTCGGGACGCAACGGAACGCTTTGATCTTCATTAAAGCTTGCTTCCCATTTGCGCCAGTTTTCGTTATCTAAAAGAGCTGCATCGTAAAATGCCGAAGATTTAGTTTCTTCTCCCTTTGCGGCGATTGCAGCTAAAGTTTTTTTGGCATCGGCGAGCAGTGCTACTTCAACTGGGTGGCGCTTGCCGATTTTTTCTGAATCAATATCAATTTGAATAACTTTAGCAGCGGGATTAAATAGTGCTCGTGAGAATGGAGAATCATTTCCCACCCAAAGGAGCAGATCAGCGCCAAAAGCTACATCAAAGGCTGATTTATTGGCAACTCTCCCTGTTGTTCCCATGTACGCAGGATAAGAATCAGGAAGGATTCCTTTGCCCAAGTATGAGGAAACAAGAGGCATTTTGAATTTCTCAGAAACAGTTTTTAGCTCAGCTGCTGCCTTTTTGGCACCAAGTCCAAAGTAAATGATCGGGGATTTTGCTTTTTTGATCATCTCGATTGCTTCTTCGACCTTGGTTGGATCAGGATTTGGATAAATCGGCTCAGAGTAATCACGAGCACTTGACGTATAAGTGTCGTCAATTAAATCCCAACCCAAGTCTTTTGGCAAAACTAAAACAGCAACGCCATGATATTTGTAGGCATGACGAATTCCTTCATCAACTAATTCGGGGAGGTTTTGCGCATTCGTTGCGGTTTTTGCCCAGCAAGCAACGTCTAAAAATGCGGGTTCTTCGTCCATCGCCTGGAACATATCGCGGTTAATACTAGCTGTCGGTACTTGACCAACAATCGCAAGTACGGGAGCATGATCATGGCGGGCATCATATAATCCATTTAGCAGGTGAATTCCGCCAGGTCCAGCTGAACCGAAGCAAACTCCAATTCTTCCGGTTAATTTGGCTTCAGCAGAGGCAGCCAGCGCGCCAGCTTCTTCGTGTCGAACCTGAATAAACTTCATTTTATCTTTTTGGTTGTGTAAAGCATTCATCGTTGAGTCAAAAGAGCCGCCAGGATAACCATAGATGTGATCAACTCCCCATGATTCAATTACTTTTAATATTGCATCAGAACCGCTAATTTTATTAACCATTTTAATAACCTCTTTAAAAACAATTTTTCGTAACCGCTTACAATAAATAAGTTTATCATAACTTATAGCTCCTGTCAAAATAAAAGTTTTTCCTTATGAGGTATTAAAATCATTTAATTAAGGATGTTGATGAAAAGCTTTTAACTTTCCTAAAAATCAACCGACTGCGAATTTATCTGTTAGTTTTAAGCAAAAAAGATTTCGGCCCAATACTTATTTTTTAAATTTTACAAAAATTGAATTATACTAAAGAATAAAATTAATAGAGAAAAGAGAGACATTTTGCTGAATTCCTCAATGAATCTTACATTTCAGGCTTATACTACGATTTTGCAGAAGATAATTAATACAACTTATCAACCAGGGCAGAAATTATCCGAAAAAGATTTAATTCAAGAATTACAAATTGGACGGACTCCCGTGCGTGAAGCAATTTTGCGTTTAAGACAAAATGGATTGGTCGAAGCTATTCCACAGTCGGGCACTTATATAACAAAGATTGATATAGAAGTTGCTGAAAATGCGCGTTTCATTAGAGAAAGTATTGAGACCCAGGTAATTAAAGAAGCCGCAGCAATGAATAATGAATTGGAATTTGTGAGACTAAATGCAATTATTACCAATCAAAAATCCTTTATGAAGAAAAAACAGTTTGAAAATTTTTTCAAAGAGGATGAAGCTTTTCATCAAGCATTTTATCAGATGACTGGAAAGGAACAGGCTTGGGATTGGTTACAAACTATTAATATGCAGTTAAATCGTTTTCGGATGTTGAGGCTTAAAGCCGATAATTTGCCTTGGGATGCTTTAACCAATGAGCATGAAAAAATTCTTGCTGCGGTGAAAAAACATGAAGCAGAAGAAGCCGTTCAATTGGTTAAAAATCATTTACATTTAATGCTGGGTGAAAAGGAAGCGTTGATTAATAGATTTCCAGAATTTTTTACAAATATTTCTGAGCAATAAAATAGCCTTCAGTTTAATCGCTGATGGCCATTTTAAAAAACTAATTAATTATTTGATTGATCGCTTTATTAACCGCCTTTTCTTCGGCTTCGATCAACTTGACACGGGCTTCTATTAATCGAGTGTCCATGTTGATTTCACGGGTTAAGCCAGGTGTGTTGAGTTTGGGATTAAAGAATTCGCTAAATTCTTCAAATCTTTGTCTAGTCTTTAAGACCATTGCAGTCACCGTAATATATGTTGTAAATTCCATGTCACCACCAACAGTATCTGATAACCATTGCCAGTTTGTTCTCAGCCAATCCCAAGCAGCTTGTTCGCCTTTTGGATTAGCTAAAACATTACGGTACCAGCCTCTTAAATCTTGGGGTTTGATTATGTCAGGGTCTTTAAATTTGGTAATAATTTCTTTGATTAAATCGGGATTATCAGTCATTGTAATTGCTGCTTCTAAGTCGCTTTTAAATCCAGCGTCGCTAGTTTCTTGATAAGCTTTGAAAAATCTTTGGAATAATTCGGGTGAGCCATAATTTTCCATTTCGTTGATTAAAACAAAAGATCTAACTGAGGCAGGTAGCTCAGTCAATTGATTCTGGTGCTCTAAGTATAATTTATGAGCTTTTGAGATGGTCTGAGGATTTTTGGCGTACAAGGAAGCGTTCAAAACGCTAGGACGCATGAGTTGGTCATCAATCGATTCGTTGACCTTAGCTTGCCAACCCAAGCGTTTAACTTGCTCAGCACTCATTTGATCCATCAAAGCTTTGAAAGATGTCTCTTCCGAAGTTTCAGGCTTCACAAATTGTTTAAGTTGCGTCATCACCCGATAAAGCGCAGTACTGACAATGTTAGATTTGCTTGAAGAAAACTGTGGCAGCAGTGGGACAATTTCAGCATAGGAAATTTGTTGTCCTTCTGCTAAAAGGCGCAGGTCTTGCAAAATCTGGAGTTTGGAGATTGAATCTAATTGTTTGACATCTTTTAAAATATCATCTAATAGCTGCTGATCATATTTGACGATAAAATGAGAATTATTTCCGATATTTAGTCTAAATGGCACTCCGAATTCTGTCCGCAGCTTGTTGTAGTTTCCTAAATTTATTTCTTTTTCACTCATGATTTTTGGTACAACAGAATAATTACTGTTCAGAGGAATCTGCCACAGACGCCCAGCGTCCTTGCCTTCTCCGATAAAGAATTGTTGCTGCGTTAAGATCAGATCGCCGTTAACAACATTAGCTTTAACTACAGGATATCCCGGTTGTTCAAGCCAAGAATTCATGATTTCTCCAACATCAAGGCCAGATGCATCGGCAAGTGCTGCCCAAAGATCTTTTCCAGTGGCGTTATTAAATTTATGGGCACTAAAATATTTCTTCAAACCTGCTCTAAGCGCTTCATCTCCAATAAGCGAGCGAACCATTACTAACATTCGAGCACCTTTTGCGTAGACGATTGCACCGTCAAAAATTGAATCTATTTCAGCAGGGTCCTCAACTTGTACGTGCACTGCTTGGACGCCATCAATTGCATCACGCTGTAAGGAGGCTGGAACCTCGGCAGTTTGAAATAATTCCCAGGTTTGCCAATCGGGCTTTAAAGCGTCGACAGCAACGTATTCCATCATGTTTGCAAAACTTTCATTGAGCCATAGATCATCCCACCATTTCATTGTCACTAAATCACCAAACCATTGGTGAGCTAATTCGTGAGCAATTACGGTCGCGACTTGGAGTTTCGTACGCAATGAAGTGTTGTCGGGATCTATTAAAAGATAAGCTTCTCGGTAAGTTACAAGTCCCCAATTTTCCATGGCACCTGCGGAGAAGTCAGGTAGTGCGAGTTGCCAAGAGTGTGGCAGCGGATAAGGAGTTTCATAAAAATCCTCAAAAAATTCGATTGAGCTCTTTGCGATATCAAGGGCGAAATCCAACTCTTTTGGCTGGTGAGCTTTGGTGCTATACACCCCAATCTTCACGCCACTTTTGGTAGTAGTTTCTGCCTTTTGAAGATCGCCAAAAGCGAAGGCGACAAGATAAGTCGACATTTGTTTTGTTTCATCGAAATAGTGAATGCCGTTTTCGACCCGATTTTCAGGCATATTAGCAATAATTGTTTCGCCTGGTTGCTCGTCGAACTTGATCGCAAGCGAAAAAGTAGCTTTTGCTTCTGGTTCATCGACGCCAGGGAAAGCTTGTCGTGCCGCTGTTGTTTCAAATTGCGTGCCAATTAGCTGCTTTTTAACCCCGTCAACTTGATAGTACGAAGGATAAATCCCCATCATCGTATCAGTCAATGGAGCGCTGTACTTAATAGCGATTGTCTGCTGGCCAGCTGCTAGTTCAAGCTCGACGGCCTCAATGGCGTCATTTACCTTGAAATTAACGGCTTGGTGGTTGGCTTCGATCGAATCGATATCTAAGTTTTTTTGGTGAAGTTTAATTTTAGGGGTTTTCGCCATACCAGTAATTGTAGTCGTTCCGGTGATTTTCTTAGTGCTTCGATTAATATCTAAAAAAATATCGTAATGTTGAGGTTGAAAGTCGTCGTAAAAACGTGTTGTTTCGGTCATGAGAACTCCTTTTTAGTTTAAAAATTGATTATACCTAATCATAACAGAAAACATCGCATAATTATAAATAATATTTTTGATGCATAAATGCAAAATATTGAAGAAATTTATACATGTAACGATTAAATTTAGCGAAAAGCTTGACAATGGTTGTATAATTATACTTAAAAATGCATCGAAAAAGATTGGTGCTTAGGAATGGTGGAAAATGAAAAAAATAAGCAGGCAAATATTGCGAGGGATTGTCTTAATCGGCATGATCTTGTTGGGTTTCAGTCAGCCGGTTAAGGCCTCTGATGATAGTTTAAGTCGGATTAAAGAAAAAGGCGTTTTGGTGATGGGAACAAGTCCAGATTACCCACCTTACGAATTTTTGGCAACCCAAAATGGTCAAGAGCAGATCGTCGGAATGGATGTAGAAATTGGCAAAAAAATTGCCCGTGATTTGGGAGTAAAGCTTAAGATCGAAAAAATGGATTTCGATTCACTTTTAGTTGGATTAGAGACCGGGAAAATTGACATGGTCATTTCGGGGATGAATCCATCGCCTGAACGCAAGAAATCGGTCGATTTTTCAAATGTTTATTATCACGCGGTTCAAGATATTATTATTAATAAAGCTGATAGTAAAATTTATCACAACAAAGAAGATTTTAAAGGCAAAACGGTCGGTGCTCAGACTGGTAGTTTGCAACAAGATTTAATTAAAGCTCAAATGACTGACAGCTCAGGGCGCTATTTAACCAAGATCACGGATTTAATTTTGGCGTTAAAATCTCATAAGGTTGAAGGAATTGTTGTCGAATCTGCCGTTGCATCGGCGTATGCCAAAAATGATCCAGCAATTACTTACATTAAGGGAGGATTTACAGGCGGCAGTGATCAAAAAGGATCGGCAATTGCTTTTCCTAAGAACTCTAAGAGTTTGGTCGATGCAGCAAATAAAAGCTTAAATGAGATTGATAAGAAAAATTTAGTCGATGATTATTTGTCAGATGCTGGCAAGTTGATGGCTGGTAACACTAAAAATAATACGATGCTTCACTATTGGAGTTATTTTGCCAAAGGGCTTGGTTATACTTTACTAATTTCTGCAATTTCAGCGGTCTTTGGGGTTCTTATTGGAATGTTGCTTGCGTTAATGCGTTTAGGACGGAATAAAGTTTTACACGATTTAGCAGTAGCTTATATCGAATTTATTCGAGGTTCGCCATTGATGGTCCAAATCATGTTCGTTTATTTCGGTCTTGGTTTGTTAGTAAATATTCCAGCTCTTTTGGCAGGAATTATTGCAGTATCGCTCAATTCAGCCGCTTATGTGGCAGAAATTATTCGGGCTGGGATCACGAGCATTCCCGTTGGGCAAACAGAGGCTGCCCGCAGTTTAGGACTTTCGCAAAAACAAACAATGCTGAGTGTTATTATGCCTCAAGCTCTCAAAAACATTTGGCCGTCGCTTGGAAATGAGTTCATTTCGTTGATTAAAGAAAGCTCGATTGTTTCAATTATTGGAGTTACCGATTTAATTTACGAATTAAGAGCAGTGCAAACCGCAACTTATAAAGGTGTGGCGCCAATTTTGGTGGCAATGGTTCTGTACTTTGTTGTGACCTTTGGCCTCTCTAAATTTTTACTACACTTCGAAAGGAAGATGAAACATGATGCATAATGACAAAAAAATATTAGAAGTTCAACATCTGACCAAAAAATTTGGAGATAATCTTGTTTTAGATGATTTAAACGAAACCATTAATCAAGGCGATGTGATTGTCGTGATTGGTGCTTCAGGCGGCGGCAAGAGTACATTTTTACGCTCATTAAATCTTTTGAATCAGCCGACTTCTGGCAAAATTCTCTTTGAAGGAACGGATCTTACTAATTTATCGGAAAAAGAACTTGATCAAATTCGGGAAAAGATGGGGATGGTTTTTCAAAGTTATAATGTTTTCCCTCATCTTACGGTCAAAGAGAATCTAAAGTTAGCACCATTAAAAGTCAAAAAAATGAGCGAAGATGAAGCTGATCAGATCGCCGTTGAGCTTTTAGAACAAGTTGGGTTAGCTGAGAAGGCCGATGTTTATCCGAATTCGCTTTCTGGCGGGCAACAACAGCGGGTGGCGATCGCGCGCGCTCTTGCAATGAAACCGGACGTGATGCTTTTTGATGAACCTACTAGCGCACTTGATCCGGAAATGGTAGGCGAGGTACTTAAAGTTATGCAGGACTTGGCTAAAAGTGGCATGACGATGGTGGTAGTTACTCACGAAATGGGATTCGCCCAAGAGGTTGCCGATCAAGTTTGGTTTATGGATGGCGGCAAAATTTTAGAAAAAGGAGAGCCCGAACAAATTTTTAATCGGCCAAAAGAAGAACGAACGAAAGATTTTCTGGCCCGAATTTTGGGCAAATCCTAAAAAAAAACCAGAGCGACGCTTGCTCTGGTTTTCTAATTTTTAGGGGAGATATTATAAAATTTGATGTTAAGGGAGAAAATTCAAACAAAATGTATAATATGTAGGGGGAATTTCTAAGTTGTTAACTCTCAACCTACGTTTATTATAATAACGAAGCTTTATGAAAAAATATTGAACAAAGATCGACCATTTTACGTAAAATTATGTTCAAAAAAGTGAAAATCAATTTAAAAGTTAATGCAAGGAGTCAAAAATGCGTTTTATTCATACGGCTGATTGGCATATTGGGCGCAAGCTTAATGGCTTTGACCTGCTAGCCGACCAAGAAGCCGTTTTTCAAAAACTAGTTGAAGTAATTAAAAGTCAACATGTTGATGCAGTAGTAATCGCGGGAGATCTTTATGATCGATCTCTTGCGAGTGAAGAAAGTGTGGCTTCGCTCAATCAAATGTTATTTTGCCTGAATCGTGAATTAGATTTGCCTTTGCTTGTAATTAGTGGCAATCACGACAGTGCGACGCGCCTTTCCACCGGACGCCAATGGTTTAATCAAACTCAATTTTTCTTAAATACGCAGCTTAAGGACGCGTTTGAACCTGTAGAATTGGGTCAGACTCAATTTTTTTTGCTACCTTATTTTGAACCAGCACAGGCGCGCGAATTTTTTAAAGATGAAAGTTTGCGAACTTTAAATCAAGCGATGCCCAAAGTTATGAAAATGTTGACAAAAAATTTTGACCCAACAAAACATCATGTTTTAGTAGGGCACTTTTTTGCGGCGGGTTCAACTCATACTGACTCAGAAATTATGGTTAATGTTGGCGGATTAGATGCAGTGAGTTTAGCCGATTTGGCTGATTTTGATTATGTTGCTTTGGGACATTTGCATAACCGCAAGGCGATTAATGAAGAAAAAGTGCAGTATGCAGGAAGTTTGTTGAAATTTAGTGTAAGTGAAGCAACTCAAGCAAAAGGCGTTTATTTGGTAAACACCGAAACTTTTGAGCGTAAATTTATTGAACTAGAGCCTAAGCATGACCTTGTGCATTTAACGAAGAGTTTTGCTGAGCTAACAGATCCTAATTTTTACCATCAAATTAATCGTGATGACTTCTTGGCGTTAACTTTAACTGATCGAGATGTAATTACTGATGCAATGGCGAAATTACGAGATATTTATCCGCACATCATTGGAGTAGATCGACAACACGGCGTCAAGTTGGCCCATGCTCTAAATCCTCAGACGGTCAAATTAGAACCACTTAATTTGTTAAATCGTTATTATGAAGAAACTACGGGCAATAAATTAAGTAAGCAACAATTAAATTGGGCACAGGAAACCCTTGATTCAGTTAAGGAGGAAAATGATGCGGCCAATTAAATTGACGATGAAATATTTTGGACCTTATGTTTTTGAAACGGTCGATTTCCAAACCTTTGATACCAGCCCGTTGTTCTTGATCAGTGGACCGACGGGAGCTGGTAAAACGACGATTTTTGATGCTTTGACGTTTGCTTTATATGGCAAAACATCTTGTAACGACGAGCGTTCAGGCAGTGACTTACGTTCTAAATTCGCTAAACCAGATCAAATTACTTCTGTTGAACTAGTTTTCAGTCATCAAAATCAAGTTTATACAATTTATCGGCGTCCGCAGCAGCTTTTAGCGAAAAAAAGGGGCGATGGTTTAACGAGTATGCCAGCTAAGGCGATGTTGACGATCGAAAAAAATGGCTCAAAGCAAGAAATCGAAAAGTTAAGAGAAGTAGATCAGCGAATCGCCGATCTTTTGCAATTAGATAGTGCTCAATTTCGCCAAGTTGTTTTGCTCCCACAAGGAGATTTTCGCCAGTTCCTCGGAGCAGATAGTGATAATAAAGAAGTTTTATTGCGCAAGCTGTTTGGCACCCAGCTCTATGATCGCTGGGCAAATGCTTTAAAAGTTAAACAATCTGCTCATAAAAAACAAATTGATGAAAAAATGCTTGAACTTAAAATGCTAAAAGATCAGTTTGATTGGCAAAGTTGCCCGAAAAAAGATTTGCCTTTAGGAGAAATCTTGACGGCGATGGAAAATGATAATGAACAGGTCAAAATCAAAGCTAATACCCTTCAAGAAGCATCTGATGATGCCAAAAATCAAGTTAAAAAGCTAACAGAGGAGCTTGCTAAATTGAAGGCTTTGCAAGAAGATTTTGAAATGATTGCTAAAGCACAGATTGATTTATCGAGTTTAAAGCTTAAAGAAGCTGAGATGAACAAATTAGCTAAGGAAGTTTCTATTGACGAATGGGTTCAACAGCACCAAGATCAATATCGAAATTGGCAAGCTTCCTTAAAAGAAATCAGCAAAATTGATCAGAAATTGGCTGCAGCTACGGTCGAATTACCCGCTAAAATAAAACAACAGAATGATTTTGAAGCAGAAAAAGTAAAAATTGATCAAAAAGTACCAGCAATTGATCAAGCAAAAAACGAGCTTCATGATCTTTTATCAGCACAAGTCAAAATCAGCGAGTTAAATCAAGCCCAGTCACGAGTAAAATCTTTAACCAAACAATTGGAAAATGCTGAATCGGCTGTGGCTAGTAGCAACTGTGAGGTCTTAAAGCTAGAAGCGGCATTGAAAGAACTGCGCAATAAAGAAGCAACAGAACAACTAAATGAAGAAATCATTAGCACCAACGACTTAAACATTCGATTGACTGCCCTTGAACAAGATTTTAAAGAATACCAAGAATTAAAGCATCAAGTCGATCAAGTTAAGGGACAATTGGTCATCCAAAAAGATCAACTGGCAGTCAAGGCTAAATTGGCAGATGAGGCTCAAGCCAAATATGATGGACTAAACGATCAAGCCTTGGTTTCACAGATTACAATTCTTGCAAGCAAGTTATCTGATCATACACCTTGTCCCGTTTGCGGCAGTAAGGATCATCCAGCACCTGCGAATCTACAAACAAAATCGAAATTTGATCCAAAAGCTTTGGCTCAGGCTGATCAGGCGCGTCAGTTAGCCCAAACCCAATTGGTTAAGGCGGAAAAAGACGTTGTGCAAACCAAAGAAAACATTGTCGAACTCGAAAATAAAATTGCAGCAATTTTAACCAAGCTTTTTAAACAGTTGCCAATCCCGCCAGATAGTAACTTGGAAGCAGAATTAGTGAAATTTAGATCGCAAGTTCAACAAGCAGAAAATAAATTAAAATCTGATCAGAAAGTACATGATTTAAGGCAAAAGGAGCTTACAGCTAAAGAAGACGAGCTAGAATCCAAGCGTGAAGAATTAACTAAGCTTAAAGAGCAATTGAATGATTTCAAAAATCAGCGAACAGAAAATCTTACGACTGCTCAAATCTTAAAGAAAAGCCTACCTACGGCCGCCCTTGATCAGGATTTGTTAGAAATCAACATTAAGGAATTGCGGCAGCGACTAGAGGAATTTACTAGAAATCAAAAATCTAATCAAGAGACTTTAGCTCGGTTAAATGAACAGGTAACGGCGTTGAAGGCACAAATCAGCGCATTGACTACCCAAAAAAGTGATCGTCAAGTCGAAACTGCACAACAAGAAGCTGCTTTTCAAGCTGCATTGACCAAATTCTCAGAAATTGAGGATTCAGCTGATTTTCTTATGCACCTCGATCATTTGGCTAGTTTGTCTCAGCACAAAAAAGATCTAGAAGACTTTAAAAATAAAAAATTAAGACTGAATATTGAGCTAACAAATGCTAAAAAGCGGACTTCTGGTAAGTCAGAGCCCGATTTAGAGCCAGTAACTAAGAAATTAGCAGCAGCTCAAGATCATGCAAATCAAGCGCAAGAACAAGCGACTATTTTTGAACAGCGACTCAAAAAAAATCAGCAACTAATGGAGAAAGTTAAAAAACTTTGGCAAAGTAATCAAGTTGCTTTACAAGATGCAGCAGAATTAAATAGTTTAGTTGAAATTATGACCGGCTCTGGTCCGCATAAAATATCGTTAGAACGCTATGTTTTGCAGGCTTATTTATCGCAGGTACTTAACGTTGCAAACAATCAATTAATAAAAATGACTAACGGACGCTATCAATTTGTTCTAGATCACGATCAGGGCAGCTACAAGAAGAATTCGGGCCTTGAGATCAATGTCTATGATGATCAGGTGGGAGCAGTGAGGTCGGTACATACTCTCTCAGGCGGAGAAAGTTTTTTGGCGGCTTTAAGTCTAGCATTAGCTCTGGCGGAAGTGATTCAAGCAAAGAGCGGCGGAATTAGAATTGATGCGCTATTTATTGATGAGGGATTTGGTTCGCTTGATAGCGAAAGTCTTAACGATGCACTAAGTGCGCTTAGGGATTTGAGGGGAAGTTCTCGTTTAGTTGGCATTATAAGCCATGTCCAGTCCCTTCTTACTCAAATACCCGATCAGCTTCAAGTAAGGCCAAATGGAACGGGGATTTCTCGTCTTTTAGAGACTCATTTGGGGGAATAAAAAAGAAGATCATTGATCTTCTGAAAATGTTAAAGTATTGACAAAGGTCGCTTGGTTGTGGGCTTTGGATATGCCTGATCCAGCTGAGCAAGATCTTCAGAACTTAAAGAAATCTCACCAGCGGCAATATTTTCCTTCATATGCTCAGGAATGTTTGACTGAGGAATTGCGATAGTTTGACCATCACGAATTGCCCAAGCTAACATAATTTGGTAACTACTGGCATTATGACGCTTAGCAATTTCTTGAACAACGGGATTTTTGGCAATCTGAGTTCCGTGGTTGGCAGTTCCAGCCCCAACAGGGCTATAAGCAATTAAAGTTATCTGACGTTCAATCTGCCAAGAAATCAAATCATATTCAATGTTGCGGCTTCCGAGGTTATAAAGAACTTCGTTGGCCTGAGCATTTTCCCCTCCTGGCGTATGATTAAGTTCTTCAAGATCTGGAGTATCAAAATTAGAAACACCCCATGCTTTGATTTTCCCTTTTTCTTTCAATCGCTCTAATTCTTTGACAGTTTCACTAAGTGGGGTCATGCCGCGCCAGTGATAAAGGTAAAGGTCAAGATAATCAGTTTGGAGCCTTTTGAGGCTTGCATCAAGACTTTTTTCCATTCGTGCTTGGTTGGCGTTACTTGGTAAAACTTTTGAAATTAAAAATAAATCGTCACGAGAATAAGGCTGGATCGCTTCTCCTACCAGGATTTCTGCATCACCAGACCCATACATTTCTGCAGTATCAATTATGCGTGCTCCAGCATCCAGTCCAGCTCTTAAAGCCGAAAGATGCAGAGCATGAGTATCTCGTGAACTACCCATGTGCCAGGTGCCGATCCCAATTGCTGGCATCATTTTCCCTGCAATTTTCACTTTTTTCAATCGTTTTACCTCCGAGTCATATTATAACTTAAATTTTGTGTGATGGAATCTAGAAAGTTGGTCGCGATTAATAGCATCGATAGATTATAATACAACAGAGGTTAATAAATTTAAATGAAAAACAAAGTAAGCGAAGATGGGATTAGTCCAGCTGAGTGGGAAGTTATGCGGATAATCTGGACTTTAGGGCCGGTTAAAACTAATACCGTAATTCAAGTTATGAACGATAAAATGAACTGGCAGGCATCAACGACCAAAACTTTTCTGGCCAGGTTAAAGAAAAAAGGATTTTTAACGTCAAAAAAAGAAGGCCGGGAGTTTTGCTATCAGGCTAGTATTGATGAAAATAAGGCAATTAATGAGGCAGTTTCCCGGTTGTTTTCCAACATTTGTGAGATGTGTGTTGGAAATACTGTCAATCAGCTTTTAGAAAATCTTGAGCTTTCGCGCCGTGATATTGAGAAAATGCAGGATACGTTGGCAGAAAAATTAAAGACCGCACCGGAGAAAATCGATTGTAATTGTCTGCCGGATGAATATTGTCACCACTGTTAGGAATGAAGGAGCACAAATGAATTACAATTTTGATGAAATTATTGATCGCAGAGGAACTGATTCTAGTAAATGGCAAGTTTCTGCCAATGAGTTGCCTCTGACCATTGCAGATATGGATTTTAAGACCGCACCAGAAATTATTAGTGATCTTAAAGATAAAGTGGCAACAGGAGTATTTGGCTATGAAAACCCGCCGGAAGAATATTTTGCAGCGGTGATTGATTGGTATCAGAAAATGCATCATGCCAAAATTCAGCGGGAATGGATGATTTTTGCAACGGGAGTCATTCCAGCATTGTCTTCTTTGGTGCGTCGCTTAAGCCGTCCTGCCGAAAATGTTGTAGTCCAAAGTCCTGTTTATAATATTTTCTACAATTCAATTGAGAACAACGGGCGCAAAGTTTTGGAAAATCAGCTGGCGTATGATAAAAAAACACGAACTTACCGAATTGACTTTTTGGATCTAGCAGCCAAATTGGAAGATCCTCAAACTACGATGATGATTCTTTGCAATCCCCATAATCCGACTGGTCAGGTTTGGTCGCCAGACACATTGGAGCGAATCGTGAAACTCTGCTGTGATAATCACGTTGTTTTAATAAGCGACGAAATTCATGGTGATCTGGTGCTTGATGGTCCAGACTATACGCCGATTTTTTCATTGGAACCAGAGTTAAGAAATCATACGGTTGCGCTTGTTTCGCCGAGTAAAACCTTTAATGTTGCTGCCTTACATGCCGCGACAGTTATTGTGCCTGAGCCGTTTTTGCGTCACGCTGTTGATCGGGGGTTAAACAATGAAGAATTGGCTGAGCCTAATTTGGCAGCGATTCCTGGCACCATTGCCGCTTATCGTTATGGCAGCCCGTGGTTGGCAGAATTGAAAAGTTATCTGCTCGATAACCGGCAGTTGGTAGAAGATGCTCTGACCGATCAGATGAAATTGGTGAAAGGCAGCGCTACTTATCTGCTTTGGTTGGATTGCAGCGCCTTTGAGGTTAGTTCAGGTCAGTTAGCAGCTGAAATTAGACAGCAAACTGGCTTAATTCTCTCGCCGGGTAAGATTTTCCGCGGCAATGGCGATCAATTTCTGCGCATGAATATTGCGTATCCACGTAAGGTTTTAAAAGATGCTCTGAAGCGCCTAACTAGTTTTTCAATATAAAAAAAGCACACCTTTTTTGGTGTACCTTAATCGTCTTGCGAGTGGCGAGCGCCAATTTGAAAATCGTCTGCATGTTCGAACATGTATTTAACCGTTAGCGGCTCGTCACCGGTCAATTTCTTGAAGTCATCAGTCCAGATACTCATCTTGTCTTCCCGGATGGCTTGAGCAAAAGTTACCATTCCGTCGGAAGAAAATGGCGCCGTTGAATCTTTTTTGAAATCGCCGTCTGTCGTCCGCGGAACGCCCATTGCGTCGAAAATTTGGTAGTTCTCTTCGTCAGTAATAGCTTCATACTTGAAGTTCTTGCCAGTAACTTCGTTGCCAATTTCTACAAATTTAGTTAAAGTCATCGCTTCGGCGCCATTGATGTTCAGCGCCTTGTGATGCAAATCTTCGTTACTCAAGGCGTATGCCGCCGCTTTGGCACAATCACGCCTTGAAATATATGCCATTAGTCCGTCGCCTTGCGAATTTTTGAGCACGCAACCTGTTTGTTCAGCGGCAAAATAACTTGTAATCATCGCCTCAGCGTACTGCGAGTTGCGCAGAAAAACATAATCAAGCCCACTTGCTTTAATGTAGTCTTCTGTGAAAATGTGATCTTTTTTTTCAACACTTGGGTTTGTTGGGTCGTCAGCGTTAACTAACGAAGTGTAAACGATTTGTTTCACACCCGCTTCTTTGGCAGCATCAACGACATTTTTGTGTGCCGCTTGTCGTTTAGCGCCAACGAAGGGCATCGAAATAAGCAGTAAACGTGAATTGGCAGGGAAAATATCTGCTAACCCTTCGGGGTGATTGAAATTAGTTTGATAAGTTTTAAAGCCTTCGCTTTCGAATTTGTTTAAAACTTCCTGGTTATACCCGCAGAAAATTAAGCGGTCTTTTGAAACAAGGTTTTGAATATATTTGGCAGCTTGTCCGCCAAAATTACCATCAACACCTGTGACAATTAATTGATCCATTATTTGACTCCTTATTTTTTGCGTTCATTTTAGCTCAATTAAGATGTTCGATCCAACATCGTTTTGTTGACGGGTATTAGGATTTGGTTATATCTTCGACAAAAGAACGTGCTGCGAGGTTTTGCTTTTTCCAGGCGAGACAAATGTTGAATTGATGGTGGGTGTTAATAATTTTAAGCCGATGAAGCTTGGAAAATTCGTTAGTTAGTGGGTAATAATCGGGCATGAAAGTCACGCCTTGGTTCAGCTTGACGAGAATTAGGGCAGTTTCGGTGTCTTTAACAGTCGTTGAGATTTGGAGCGGAAATCCGTCTTGCTTTGCGTGTTCAAACATTAACTTGGTAGTGTTGGAATTTGTTTTGCTTGTAATTCCGATGATATTTTGCCTTGCGAGATCTGCCAGTCGAATCTCCTGTTTTTGATACAATTCATGTTCGGGACCGACGATTAATTCGAAATTTCCGTGCATAATTGTGAGCGTTTCGATTTCGGTGGTAGCTGTAATTTCCGAATCAAAGCAGATTGCGACATCTACTAAATGTTGGAGAAGGCTGTTTTGGATTTCGTCCAGATCGGTTTTTACCAAAACACATTCAGGCGGCTCATTTTTTTGAACAAAAGGAAGCACAAATTTCTCAAGTGGTTCACCAAATCCCTCGGGGTAAGCTAAGCGAATAACTTTTGGTTGTTCGATGTTTTGTAAATCGCTTTTGATCATTTGGACTTGGTTGAGAATAATCAGCGCTCGCTCGTAAACTATTTTACCCGCGGGAGTCAACTGAATCGGCAAAATTGAGCGATCAAAAAGTTTGGTGTTTAATTCACGTTCTAAGTTGGCGATTTGTTGGCTAACGGCGGTTTGCGAAATATTGTTGTTGGCCGCAGTTTGCGAAAAACTATGGTTCTTAGCGATCTCCACGAAATAGTTTAAGTGGTTAATGTTCATCGGTTTCCCCCTTTATTAGTTAATCTTGAAGCTAAAAAACAAATTATGCAAGTGTATAATAGAAGCATTGATGGGGGAATATTATGACTGAAAACGGCAAAAAGCAACTTTCTAAGCTTTATACTATTTTGATGGCACTTTTGGCAATCGTATCGATCGTCTTAGTTATTATGGATTATGCGTCGCTAATTAATATTGAAATTAGCCCGTATTCTTATCTAGACAGTGGAATCTTAATCGTTTTTGCGATCGATTATTTTGCGCGATTGCTGCTATCAAAAAACAAGTGGCAATTTTTTAAGAGTAACATCTTTGACCTTTTGGCGATTATTCCCTTTAACTCGCTTTTTTCAGTTTTTCGCCTGACGAGACTTTTTCGCTTGGCACGCCTGACCAAAGCCCTGCGATTTATCAGATTAGTTGGCTTGACTGGCAAATTGCAAGAGTCGGCAAAGCGCTTCTTAAAAACTAACGGACTCATTTATTTGATTATCATATGCGGGATTATTTTGATTATTTCATCGGTTCTTTATTCGCTTGCTGAAAATGTTTCGCTTGAGAACGCATTTTGGTGGGCGATTGCAACTGCCACGACGGTCGGCTACGGGGATATTTCGCCGCAAACGCCGGTCGGTCGGTTCGCCGCCATCATGCTGATGTTTGTTGGAATCGGGTTAATTGGCTCAATCACTAGTGCGATTACAACTTTCTTTACTCAGAATAAAGAGGATAACAATACCGAAATTATTCTGCGCAAGCTGGACGAAATCGAGCGGGAGAACCAGCAACTTCATGCTGAAATTTCAAAGCTCAACCGGGAAAAATAATTATTTTACACCGACGTATCCAGTGTCATTGAGCATTTTCTGACCAGCGGGACTTAATAACCACTGAACGATTTTTTGAGGATTTTCTTTGCCGTCACTGCGAGTTACTGCATAAATTGGGATCACGAACGGATATTTGTTTGATTTAATATTTTCGGCAGTCGGGGCAATTTCGTTGACGTCTAAAATTTTGGTCTCAGAATCGGAATTGATTTTGGTAGCATCAATCCGAGTCGCGTAACCCAAGGCTTTTCGATTGTTGTCATAGTTGGCACGTTTGACATAAGTCTGAATCCCGAAAGTTCCTTGATATTGTAAAGGATCACGCAACGACTTGCCCTTCATCACTAGTTCTTTCATTACTATTTGACTGTTAGAAGCAGGATCGTTTTGAAATGCTTGAATTAATCCTTTTTCATCGCAGACTTGTTGCCAACGCATGAATTTTCCTTGGTATATTTTTCGCATCTGATTAGGAGTCAAGCTCATAATTGTGTTGTTGTGATTTACGAGAAAGACCAGCGCTTCTTTGGCAATTGGGACTTTATTTAGCTTCAAACCGGCTTTTTTGGCTGCCTGCTCCTGGGCGGGAGTGGGTTTAGGCATTAAGACGAGATCGGTTTTTTGCTTCAACAGTTTCTTGAAGGCTCCATCTGTCGTATCAACTTGCCACGATTCTTGCGCTTTAGTGGGGGCAATTCCTTCGTAACCCAGCTCGATCAGTCCAACCGCCAAGGGCGAAAATTCAGCAGCCCCAGTAATTTGCGGATAGTCGCTGGTAATTTGGAGGTTTGAGGATTTCGGAATCTGAGCTAACTCAGCGCTCGCTGCATAATTTTCGTCGTTTAAACTACCCTTAGGTTCGTGATAATCAATCTCATCTTTGGATGTATCGTGATAATCTGAGCCGACAAATAACTCGTTATGCTTTGAATTTAAGAAAAATGGGATTATCGCTAAACTCGCCACTAATAAAATTGGAGCGATGATTTTAGGCGTTAAACGTGGGAGCCGTCGTTGAGTTTTCCACCAGTAAAACCCGATACCCAATAAACTTGAAATAAATGTGATAAAAATTAAGACCGGGATTGCACCTGCTCCATTATAAATTAAAAAAATTCCAAGAAATCCATACGGCAGAAGGACAATCCAGTACCAACCTGGGAGTTGAATATACTTAAAGTTATTACCAGTTATTACTAAGAAATATAAGATCATATGTACACTCAAAAATATAAACTGAACAATGAATTGTTGACGTAAATCATGATGCTTTTTACTATAGAAATATCGATAACAAGAATTAGCTAATGAGATCACAATGCCCACTGTTGGCATTCTTACTATTAGACCTACAACGCCAATCACAAGCGGTGAAATAATAAAAGTGCTGATCCATAAGTTGAGTTTAATTTTCAAAAGATGCGCCTTTCTTTTTTGCGTTTTAATATATAATGAAGAAAAAACATCATAAAGGCAAGAATAATGCAAAAAAATAAGCGATTCGATCAAAATTGGAAATTTTGGTTTGTCATAGTTGCGCTTCTAATAGTTAGTATAAACGCAGTTCTGAGTGAGCCTGCACCGCACCCTCACGCCACTCATTTGAAGCCAAAAAAGAAAAAGCCGACGCCCATTAACCAAGAAGCTTTGAAGGAAGCTAAGATCTACTCTGGGGTCTTATATTTGTCTGAGACGCAAATTTATGAGAAATTAACTTACGAATACGGAGACAATTTCTCGCCAGAGACCGCACAAGCAGTGATCAAGCACTTAAAGATTGATTTCAACACAAACGCCTTAGCTCGAGCAAAGGATTATTCAAACAAGGAGCATTTATCGAAAAATAAGATTTATGATTATCTGATCACAGACAAGTTCACCGCAGCTCAGGCGAATTATGCGGTCGAGCATTTAAAAGTCGACTATAACGAAAACGCTTTATTAATAGGAAAGTCATACTCAGAGACGGATCATTTGTCGAAAAATAAGATTTACAAGCAACTTATTGATAAACTCGATGGAAGTTTTTCGGTCAAAAATGCTAAATACGCAGTTAAACATCTTGAGGTCAACTATAACGAAAATGCTCTATTCAGGGCAAAATCATTCTTGGAGGAGGAGCCGTTGTCGAAAAAAGGAATTTACGACAAATTGGCTGGTAATTTCGGTGAAGAGTTTACGGCCGAGAATGCGCAATACGCAGTCGCTCATCTTGAGGTTGACTACAATAGTAATGCACTCGCAAAGGCTAAAACTTACCGTGAAGACTCGGATATATCAGATGGAGATCTTCGTGAGCAATTGGACGCTCGCGGCTTTACTCCTGAAGAAATTCGGTATGCGATTAATCATTTAGCTCAGTAATCTTTATTTAATTCTTTAACATAAGAAAAGTCAGTTAATACCGCTTTAAATGCCGTTGAAATCCCGAAAACAACTGTGCGGCTGAGGGTGGCAAACAGTTGATCAATAATAGACTGATTGATGGTTGGTCCGCGGTTACCTACGTAAATTCCGAGGCGGATTAAGGACGTTAGTAAAAACATTGATGCGATTAATACCGGTTATAAGTAGAAAATCAGTGTCGATTTCTTGGATTTTTAAATATTCAAGGATGTAATTAAGTGTAAATCCAGCACCGATTCCAAGCGCCTGATTGTCAAAACCCGACATTTTTAAAACTAATGAGACATTGACTCCTTTCTAGTTATCCTGAATTTCTGCCTTCCTCGACCGATTGACAATTAATGGCATAAGGTAAGATGTTTCAATAAATAAGTCTATCGGGTGGGGGGTCAGGGTTAAAGTGTAAATCATTTTTCTTTCCAGATGAATATTTTTCTTTTATTGACGACCCTTTCAGCAGCCATGATTTTGACAATCAGCTTGCTATTTTTCGTGCCCAGTTACCACTAGACTGGTTTTATATTTCTGTTTTTATGGTATAAATATTTTTTAAATATTAAATCGGATTTAATTTTAAAAATCAAATCTATCTTTTGAGTAAAAAAAGTGATCTTAGCGAGGATTTTGATTTTTCAATTAACGAAGAGCAACAGAGCTTATCTTATCGTTCCATGAAATCATGCACCAATTTACTCAGTATAATTTGAGCTTTTTGTTTTTCCTGTTGGCTTTAAGTTATGTGCTCTACGAAATCCGCAAAAATCGTAAACTACAAAGAATCACGAAAGAAAAGCTGATGATTGAAAGTTATGTGAGTACTTTGGATGAAATTCAGTTAAATATTAGGAAATAATACCAAGATATAATAATTATCCATCTTGAACAATTAACGTTTAGAATAAAACGTTTTATTCTAAAGATGTCGAATCTTAGATAAAATTTTTGCAAAAAGCCTCATAATATTAATTTTTAAAAAAACTTTTGTATTCAACTTTTTTAAAAAACGCTAATTATATTTATTTGTAAATGTTATAATATTCTTTTTGTTATGTTGATACATCTTTGAAAAAGATTTTTTGTATCATAATTGAAATTATGAGCTATAAATATCACTGTTGCTGAACATTTCATTAGATTCTTTAGGATTTTAAATGTACTTTCAGTATCTATTGCTGAAGTTCCTTCATCGATAAATAATATATTTTTTTTATGAATGAGTGCTCGAGCTAATATTATTTTCTGTTGTTGTCCCCCAGAGTAGTTTGGATTATCTAAATCAAGTTTTGTGTCAATACCTTTGGGAAAGTAGGAAATATCATTGTTTAAATCAACTAAATCAATTGTGTTGGAAAGATCTTTTCTTAAATTGATGTTAAACATAGTAATATTATCCTCAATAGAAGCAGGAAAAATTGTAGCTCTTTGAGGAATATAACCGATTTCACTATAATCAGGAATAATTATCTTATTGTGATTATCTTTGAAAATTATGTTTCCCTGAGTTGGTTTTAAATCTCCAAGTAGTAATTTAAGCAAAGTGGACTTACCAGATCCACTATCGCCCGTTAAAAGAATTTTTTCTCCTGCTGAAATATGTATATCCGGGAAAAAAAGTTTTTCGCCATTTTTATATTCTATAGATAAATCTTCTGTAATAATTTCATAAATATCATCAGAATTTGTTCGAATTAAATTCCCGCATTTTGGTCGGTTCATATAAGTTTGTAATTCACTGTTTAAAGATTTTGTTGAAATAATTGATCCATATGAATTTGAAATTTCTCCAACGCCACTAAAAATAAAACTTGCAAATTGAGATGCCGTAAATATAACTCCAAAACTGACTATTCCATTTAAAATTAAAATTCCAGATAAAATTAAAACAGAACCTTGAGAAAAAATGCTGAAAACCAAATTAATCAAATTTAAAGAATACTGGATGTTATATCGATGCATTGAACTTTTTTCTAAATCTAGAGAGGATGTATCCAAAACACGATCCAATTTACTAAAACTTTTGTATCTTTTGATTTCAGAAATTCCTCCCAGCCATTTTTCCATACCATTTAGGTAGCTTTTAGTATTTTCTGATACTTTTAATGTTGCTTCCTGGAGGGGTTTAGATAATAGTTTTGGAATGGAAATCATAATAGTAACTAAGACAAATACTAATAACAATAAAGTCCAGTGCATACTAACTAAAGCAACACACGAAAATAAAATTGATAATATCTGATTAAAAATAGATAAAACGCTACTTAAAAAGTCATTAGATAAAATATTAAGATCATTCGTTAGTTTATTTTGAATTTTATAAACAGGGCTAGGGAAATAGCTTTCATAGTTACACCTAATTACTTCAGAACGGATTGAATGCAAATAAACTTGTGTCTGTTTTGCAAACAAATATTTGCTAAATATCGAACATAAATATCCCAAAAACATAGCTAATATAAATTCTATACTAATAAAAACAAAAGACTTAAAATAACCTTTTTTGAGATAATTAATTGCAAAAGTTAATATGTAACTCCCACCAGTCGTTCCTAATGCTCCAATAATAGAAAGAAAAAAAATATTAAAAATTCTGACAGGATTTCTTTGTATGAACTCTTTTATTGACATTCTCTTAATCTCTTTCTTTGTTATGTCAAAATTATTTTCTAAATTCCGTCTTAATACATACAACTAAATGTTTCGTTACACACGACACTGTCCTGAGATACATTGTTCTTAGGATCTTGGGATACTTCATATTCGTTCGTAGGAAGCGAATTTAATGATTCTTCTGACATTAGCTTTCTCCTTTTTTATATTTGAAGATTTTTTATCTCGCGAGTAATCTCCTAAGTAGTTTATAACTCAAAAAAAAATCAATGTCAATTTTTTTCAAATTAGGAATCAAAAAAACTGTTTATTTTTTTTAAAAAAAATATAAAATTTTAATTAAAGATATTCAATTTTCAAAAAAAGAAAATGATGAAAGGATTTTTTGAATCATGAAATGTATAAATGTTTTCGATGGATCTTATGATATTAAAGTTAAAGGAGAGTTTAGTGTCATTGATGATCGTTCCTTTAATGATGTTCTTTTTCATAATCGAATTTGTCTCAAGGATTTTTGGAAAATACATGTATCTCCTAAAATTGAAGATTATGTTGAGGTTCTTGACATAACGTCAGAATTATTAATATCAGAGAATATTAATTTTAAATTTGTTAAAAATAGGAAATTGGCCCTATCTTTTGTAAGTTCAGATTGTAGCATGGGATCTTCTGGAAAATTAATAACTATATATCCAAATTCAATTAGTTAAGCCAACAGTGTTATGGAGAAGTTATCTAAAAAGCTTATAAATTATGAAGGTTCTGAAGTTTTAACTGATCGTCTTTATAAATTATCTAAAATTTTTTTTTAGATATGGTCGACATTTTGTTGAAGATATATCAAACTTTGAAATTAAAGGTCCTGAAGATTTATCATTTAAGGATGATAGGAGACCTTTTTATGTTATACCCTCATGGGTTTATGGTCCATTTCCTAAAGAACAACGTATTACCGGAAGTGTTGTAAGGGAAAAGTATAAAATAGAAAATATCTTAAAAAAATTTAATGGGGTAATGTATATTTTGGCAAAAGAATTCATGATAATATTCCTGTTGTTATAAAAGAAGCAAGAAAAAATATATTAGTTAACAGAAGTGTTTTGAAGACCAAATTTATAAATAATGAGTTTTAAGCTACAAAACAGTTATATGATGGCAATAGTGGTTTTGTACCTAAATCGATTGAAAAAATAGAAGAAGTATTTTCAATTTTTTATATTTATGAATATGTTGATTTTCCAAAGTTAAGTAGTTTATCCGGAAAGAAATCACCCATGTTATTAGGAAATTCAATAAATAATTTAAAAGAAATTCTGAATATTGTAATTTCACTTATTGATCAGGTTTCTATTATTCATGGATTTGGATTTGAAAATATTGATATTTCTGCCAATAATATAGTTTGGGATGGAAAAAAAACGTATTTAATTGATCTGGACTCGTTACATCCGAAGGGGCAAATCTCTTATAATAAAACTATTGGTTTTTGGATAAATAATATGAAAAAAAATTCAAACTATATTAGAGATTATCAGAGGATTTTCTTTGTTTTTTCTTTTTTATTTGCAAATCAAAACATGTTTTTTTTGTAAAACAAGTGATCAGCAGATGATTTTTTCAAACTTTTGGAGATGGACGCTTAAAAAGCATCTCTCGCCCAGATATCTAATTTATTTACAGAGACTTATCAATATTAAAAATATTGATGAAGTAAAGGAAATTAAAAAAGGCCTCCAAAATTATATCGATATTTTTTTAAATAAAAAAAGAACAAACACAAAGACACCTACATGTTTTGATATTCTAACGAAAATTATAGAGGAATCTAATGTAAAGATATTTAATACTGATATATCGATATTAGAACCATTGAGCAGAGAAAATTGAACAAATCAAAATTGAGAAATTACCTACGGGGTTGTCAGGGTTATCAGGATTGCTGTTAATGATTTTTTCTAAAACAAAAGGTATGGACGAATTAAAATCAATAAAACTATTTAATTTAATTAAAAAAGAATTAAATAAAAGGATAATTAAATCGAAGGGTTTTATACTTTAAAGGTTAATTATTCTTCGACAATAATATCTCCGTATGTTTATGACGGAGTCGCAGGTTTTTTATTGGTCGCATTAGAAAACGGAAAATTTGATTCAACATATTTAGAAAAATATAATTTTTATAAATATATTTCACATCCCTTTTCGAAAGTTGGAGGAATTTTAAATGGATTGTCTGGAGAGACACTATGTCTTATTGCGAGCGATATCAAATATGGAAAAAAACATATAAATTAAAAGTTTTTGATCAATTATTTACGGTAATTGATCAAATTTACTTTAGGTCAACTTTTCCCATGATGTTCAATTACAAAAATGGAAAATTGGATAATACCTATTCAAATGGAGTGTCGGGTATTTTGGATATAATAGATTTAGCTTTATTATATTATTGGCAGGACATTAAAATCATAGATAAATAGAAATATTAAAAAAGAATAGTAACAACTTTTTGAATTTTATTTTTTTGATACACGTTTTTTCAGAGTTTTAGAAGAATTCACAAAAAATGTTTTAATCATTAAGTAGGCTAGTACGGTATCATACTTTTAGGAGTGTGAAGAGGTCAAGATTTCAAATGTGGTACCTTTTGATTTGGCGTGCGCTTTGGAGAAATTCCCGACGGTTTTTTGACACAAATATCAAGTCAGCTGATAATATCCATATTTCATATAATTTAAGATTGAAAGCAATCCTGGCCCTCGCTTGAAAAAAGTAATTTTCTTGCCAGTCTAAAATTGATTTTGTTTTAAAGAGTAATTTTGATATAATCTTTATAAACATTTCAAATTATAATCTAGGGAGGATATGATGAGAGGGAGATTAGCGAGTAGTATTAGTGTAAACGTTTTCAGGAGGGGGAGGGCATTTATTAAATTGCCTTAAAAGAGCTTTTCAGGTAATGATTTTGATTTTGTTGGGGCTGGTACTTAAGAGCGAGTCAGTCAATGCGACTCAAGGTCCATTACCAACATTTCCTAATGTAAGTACAGATCTAACAACTTTGATATCGGATAAGTATAAATTTAATCCGATTAAGTTTATTAATTTATATGATACACAATATATGGAGATAAACCCAACTGTCAGTGATACGATAAATTGTGCGATTAAACCATATACATATGATCTCAGCGCTAATATAGATAATGGTACATCAAATCCTTCAGATCCGACGTATCCGGGGAATCCGATGAATCCCATGGGACCATCGTACTATATGATGGAGCGTGATCAAAACTCGCATGAATCAATTCCAGAGTTGGGAAATACGGGAGGCATGAAGGCTGTATTTACCTATGATGTTTCGTTTGATGATGGTGCAGGACACTTATCTCATGAAAATGTAACAGCTGAGGTTGTGGCACCCGATATGACAGATTGGATCGTAGTGGGACCTTATGGTTCAGTTTATTGCCATACTAGTACGGCTTATAGTGCTGGAGCAATGGTTAAACTTACATTTAGGGGAATTCCCAAAACCGGGCACCTTACTTTTGGCGGTTTGGTTATGGGACATAGTGCAAATATTCATTGGATAGAATCTAATCCACTTGGATTTACTAAAATTTATACGCGTAGTGATACAGTTCTTCAAAACGATGATTCTATGGCGAATTCTGATCTGAATTTATCAGTACCAATTGGTGCATATGTAGGGAATCCTCAACAAAGTCAATTAACTGGTATTTATGAGATTCCGGGAGATGTTTTGGAAGTTAATCTATGGGTTAGTGATGACTTAGGAGGTAATAATGGTCAACGTTTATTACATGGTTTTATGCCGAATTCTTTGGTTAAGTTCGGCAAACAGCAAGGGTCAGATTTTGAAAAAGTCGGGAACTATGAAACGGCGATTAATCAAAATCCTTTAAGTCCTTTACTGGTGCCGCTTGATTCTCCGCAACCTTTCGCTAATCCAGTCATTCAGCCACTTGGTTCTCTACAACCCTTCGGTAATTCAGTTATCGAGCCACGTAAAGTCCGCTCTCTTTATACAATCAAAAACAAAGTTGCGACTCCAAGCAGTTCGAGCGATTATCTATCGAAGTATCAGATTGATGACGATCTTTCTTCTGCTTGGAAAGTTGATGCCAGTACGATTTCCATTACTGATGAACAGGGGACCGATGCTACTGGGAAGTTCTCAGTGACAGTGGATTCTAATAATCATTTACTAATTGCAGCTAAGGCTGCGAGTCTCAGTTCTGCAAGCTTCTACGGACACACTTACACGTATGAGATCAATGGTCCTCTTAATCCTGAGACTGCCGACACGTGGCAGAATGATCTGCAGCAAACAAATGGTTATCAGTTTTCTTTAGGATATCCCAATATCGCAAAACTGACTAAGCAAGTTGGAACCAATCCTCCTGAAATTAGCGAATCAGAAAAAGTAAACAATCGAGTATTTGTTTTTAAGCCTTCATTGCATATCCCGCAAAGAACTTTTTCTAGACTGGATTTACCATATAATGGAGGTGCTGCGACATTTTATGCAGAAACACTTACTGATCCTGACTACCTAGATATCTATTTGACCTATCGTGATACTAATGGAGTGATGAAAACTCAGCCGTGGAATTTACAAAATCCGACTACGATGGTTCAAAATCGGTTGAAGCTTACGGACTCAGGGATCTTGTTTAATTGGTCAGCAAAATTTCCCGCAGATTTTGATGGCAGTATAAATCAAACGGCTATTGTGACACTTAAAGATCAAGAAGGTGTCAAGGTAACTGACTATCTTTATTATAATTTGTGGTGGCAAATAGAAGGTGATGCGTTAGCCATTTATCCGCATGAATTAAACGCAGAAGTTGATGCACCAAATGGTCAGTGGCCTTGGGAAGACCAGTATAGAAAAATTAAATCAATTAAAATCAAGCCAGGGGTAACTGCTAAGAAATCATTAAGTCACTTGTTTTCCGGATTACTTTATGCAGAATCGATTCAGGGGCTGGAGAATTTGGATACTTCCAACGTTGAAAACTTTAATACGATGTTTAGTTTAGGTTTGCGCATGGAGACACTCGATTTATCAAGTCTGAATACGACCAAGGCAACAAGCATGGTTGGTTTTATGAATCTTTGTGGAGCTAAAAACGTAATTTTCGGTCCAAATTTTGATACAACAAACGTAACCGACTTCAGGAGATTCTTTGCTAATGTAGGCTTAAATGAAATTGATTTGTCGAAGTTCAAGATTAGTAACAGCGCAAGCACGACTGGCATGCTTAGTGATAATAAACAAATTTGGAAGTTAACTCTTGGACCTAATTCCAAATTATCAGCAGATGCGGGCTTACATTCACCGACCGAAGGAGAGCTATTTACCGATCAAGCTGATCCGACAGTTAAATGGTATCCAACGAGTACCAACTGGCGGGAAGTAAAAGAATCAGAAGGCGGCAGTGCTCACAAGCCAAAAGGTGATTTAATTACCGCCGCGCAGATTCTTGCTGATTCAAAGACTAGAACCGATCGCAGAACTTATGTATTTGATCAGACAGGGAAGCAATCATTAACGATTACGGGTAATCCAGACTTCGGCACGTATACCAGAGGTCAGAAGGAAAGTTCGCAGATGGAATTACAAATGACAAACAATAAGAACGGGAAGAACGGCAAGAATTGGGAAATATCGGCAGCAATGACGAAACCATTCCATCTTACCGATGATCCGACCAAAGTTGTTACGGGAGATCCGTTGTCGATCAATGTCATCAATCGAAATAAAGTCACTAAGCTTAGTTCAGCAGTTCAGAAGGTTTACGACGGAACTTCAACTGATTTGTATCGAGATGAAGAGACAATTCCATTTACGTTAATCTTTGAAACAGATCCAGCCAATTTTCCTGCCAGAGGAATTTATACATCTGAACTTACATTTACGATTGTTAATGAAACGCCATAACTACAATACCGTTGGGGAATTCCTGACGGTATTTTTTCACGCAAATATCAAGTCAGCTGATAATATGGTAAACTACAATAAAAAAAGGATTACAAATTTTTGATGCTGATTCAAATTATTGCGCTGGAAATTTTGGTTCTTGCGCTTGAATTGAATGTTTTTCTATTCTTCACGCAAGTTTTTAACCGAAAATCACGAATTTTAATTGTCGTTGCTAACGCATTGACCTGCTTGGTTTTTTTGTTCTTTTCACGCCCAGGGCATAATCAATATATGATCAATGAAGATCAATATTTTGTAATCGCTGCGGTGGTTATTTACGGTTTTTATTTGATTTTAGGTCAAAGAAATCCAGCATTTACCCCGCTTCTTTTGTTTTTTATCATCGAAAATATTTTTGTTTTAAATCTAATTCATGGAGTAATTCGTAGTTTGCCAATTCGTTTTTTCTCGTACGCCTCAGCGTTAAACTTGCTAATCCAGCTGGGACTTACTTTATTGATGCGCTCGAAACTCCAAAGAATAGAATTATTTGATACGAGAAAGAAAAGATTATTTTCAATTATTTTGCTGGTGGCAGTAGTTGTTCTACAACTATTTCCAGTGTTTTTCGTTCAAAATAAAGTAATCGATCGAACAATTGAGGTCAATTCGAGCAGTAAACCAGCAGATATGCCGCCGCTTAAGACGAAAAACGTTTCGCAGTTCAATCAGTCATTCCTCGTTTTTGTGCTTTTTATCCTTTTGGTCGTGGGGTACGTGAGTTATGAGGTTAGCAAAACTCGCCGCAATAAACGGCTGGAGCTGGAGAAGTCAATGATGGAAAACTATGTGGGAACTTTGGAGAAAATGCAGCTCGATATCAAGAAAGTTCAACACGATTACAAGAATATGCTGCTGGGAATTAACGGATTCGTTGATGAAGATGAGATCAATCGGGAGGCGCTGAAAGATTTTCTGGCTGAAAATCAGCTGCGTCAAAATGCGGTTCAGCTTAAAACGAGCAATCTTGATGACTTGAAGAACATCAATCTTCCAATTATTAAAGGCCTAATTTCGACCAAGATCGTTCAAGCGGGGCAAAAGGGAATTCGGGTGATTGTCGAGTGCCTTGAAGCAATTCAAATTCAGAAAGTTGATCCCTTTGATTTGGCTAGAGCTTTAGGGATTATTTTAGATAATGCAATTGAAGAAAGCGAGAAGCAAGAGCAAGGCGAGATTCGGATTGTCCTGCTCGACGATGAGGCAAAAACGACCTTCATAATTAGTAATACTTGCTTAAAAAAAGTTTCAAACTTTGGAGTCTCGACTAAGGGTCAAAATCGCGGTTTGGGATTGAAAAATTTGAAAGAAATTGTAGAAAACAATCATCATTTACAATTAGAAACCACTTGGGCAAATTATTTGTTCACCCAGAAATTGACGATTAGGAAATAAACTAATGACGAAAATTTTTATTTGTGACGACCAGCCCACGCACTTGGGAGCGGTCAAGAAAATTGTGGAAAATGGGATTCTTTTTGCGGAGCATCCTTTTAACATTGAATTGGCAACGACCGACCCCAATGAAATTGTTCAACATCTAGGAAATAACGAGATGGCAGTCTATTTTCTAGACATTGATCTTAACCATGAAGAATATGATGGCTTGAAGTTGGCAATGAAAATCAGGGAAAAGGATCCGTTCGGTTTTCTAATTTTTATTACATCACACCTGGAATTCGGAATGGTAACTTTCGAATACAAGCTGGGAGCTTTTGATTACATTATGAAAACTCCTGACCTCGAGTTGTTTAAAGAACGAATTCTAGCAGCCCTCAGAGCAGTTGTTGAGCGGACTACAACAAATTCTGAAGTTAATCGCATCAAACTTAAGACAGATTACGAGGATCGCTACCTTAGCGTCGAAGATTTAATTATGTTAGAGATCGTCGGCAATCACCGTCTGCAGATCACCACGAAAGATCAGGTCACCGAGTGTAATGGAACGCTTAAGAAAGTGAAAAGCGAGCTGCCGAATTATTTTTTTAGCTGTAATCGTGGGATTGTGATCAATCTTAAAGAAGTAGCTGCTCAGAAATTAGAAACGGTGGTCATGACCAATGGATCGATCGTTCAGTGCAGCGGTCGTCAAATGAAGGAACTAAAGAAACGTTTAGGTAAAACTTAAACGCTTCTTTTTTTTGCAAAAAGCGGAAAATCCTGCACTTAAGTAAGTATTTCTACATTTGGGGGCGCAGCCAGTAAGCTAATAGAGGAGGTAAGTGATGAAATTAAAAAAAATTTGGAAGATCGTTTTAGCGATTTGTCTCGCAGTATCAGTATTGGTCATTTGGCTTTGGCATGAATCTGGCATGAAGAAGTTGCCAAATAGCGTTGACGTTCAGCAGGTTTCTGACGCAGATGCCAAGAAAGAAATCGAAGAGTATAAGAAAAAAGGTTACAAAGTTGAAGAAAAGAACGGCAGAGTGAAAGTAACTCCGCCGAATGAATAGAGGTATGAAAATGAGAAAAAGTATTTTATTAATTGCAGGAGCGGCGCTTCTTTTTACAGGTTGTCAAAATACTCAGAAAACCAGCGAGCAGCCGCAGACGAAAGTTGAAACTAAGGGTGAAATCACTGCGGCGAACTTTGAAGAAAAAATACAAAAAATTGACAAAGCGTTGGTCATAGCTGGGGATCCGAAAAACGATGAGTTCAAAAAAGCTTACGATGAGCTAAAACCGATTGCCAAAGAATTGAAAGTTGACTTGCACACTGTTGATGTGTCGGGCAAAGATAACGCTGAGCTGCGCAAGAAATACGCACTTGACGGACCATCCGATGTGATGATTGTTAAAGAAGGAACCGTTAGCAAACTCGGTGGCGGCAAGGGCTTACCACCGAAATCAACTCTCAAACAAATTTTGGATCAAGAGATTCCTCAAGAAGTCAAAGATCAAATGAAAAAAGCAAGGGAAAGTTCAAAAAAATGAAAAAAAGAATTTTAATCGCAGCAGTGGCAGTGATCTTGTGTGTAGTTGGTTTTGTCGTGTTTAATATCAGCCGAAATGGAAGCGCCAAATTAGGCAACAGTGAAATTGTAACTGAAAAAGGCTTAGATAAAATGAAGGAAGACGCCAAGAAGAATGGTCAAAGAGTAGAAGAAAAGGGCGATCAAATTATTTTTTATAATGATAATTAAGTTTACCTAAACGGGAATCTTGTAACGTTTAAGTTGCTGATCCGACATTTGGGGTAAGAACGCAGTTGATTCAAAGTTCCGCTGTTAAAATCATTTTAGGAGGACGAAAATGAAAAAACAGTGGATTTTAATTGCAACACTTCTAGGAATCGTGCTTTTGGCAAGTGGGTGCCAGGCTAAAAATAGTGCTAGCAACGTTGAAGAACTTACAGTTAACGAATTCGGCAAGAGACTGCCGAAGCTGGAAGGGTCTGTCGTTTTTTTCGGAGACCCAAGTGGCGAAGGTTACGATCAAGCATTGGAAGACATGAATCAGCTAGCAAAAGAATATTCTGCCAAAATGTATAAGGTTAATATCGACAACGAAGATGGCAGAAAGCTCCTGGAGAGGCAACAGAACCTTACTACTCCTTATGATGCTGCGGTTGTGATGCCGGATGGAAAATATATCTTGTTAGAGCTAAAGAAAAAAGGATTACCATCAAAGGAAAATTTCAAAAAATTGCTTGCGGGCGATTTAAATGCACTACAATAAAGGAAAACAAAATGAAAAAATATTGGATCGCAATTTCGGTTGCAGTAATTGCAATCGTGGTTGGTGTCATCTTTATTAAGCGAGGCAGCAATAATCGCAAGCCTCCCGAAATATCAATCCAAACAGTTCAGGTCAAGAAAAGTGATCCACTGAGTTTTAACGGGATCGCAAAATCCAAGAACACTCAAAGTATCACGCTTAACCAAGCGCTTGGCGAAAACATTCATCTAGAAAAGCAGAGTGGTGAAGCAGTTACGCAGGGCGATTTAGTTGCCACTTACTACAGTTTGAAAGACTACAATACGCTTTTGAATAAACAGCGCCAGGTGCGCCAGAAGAATGATGAGATTGATCAGCTGAAGAAAGATGTTCAGAATAATTCGGCGAAAATCACGACCCTCACAAATGATGTGAACCAGCTGAATAAAGAGCTTAACAAAATGAGAGATGACGCACCTAACAAGATTTATGCCCAGTTTGATGGGGTTGTGACAGTTCCAACAAGCAGCAGCGATGGAATGAAACCGGTAGCTGAGATCTCAAGCAATGACGCAAGTGTGGTGATTTCAGTCAGTGAATACGATCTCAGTCATCTTTTCTGGGATCAAGAAGTGAAACTTGCACCTGTGGATTCAGGAACGAAGATTAAAGGTAAGATCACTAATATTGCTGATCGCCCAGACAACACTACCAGTAAGATTTCTACTTATACTGCGCAGATTAAGCCAGATGAGGAACTAAAAAACGGCAGTCATGTCCAGGTTACAATTCCACTTAAGGAAATTAAGATTCCGAAATCTGCTGTTAAAGAAGAAGACAAGAAGTTCTTTGTGTATAAGGCAAATGGCTCGAAGTATACCAAGAAAGAAATTCAAGGTACCAAGAAAGATAATTATTTCGTTGTAACGAGCGGTCTCAAGAGCAACGAATCAATCGTGAAGAATTACAAAGAAGCGGATTAAATCATGATTAAGATGAATAAAATTAATAAATCTTACGTCGTAAACGAAGATGAGCCGCTCTATGTCTTAAAAGATATCGATCTTAATATCGAAGAAAAAGAGTTCACGGCAATCATGGGACCGAGTGGCTCGGGAAAATCGACTTTAATTAACATTATTAGTTTTCTCGATCGAGATTTTGAAGGAGAATATTATTTCTCTGACCAAGATGTTAAAGAATTTAAAGATAATGAGCTTTCGGCGATGCGAAATCAGAACGTAGGATTTGTTTTTCAGTCATTTAATTTGATCGAAACAGACACAATTTATGAAAATGTTGAGCTGCCTTTGTTGTATCGAGGCGCCACTCATCGGAGTGCTAAACCCGTAGTTCTAAGTCAATTAGAAAAAGTGGGGCTTCTTTCAAAGAAAGATCAGCTGCCTAGTCAACTTTCAGGTGGTCAGAAGCAGCGAGTTGCAATCGCCAGAGCGCTTGCCAATAAACCGAAGTTTTTGGTAGCTGATGAACCGACTGGTGCGCTTGATAGTAAAACATCTGATGAAATTATGACGCTTTTTAAAGATCTAAACGCTCAACATGGCGTCACGATCTTAATGGTGACGCACGATCCAGAGGCTGCAAGATATTGTAAGCGAGTAATTGAAGTTAAAGATGGGCAGGTGATCGGATGAGAATTTCAATTAGCATTGAAACGGCAATTAAAGCGATCCTGAAAAACAAACGGCGTAGCTTTTTGACCATTATCGGTATTATTGTAGGAATTGCAGCCGTGATCACGATTGTGACTGTTGGTCGGGGTTATGAACGATATTCTCTTAAACAATTACTAGATAGTGATGACATGAAGAATAATCGGACCACGATTAGTTTCTCGCCCGAAGACAGTGATAATTTCGCCAAAAGTGGCTTTGTTTACTTTAACCAACACGATTTGGATTTGGTGCGTTCGGTTCCTGGCGTCAGTGAGGCTCAGTATGAAGTGGAGAAGCCCGACAAAATCTATCGTCAGCAGCCGGTCACTTTAAATAGTGGCTCTCAGAGTCAGAAGATTCATCTCGTCGATGGCGCTGGGGATCAAATCATTGCTGGGAAAAATTTGAGTTCATCTGACATTGGCAACAAAGTAGTTACGGTTTCTGACAAAATAGTTAAGGATTTGGATCCCAAGGCTACTAACAATGATATCGTGGGCAAAACGGTAGAAATTGGCGGCGAGTCTTTTTTGATTAAAGGAGTTTTTGATCCCGGGCTTGCGAGTTCAACGAGAGTGGAAATGAATAAATCTACTTATGAAAATTATTTTCGGGATTCGAACCAAAAGAATATTCAGATTACGGTTCCAAGTAAGGATAATCTCACTAAAGTTGCTAGCGAAGTCGTGAAAAAGCTAAACGGGCAGGGCAGCATGCATAATCAAGGCAACTACGATTTCTCTAATAACGCAGCAATGACAGACGTTATCAGCTCAACTCTGCAAATGTTGACGTTGATCGTTTCATTTATTGCCGGAATCTCGCTTTTCATCTCAGGCGTTGGGGTCATGAACATGGTTTACACTTCAATTTCAGAACGAATTAAAGAAATTGGGATTCGTCGGGCGCTTGGAGCAACGGGCAAGGCAATCCAGCGTCAATTCTTACTAGAAGGACTTCTCTTAACCTTGTTTGGCGGGATTATTGGCTACCTCCTCGGCGAACTTTTCGCCTTCTTGATTAGTCGAGCGATGAAATTTGATTTCACATTTGATCCTTTTGTGGCAGGGCTTGCGATGGGAATTTCAGTTTTAGTTGGCTTGGTGTTTAGCTATATTCCGTCAAAGAACGCTGCCCAAAAGAACGTTGTTGAGCTGATTAAGTAGATGCCAGTAAGCGCTCAATTGTTTTGAGCACAGCTTTGTCATTATTATTGCCAATCACTGCACTGGCAATTTTTTTGACTTCGGGAATTGCGTTTTCCATCGCAAAACTGTAGTGAGCGTGAGCTAACATTTCTCTATCGTTACCATTATCACCGAATGCCGCAACTTCCTCGGTGGGGATATTTAATCGCTCCTGAACTTTTTTAATTCCGGCCGCTTTGTGAACACCGGGCAAAATTAAATCAATCCCGCTGCCACCAGTGGGCACTGCAATTAATTCACCATCAAAATCGTTTTTAAAGGTGCTTTTTTCTTTAACCTCTACCGAATATTTAATGATGTCGTCGTTCAAGTTTTCAAGACTTTCAACTTTTTCAATTTGAGGAAAATATGATGAAGCAACTTTGAATTGTTCATCAGTGATCGTATCAAGAACGTAAGCACTTTTAAATCCGCAAGCAATCACAAAGTCAGGGTTTAATTGCTTTATAGCATTTAGCGCTTTGTTTTGCACCGCATTCGATATTCTGGCATGGTAAATCGGTTCTTGATGGAGCCAAATGTTCCCGCCATTTTCTGAAACAAATGTAATTTTCTCTCGGTAAGGCGCGAAAAAATTAGCAAGCTGAGCATATTGATTCCCGCTGGCAACAACAAATTCGACGTTTTGATCTTGCATCCGTTGAAATAGTTCTGCGAAATATTGGCGATCATATTCCTTATTATCATCTAAAAAAGTGCCATCCATATCGACAGCGATTAAACTAACAGTCATTTCAAAACTCCTTTTCTACTCGGGGGTTAACCCTTTAATTGTGAAATTAATGATCCGGGTAATTTCACTGAAATCGTCCCAGTCGGTTTCAAGAAACAAAAAATAGTGTTGGAGGACGTACCCCATTAACTCTGCTAAAAGAAAGCGAATGATTTCAGAATCGGGCCAATTTACCAACTGACCTTGCGCTTTTAATAAATCGAGGATTTGATTGAGCTCTTCAATTCTAACAGTTGGAATCCAGGAAATAAACGTGTCAGCCATTTTTCGATTGTAAGTGACTTCTTTAACTAATACTTGAACGGGTAGAATATTTTGCTTGATAAACCGGATTTGGTTGGTAAAAAAAGTGAAAACAAAATCATTTAGTTTGATTTGGTCATCATTAAAAAAATTTAACGGATGAGTTGGAAGCAATTCTTCTGCAAGGGGTTTAATAATCATGATTAATAACTCTTTTTTATTGCCGAACTTTTTGAAAAGGGTGCCCTCAGAAACTTTAGCAACTGTTGCAATTTCTTGTGTGCTAGTTGTGGCAAACCCGTTTTGAGCAAATAAATGAAGTGCAGCCTTAAAAATTAAACGCTGTTTCTCGCTCAAATTCTCTAACTCTTTGGTCTTACAGTAAATTGCGGGCAATTCTTTATTCATCTTGTTCACCTCCGTCTCATTTAAGTGAGTACTTGCTTCCTAAATTATAACGGAAAATCTTCATAAAATCTAATAAGATTCTTCCTGTGTTGACTTTGTTATGACTGCAATCTATAATTAATTATAGAAACAAGAAAGTAAGTAATCACTATCTGTGAGAGGTGGATTAATGTTGAATAATCAATACGAAGGTACAAGAAAGAAATTTCGTTGGGTCAGTTTAGTTTTTGGTTTAATTATGGCGGTTCTGGGACTGGTAGTTTTTATGCATCCCTATAAATTTGCTTTAACAATTACGTGGCTGTTCTCGCTGGCTATTTTGCTCAACGGGATTATCAGTTTTATCTTCTGGTATGATATTGGCCGCGATGGGTATCCGCGTCCGGGAGTGCTGTTGATTGATGCAATCCTTGATATTATTCTAGCGGTGCTGGTGTTGACATCATCAGGGCCAGATAAGTTTGTCATGCTGGGTTATATGTTTGCCTTTTGGTTTATCTTTGATTCGGCAACTTCGCTTTCAATGGCTTCGCTGTCATTTCACCCTGGGTTTAACATGGTCTTAGGGGTTCTAGGATTGATCATGGGTGTGATCATGTTATTTACGCCAATGATTGGTGCCGTAACGGTTGCATACTTGGCCGGAGCGTATTTATTAGTGTTTGGAATTTTGTTAGTTAGTCGAGCTTTTTGATCAATTAGGAGGTCAAAATGGAAAATGTGGTTTCAGTTTCATTTAATGATAACGCCAAAGCTTACCAGGCGTTGTCCGATTTAAAAAATAGTGTCTCGTCCTTTACAGTTTTAAGTGCTCGCTTGATCGAAAAAGTTGGCAATACCTACGTTCAAAAAGACGGCTTCGATGCCGACGCATACGGCGAAAACTTTGCTGAAGGCGGGATGATTGGGGCCTTGATTGGGATTTTAGGTGGTCCGCTGGGAGTTATTTTAGGCGGGAGTATCGGAATGCTGATCGGAAGTGCCAATGATGCTAGTTCAGAAACTAAAAAGCAAGACACGATGATGGAAATCGCGCAAGATTCAGAAAATGGTCTGGTATTGGTTTTAATCACCCAAGAATCCAGTTCTGATGATCTTGATGAATTCCTTCAAAAATACGACGTCAAGGCAATTATTCGTGAAGATTTCTCAGAAGTTCATCGCAAAATCTTGGCAGCAGAAAAAGCTCAAAAGCAACTTCAAAAGGATGCCCATGATGAGGTCATCGCTCAAAAGAAGAAAGCTTTTAAGAAAAAAGTTGCTGCAAGTCGTAATGAAATAAAAGCCCGGTTTGCTAAAATCACTGACGGCAAAAATTAATTTTTAAAGAAATGGCTTGGTGCTGTTTCTTTTTTTGATCGGGTAAAATTCCACCAGAATAGAGTTAAGAAGATTCCGCCCAGAATATCGCTAGGGTAGTGGACAAAAAGATAAACGCGGCTAAAAATAATAAATAAAAAGAATACAACCAGAAATGCTGTCAATGACCGCTTGAAGCGGGGCAACAGCGGGATAATGAAATAGAAGATCGACAGTACTAACAATAAAGACCCAAAAGTGTGCCCGCTTGGGAAGCTAAAAGAGCTTTCAGCAACTAATCGGGCGCTTGGACGCGGTCGAGCGATCAGTCTTTTAACTAACGTCAGCAAAATACCGCCGCTAATAAAGATTAGGGGTAAATCAATGGCAGAGCGCTTCTGCTGTTTGATAAATAAAAATAGGACTAAGAAAACCACCCACAGGGCAGTTGCTGGAGGACTGGCAAGTTTTGTGAGCTGGCTAATGATCGCGGTGCGCGCGGGAGTATGGAGCAGTTTTACTGCTGCCTGAATTGGTCGGTCTAAACCGCCAGTGAGCTTTAGTTTTACTAGGATTGTTAGTCCGATGAATGCTATAAGATTTGAAATGGCGTAAAGAAGATTTTTTTTAATTTTTCTACCTCAACTTTAATCATGAGTTATAATTAGTAAAACATTTTTCGAGGGTTTAAATTATTTGATCAAGAAAATTATCAAACTTAGTCAGAAAACTGATAAGGTTAAGTATAGCATAATCATCGCTTATTTATTTCTAGTGATCCCTGAATGCGTCTCAATGAGTTTGCCACATGCAGGGCTTATTTATAATTGGGTTTTTCGAGGGCTCAATATCGCAGGTTTACTGTTTTTTTGGGTCTGTTCGGTTCTTCTTGGAAGGCTTTCGGGGGTTACCCAAGGCTTTGGCGGCTACTTAGTTATTTTAAGTGTCCTTGTTGAGCAATTTTTTTCGTTTTTGTTTGGCAATCAAATTCTTTTTATTGTTCTCTTTGTTCTGGGCACCTTCTGGCTCATTTACGATTTGCTGCGGGCGTTTTTGTATTCTTCTACATTAGCTCGCCTTGATCCAAAAGCTTTGGGGTACAACGTCTGGGGGAACCTGGTCTTCTTTGTGACTGGCTTCTTGCTGGGCTTAACGCCGACGGTCAGCCTAGCTTATTTAAACGATACTGTTCGAAATGCGCGAGCGGCTCTAAACTTTTTTTACTATTTTCTGCACGTTATTTCCTTAGCGGCAATAATTCTTAGTGTTTTATTTTATCTCTATAATTTCAAAAAAAGAGTTAATCGCACCACCATTTGGGGGAATAGTTTTCTTATCATCGCAAGTTTTATCGTAGCTTTTTCGCTTTATTATTTCGACCATTTGGTGTGGAGCCCGCTTTTCTATTACATGGTGGCGCTAATGCTCTTGGGAGCAGTTCTCGTGATTCCGATCAATATTAATAAAGAATCGCTTAAGAATCACGATTTGGCTAAAGAAAATTAGGGAACGATATTGCAAAAATTTAAATTCATAAGAGAACTTCCATATATTTCATTAATTCATCTTTAACTTTAAATATTGCTGCATACTCCATTAGCAAACCTAAATTCTTCTTTTTGAGGTGAACGTAACTATTCATCGCTTGTTTAATAGTTTCTGCATGAGCCAGACGGAGAGGTGAAGACAGCAGACGAGATTATGAGTGAATCGGCTACGGCTAATCGCAAGCAGACGTAAGTTTGGGATCAAATTGGGAAGCAAACTTTAGAAGCAACAATTGATCTGGGAACCCATCTTGGAGCACTTAGAAATCAAGAATATAAAAGTTTAGCGCAGAATTTGAAGTTGACCGATAATCGCAACGAACGAACGGGCAAGAATTGGCGCATTGAAGCAGCGGTAACGAGACCATTTAAGCACACAACAGATCCAACAAAAGTGATTAGTGGCGATCCGCTTTATTATCATGACACGACTTTGGGGACGAAGACTCATTTAACCTCTACGGCACAAGTGCTGTATAACGGTACTGCGACAAGTGACTATCAAGAGGTCAAGAATTATCCTTGGAATTTGAGCTTTAAAGCAAATCCTATTGATATCCCGACAGAAGGAAGATATAATGTAATAGTGATATTTATCTTGGTAAATGTTGCACCTTAAGTTTTAGTCTCTATAATATTGAGTGTTGATCAGTAATGATCGGCGCTCTTTATTTTGCAATTAAATCGACTAGACGCTAGTAAAGATTTATCTTAAATCCTCAATAATCGAAAGTATCAATAATAGAAAACAAATTAAAAAAGCAAACGATTTTCTCGCTTGCTTTTTTCTTAAAGCTTAGTTACATAGGTGCCGTCAATCCATTGATTGTTACCGACGTTGTACCACGTAACTCCGTTAACATAATATTTGGAAAAGTACTGCCAATCGGTACCATGGAGCAACTTCTGACCAGTAAAATTACGATCGGTAGTCGCACGATCCCAAACGGCGATGCTGTAGTTAGGCACGTAATTAACTCTAACTACTCCTTGTTCACTAACTGCTTCTTCTGAATTTGCGAGTTGAACATATTGACTTAACACCCATTGTTTAGTTCCAACTTGATAAAAAGTTGAACCGTCATGTAAGGTGATCTTCTTGCTCACATTTACTGCCGCACCATGAGGCAGGTACTGACCAGTCTCTTGTCTAATTCCCGCAAAGGAATCATAAGTCTTGACCCCATATCCTGGCACGTAATTAATTGTTCCAGTTGCCAATAAGTTCTCAACTTGCGGATCAAGTTGTTGTAAGTTATATCTTTGAATTGCTGAAATTAAAGTGTTTGCGTAAGTCGGACTTGTTGCATAGCGACCTTGGAGCCAATTTGCAGAATCTTGGTAGCTAGAAGTGTTCTCTAACCAAGTTCCCTTATAATACAAAGCATCCCAACTTAAGCCATAACGAAGCTTTTGGGCGTTGTCTTCAAAACTTTCACCATAATTGTTGTAAGCTCTGAATTTGGCGTCAATTGTGATGTATTGGCCGCTGTTTTTGTCCCATTCTTTAGTGGGATAAGTAACGCTTTTGCCAGGCCAAGAATCGTTTGCTTTCATCCCGAACAAATTGTAGTTAGGCGCACTTCCTAATTGAGATTTACCCCAATTACTTTCAATAATTGCTTGAGCCATCATAATTGATGCCCACAAGCCATATTTATCTGACATCTGAAGCACATAAGGCTTAGTTGAATTGATAAAGTCTTGTTGACTGGCGTTCAGATTTGGAATCGAACCAGCGTCGTAAGTTTGCGGCGCTGTGTCTACAGCAGCCCCAACGGGTGCGATCGGTAAACTAATTAATGCTAATGCTGTGATACATATTTTTTTCTTATTAAACACAATCTACTCCTGAAAAATTATCTATCTAGAATATCATAAATTTTTTTTTCTGCAAATCCCATTTTAATTTGCGAGTGAAATATCTTTTTTACTGAAAATAAAATCTCCAATTAGATAGAAAATGAAAGCATAAGCAAGGTTAGTGATTATTGTGATTAATAAATTGCCATCGAAACTTATTTTATCAGCGTTCATTAGGCCCAGAAGGTACGAGTTTGATTGAAGAGGGCACAATTTGAAAATCCACCCATTTCGATCAATTTTTAGGAATTGGGCAGCTAAACTCCAGACTGGCGATCCCATCGTAAAATAAATAAAGGTGACGGCGGTAGTAAAGGCAGAGCTATCAACTAAAGCTGAAATCATCAAGGCAAAAGAACAGAAAAATACGCTGACTACTAAAATCTTTGCAATTGTGACCACCAGCTGGCTCATCGCAAAACTGAAAGGTGGCAGTTCACCAAGAAATATAAATTGAAGAAAATAGTTCAAAAGTTCTGAAATACTTCCATAAACTACCATCAAGATAATTATCGAACTAAATTTTGCCAACATAATTTTGTGACGGTTGTAAGGCCGTGTCAGCAGGAATTTGATTGTACCACTAGAAGCTTCCTTGGTAATGGTAGTTGCTGCGCAGACCATTCCAAAAAAGATCAGATAAATAAAAGTAATTTGAGAAGTTCCTAAAAAATAGCTATCAGGCTCAGAGGCACTACTAGTATTTTCAAAGATTCGAACGATACTTAAAAATCCAACTGTGGTAATTAATTGAAAAACAGGGAAAATGATTGAAATTCTTTTTTGGTGGAAAAATTTGCGCCATTCATTGATTATAAGTTTCATGAGTTTAACCCTTTCTTTTCATTATCAGCGGTAATGGAATCTAAAAATGAATCTTCAAGTGAACTATGCGAAAGGTTAAGCCCGAGAAGTGCAATTTCATTATTAACGAGCAAGCGCGCAATTTCTGGTCTTTGATCGGTTTCGTTAGCATTTACTGTAATTTCTAGTCGATTAAGATTGTTGGTCACTTGATAACCATTTCTGGTTAAGATTTCTTCGGCACGGGTAATGTCATCGGCAACTTCGACGTAGATAATCGAGTTGCTACGATTTAGAAATTCGCTCATTGTGCCTTCATAGATTTTCTCACCTTTATTAATGATAAAAAGGTCGTTAACAATGTCTTGAATCTCTGAAAGAATGTGACTGGAGATGATAATGCTGTTTCCCTGTTTGACGAATTTTTTCATTAATTCGCGGAAGTCTTTCATTCCTTTAGGATCAAGTCCATTCATTGGCTCATCTAAAATCAAGATTTTGGGATGATGTAGAGTGGCGTTAGCCACTCCTAAGCGTTGTCGCATCCCCAACGAATAACCTTTAACTTTTTTGTCTTGAGCATCGGCGAGGCCGGTTTCGATTAAATCTTGTTTTAATTCGTCATTGGTAATGTTCTTGCGACTCATATCGGCAAAAATACGAAGATTTTCAAGCCCAGTAAGATAATTATAAAATTCAGGGCTTTCGATGATGGTGCCGACATTAAAAACAGCTTTTTCGAAATCTCTAATCGTATCATAGCCGCAAATTTCGACATTTCCATCGCTTTGGTGCATTAAACCAGTGATAATTCTTAAGAGCGTCGTTTTGCCCGCTCCGTTGGGGCCAAGAAAACCCATTACCCGTCCGGGAGCAACCTTGAAGGAAAGATCTTTAAGAATTTGATGTCCTTGAATTTGCTTCGAGACGTGATTTACCTCAACTAAATAGTTGGTATTTTCCAAACTTTCTCACTTTCTAATCTAAATAAAGATTAACTAAATTTTGTTTTTGAACTAGATACATTGCAACCCCTGTGATGGTCAAAACAAAACCTTCCCACAAAACAAGCCCTACGTAAGTGTTCATTAAGGCGCTCGATTTAACAAGGCCTTGAAACCAGAGCTCCCAAGCGATGATAAACATCGAAAGAGAGAATACAACGTCGAGAGTAATGTATTTAGCTAAGAGACTTTTCATTTTTTTGGTTATGAAATAGATGAAAAGCAGCACAAGGACAGTTTGAGCAGTACCCACAATTACATCAAGGAACATCGGCGAACTGATATTGGCAATTGCACAACCTACCCCCAAGGCATAAGCATACCGATAATCGTAGAAAATCAAAAAATCTAAAGCCTCGGCTAACCGAAATTGAACGGGTCCAAACTGATTTGGTAAAAATAAAGTTAGGACCGCGTATAAGGCCGCGACCACTGCAAGTTTTGCAATATTTTTAACAGACAAAATAATTTTCCTCCTTTGATAACAATACTAAATTTAGGCGAAATCTTAGCACTTGTCAAACGAGCGGCGCAGCTGTGGTATACTTTTAGTCATCGAGGATAAACATGAATAAAGAGATTAAAGAATCTAGTAAGATTACTTTTTTGCGGCGCTTTTATGAGCCACGTGAAATGTTTCTAAAGCGTAAGTATAAGTGGTGGCAGAATTTAATGTTTCTGCTGCTGTTTGCTTTTGTTGCAACTATGGCGACGTTTTCCTTTTTGGCGCGACCTGAGATTTACAATGAAACAATTAGCTCGTCTTTGTCCTATTACACCAATAAAATCAAGGACCCAGAGTTTAAAAAGGCACTGGACACAGCGAAATTTAAAGATGGACAGTTAATTTATCAAGGCAAGAAGCGCATTCGTAAAAGTAAACAGTTTGATTTGGGAATTAATTTAACCGCTGCTGATTTGAAAAAAAGTAAGGCGAAATCAGGCTTGGTTTTCATGAAAAATAAGATTGTTCTTTATGCGCAAAATGGTAGCGACAAATCGCACAAGTTAGAAAGTATTGATTTCTCTTACGATCAGGATTTTAATCCCCACAGCAGCAATTTAAAAGGCGAACTGGAGCGAGCCTGGTCTAAAGAAAATAAGCGAGCTTATCTGCAGATGAGCCTCTCGACTTGGTTTATTGGCTTTGTCTATCGAATTCTTCTGATTTGGTTAATTTTGATTCTGATAATTAGAGCGATCATTAGAAAAGTCAATCACCGAGAGGAGTCGATGGTCAATCTTTTTGGCTTTTTGTCAAATGCCTCTGCAATTCCAACTATTTTGATGAGTATTGTTATCGCTATTTATTTTAATGCGTTGTTAGTGACAATTATTTTCTTAATTGCTCTGGTAATTATTGTTGCTATTGCATGGCATCAGACGAGATTTTTAGATGAAGAGAAAAAATGAAATTAAAACCGGAAACAAGTCGTAAATTTATTAGCATCTTCTCTGTCGTAGCCATTTTGCTGACAATAGTTTTGACAATTTGGGCTTTGAAGACCGGAATTTTTACCGATAAGAAAAAAATGATTGCGCTTTTGGGACACCATGAAGTGGTCAAAGTGCTGGTATTTATTTTTCTGCAAATCTTTCAAGTGGTTGTGCCAATTATTCCTGGTGGCATTACCCTGGGAGTTGGCGTTTTGGTTTTTGGACCTTTTTGGGGGTTTGTCTACAACTACCTTAGTATTTGCCTGGGTTCACTAATTAATTTTTATTTGGCCCGCCGTTTTGGTAAAAGGTTTATTCAATATGTGGCTAAGCCTGAAACTTATGAGAAGTACGAGAATATGGCAAATAAGAATAATCGTTTTCTTTGGTTTTTTGCTGCCATGATTGCTGCGCCGTTTGCCCCTGATGATATTTTGTGCCTTGTTGCGGGTTTAACGGAGATGACTTACCGTCAGTTCATTATTGTAATTCTGATTTGTAAGATTCCATCAATTATCTCATATAGTTTTGTTTTGGTTTTTGGTGGAGATTTCTTGGGGAAAATATTGCGAAGTTGGCATCATTAAATTGGATCAAAATCAATATTGATAAAAAATTTACTCGTAGAATGCAAATTTTTTGGAAAAATATCCTCTATACTAGGGATAGTGAAAAGTTAAGTTAAAAAGAGGGAGTAATAATTTTGAGAGGGGAGCAGGAAAATATAATACGGGCCAAACACTTGTTTTCTATTTATCAGAAATTAAAACGTGCCATTGATCGTATTAAACTAAATAGCCCAGGAATTAAATTAGATCAGGTGATGCCCGATTTACTAATGGCAGAACAAGAAATTATAAAAGAGTACGATGAAATTTATTTGCTTTTACAAGTTAGGTTCCTAATGAATTGTGAAGACTTTGAAGAACTTGATTTGCAGTATATCGATCTTGATGACTTAGGGGATAATAAATAGAAGATATAATGGTTATTTATGAAACCGGTTCATATTAATGAACGGGCTTTTTTGCTGTCTAAAATATCAAAATTTTAATTATGATTTTTTTGAATGAAAAAATTCATCTGTTAGGAAAACTTTCATTGACATGTATAAGGCATTTCCATACAATTAACCCTAACATTTTTTAACCTGGGAGGGTAATATGATGAAAAAGAATGAAAAACAAGTAATTATCATTATTGGATTTTGGGCGTTGTCAATGTTTTTTCTAGTCGGATGTGCGTCAAAGCCTAAATCTACAGGCAATTCGGCTCACGGCTCTAATGTATCGATTGGAGTTAACTTAGAGTTAAGCGGCAATGCGGCAGCTTATGGCCAAGCAGCGCTTAAAGGAATCAATTACGCAAGTGAACAGATCAATGACGCGGGTGGGATCAAAATTAATGGTCAGCGATTGCGTCTTAAATTAATTGTTAAAGACAACACGAGCAACAATTATCAAACTGCGATGAGCAATTCAAACCTCGCATCAAATGCTAAAGTTTCAGCTATAATTGGACCTTGTGTGTCTGCTAACGTGGCAGCAGGCTTGCCAAAAGCAACGGAAGCATCAGTACCAGTTCTCACCTCCCAGGGAACCTCTGATACCTTAACTCTTAAAAGAGATGGATCGGTTCAGCCAGATGCATTTCGGGCCTGTTATACCGATAGTTATCAAGGAGTTATTTTGGCGCACTTTGCTGATCTCGATTTGAAGGCAGATACTGTGGCAATTTTAGGCGACAAGACCTCTGACTATTCGGCTGGTTTGATCAAAGCTTTTAAAGGTGCCTACAAAGGAAAAATTGTCGATACCCAGTATTATCAGGCAGGCGATAAGGATTTTAGTGCAACTCTTACTAAATTAAAAACCGAAAAATTTAAAGCTCTGTTTGTGCCAGGTTACTATAATGAGGCCGGTTTGATCATCAAACAAGCGCGGCAACTTGGAATCAAAGCGGCAATTTTGGGACCCGACGGTTTCTCTGATGACACTTTATTCAAATTAGCGGGCAAGAAGAATTCTAATGACATTTATTACACTAATCACTTTGATTCGCTCGCAGCGGTCAATAACCGAGTAGAGCCATTTATTAAATCATACAAACAAAAATTTCACGAAGAGCCTTCAGGTTTCACGGCTCTTGGATATGATGCAGTTTATATGATTAAAGCTGCAATGGAAAATAAGCAATCGACTAATTCGATTAAAGTTGCACAGGGCTTAGCTAATTTGAAAGATTTCCAGGGTGTGACTGGCAATATGACAATGGATCGTTTTCATAATCCCAAAAAAGACGTCATTGTGGTGAAATATGATCACGGGGTAAAAGTTTCGGCTAAGGCAGTCAAATAGAATCATCTTTGATTTTTATGCATAATATTCAGCGAAAGTGTTTGAACTTCTCGCTGTTTTTTTATAAATATTATTTGACATGTATAAATAGTTTACGTAGAATAGAGCCTAATACTTTTAAATGAAAGGCGGAGAAAATTTTATGAAACGAGTGAAGCAACTTGCAGCGATGATCGGTTTATTTTCGCTAATGGCAATTGTTTTGTCAGGTTGTGCTGCCAAAGCCAAGGCGACGGGGAATGATTCGAAAGGTTCAGAGGTCTTGGTTGGTGTGAACATTGAGCTTAGTGGTAGCGCAGCTTCTTATGGTCAAGCAACTCTTAAGGGGATCAATTATGCTGCTGAACAAATTAATGACTCTGGCGGAATTAAGGTTAATGGCAAGCAGATGAAGTTGAAATTAATTACAAAAGACGATACTAGTAATAATTATCAAACTGCAATGGCATCCTCTAACTTGGCTTCAAGCGCTAAAGTTTCGGCGATTGTTGGCCCTTGTGTTTCTGCTAGTTTTGCAGCAGCTTTGCCAAAAGCTACTGAAGCGGCAGTCCCGACGGTTGCACCTGCAGGAACAGCTGACACTTTAACCCAAAAAAAAGATGGCTCAGTTCAGCCTGATGCTTTTCGAACTTGTTATACAGACAGTTATCAAGGCGTAATTCTTGCACATTATGCTTACAACGATTTGAAAGCTGACACAGTGGCAATCCTTGGGGATAAAACTTCTGATTATTCAGCAGGTTTAATTAAAGCTTTCAAAGGTGCATATAAAGGCAAGATTGTAGATACTCAGTATTATCAAGCTGGGGATAAGGATTTTAATGCAACGATTACTAAACTGAAAAATGAGAAGTTTAAAGCATTGTTTGTTCCTGGGTACTATAACGAAGCTGGTTTGATTATCAAGCAAGCACGTCAAGCAGGCATCAAAGCGGCGATTTTAGGGCCGGATGGTTTCTCAGATGACACATTATTTAAACTAGCAGGCAAGGAAAATGTAACTGATGTATATTATACAAATCATTTCGATGCAACAGCACCAGCTAATGATAAAGTTCGTCCTTTTGTTAATTCATACAAAAAGAAGTTTAAAGAAGAACCTTCAGGCTTTACTGCTTTAGGATATGACGCAGTATTTATGATTAAAGAAGCGATGGAAAAACGTCAGTCAACTAATTCAATTGAAGTTGCCAAAGGGCTTGCTGAGTTGAAAGATTTTGAAGGGGTGACTGGCACGATGACAATGGATCGCCTTCATAATCCGAAAAAAGATGTCATTGTCGTGAAGTTTAATCACGGAGTTAAAGTATCAGCTAAAGCGGTACGATAAAAAGGGGGATTAAGCATGCAGGTATTTATACAACAAATTTTTAATGGGATCTTTTTGGGGAGTATTTATGCCCTACTAGCCCTAGGTTATACGATGGTTTATGGAATTATCGGATTGATCAATTTTGCGCATGGTGATGTTTACATGATTGGTGCATTTATTGGTTTTTATCTGATCACTTCATTGCATCTGAATTTCTGGGTTACTTTAATCTTGACGATGGCAGCTTGTGCGTTAATCGGAATGCTAATTGAATTTCTGGCTTATCGGCCTTTAAGGCATCATGGAGCTCCCAAGATTACTGCCTTGATTACTGCAATCGGGGTTTCGTTTCTATTAGAAAATGGAATGACTTTCCTTTTTGGAGGAGATTCTAGACCATTTCCGCAAGCAATTAAATTGGTGACTTACCACATTGGATTTTTAGATGTTACTAATATTCAGATTTTAATTTTTGTCGTTGCGGTTGCGCTAATGATTGCCCTCCAGTTCATTGTTCAAAAAACCAAGATGGGTCGCGCAATGCGGGCTGTTTCCGTTGATACAGAAGCTGCGAGCATCGTCGGAATTAAAGTTGATCAGACGATTTCTTTTACTTTTGCAATTGGTTCAGCTCTCGCTGGGGCTGCTGGAGTCTTAATTGGACTTTACTATAACTCAATTGATCCATTAATGGGGATGACGCCTGGGATCAAAGCCTTTATCGCAGCAGTTGTGGGCGGAATCGGAGTAATTCCAGGAGCAGCCCTTGGTGGCTGGCTCATCGGCTTAATTGAGACGCTGACTTATTCAATCGGGATTTCTTCTTGGAAAGATGCTGCAGTTTATGCAGTTCTAATTCTCGTACTCTTAGTTCGTCCGACGGGGATATTCGGTAAAAAGGAAGGGGAGAAAGTCTAATGAAAAGAAATATCAGAGATCAACTCATTTGGCTTGCGATTGCAGTTGGCGGTTGGCTAGTCATTGACTTGTTAACCTTAGTTGGAATCATCAGTCCTTTTATTCTGACCATAATTACTATGATTGAAATTAACGTAATTTTAGCAGTGAGCTTGAATTTAATCTTAGGTGTTTCCGGTCAATTCTCGCTTGGTCACGCTGGATTTATGGCAATTGGTGCCTATGCTTCAGCAATTGTAGCTGAAAAGTCAAACAGCATTTGGGGATTTGCTTTAGGAATTTTAATTGGAATGGCGATTTCAGGCATTATTGCCTTGATTGAAGGAATTCCGACTTTGCGTCTGCGCGGAGATTATCTAGCAATTGCAACACTTGGAGTTTCTGAAATTATTCGAATTACAATCAATAATCTCGAAATTACCAACGGACCAAAAGGAATTTTCAACATCCCAGCGCAAGCAGATTGGTCGATTGTTTATATCTTTGCAGCAGTTATTACGATGGTAATTGTTAATCTTGTGCATAGTAAGACTGGTCGGGCAATTCTTTCGGTCAGAGACAACGAAATTGCCGCTGCCTCTTTGGGGATTAATACCACTAAGTTTAAAGTAATTGCTTTTGTCGTAGGAGCAGTCGCTGCAAGCGTGGCAGGCAGTCTTTATGCTACTTACCTACAAAGCATCACTCCTAGTAACTTTTCTTTTATGCAGTCAATTTCAACACTGATTATTGTTGTTCTAGGTGGAGTTGGTAGTATTACTGGCTCGATTCTAGCGGCGGTAGTGCTTGGGTTTGTTGATATTATTTTGCAAAATTACGGAGCTTTGAGAATGGTACTCTATTCTTTGATGTTAATTGCATTTATGCTATTTCGACCATCTGGCTTCCTTGGAACTTGGGAATTTTCAATTTCGCGCCTGTTTTCGGCAAAAAATAAATCGCAAAAGGAGAGCAAGTGATGGCAGAATTACTACAAGTAGAGGATTTAACGAAGAATTTTGGCGGCTTGACAGCAGTTAGTGATGTTTCACTTCACGTCGACGAAGGAGAATTGATTGCTTTGATTGGTCCTAACGGCGCAGGCAAAACAACGATTTTTAACTTGCTCACTGGCGTAAACGTTCCAAGTAGCGGCACAATCAAACTAAAAGTTGATGGCAAAATGGAACTGTTGAATGGTAAATCAGTCCACCGGATTGCTGATCTTGGGATGGCGCGGACTTTTCAAAATATCCGCTTGTTTGATCAGTTAACAGTTCTTGATAACGTAATGGTTGGCATGACAAGTAAAAAACACGAAGGAATGTTAGCCGAAGTTTTACGCTTGCCTAGTTTTTACCGTTCGGAAAATGAAATGTATCAAGAGGCAATGAAATTACTTGCGCTATTTAAAATGGAAGAATACGCCGATCAAAAAGCAAGCAATTTGGCTTATGGTGAACAGCGAAGACTAGAGATTGCCAGAGCGCTTGCTACAAAGCCGAATCTTTTGTTTTTAGATGAACCGGCAGCTGGGATGAATCCGAATGAAACGGCAGATCTAACTCAAACTATTCAGATGATCCAAAAAGAATTCAATTTAGCAGTAGTTTTGATTGAACATGATATGAACTTGGTTATGGAACTGGCAAAAAGAATCTATGTTTTGGAGTACGGCAAATTGATTGCAGAAGGAACTCCGGCAGAAATTCAAAATAACGAAGAAGTAATTCGGGCATACCTAGGAGGTGACGACGATGTCTTTGCTTGAAGTTAAGGACCTTTCGGTTTCCTATGGTGCAATTAAAGCAGTTACGGATGTTAACTTCTATGTTAACGAAGGAGAGATTGTTTCTTTGATCGGAGCAAACGGAGCTGGTAAATCAACAACTCTTTTGACAATATCTGGTTTAATTAAAGCGCAATCGGGTCAGATATCATTTGCAGGCAATGATTTATTTAAACAAATGCCTTCACAGATTGTGGCAAATGGAATTTCTCAAGTTCCAGAAGGACGCCACGTTTTTCCTGGCTTGAGCGTACTTGAAAATTTACAGATGGGTGCATTTTTAAGACATGACCGAGAAGAAATTCACGCTGATTACGAGAAAATTTTCGAACATTTTCCAGTGTTAAAAGAACGTCGGAATCAAGATGCTGCTACTCTTTCGGGGGGAGAACAGCAAATGTTGGCAATGGGTCGAGCAATGATGGCACGTCCTAAGCTGCTTTTACTCGATGAGCCTTCAATGGGGCTGGCGCCTTTGTTCATTAAAGAAATTTTTCGAATTATTCAACAAATCCAAAAAGAAGGAACAACAGTCCTTTTGATCGAACAAAACGCTAGAACTGCTTTGGCAATTGCAGATCGAGGCTACGTGTTGGAAACTGGCAAGATCACCATGACTGGAACTGGAACTGAGTTGTTGAATGATCCACAAGTGAAAAAAGCATATTTAGGAGGGTAAAATGGCGGTTACTGATTATATGAGTAAGGATTTGATAACGATCACCCCTGACGAACATATCAATAAAGCATTAGATATTATGAAAGGGCATCAAATCAATCAAATTCCGGTTTTAAAAGAAGGAAAACTAAAAGGGTTGATTACGAGAGAAGATATCGCAGCAGCAATGCCTTCCACGTCAACGAGCCTGAGTGTTTATGAGGTTAGTTACCTTATTAGTAAGGCACAAATTTCTGATGTAATGGAGAAAAATGTTGCAACAATTTCATCTCAGGCCCAGCTTGAAGATGCTGTTAAAATTCTTAGAGATCAAAACATCAACGTTTTGGTAGTTGTTGATAACGAAGCAGTCAAAGGGATTCTGACCAAAAATGATATTTTTGATGCTTTTTTGCAAATTGCAGGTTACGACTTACTTGATAGTCTCTTTCTTCGAGTTAAAGTGGTCAAAGACGATAAGGGAGTGATTGCTCATCTGGGTTCGGTTTTGGCTGAAAATGATTTTTCAATTTTGAACTTAGTAGTTTTGCGCCATCCAAGTGAGCGCGTTTTAGAATTACATGTCAAAGGACAAGATGTACCTAAATTAACAGCGGCCTTAACAAGCGAAGGTTTTGACCTGGAAGAAATTCATGCGGTCGGGTAGTTAAAACTTTATTGAAAATTATATATTTGAATGTAGCGATCACTAAAAAGTCAGTTGAACTGGCTTTTTCTTTTGGTAAGTTCGGTTTTTTACGTCTTTTTTTCTCGATTGTGAAAAAAAAATTTCTGGAGAACCGTTATAATTAACTTAGATATTTTTGAATGGAGAGGAGTATCTTGAAAAAGGTTAAAATTTTTCCTCTATTATTAATGATGATAATCGCCTTTGGGCTGAATATCAGATCTGTATCAGCTGATATTACTAATGTATCAGTGACCCCGCAGATCGATAGTGGAGATACAGATAAATTTGAAATGGTGGTCAAATCGGGGGAGAAGCGTTCTCTTACGATTGCGTTTACTAATTTTGGCTCGTCTGTTGAGCGCTTAGCTATTCAGCCGACAAATGCACAAACAGATGCAACTGGTAATTTTGTTTATAATCAGGTTGTTAAGAAAGGGACTGCTGGGTTACAGCAAGCCTTTGCTGATATGACATCGAAAAAAACTATTACCTTGCAGCCCCAAGAGTCAAAGACTGAGACTTTAGTTGTTAATACGCCAAGCGAACGCTTTGACGGGGTTATTTATGGTGGTTTTAACATCTATAGCGTAAATGCAAATGGTGGTCATCTTAATAGTGAATCAACTCCGATCCCAGTGATTATTACACAAACTAATCAGAATGTACCGGGAAACGGGAAAGTTACCGGAATCGTTGCTCAGGCAATTGCCTATCAACCCAATATAGTTATTAAATTGGAAAATTCCAAACCAGGTGAAGCAAAAAATGTTTCTTATAATTTGATGATTCAAAGGAAGGGAATGTTTAGTTTTTTAGGCTTTAATGGACGAAAAGTTCCGGTCTATCAATCGAACTTATCGATTGCACCGAACTCAATTTTGCCAGTCCCGGTTAATTATAAACAGCAGCCGCTTACCCCAGGTGAGTATATGATTACCGGTAGTTTTACAATTAACGGTAAAACTCATAAGGTTAAAGAAAACTATAATATTAGTAAAGCTGACGCCGAGAAGGTTAACAAGCAGTCAAAAGGGTTGATCTACGATAAAACTTGGATTTTTATTTTAGTAATCATTGGGTTAATTATCTTAATTGGTATTGTGATTTTCTTGATCATTCGCCAAATCAGATATAATCGGCGAGAAGAAAACAATCGTTTGGTTGCAGAATCCGATAAAATGTTAAAATCAGACCAACTGAAGAATGGTTCTGAGGACAAAGATAAGAGCGCTGCCGCTCCTAATTACGGTCAAAGTAATGTTGGGGCGCCAAATCCTCAGCGAGCGCCGCAGCAAATGCCTTATAATAATCCTTATCCGAACAATTTAAATAATTTGCCAAATCAAGGACAACAGGGGACGATCTCAAATGGGCAGATGCCTAATCCTACTTATCCTCAAAATACAGGCAATAATAATCAGCAAGCTTGGCCCAATCAAAATCCTTACTATCAAGGACCTAACCAACAAGTTAATCCAAACTACGCTCAGCCACCATATGCGAATTTTCCTTCAGGTCAACAGAATCCGCAAAATAATTTACCGAATCAAAATCAATGGAACCCAGGAAATCAGGTGAATAATAATTCGCAGCAAACTCCAGCTAATGGACAGAATTGGCAGCAAAATTATCAAACACCTCCGTATCCAGGGAATTATAATCAACCGCCGCAAGGTAATTATCAAGGTCAAGGAATGCAACAGGCTCCAGGTTCAGTTTCCAATCCAAACTCAGCTCCGACGCAGCCGACGGCTAATCCAAATGATAATCAAAGCAACGATGGTTGGGATGATTTATCTTTAGACGACCTTTTGAAAAAGCATTAATAACGCACTATATCAATGCCTTATCCAGCATTTATTAGTGCTTTTTTTTCAGTAAGACATTGCGTATAATTAAAAAAAAGAAGATTCTTAATCGTTAAATTCGGCGAAAATTGAATAAGGAGGCAACTATCCACTTATATATAAGTAGGTATAGTAATTCAACTTGCAAAAAAAATCTAAAATAACTTATTTTCTAATATTAATAATCAGTATGGTTCTTTTGCTTGATCGCTCGATAGTTAAGGCAGAATCTCAAGCTAACTTACAAGCGTCAATGCCACATTTGACGTTGATAACTGATGAAGAGGGATTTACAAAAAGCAATAGCGAAGGTTTTTTTGATCTTGATTTTAAACCTGGCGAGGCGGTAGTTTTAGGTGTTAAAATTCAAAATGTTGTAGACCGAGAAATAAAAGTTGAAATTACGCCAGGCACTGTGATTACAAATCAAGGCCATATTGTCTATGGAGACCAATCGAATCAGATGATTGATTCAAGTAATCGGCATCGTTTTTCTAAAATGGTCAAAAAACAGACAATAACTGTTGAGCCAAAAGGTACAGTGACGGTGAAAATTCCGGTGACAGTACCGAAAGAAAAATTTGATGGAACTATTCTTGGGAATTTGGCTTTTACTGTCCTTGGTCAAGAACAGCAGAACAAAACTGACCAAAAAAGTATGGCGATGATTACAAATGTGGTCAGACAAGCAATTGTGGTCCGTATGAAGCAAGGGGTTCAGCCTGAGCCTAATTTTGAGATCGGTAATCCAGCAACTGGTGGAACAATTAACGGACCGACTTTCACAATTCCGATCCGTAATACTGCAGCAACTTATTTCAAGGAGAACGTAGGCACCCGCGTTGACTATGAGGTTACTAAAAAAGGTAACTCAAAGGTAAAATATACTCACACTGACAAAAATATATCGATGGCGCCCAACTCTTTTTATAACGGAGTCGTTGATACCAAAGGTCAGACGATTGAGCCAGGAGAGTACCAAGCTAAAATTGCGATTAAATATAAAGGGAAAACAACTAAGTTTTCTCGGGATTTTAAAGTTAGTCGAGCGCTTGCTAAAAATATCAATAAAGGGGCAACAGTTAAAACCAAAAAACCCCAGTCTGGCCTGAATTTCTTAGTCATTGCGATAATTTTTGTGCTGCTTTTGGTCCTTTTAGTTGCATTGTATGCAGGAATGCGGCGAGCTCGTAAACAAATGAAAAAGGATAAAAAAAGGCCGTATCGGACATTAAGAAGTCGGAAAAAATAGTTCTTAGATCAATTAACTTAAATATTTTTGTTAAGAAATGATTATTTAAAGGCTTTGTATTCAGTTATACTAGAGTACAAAGAGGTCGAAGAAAATAGCATGAATAAAAGTATCAAAAAAATCAATCTAATTTTGTTAGGTTTTTCTTTTTTCCTATTAATTATGTTGAAAGTCGTTTCAGTTGAAGCTAGTGACAATGCGTTAACACCAACTACGACAACTCCAAGAAGTCCGGGTACTATTAATAACCCGGATGGCAGTACGCTTACAGTACCTTCGGCTGATAATGTAACAACAGTCACTAATCCTGATGGATCGGAATCGGATAATAAACATGTTTATAATGCTTATAAACCAGATGGTAGTTATCCGATTGAAGCTCAGTCGGGAGTGACGGTTAGTCAAGCATATTCAACTGTTGGAGTTTCATTTCTAGATGGTACGTTGAGTCTCATCGCGGTGCCAAATTTTGATTTTGGAGCAAATACTCTAGATGGGAAAACTCGTTTCATTCCTTTGTATTCTGATGCACTAAGTAGCGTTGGAGATCCAACTAATGGAGCTTTTATTGACACCTCGGCTAATTCTTCGGGAGCTGCAGTCAAAAGTTTACGTGATCCTTCAAAGTATCGTGCTTTGATTGTCTCTGATAGCCGTTTGCCGCTCGATAGTACTGGAAAATATAATGGCTGGTGGGTTTCTGCCCATATGTCTGTGGGAAACTCGGGATCTTTAAATGGATCTAACTCAAATAGTCATGTTTCAGTGCCTGGTCAAGCAGGTGACGATCCTAACCCGGATGCAGGCAATGATTCAACGAATCAAGCACTTCAGTTTCCAGCTATGATCGAATTTGGCAATGGGTTTGCTAATTCAAGTTATACGATCTCTTCAATTGAAGGAGGCCAAAGTGGGAATTCGACTCCCGTTTCTCATCCGGCAACGTATTACAATAAGGATTCTTATCTAAAAGGAAACAATAGTGTTGATGGAACTTTGCAAGCTTCTAGTTGGCAAAGAGTCGATAGTGTAAGTAATACTAATGCTGATGGCATTCCATCTGATAACCAGTCTACAGGTTCACTAAGAGGCCTTTATTTTCCGCGGTTGAGCGTCACACCTGATCGAAATAGTGCTGCTCAGTTGACGGGGGCTGGCGGCCAATTGACTGGTTCAACAGGTCGCCCTGCAGTAGCTAATAATACAGCGATTACGACAATTCCAATGAGTAATAGTGATAATTTGATCTGGGGTTATACAACAGCGCAAGAGAATCAAGCTAATAATTCAGCGTCAACAGGAAATGGCCCAGATAGTGTCTCAAACGGTGCATGGGCGCTTGATTTTCAAGATCGAGGTTCAGCTATCATGGCATTTCCTAACGCAGTTACGCTTAATCGTCCGGGTACTTATATTTATAATCTCTACTGGACTTTAAACAGCGGTTTTAAGAGTAACCCATAGTTTTAATAGATCTTTTCAAAAAAACAAAAATAATTTATCTAGAAAGAATAAATTATAGCAATTATTCAGGTATAATTATTTTGGGTAGATTTTCTGGGTGGAAAGATAATTATGAAAGAGAAAAAGAAGACTTTAAAAATAGCTCTGTCCTGTGCTTCGATCCTCGGCTTGTTTGCACCAACGGTGGTTGGGCAACACGAGCTGGTTAAGGCAGATACGGTTGTAGCATCTGCGACAACTAATGTTGGGATCACTTTTGAGGACGGGAATTTAAGTTTAGTTTCAGTTCCAAACTTTGATTTTGGAGCTAATACTTTAGATGGAAAGACGCGTTTTGTTCCATTGTATTCAAATGCTGCAAATAGAGTAGATGACGTAACAAATGGTGCTTTTGTCGATACGGCAACTACCACAACGGGAAACGTTACTGTCTCGACTAAGAAATTGAGAAATCCGGCTAATTACCGGGCTTTAATTGTTACTGATAGTCGTTTACCAATTAATAATTCTGGTACTTACAACGGGTGGAAAGTTTCTGCTCATTTAGATGTGGGAAGTGCCTCTTCTTTGGTTGGCTCTAATTGGAATAGTCATCCAACGGGTACAAATCCAGATCCGAATCCGGACGCAGGGATGAATGCTGGTACAAATTTGAAATTTGCAGCGGCAATTGAATTTGGTAACGGATATAACGGGACTGGTTATAAGATTGATAGCTTGACTGACGGTCAAACTGGTAATTCAGCGGCGATTTCGCATCCGGCAACTTACTATAATTCGGATCCTGAGATGTTAGGTACGGAAAATAACAATGGGGTAGTTTCTCCCACCCCTGCATCTGTTTGGAAGCGAGTTGATTCGGCATCTGACGACGTTCCGGCAGATAATCAGGTAAGTGGAGATTTTAAGGGATTATTTTTCCCAAGGCTTAGCAAAACTCCTTCTAAGAATACAGCGTCACAGCTTACGGCAGTATCAAGTACAGGACCTAACTCGGCTAATAATGCTAACAACGCCTCGATTACGACAATTCCAATGAGTACTGTTGATAATGATATCTGGGGTTATACCAAAGGTCAAGAAAGTATAGCTAACGGTGGGATTGCTTCTGGCTCAGGTCCGGAAAGTGTCTCTAATGGTGCATGGGCGCTTGATTTCTATGATCAAGGATCGGCGATTATGGCACTTCCTAGTGCAGTAACGCTTAACCGGCCTGGGACTTATATTTATAATCTTTATTGGACCTTAAGTACAGGTTTCCAAGAAAATCCATAATCTCCTTAACGGGAGATTTTTACTTTTCTAGGGATATTTTTCGATATTTGAAATACAGCCGAACAGTTTTCACGATACAATAAGAAGATGATGACGAGAAGAAGAAAAAATATTTGTTTGTTTGTTGTAATGCTAATCATGTTTTTCTTGAAGGTGGATCAAGTAAATGCCGCTGATGCAGGAATTTTTAGCGTTAAACCAATTTTTCCAGAAAACCAAATTAGTAAGCAAAACTCTTACTATCTTTTGGTGAAACCGGGTCAAAAACAAACGGTTTCGTTCTATATTTCTAATTTGCAGAATAAGAGTCAGACATTTCGAGTTGAAGCGGGAATGTATGTGACCAATTCGCAAGGGGATATGGTTTTAACCACTAATAAAAAAGATTTGGATTCAAGTTTGCCAGTAAGTTTACTGGATATGAAAGTGAAGCCGACTTTAGTGACGGTGCCAGCTCAACAAACAGTGCAAGTTAATCAGGAATATCAGATCCCCGCTAAGCAATTTAAAGGGTTAATTTACGGTGGAGTTCGAGTTACCTCTGGTTTACAAAGTTCTGTTGAGGTCAAAAAAAAGAGCAAAAAAGGGGCCCGCACATTTGTCAATACTTACGGCCGGATGGACACGGGAATTATTATGACGATGGACCGCAAGTATCCAAAAGGTGACTTAAAAGTTAAGAACGTTACACCAGTTGCAGCCACGCCTAGTCCGGTTTTTAATATTAAAGTTCAAAATCCGCAGGGAACCATTATAGATAGCCTGAATCTAAAAGCAAAGATAGAGAAGGATGGAATTGGAATCAAAAATACCAATTTATCGAAGGTAAGTCTGAATAGCGACTATTATCGTTATACGGTTGCTCCTTATTCTAATTTTACACTTTCAATGAATATCGGGAAAAAGCGACTGGTGCCAGGTCAGTATACTTTAAAGTTGACTGGAAAGTCACATGGGCATGAATTTAAGCAAGATTACAAATTCATGGTTACTAAAAATTCAGCCCAAAAGATTAATAAAGATAATTCAAACATAAATCCAGACTATACTTGGCTGTTCTTCATTATCATTATTGGGATCGTGCTGATCTTGATTGCATTTATCATCTTTATGTACTTCTTTGGGATGAAAAAAATTCTTAAAACGCCTGATAAAGCCGCTTCAAAAACAAATCCAAAGTCCCAAGATAAAGTTTCAGCTTCTGAAACTAAGAAGAATCGTTATGGAAAGTCGAATGTTCCTAAACGCCAGCGCTAAGCGTGAGGCGTTTTTTTTGAAAAAAAAAGCCTGAATGACGCGCCCTCAAGTTTATTTCAACTTTCGGGGGACACGTCAGAACAGGCTTTTTTAGTAGCGTTCAATCAATTGAACAAAAGCATCCATAATTGATTGAAGAAATTTCTTAGTGCTGTCATTTGTAATCTTAAGATCGTCATCCAAAAAACTTGTGACATTACCGATGTAAGCTTCTGGTTGCTGAAGAGTTGGCATATTGAGAAATACTAACGACTGTCTTAATTGATGATTGGCTCCAAATCCACCCATCGCCCCTGGAGTATCGGAAATGATGACTGCAGGTTTTTGATCCCAAAGATTTTGACCATAAGGTCTAGAACCTACATCTAGCGCATTCTTTAAGGCAGCGGGTAAACCCCGATTGTACTCTGGTGTTGCAAAAATCACTGCATCAACAACATTTAGCTCAGAGCGAAATGCTTCCCACTCAGCTGGAGCACGGTTCTCATCATCTAAATCTTGATTGTAAAGTGGCAAATTAGCGATGTTCAATTCTTTGACCTTAAAATCTTTAGGAAGCATTTGAGCCGCTTGGGTGGCAATTGCCCGAGTGTATGAACCTTTACGTAAACTACCAATTACTAAACCAATTGTTTTCATTATCTATACCTCACTTACTTTTTGTAAGTTTATCTTACTCGCTTTTAAAGAAAAATACTAGTCGATTTTGATAATCTTTTTGATCTTTAAGTCATTATTTGCGATGGTTTCTGCTAGCAGATCAAGATCTTTGCCGACTAAAGTTACAATTATATTTAGATCTGGTCGAGTTTCGTTAATGCGATTTGCCAAGAGAGAAAGTTCCTCGACCAATTTAGCACGGGTTTTATTTTCTTTTTGGATATGTGGCGGAATGATCGGAAAATTGATTTCATCATTAGGCACTTTATCAATGATCTCACTTGTTGGGGTGGAAGCTGCCAAATAAACTTCTTCAAAATCAAGTTCAGAGAGTGCAGATTCTAAAGACGAGCTCATTTGAATATGATTTAAATAAATTAGGACTGCCATTAATCTTTTTTCATCTGCCCGAATTGTTTAAAATCTTTCCGGTAGTACTTCTTGAAATGCCAAATCATGAGCTTTCTGCGAAGACTCAAGTCTTCACTGTAAGTTAGTGTATCACCAAAATGGCCCATTTTGATCAATTCAGTTGCTCTTTGATAGGAAGAATCATCTTCAGTATAATGATTGAAAACATCCATCGGAACTGATAACCATAAAATGTGTTTGGCAGGATCTTCATTACAATACTGAGTTGGTTGAGCTTTCAGGTTGTCTAAGAAGTAATCATCAATTAGAAATTGCGGGAAAGAAGCACCATTTAGGTTGACATAGAAAGAAGAACGTCCAAAACGTAAATTAATTTCGAAAAATTTATATTTGCGGTCGCGCGGATCGAGTTTAATATCGAAATTAGCGAATCCGGTGTAATTAATATCTTCAAGAAATTTTTGAGCTTTTTGGTACAGTTCTTGATCGTAGACAGGCAAAATAGCCAAATAATTACCAATTGCACTCGCTCCGGGGTCTTCTAAGAGCGGATGTCCGAGATTCATCATTTTGACATGATGGTACTGATCGACGTAACAATTTAAAACTCGATCAGCAGCAACACCGCCTGGAATGAATTCCTGCAAAATAAAATTCCCATCATATCCCGCGTTAATAGCGGCCTGAATAGTTGAACTAACCTCAGCTGGCGAATTTAAAATAAAAGCTTTTTTTCGACCGGGGAAATCAACGTCGAGCCACTTAACGCTGTCAACTGCTTTCAGGGCAACCGGAAATTCACCACCGATTTTAGCGTAATCGAGATCGGAATAATTTTCAGGAGTAATAATTAATGATTTCGGGTGATCAAGCCCGTATTCATCAGCAATTTTAATGAATTCCTCTTTATTGGTTAATTGGTCTGTTAACCGATAGTCAACAAATGGAAATGTAAAATAATTCTTTAAAATATCGCTGTTTCTCGAAAGGAGTTCTACGTAAGTGTCGCCGCAAGGAATCGGGAATAACGTCACATTTTTGCCATCAAACTCGTGATAAAGGTCAATCATGTGCTTAACAAATTGCTGATCGTCTAAGAGATCTGGAAAAATTTGAAGATTGATAAGTTTTGAGTACTTGGTCGCCGAAAGACGAACTTTAGCAATCACGTCAACTTTTTGGTGAGTGATTTGATAAATAGCTCGTACCTGTCCGTAAGCATTTTGATCGCTACCTAAGACAATAAAACGGTATTTGTTCACTTTGCAGATTCTCCCTTCACGTAAGTGGGGATCGTTTCATCAATAAAATAAACTTTGTACCAAACTAAGAAAGTATAAATAGTCCAGACTTTACGGCGATCTTCGGCATCCCCGTTGTGGACACGATCGATCAGATCAAGGATTTTTGGTACATCAAAAAATTCTTTGACAAAGTCTTGTTCAAATAAATTACGAATTCTTGTGTAGAAATTATCATTTTCTAACCAAGCTTTAACAGGAACCGGAAAGCCTAATTTTTCTCTTTGCACCCATTCTTCTGGTAAATGCTTCTCGGCAGCTACTCTAAGGGCATATTTGCTGTTTTTTGGCGTCAAAAGATACTTAGTTGGAATCTTACTTGCAACTTTAGCTACTTCCTTGTCAAGAAATGGAACTCTTAGCTCCATTGAGTTGGCCATTGACATTTTATCGGCTTTTAGAAGAATATCTTTTGCCATAAATAAATGCAGATCAAGGTACTGCATTTTCTTCACTTCATCAGTATAATTGGCAACCCGATCATATGATTTAGAGACGATCTCTTCTACGGATTCTGAAATCTTAAATGGTTCAGTTAAGTAGCTTGCAGCTTCATTTTCACCAAAAATTTTGGCCTCGCCAATAAAAAAGTCTTCTGCGCGCGCTGTACTTTCATAAAGATGAAGGCGACCGTGGAAGTTTGGCATTTTTCTAAGCTTGTTTGCCAGGTGATAACGCGTCTGCGGTTTTAATTTGCGCAATTGCGCCCCAATCGTCTTGATGACGCGCGAATGGGAATGATAACCGTAATCCACGTAACCGGCGAACAATTCGTCAGCGCCTTCACCTGACAAAATTACCGTCACGTATTTACTTGCAAGTTTAGTTAGAAAGTAAAGAGGAACGCAGCTCGGATTAGCATCCGGCTCATCTAAATAATACTGAATAAGTGGAAAATTATCGAATGCTTCTTCGCTTGTGACCACTTCCGATTCATTATCAAGACCGAGAAGCTGGGCCAATTCTTTGGCTTGAATTGCTTCATTGTATGATTTGTCGTCGAATCCGACGGAAAAAGTATGTTCAGGTTCTGAGAGGCTTGTAATATAGCTGGAGTCAATGCCGGATGACAAGAGTGATCCGACCGGTACATCACTAATTTTATGAGCTTCAACGCTATCGTTAATAACCTCTTCAATTTCTTTGACGGTACTCTCAAAACTCTCGCCAGCATCTTTAAAATCGAGATCCCAGTACTGTTTAACTTCCAGTTCGCCGTCTTTAAAAGTGAAATAATGCCCGCCGGGAATACTAAACACGTTCTTGAAAAAAGTCTCTTCAAGCGCCGAGTATTGGAACGTTAAATAAGGCTTCAAGGCTTTTTTGTTGAGCTCTTTTTTAAAGTAGGGATGATAAAGAAAAGATTTGATCTCAGATCCGACCAAAAAGCGATCGCCATCATGATAATAATACATTGGCTTAATTCCAAAGAAATCACGGGCGCCGTAGAGCTTGCGCTCTGAATTGTCCCAAATCAAAAAGGCAAACATTCCGCGAATTCGCTTAAGTAAGCCTTCCATGCCCCATTCTTCAAAACCATGTAAAAGCACTTCCGTATCAGTTTTAGTCGTGAAAGTGTGACCAGCACTGACTAGTTCTTTACGTAAAGGCTTAAAATTATAAATTTCGCCGTTAAAAATAATTGCTTTTTGACGATCTTCGTTGAAAATTGGTTGACTGCCGCCTCTGAGATCGATGATCGATAGTCGCCTAAATCCCAAAGCTACATCATCATCAATGTATTGGCCTGAACTATTAGGTCCACGATGTTTGATCGCATTCATCATATTGGTCAGTACTTCTTCTTTGTTTTCTAAAGCGCGATCACAAAATGCAATAATTCCACACATAACAAACTTCCTTCAATTTTTCTTTCTATCTATTCTACCTAAAAAACAGCAGAAAGGTTAGCTGTTTTAAGGTAAAGTTATAATTTTTGTTGGGTCGACGGCGTCCACAGGTTGATTTGCAGTGATAATAATCGTTCGGTTTTGCGCCATTTTGCTTAAAAAACTGCATGCGATGACCCGTGAATCTTCGTCGATATCAGTAAACGGTTCATCCAAAAGAACAAGCGGCTTATCTTCGACGGAGGACAAAGCCAAATCAAAGCGGGTTTGAATCCCAGGGGGATAAACTTTGACGGGTCGGTCGATGTAATTAATCATTTTCAAGTCATTTGAAGCATCAAAAACGGTCTGGAGGGAACGTTTTTGACTTTTGGCGAGTAATTTTAAATGCTCAAAGCCCGTCATTTTCGGATAAAAGTATTCAGACCCTCGCCAAAAAGAGATCAAGTTATGATAGACAGTCCAATTTGGACTGAAGTTGCCAACTAAAATTACACCTGAGCTTGCAGGAATTAAACCAGAAATTCCATTTAAAAGAGTCGTCTTTCCGCTCTTTGGGGCACCGACAACTGTATAAATGCCGTTTTCAGTGATTTGGATATTTAAATTTTCGATGACGGGGCTAAAACCCGCATCAAGTAGAATAATTCGCATAACGATTAATCCTTTTGAAATAGTGACTGTTAACCGCGGGGATGGCATTGAATAAAATCAAAATAATCCCTCCTAATGATAAAGCGACGTTCACTATTATCGTAGATGGGAAAATCAAAACTCCCGCAGTGGTAATAAGCCCCACCAAGATGAGATTAACAATGAAGCTTACAACAAATTTACTAATTAATAGATCAAGAGTAATGACAATTCCTACAACTGGCAAGATAAAAATTATAAATTTTGAATATATAGCAAAATTTTCCCAGGAAAATTTGAGGCCTGATAATTGGCAATAAACGAACGAAACAATTATTTTTGTACAAATAAAATAAACTGCTCCTTCTAAGGCGGAAGTGACTACGGCTAAAATATTTGTCCAATAAATTGAAGAGTGGCTTAGATCGAGACGTTTTAGAAAAACGGCCGAACGTCTTTCAGCTGAAAATGTTCCCGCACTGATCAGAACTAGAAAAAAGATCCAACCGCCAAACTCATAAATGGTCGTTTGAATTTTCGAAAAAAAGGTAAAGCCAAAAATTAAAGCACATAAAAGCGCACAAAAGACGAGATAATGAATCCTTCGCTGATGATTTTTTAAGACAAAACTAAAATAATCTTTAAACATTATTCAGGTGTAACTATTTGTTGATTTCTTTTTGAATTGCAGTAAGTGCAGCTTCATAGTTAGGCTCATTACTGATTTCTTCAATAATTTCTCGATAAACAACTACTCCCTGAGCATCAACCAGATAAATTGCTCGGGTATCAAGGCCGTTGGTTGGGATAAAAAGGTTCATCGATTTACCAAAACTTAGCTTCTCATCGGAAAGAACACGCACCGACTTAACGCCTTCTAAGGCACACCAATTTTGTTGGTCCTCAGGCGCGTTGGTTGAGATTGTAATAAAGTTAGCGGCAGGATATCGATCGGCCTCTTGATTAAATTTTTGAGTGGAAATTGAGCAGACACGCGTATTAAGGTCAGGTACGACTGAATAAAGGGTCAGCTTACCAAGCAGCTCAGCCTTTTTTACGATTTTGCGGTCGGCACTTAAAAGTTCAAAGTCAGGTAATTGAGCACCCAAAGCGACTGGATCGCCCGATAATTGAACCTTATCACCGTGAAATAAGATCTCCATTTTGTTTTTTCCTTTCCATTTTAGTTACTAATCCAATTTTACTCTTATTTGTGTAAACTTGAAAATAATTATAAATAATTTAAATGGCTAATCAAAAACTAATGAACTCGCGGGAAATTGAAGGGTTAAATCTGGTTGATAGTTCCCAAGGCGTAATTTTTAAATAATCGGCGACTTTGACAAGGTCATCAACAATTGTAATTATATCTCCTGGCTGGACGGGGTGAGTCAAGCTGATTAAAGTATTTGAAAGTCTTACTTCTTTGATTTGTCCGATTGCTAATTGATATCCAGCAAAGTCAAAACTGAAACCATCTTTCATTCCAAGACCAATTAAAGCCTCTGATCCGTTGACATCAATCACGCGCGAGCGCAGAGTTAGAACCGATTTGCCTCCGTTGATTCCGTAAACAAAAGTTCCAAAAATAAAATCATCGTTGTAACGACCACTTAGAGGATCTGCTTTGTTAGGGGTGATTTCGTATTCGCCCCATAACTTTAAATTAGAAGGGAGAGCTTCAGATAGGTTTTCCGTGGAGGGTGTCAACGCAATGGTAGTGGGAATTTTATTCTGTGCCAATTCTTCCAGAGTGTTTCGTGAATAAACTGAACCGATTAAAAGATTTTCATTAAATATTGGAAGATTTTGATTTGTTATTGGCTCGGTAACTAAAATAGTTTTGTTCGTACCTAAACGTCGGAGTTCTAACGCTTCTTCGATTGTATCGACCACAAATCCTGCTACGTTGGCTCCGATTAATCCGCGCACAAATGATTGAGCTCCGAATCCTAGCGCATTGGCTGAGACATTTACCAAAGGTGATTTTGCGCCAGTTTTTTCTTTAAGAGCCGAGACATTTTTAACGATCGATTTTTTTTGAAGTTCCAGCCAGACCAACGGGCTGATTTTTAAGGACATCTGATTAAATTCCTTTTTTTAATTAATAATTATACGCCTTTTGGTGAAAGCGTGAGTAAAAATCGCTGCTTCAGGTTATAATTAGAAAAATGTTGATGAGGATTAAGGTAATGCGACGAAAACTAGCTTATGCTTTAGTAATTTCAATATTATTAATTCTAATATTTCGGCAACCTTCATCGTTGACGAAAACTTATTTTTTTGCTATAACAAAACCGGAGTTTAGATTAGATAACAAAAAGTTAATTCAAGATGAATAAGAATCCGAATAAGTACCAAATATTTGTCGCGGTTGTTAAATTTACAGGCAATCGTAAGGTCAGACGTATGCAAATCCTTTATTTAAAAAATGGAAAATCGGCAACAAAAATAAAGGGAGAGGGATCTTAATCCTCCATACACTTGACGAATTAACGATTTTGTTCAAAGTAAAATTCTGCAAGAAAATCAGTCTGATGATCCTGTTCGAATTAATTGTGTTTTCCGAAAAGTTGTAAAGGCAGTGACCAAAGAGATCAAAACTAAAACACCAACATCGAATCTTTCAGGCAAGCTTCAAACTTATAAGCGCTTTGAGACAGACTTAATGGAAGGTAATTTGCTATCTAAAAGGCGAAATCCAAACCAGAGTATATTTGATCAGATCTTAGACTAATTCTTTTTGTGTTTTTTAGAATCTTATTTGCAGCTTATTATACTGTAGTTGCAATTATTGGTTTGATGACATTTTTATTTAATATTTTAGCGAAAATCATCTATTTTTTGTAATTTGTTGCACAATTTTGGTATATCGTCTCCCAAAAAATTATCAAAATGATCAGCAGCGTCACAGTCTTTTTTGGTAGATTTTTTGCTACCTATTTGAGGTGACGAAGTTCACGGGAGATTTTCTGGTGTGGGATTGTTTAGAAGTCGTTATTCAGGTGCTAAAAGCAAGAAGGCCTTAAAATGATGTCAAAAAAATACCCCTAAAGGGGCATCTGTTTTACAGCACTGATTTTTGGGCAGCTTCTTAAATTGTCAACTAAAGTCCCGTTAAAATCAAAAATGACTCATGACTTCATGTTTAACGAGCATTTTAATTCTGATCATTTTACGGATCAGTTTAGTAGCTTGTGCACATTCTAAAATAATTAAATGATCAATAATTTTGATTGAAATAATACAGATTCCAAGCTCTAAGATGACATTAAATGGATCAAACCAACTCAGATCTTTCACAGTAATAAAAATTTGGTTGTTTGTATTAGTAATTAGCGCAATATTACCATCAATTCCCCCTAACAATTTGAGATACAAACGTGCTTTAGCATCAAAATCAGTAGATATCTGGTAATCCTGGCTTCTTAAAAGTAGATTCGCCACATCATGAATCCACAAAATGCATAAATGATGGAAACTAAAATGAGAGTCAGACTCAACCCTTGAGGTTTTTGAACAGAAATTCTTGTCATACTTTTGAGTTTATAGAGACCCATGCCAGACAAGAAGATCATAAAGATATTTCCCAATATTGTTTGAAAAAACAGTAGCACAAGATAGATATTTTTTAAAGCAGGTTTATTATCGACAATGTTTTCATGGAATTGCCATAAATAATAACTCAACATTAAATCGACCAGCGAAATGATGAACATTATACTCACTTCGGGATTAGCTTGAAGAGTTTTGAGCCAGTTAGCACTAAAGTCCTTGACTGAAATAAATAAATAGGAAAAATATAATACTGGCGTGAAGGCTAAAATGATTACAATCCACCAATAAATTTTTGCAGGTTTAAAATTCATGATGCCTGAAAAACTAGCTTTTAATTTATTCATTTAGAGACTCCTTGTTGTGTTTAAATTTGATGTAGCCCATCGAAAACAAATCGATCAAAATAAAGAGGTTACCAAAAAAATCGACTTCTGATTTGTTTGAGATTTTCTTTTTGATTGTCTCGTAATAAAAATTATACGTAACGATTTTAGAAAGTTCATTTTGTCTCAAAGAGGTAAAGGCAATTGTTCTGATTCCACTATAAGTTAGTTCCTCGACGGCCTCTAAAAGAGTTGGGTTCATTCCAGAATAGGAAATAATCATTAGAATATCTTTGGGTTCAGCATTTGTGATCATCATTTTTAGCTCTGTTTTGGCATGTGGCAGGTCGTAGGTTAGCTTGTTTGTTAAGTATAAATTGCGTTTTAATTGTTCGGCCACAATTTCTTGGACCCAGCCAGTGGAATAAATATAAACGTGTGGCGCCTCCTCAATAGTTTGATACGCATCATTAAGCTGCGAATTACGAAATTGATTAGCAACCCAGAGCACTGATTTAACAGATTGAGAGACAAAATCGATGGGTTCATCGTGAGCTGGCTGAATGATATGAGATTCATCTTCCAGTAAATACTTGAGCTGACTATAACCGTTTAAACCTAATTTTTGACAAAGACGAAAAATTGCTGATTTGGAAAAATGAGTCTTAGCAGCGATTTTCTCTAAGCTAGCATTTTTAACGAAATCCTTATTTTGATTAATAAAAAGAAGAATATCTCGCTCGTTTTGATTTAATTTATCGTAGTGCTTATTTTCCAATTCGATTAGTTTCATTTTATTTGATCTCCTTTGCGATCTAAGCGGCAAAGGTTTACGGTCAAGCTGAAATTTCACCCGAGAATTTTATTAATAACACCAGCTATTTGTTTAGCATCGCTAATATCAATTTCGACTTGTTGTCCGATGATGGCGATATTTTTAATGTCTAATCCCAAGCTTAAGAAAACGTCTTTTGGATCAACCGTCGTTGGGTTCTTGACCGAAATTGTCAATCGGTCTTTGTTACCGGTAACGTCGGTGATATTTTGAATTTCTCCAGCAGAATCGACGATCAGAGCAGCTTTTTTTGCAATTGGGTTATTCAAATCAAAAATTTTATTAGAATTTTGAGAATCAATATTACTGATATCAGCACCCTGTTTATTTATCAATTCTTGGATTGTTTCTAATACTTGCGGAACATCAAGCCCGACAATAACTTGAATTGCTTTGCCGTGATGAACAACGCCGCTAGCCTTGGCAGCTTTAAAAGTATCATCGCTTGCAAGTTTTCCTTCGTCTTTTACTGTTACCCGTAAACGAGTTGCACAACTAGCTAATTCTACTATATTTTCAACTCCGCCTAAACCAGAGAGATAAGCTTCAGCTCTTTCTTGATAAGGATTAGAAGAAATATTACTTTGATTTTTTGCGAGAAATTCTTTTTTTGAAATCAATGTTGGGTCATCATCGATTGTTTCGCGCCCAGGAGTTAGATAATTGAAATGTTCAATCATGAATTTAAAGACAAAGAAAGTAATACCTGAAAAAATTAAGGAAATCACGATTTCAATAATAAAAGTTTGCCAGTGATTTGTCCAAAGAGGGATCCAATCCTGAGTAATGTATTCAATTAAACCGTTTTCAAACATTCCGACAACGCCAAAGGCATATAGAGTAGCGTCCATAATTGCTGCCAGTGTAGAGTAGACTAGCCAAAGAGGTGGAGCCACAAAAAGAAAAGTAAATTCAACGGGTTCAGTGATCCCTGCTAATAGCGATGTTAATCCGGCAGGGATTAAAAGTGCTGCAGTAGACTCTTTCTTTGATTTTTTGGCAGTGAAGTAGAAAGCCAAACAAATCGCAGGGATTAAGAAAACTTTTTCGTGGCCAAATAAAGCAAATCCCATCTGAGGAGCAATTTCTTTTAACGGTTTAGTTGAAGCAGCAATTGAGCTGAGATGAGTAAACCACCAAGGCTGCAGTCCTTCAGGCACCACGGCAGGTCCATAAATAAACGGAATATAAATGAAGTGATGGAGGCCAGTTGGGATTAAAACTCGTTGTAAGAAACAGTAAATTCCGACGCCGAGAACGCCAGATGATTTCATGAAATTTTGTAATGATGAAATTCCCATTTGTACTTTTGGCCATCCCCAACAGGTAATTAAAGCCAGTGGAATCATTAAAATAAATCCTAAAATTACTACGTAAGGAGATCCTTGAAAGGTTCCGAGAAAATCAGGCAGTTTTTTATCAAAATATCGATTATGTAGCCAAACGGTGATTCCAGCTACGATCAAGGCCCCGATAATACTAGTATCCAGCGTTTTTATCCCCATAATATTGGTGAGTCCCTGGTTAGTAGAGTTGGGAATGATTTGAATTTTATCAAAATTACTAAATCCAAAAGCACTTCCAAAATTCGCTAAAATTCCATTAACAAGATAATTAAAAGTTGCATAAATGACCAGGGACTCCATTGCTGCACGTCCCTGTGATTTATTAGCAAGTCCGATGGGTAATCCAACGACAAACAGAATAGGAATTATGGCAAATACAGTGAATGCTCCGGCTTGCAGAGTTTTCCAAATTCCAAACCAGGCGGTTCCAGAGGCAGCGAGGCTGCCAAATAAGGCAGTGTTTGTCATTAAAACACAAATAGCAGTCATGATTCCCGCAAACGAAAAGAGGAGGACGGGAGTAAACATTGCTGCACCAAATCTTTGAACTTTTTGCATCATTTTTCTTTTCTCCATTGTTCTTTCAGCAAAAATACGACAGGGGATCTTTTTTAGGTATTAATAAGGGTCCAATGTCGTATTTGATGAGGCTGATATTTATAAATTATTTTAGCTCTGGCCAATAATCCTTGTTGGCAATTATCATATCGTCCAGGATTTCTTTAGCAACTTCGGCATCTGGAACAATTTTGCAAAGACTGAATGCTTGCCAAAGTTTAGTGTATGAATGTTGTTCCCAAGCATCAACTGCTAATTTTTCCACGCAGTTCTGTTCAGTTATGAGGCCACGTTGGAAAGTATCTGCTTGTCCCATTGCCAGTCTTTCTGCACCGTTAGCACCAAATAGGCAAGGGACTTCGACAGTAGCTGTTGGATCAATGTTTTCAATTGCTCCGTAATTTGGAATAATAGCTAACATTCGTTGCTTGGTGTCGTATGCGATCGCTCGACAAAGATCAACAATGTAAGTAGAGTGTTCATCAGATTTGAAGGTTAAATCTCTGGCAGTACCATTTTTGGTGATTCGGTCACATTCATCAAAAACGAATTTTTCTCGGTGTTCTCGAACTTCGTCTGTTCTTGTATGGTGTGGATTGGCGTGTTCTACCACATATTTGGGATAAAGGTAGTATTTAAGGTAAGTATTAGGCAAAGTCGTGGGATCTAAGGCATAGACATCAGCAGCTTTTTTAAATGTTGATTCCCAACTTGCTTCCGTGTTTTTATCAAATTCTCCGCCGACCCAGTATCCGTTTTTAGCAACATATTTTTTGATCTCAGGCATTAAGTCTTTGCCAGTTTTATCTCTAATATCAGTCCACCAACCAAAATGGTTCAATCCATAATATCTAAAGACCAAATCGTTACGATCTTTAAGTCCGACAATCGCTGCCATGCGATCCATGATATCAATTGGCATGTCGCAGATATTAATTATTCGAGATTTCGGTCGAAATCTTCGAGTTGCTTCAGCGACAATTGCAGCAGGATTAGAATAATTGAGCATCCAAGCGTTTGGTGAATATTTTTCCATGTAGTCTACGAGCTCAATCACGCCGGAAATTGAGCGAAGACCATAAGCAATCCCTCCAGGGCCGGTCGTTTCCTGTCCAACTACTCCGTGAGCTAAAGGGATTTTCTCATCTTGATCACGCATCGCATATTTACCAACTCGAATTTGCGCCATTACGAAATCGACATCGGTAAAAGCTTCTTCTGGATCAGTAGAAGCGACAAATTCAACTTCAGGAGCTCGCTCTTTTAGAATAATTCTCGTTGCGTCAGCAATACGTTTCTGTCTTGGCGCGTCATTGTCATAAAATTTCAATTTCCTAATTGGAAAGTCCTTCATGTGATCTAATAGGGTTAAAACAATTCCGGGGGTATAAGTACTTCCTCCACCAGCAATTAAAACAGAAAATTTTCGATCGTCCATTATTAAATTCCTCCATTTTTTTGACAAACTAAGCATAAACACCTCAGAAACCGGTTACAATAGTTTGATGACTTTTGGGGAGAGATTTCGAATTCACAAAAATGTTTCAGTACTTGAAATATTTTTCAGTTTTTGTGTTTTGAATGATACGCGTCTATTTTAAAAATAATTAAGTGAGATTGGATATGAATAAATGATTTTTTGACAAAATAAAAAGGAACGCCGTCTCCTTAATTATTTTGAAATTAAAAATTAGATTGATTAACAGTAACGAAAGGAGAGGAAACGGCCTTCCTTCTCACTACTACTCTACAGATTTTATCTTCGAAATAAAAGGAAAAATTTCATTGTTAATAAAAACTAAAATATTTGTAAATATATAATTTTCGCAAAACAAAAACCAGTTAGATCAATTAGATCTAGCTGGTTGCAATTTATTCTTCTGATTCAGGTTCTTCATCGGGATCTTCAACTTTAATTGCTTTTGATAAAGTAGCAACTTTAGCATCCTGATCAAGTCTGATTAGGCGAACACCAACTGTCGAGCGGCCTGATTTCGAGACATCATTGACGTCAAAGCGGATTACAACGCCAGAATCACTGACGATGAGGACATCCTCGTGACCAACAATCGTCATTACGCCTGCAAGTGGACCATTTTTTTCAGTCACGCGCAGCGTCCGCATTCCTTTACCACCACGTTTTTTCACCGTGTAGTCATCAGCAGGCGTGCGCTTGCCGTAACCATTTTCAGAAATAACCAGAATTTCGCTGTCTTTTGGAATTAAGGTACTTCCGATAACGTAATCTTCATCACGTAGCCGGATGCCCCGTACACCGGAGGCAACTCGTCCAGCAGAACGAACTTCCGTTTCAGGGAAGACGACACAATATCCTAAATGGGTACCGATAAAGACGTTCGAAGCACCGGTTGTAATCATAACATTAACAAGTTCATCACCTTCGTGGATCGTTAATGCTCGAAGGCCAGAGTTACGAATGTTTACAAATTCGCCTGTGTGGGTTCGTTTAACGGTCCCCATCTTAGTTACAAATAATAAGTATTCTTTCTCACTCTCGGCATTAACTTTCACCATCGTGTTAACGTGCTCATCTTTTTCGATGTTGATGAGGTTGATAACCGGCAAGCCCTTAGCGTTTCGACCAAAACTAGGAATCTGATACCCTTTGGCTGAATAAACTTTTCCTTTGTTGGTGAAGAAAAGAATCTGTTCATGGGTATTGGTATAGATTAATTGTTCGACAAAATCGTCATCGTGCAAGCCCATTCCCTGAACGCCACGTCCACCGCGATTCTGTTGGCGGAAGTCACTAGGATCCAAGCGTTTAATATAACCATTATGGGTAAGACCGACAATTATATCTTCTTGCTCAATTAAATCTTCGTCTTCAAAATTGGTAATTTCTTCTTTGACGATCTCAGTTTTTCGCTCGTCGCCGAACTTACTTTCAATTTCTAAGAGTTCGTTGTAAATGATTTCGTTGACCCGTTCTGGGCGGGCCAAAATATCTTGATAATCTGCAATATCTTTTTCTAACTGTGCGTATTCGTCTTCAATTTTATCGCGTTCGAGACCAGTTAAACGAACTAAACGCATATCAAGGATTGCTTGTGCTTGAATGTCATCAAGTTGGAATTTGGTAATTAATCCTTCTTTGGCAACGGCAGGCGTTTCAGCACTTCTAATCAAGCTGACAATCTCGTCAATGTGATCGAGGGCGATTCGCAAACCTTCCAAAATATGAATTCTAGCTTGGGCTTTCTTAAGGTCAAAAGCAGTCCGCCTTCTAATTACAGTTTCTTGGAAAGTTAAGTAATTGTTGAGCAACTCTTTTAGATTAAGAACTTTTGGAGCACCATTGACGATAGCCACCATGTTATAACCAAAGTTGACCTGTAGAGGTGTTAACTTGTAAAGGTTATTTAAGATAATTGATGAAGTAGTATCGCTACGAATTCCAATGACGATCCGCATTCCTTCACGGTCGGATTCATCACGCAATTCGGTGATGCCATCAATTTTCTTTTCGTGGACCAGTTGACCAATTCTTTCAACTAACCGAGCTTTGTTGACCATGTAAGGAATTTCTTTAACGATGATCGTTTCACGGCCGGTTTTTGAAGTTTCAACTTCGGTTTTGGCCCGCAAAACAATGGAACCTTTTCCCGTTTCATAAGCTTGGCGAATTCCGCTGCGTCCAATAACAAGAGCACCAGTTGGGAAATCAGGACCTTTAATATCTTCCATCAACTCAGTTACCGTAACATCAGGATTATCCATTAAATGGTGGATTCCAGCGATCAATTCACTTAAATTGTGAGGTGGAATATTGGTTGTCATCCCAACGGCAATTCCGGTTGCGCCATTCAATAGAAGGTTCGGAATTCTTGAAGGAAGCACTGATGGTTCTTTTTCCGTCTCATCGTAGTTCGGAACGAAATCAACAGTATCTTTGTTGATATCTCTGAGCATTTCCATGGAAATTTTGCTCAGTCGGGCCTCGGTGTAACGCATTGCAGCCGGTGGATCACCGTCAATCGATCCAAAGTTTCCGTGTCCGTCAACGAGCGGATAGCGATAACTGAAATCCTGCGCCATGCGCACCATTGACTCGTAAATCGCAGTATCTCCATGAGGATGGTACTTACCCATAACATCCCCGGTAATTCTTGCGGATTTCTTATACGGGCGATCGGGAAACATACCTTGCTGATTCATTCCAAAAAGAATTCGACGCTGTACCGGCTTCATCCCATCTCTTGCATCAGGTAATGCCCGGGCTACAATAACACTCATGGCGTATTCCAAGAATGAAGTTCGGATTGTTGTGGTTACGTCCGCATTCTCAATCCGGCGATTATCTTGTTCGTCCAAATTAATTTAACCTCCCTTAGGCGTCGATCATTCTCTGGTCGACGTAAACTGCGTTTTCTTCAATGAATTCACGACGTGGCTGGACCTTGTCACCCATCAACATATCAAAAGTATCAGATGCTTCTTGTCCATCGTTTAAATTCATTCTTAAAAGTCTTCGCCGCTCTGGATCCATTGTCGTATCCCAAAGCTGAGCAGCATCCATTTCACCAAGTCCTTTATAACGCTGAACGGCAGGTTTAGGTGAAGGAGAAAGCTGAGCTAGAACTTCTTGTAATTCTTCATCGCTATCGATGTATTGGCGATATTTTCCTTGCCTAACTTGATACAAAGGCGGCTGCGCAAGGTAGACGTATCCGGCTTCTAAGACCGGGCGCATAAAGCGGTAGATCAAAGTTAAAAGCAGAGTTCTAATGTGAGCACCATCGACGTCGGCATCGGCCATAATAATTAGTTTATGGTAGCGGGCCTTTGAAAGATCAAAGTCTTTACCAAAGCCGGTTCCCATCGCGGTAAAAATTGTTCTGATTTCATCGTTAGCGAGAATTTTCTCAAATGAGGCCTTTTCAACGTTAAGAATTTTCCCTCGAATTGGGAGGATTGCTTGAGTTAGACGACTACGGCCTGATTTCGCAGATCCACCGGCCGAATCCCCCTCGACAATAAATAATTCAGAAATCTCGGGGTCTTTACTTGAATTGTCGGCTAATTTTCCTGGCAAGCTGGTAATTTCAAGTCCCGTCTTTTTCCGGGTTGCTTCGCGGGCCTTTTTGGCAGCTTGACGAGCCTTTGCGGCAAGCAAACCTTTCTCAACAATCATCTTTGCTTCATCAGGATTTTCCATTAAAAAGCGATTGAAACTCGCAGAGAAAGTTTTATCCACAATGGAGCGAGTTTCGGAGTTCCCAAGTTTAGTTTTCGTTTGACCTTCAAACTGTGGGTCCGGATGCTTAACCGAAACTACAGCGGTCAGTCCTTCACGCACGTCATCACCGGACAAATTATCATCGTCTTCTTTTAGCGTTTTATTCTTCCGGGCGTAATCGTTAATCACCCGGGTGAGGGCAGTCTTAAACCCTTGTTCGTGAGTTCCGCCTTCGTAGGTGTGAATGTTGTTGGCAAAAGTCATCAGACTATTATGGTAGTCGGTGGTATATTGCATCGCAACTTCAACTGTAATCCCTTTTTGTTCGCCCTCGACGTAGATCGGTTCCTCAAAAATTGGCGTCTTGCCTTTGTTTAGAAATTCGATGTAACTCTTAATTCCGCCGTCGTATTTGTAGACAACAGGTTTAGGGGTTTCTTGACGTTGATCGGTAAAAGTAAGCATGAGCCCTTTGTTAAGAAATGCCAACTCTCTAATTCTTGTATTCAAGATTTTGTCATCAAAAACTGTTGTTTCTTTGAAAATTTCGGGATCAGGTACAAAATGGACCGTCGTTCCGTGAGCATGTTCTGGCGCATCGCCTAAGACTTTGATGGGAGTTTTAACATGCCCATGATCAAAATCCATGTAGTATTTTTTGCCTTCACGAACAACCGTGACGTCTAAATTTGTAGATAAAGCATTAACTACTGAGGCACCAACTCCGTGAAGTCCACCAGATACCTTGTAGCCGCCATTGCCAAATTTTCCCCCCGCATGTAAAACAGTAAAAACAGTTTCAAGGGCAGACTTGCCATTTTTGTCCATTGTGTCAACAGGGATTCCGCGCCCGTCATCGACGACAGTCACTGAGCCATCTTTTTCAACTGTGATCTCAATTTTAGAGGCAAAACCAGCTAAAGCTTCGTCAATTCCGTTATCAATAATTTCCCAAACCAAATGATGCAGGCCTTGAGAACTAGTTGATCCGATATACATCCCGGGACGCTTACGGACCGGTTCCAGTCCTTCAAGAATCTCGATTTCGCCGCTATTATATTCGCGGGCTTGTTTTTCTTTTTCTGTTAAATTATCCATTCTTACCCCTACTAGAAATTCTGCCATCATCAACCTTGATAATTAAGGGTGGTTCAATGATGGACGTGTCAATGTCATTAATGGAAGTGGTGGTGATGAAAATCTGAACCGCTTGTTCAAATGATTTGATCAAAAATGTTTGCCGATTTTGATCTAGTTCAGAGAAAATATCATCAAGTAGTAAAATAGGTGCTTCATGCCGAATTTTTTTGATTACTTCAATTTCAGAAAGTTTCAAGGAGATGGAAACGGAACGTTTTTGACCTTGAGAGCCAAAACTTGCGACGTTTGTTCCATTAACCATGAAACTTAGATCATCGTGCTGGATCCCAGCGATCGTCACTCCTTGGCGTAGTTCACGCTCGCTTAATCTTTCAAACGAGGCCAAAAGAGCGCTCGCAGCGTCTTCAGGGGAGTTTAGCGCATCGCAACTAATTTCGCTGAGATAAACTATTTCAAGTTTCTCTTTCTTCTGCGTTAAACGATAATGAATATCGGTAGCGTATTGTTCCAACTCAGCAATATTTTCGCTGCGAGCCCAAGCGAGATATCCGCCAGCTTCGGCTAAATCGTGATTAAGGACATCAAGGTAAATCGAATCATTGGATTTGCCTTCACGCATCATCTTCAAATATTGATTTTTTTGCTTTAAAGTTCTTTGATAACGCCGCAGCTCATTTAAATACTTCGGGCTGATACTTGAGAGCTCTAAATCGAGATAATGCCGGCGGTAACTTGGAGCACCTTTAACAATGTTGAGATCTTCCGGCGAAAAAATTACGGTATTAATTGCTCCGACAAAATCACTCATGCGTGGCTGTTCTAATTGATTAAGATAAGCGATTTTGCCGCGTTTCTTGATTTTTAAACCTAATTTAATTTCTGATTGAGTATCTCGGGTGAAGGAACCTTCAACGAGGGCTTCTTCCGCCCCACTTTCGATTAATTCACTATCGTGGTTAGTGCGAAAACTTTTGCCCAATGCTAACAAATAAATTGCTTCCAAAAAATTTGTTTTGCCTTGTGCGTTATCACCCAACAAGATATTTACATTTGATAGATTATCGATCGTCATCGCTTCGTAATTACGAAAGTGAGCTAATTTTAAGCTAGCTAGTTTCATCAGAGGCGACAAGCTGAAAATCATTGTTGCCAAAAGATACGATATCTCCTGGACGTAATTTTCGGCCGCGTCTAGTCTCCCGTTCGTTATTGACCAAGACCTCGTATTCGCTTAAGAAGCCTTTGGCCGCGCCACCAGTTCCAATAATTCCCACAATTTTGAGTAAGTCTTGCAGTTTCATGAACTCAGACTTCAGTTTTACTTGTTCTACGTTTTCCACCTCCCGTCGAATCATTTCTATTTTAACACTTATTTGGTCTATTTTGTGAATTTTAAGGGTAAAATTGAAACTTGTAGTATGCATAGTACATATGTTAGAAACATCAGAAAACTAAAAAAACGTGCTTTTTCTGGTAATATTTAGAAATGTTCATCAACTTGGAGTTGTGCTAAAATGTTAGGACGCTTTTTACAATATTAAGGAGCAGCTTAAATGGATCAAATATTAAATGACGAACAAAAGTATTTAACCTTTGTAATTTCCGAGATTGAGAAAAAAGTTAAAATTTTTAAACAGAAAGAAGCCCAGGCGCGATCTGACGGCAAGAAAGTCATGGATACGTTCTTTGATGATTTCTCAGTTAACATGTCAGATTATTCTGAACAGCTTGAGACATCAGCTTCGATTCATCAACAACAACAAATTTTATTAGAAAAAAATAATGCTTATGAACGTTCAGCCCGCGAACTTGCAACACTTAATCGGGTGAAGGGACGCCCTTTTTTTGGCCGCATTGATTTTGAGGAAACTGCCAAAACCGGTCGGGAGAAGATCTATATTGGAATGTCTTCTTTCGTTGATACGAAGAATAAATATCTAATTTATGATTGGCGCGCTCCAGTTTCTTCCATATATTATGATGGTCGACTCGGGGAAGTGAGCTATGATACGCCGGATGGCAAGCAGGTCGTTGATCTCAAGTTAAAACGGCAGTTTTTGATTAGCGACGGACAAGTACATTCGTATTTTGATACCAAAAATGAAACCATCGGTGATCAGATGCTTCTTGAAGCCTTGCAGGAGAAGTCCAGCACCCAAATGAAAACGATTGTTACGACGATTCAACGGGAGCAAAATGCAATAATTCGGGATACTAAGACTGATCTTTTGTTTGTTCAAGGTTCAGCGGGATCAGGTAAGACGTCAGCAGTCATGCAGCGAATGGCGTTTTTGCTGTATCGCTATCGCGGTAATTTGAATTCAACTGAGATTTTGATGTTTTCGCCCAACCAGCTTTTTAACGATTATATTGCGAACGTCTTGCCTGAGATGGGTGAGAATAATATGGTCCGCTTTACGCTGGAGACATTTGTGGGTCGCCGGATTCCGGGCTTTGAAATTATTAATGTTCTTGACAGCTGGGAAGGACAATTTAATGAAGTAAGCCGCAAAGTTGTTCATCTGTTGGGATCTGATGATTTCTACACGGCAATGGAGACTTATGCAGAGAAACTGAATCGTGCTGGTGTGAAATTGCGCCCGATTGTTTTTCGCGGGCAAGAGCTAGTGTCAACTGAGAAAATTTCGCAGATCTTTTATCAGTTTAACCAAAATTATAAGTTGCTCAATCGACTGGATGAGACGAAAAAACGGGTGCTTAATTTGGTGAAATCGAATTTGGGTCGTCAAAAGCGCAGTGATTGGGTTAGCAATATTGTCGAGAGTATGAGTGAGGAGCAAATTCGGGAACTTAATCCGCGCAATCGTGAATTTGCGAGCTCGAAAGATGAATATAATTTTTACGCAAACAAAATTATTGATCACGAATACAAAATTTTGGCCCGCAAAATTGTTCACAACTATTTCCTTAATATTATGGCGCAATATCGCGATTTTCTGCTCTATCTTGGTCAAAATAAGGAATTTCTAGCCCAGTTCAATTTAAGTAAGAGTGAGTGGAAGGAGTATCTCTTACAGGTCGGCGAGCTTCTTTCGCATAAACAAATGACCATTAATGAAGCACTGCCTTTTGTCCAGCTGTTTGATCTCTTGACGGGCCGCCACGGTGAGCGCGATATTCGTTATGTTTTTATTGACGAGATTCAGGATTACACGCCGTATCAAATTCGTTATCTGAAACATGCTTTTCCACGGGCACGCTTCACTTTATTGGGAGATCTCAACCAGGAAATTTTTTCTTTTGATGAAGGTAAGTACTTGATTGATGAGGTGAAGCAGATTTTTAAAAATCAAGAGACTAAAGTGGTTTATCTGCCGACATCCTATCGTTCAACAAAACAAATTACGAATTTTACTAAAGAAATTTTGTCTGATAGTGAGCATATTAAAGCTTTTGATCGCAACGGCTTAAAGCCAAGAGTGTTTATCGGCCAAAATCATAAACAGTTAGACCAAAAAGTCGTTGAAATTTTGCAAAATGAGCATCAACAGGATTTTACAACGGCAGTAATCACGAAAACGCCCGAAGCCGCAGAAAAATTGGCTGCGACTTTGACTGATTTAGAGATTGATCATCTTTTAATTAAGTCGGCGCGCCAACATTTAGCTAAGAAAGTGATGATCATTCCAGCTTATCTCGCAAAAGGATTGGAATTTGATGCAGTGATCGCTTATGATGTGTCTAAAGACAATTTTACAGAGCAGTACGAGCGCAAACTTTTATACACGGTTTGCTCGCGGGCAATGCATGAGCTAAGCGTGTTGGCAGTTAAAGAAATGTCGCCGCTTTTAGAGAAAGTGCCAGAGAGTCTTTATGAATTGGAAAAATTATAAGGAGCTATAAGATGTCGCATAATGATGCGTTTAGTTACCATGAATTGAATTTAAAAGCTGTTTCGCAGATGAAGAATCTGCAAGGACGAGTTAATCCAGCATTTTTAAAAGACGATGTCGTCGAAGAATTAGCAAATCAGAGTGAAATGTTTGGTCTTTTGTATTTAATTGGGCTGAAGCATAGTCTAAAATTAACTGAGGATCGTAGTTTTGATAACTATTTTAAAGGGCCTTTTTTCAAAAGAAGGACGCCATTTTTAATCGGGATTACAGGGGCAGTTTCTGTTGGCAAAAGTACTTTTGCGAAGGATTTAGCAGATAAACTGCATGAAATGAATCCCAATCAACGGGCAGAAATTGTTTCGTCTGATGATTTTTTATTCCCGAATGCTGAGTTAGTTCAGAAGAATTTGATGGATAAGAAGGGCTTTCCGGAAAGCTTTGATAACGAAGCTCTTTGGAACTTTTTAGTGAACGCAGCGAGCTTTAATGAAAGCCAAGATATTCCAATTTATGATCATTTGACTTACGACATTTTAGATCGTAAGAGACGAGTTCGCAGCGCCGATTTTTTGATTGTTGAAGGAATTAATGTCCTTCAAACAAATCCGCTGAATGGACAGGCCTTTAGTGAGATGATGGATCTGACGATTTATTTAGAAGCTGCGCATGAAAGCATCATTAATTGGTTTTTAAACAGGTTTAATGACTTGTTGGATCATGCTGAACCTGGTGGATATTTTGAGAAATATGCTCAAATGCAACGAGAGGAATCGAATCAGTTAGCAAAAGATACATATGCAGCAATTAATCAGCCGAATTTTGAAAACTTTATTGAACCAACGCGTAATCGAGCGAATTTAATTGTTCAATTTGATGATGATCATGAAATTACTAGAATCTTGATGCGCGATTATTAACAACAAACAACTACCTTAAAATTTTAAATGGTAGTTGTTTTTGTAATTTGGTATAATTTGGTTTAGCAAAATAGTTTTCTGAAAAAGAGGTTAATTTAATGGAAAGACTCACGATAGCTGAAGAAACAGTAATGAATGTACTTTGGGGATCTGACGCAGCTTTAAGCTCGCAAGAAGTTTCTCATTTGAGCGAAGAATTAGACCCTAACAAAACCCAAATTCTCATGAGAAGGTTGCGCCATAAAGAGTTTGTAAAAGTTGTTCAAATTGAATTAAGAAAAAAATCTTTGACAAGAATTTACCGACCACAAGTATCAGAAGGTGAATATTTTAAATCATTTGTTTCCAAAAGAGCAATGCTCCATTTAATTAAATCTCATGCGGCGGAAATGAATCGAAAAGAATTAGAAAAACTCAAAGAATTTATCCAAAATCTTAAAAAATAATTGTTCGGGAGAAAGACAATCTAATCATTTTACTTGCAAACATTTGTTCGAAAATGGTAGAATGAAACAAAAAAGACATGGAGCGAACTGATGGGGCAAAGATTTGACGATCACCGACGACAAGAAATTCTTACCAAGATTAATCAATACATAGAAGAGTATAGTTATCCTCCGTCGATTAGAGAGATTTCTAAGATGATGAATGTGGTGTCTTCAAGTACTGCTGCAACTTATGTTAATCGTTTGATTAATGATGGTTATTTAAAGAAGCGCGATAGTCGTTCCCGAACGCTTGAAATAACGCCTAAAGGTAAAGAAATGGTGGGTTTTGTTGAAGAGAAAAATCACGGAATTCCTTTAGTCGGAACAGTTGCAGCGGGGCAGCCAATCGTTGCCGAGGAGTCAATTGAAGGATTTTTCCCGGTTCCTGATAACATAACGTATCCAATTGATGAATTGTTTATGTTAAGCGTGCAGGGTGATTCGATGATCGAAATTGGGATTAATAATGGGGATCAAATCATTGTTCATCGACAATCAACGGCAGATAACGGGCAGATTGTTGTAGCAATGACAGAAGATTATGAAGCTACGGTAAAGAGATTCTATAAAGAAGCGGGGCAAATTCGTTTACATCCTGAAAATTCTACAATGGCGGATTTGTTTTATTCGAACGTGACAATATTAGGCCTCGTAATAAGCCTATACCGCCCAGTTCTTTTTTAATAATCTTTTTTGTAAATAGTGGATAATTGTTCTCGGATTTTTGTGCTATATTTATTAGTCAGGGGGAAGATATGAACGATTATTCAACTAATGTTAATGATTATCAACGAGCTTATAATTTGGTGCAGAAAATCACTGCCCAAACAAGCAAAGTAATTATTGGTAAAGACGAAGTTGTTAAAATGACAATTGCGGCAATGCTTGCTTCGGGACATGTGCTTTTTGATGATATTCCTGGGGTTGGTAAAACGACTTTAGTTCGAGGTTTAGCGCGAGCAATTGGTTTGGATTTCACTCGAATCCAATTTACACCTGATTTAATGCCTGCTGACATTTTGGGGACTTCAATTTTTAATCAAAATACGAATAAGTTTTCTTTTCATCAAGGACCAATTTTTTCGACAGTGGTTTTGGCTGACGAGATTAATCGAGCAACCCCGCGGACTCAATCTGCGCTATTAGAGGCGATGTCTGATTATTCGGTAACGGTTGATGACAATCACTTTGATTTGAATCCTGATTTTTTTGTACTTGGGACGCAAAATCCGTTAGCTTTTGAAGGGACGTATCCTTTACCGGAAGCTCAGCTGGACCGCTTTTTGATGCGGTTAACGATTGGTTATCCAGATGTTGATGATGAATTTCGTTTAATTTATCAAACTGATCTAAGTGATCATATCGAACGAGTGCAAGAAGTTGCTAGTACTCACGACATTCATTGGCTCAAAGGTCTTGTGAAATCAGTTCATTTAGCAAATAATGTTGCGACTTATGTTCTGAATTTAGTTCAGGCAACGCGCAATCAACCAGAAATTAAATTGGGGATTAGTCCGCGGGGAACGCTTGCTTTAGTTCAAGCTGCCAAAGCTTATGCTGTTACTAATGGTGAAAATTATGTTTCGCCTGAAACCGTGCAACAAGTGCTCTTACCCGTATTCTCTCATCGAATTATTTTAGAAGATGAGTATGTGCAGACAATTCAGCCAGAGGAGATTCTCCAGGAAATTGTCGCGCAGGTTGAAATTCCGGTTCATTAATGATGCGGCAGAAATTTCTAACATATTTGCATAATATCGCAACCTTATTTGTCTTTTTTTTGTTTTTGCTTTTTGGGTGGATTTTCAACAACGTAACAGGCTGGGCTATTTTTTATACCTTTTTTATATTTTTGATTCTTGAATTTATCCAGATCCTAGCGCCGTTACACGGAGTTCGTGTAAGTTCGCGTGAACAGTTTATTTATTATGGTGATGAAGATGAATTTCTGAAATTGGATCTTTCAGCGAAGCACCATCTTTTCTTTCCGCGGCTATCAATTCAGTTGTTTGACCGCCAAGTTTTTCGAGGCGAGGGGAAAATAAGTAGTCGGGATTTCTTGCATCCAGCTCATCTCGATCTTTATTTATACCTACTTCCACGGGGATATTATCCGGAGAATACATTGCTGCTCTTAGCTAATGACTACTTTCTGATGTGGGAAAAAAGTCGGATTATTGGGCAAAAAATGGATTTGTATATTTTGCCGCAACGACTAAAAAAAGAGGGGCAGCGCTTGGCCCTGGCAGTCGAGAAAATTATGCAAATTCCGGCTAAAGATGCTGAAATTACAAGCTTTGAATTTAAGAAATATCGAGATTACGAGAATCGGGACAGTCTGAAGTCGATCGACTGGAAGAAGTCAGCCAAAACATCAAAATTGACGGTACGGGAAGACTATCCAGAACGAGAACCGCAAAATGTTTTAATTTTCTGGGGCGAGAACGGGGAGAATTTTGAGCATTCGTTGGCGATTTTTAACTCAATGTATGAAGTTTTGGACCCAACAGACTTTCAGCAAGTTTTTTTGGTGGGCGAGAAATCTTATGTGGGTAAACACATTGATAAGAAGTGGTTGGCTGAGCTAGAAGCTTTTACTCAAATGCCAAAGCTCGAATTGTTGTCAAAAGTTAGAGAACGCAACGTTTATCTTTTTAGTGTGGGGACTTCTGCCAACTTAAATCGAGCTGCCCAATTTCTGCGCCAGCATAATGAAATTATTTATTTAAATCTCAAATCGCCAGAATTGCTGTTAATTACCTCCCGCTATTTTTCGAGGCAGGTTTATTTAGAGGATTACAATGAAAATTAAGAAGAATGCTCTAGCATTATTTTTTTTAGCAATACTCAATGTTGTGATTGTCGCAGCAGCAGTTCCCGGATTTGTTGATATCAATCTACCAGACACCAAAGCAATTGTTTTGAAGAAAATCCTCTTTATTGATTTTTATTTGTTTATAGTTGCAATGGCATTTTACTTAGGAGCTAAAAAACGGCGCTGGTGGGGATTTGTCAGCTGGATTTTTGGCTTCGTTTCCCAACTTTTCTTGCTTTTTCTACTATTTCCTAGTCAGGCTGGGCATAATTGGTTTAAAGTATTTGGAGCAGAAGTCAGCCGTGAATTGAGCAGTTTGTGGGGCTTTAATTTTGTTGTGATGCCGACGGTTTTAGCGACGATTATTGTCCTTTTTTTCGCCACTTTGATTTTGGGATTTGGAATTTATTGCGATCTGTGGTACATAACATTTCCGCTAGTTCTGACTTATATTCTGTCGATTACGGTCTTCGATAGCCACGATCACTGGGTGGCAGCGATTGTGATTTTGCTTTGTTTTGCTCTACAAATTTTTATGGTTACCAACTATCAGGAGATTTTTGTCAGCAAAAAACCGCATTTAGGGTTATTGGTGCTCGCTTTTTTGGTGCTCGCTATTTCACTTGGCGGGGGAATAATTTTTCGCAAGACTTTTGTGAATTTGACCAAAGTCGTTGATGGACCAGGGGTGCGGGTGCGAAATAAGCTCAACACGCTGGGATTCTATCAAACAATTAATGAACAAACGCAAAATAATCCCGAAGCCAGAAAGGCAGGATTTTCAATCAACAGTCGCGAACTTGGGGGACCTATGCTCGATAACAACCGATTGGTTTATACAGTTTGGGAGAAACAGCCGAATTATCTGCGCATCGATACGAAGCATAACTACTCTGGGCGCGGGTTTAACGATAACGAAACTTTAGGGAGCGAATTGTCGGGGCGCACGCTTTTGCTTGATGAGGTTAAGCTGCCAACTAAAGGGACTCGAAGCTCAATCAAAATTATTTATAGCAATACTATGAAGGCGGCGGTTAACCAGTTTATTCCGCAAGTTTACGGGAAAATTTCGATTGATTTTGGCAGCCAGAAGATTAATTCAGCCACACATAATATGGAAAATTCTCTTTTGCAATATGATAATTCTAAAAGCAGAACTTCCCAATTTAGCTATGAAGTAAACTATTATGATGTCTCAAATGATAATATCAAAAAGAATACCGGAGGCGAGATCCCGGAAGATGTCCAGAAGATGTACACGCAGCTGCCAAAGAAATTGCCGTCGCGGGTCAATGAATTAGCCCAACAGGTCACAAAAAGTAAGGATAATCAGCTCGATAAAGTGCTGGCGCTGCAAAATTATTTGAAGACAAATTCACGCTTCACTTATTCACGTCTTGAAGCTCAGAGAACACCCGCGGGCCATGACTTTGTTGATTATTTTCTCTTTGATCATCCGGTCGGTTATTGCGACAATTTTGCCACTTCAATGGTGGTAATGCTTCGCACGCTAGGTATTCCAGCGCGTTATGCCGAAGGATTTTCGCCTGGGACCTCCAAGCAGAAGATTGGGGATAATTACGAATACGAGATTAGAAACAACAACGCTCACAGCTGGCCGGAGGTTTACTTTGCCCAGATTGGCTGGGTTCCGTTTGAACCGACGCCAGGCTTTCGAGGTCGTGGCAAGGATTCAGATAATTCTTCTTCAGTCGATGATTTAACGGCGAAGGGTTCCAGCCAGACCTCTAGTGGCTCTAATAGCTCTGAGACAAGTTCAAGTAGTGGTTCAACGAGTTCTTCGACTAGTAAGTCCACGAAAAGTTCGACTAGCAGCCTCTCGAAGAAGTCAGCTCCCAAGACGCCGCCGCACAAGCCTAATCCGTTCTTGCCGTGGATACTGTCAATAATGGCACTCGTTTTGATTGTTGCGCTCTTTATTTTCCGCCAGACTTTCTATTGGCTTTTCTTAGGAATTGTGTTTGCGGGAGGAAGGTGGCCTGAAAAATGCTATTTAACGATTTTGCGTTATTTTGAAGGACGTCTAAAACGCGAATCTGATGAACCGCTCGCTCAATATGCTAAGCGGGTGGGGATCCTTTATCCGCAGATTAACGATTTGTTTATTAAATCGACGCATCAGTACGAAGTGAAGATCTATGGAAATGAGGCTGAATCTAGTGAGTTGGGTTCAGTCTTACATGAATTGATAATTACGATGATGAAAAATCCACGGAGTTTGAGTAGTTAAGCTGGTTTAGAGACCAGCTATTTTTGTGCAAAAAAATACCCCGCAACGGGGCAGAATTCAATTTTATTCAACAGGTTCTTCGTGGTTCAAGACTTGTTGCCACATTTGCCAAACTGCATCAGGATAAAACCGGGAAGCAGATTCATAAGCTCTTGTACTCAAAGTCTTTTGAAGGAATGGATCTTTTAGGATATTGATGAAAATTTTTGCCATTTCTTTATAGTCGCCCTCTTTGATCAGGTAACCATTCTCGCCTTCTTCAATGATTTGAGGCGCACCGTATTTGATGTCATAAGCGACGATTGGCACTCCGTGGTTGATCGCCTCAACCATCGAAAGGGGCGCACCTTCAACTTTGGAGGTGTTAGCTAAACAGATTGAGTGATCGTAAACTTCGGCGATATTTTTCGTATAACCGCGTAAACGAACGGTTTCTTGCAAACCAAAACGATTGATGGCGATCAGTAATTTATTTACTTCGAAATCATTCATCGCATAGCCCCAGATATCTAGCTTGGCATCGGGAATTTCTTTGTGGACAATGTTGAAAGCTTTGACCATATCCTCAAGCCTTTTTTCCGGTGAAAGTCGGGCAACTGCTAAAATTGTTTTATGGTCACGCTGTTCAAAATCAGCATAAGGAATTTCTGGGTCTGCGATCCCAACTGAGACAGAGTAAACTCTAGTATCAACGCCAGAGAATCTTGCTCTTAGATCAAGCTGTTGCTGGTGAGTCGGGACAATAAATCCGTCGAAAAGTGCAGCGTGACGGAGTCCGTACTCATAGTTTTCGTTGAGGCGTGAATGCATAACATCATGAGGATCGTAAGCATGCCCACTGTGAATCATCATGTATTTATACGCTGGCGTCTTCATTTTGGCGACGGAGTGAGTTAATTCCATCCGATCAGAGAAGAAGTTATTGACTTTCTCTCCGTGACCGTATGCAAGGTTTAAGTCATCGAGGAATTTAGTCTGAAATTCATCAGTACTACCGAGAACGGTAGTTTCACCTTGATATTTAACCATGATCGAGCTGACTTTTTGAACTCCACGAGGATAAATTGTCTTGATCTCAATTACGACGTTGCCATCAAGATCGAAGTATTCCTCGAAAATTGGGCGGCGCTTGTCATCAATAGTAGTTCTTGAAGACAAGAATCCACGTTCGTCGTAATAATCATATTTTTTGAAGCTTTGGCCATCGGGCTCCATATAGATAAATGAAGTAATTTGACCATTACCTGTATTGGTTTGAATGATGTAATTCTTCTTTTCGTCGTCCTTATCCACAACGCGATAAGCTAGATCGGTCTGACCATTTGGTCCGAGAAATGTTACTTCGTATTGCTCATTATCTTGATATTGTTTGATGGTGTTTTCTTTTTTCTCAGTCTCATGAGTGCCTTGGTAGAAGTCAAAGGCATTGATATGCTGATCATTTGGAATTCCGTTGATCTTAAGGACAGTGTGGGTGTTAGTCCAATGTTTAACCGTTACGATCATTGCCTGGCCACCTTCGCTGTTAAAAAGATGCAGGCGCTTGATTTGGGCATGCTCGATTCCTGACATGCTGGTAGAAACGTTATTAGTGATAAAAAAATTCATACTTAAGCTCCTCTTATTGTTGAAAACTATCTTTTATATTCTAGCCCATTCCAGCTCATGAATAAATCAATTTTTATAAATTATCATTAGAAAAACTCGGCGGGAACGTTTTTGAGCTTCAAAGCCCAATCGGTGACGGGGTCTTTTCTTGTCAAAATTATCTCTAGAATTCGCTTAGCGAGGTTACCGTTGCGCGTTAAGATCGGTCCATGGAAATAAGTTCCAAAAACATTGCGATAAATTGCGCCTTCCGTACCATCTTCACCGTTATTTCCGTTTCCAGTGACAACGTTGCCGAGAGGGGATTCGTTCGAACCGAGAAATGTTCTTCCTTGATGATTTTCAAATCCGTGGTATTTTTCGCCTGTTGTAATATTTTCGATTTCAATATCACCAATAAAACGTCCATCAGGCTGATTTAAAGTGTAGTGGGGCAATGCCTTAATTCCTTCGATCCGCTCGCCGTTTGCCATTAGAAAATAATCCCCCAGCATTTGATAGCCGCCACAAACTGCTAACATTGGGCCGTCATTTTCAATGTAATCTTTCATGTGTTTGGCTTTTGACTGAAAATCGGGGGCGAGAACTTTTTCTTCGTAATCTTGGCCACCGCCAAAAAGCATAAAATCATATTGGCTGATTTCAAGCGGATCGCCAATTGAGACGACTTCATCATTTACGGCGATCCCGAGCTGCTTGGCATAATAACGTAGAGCTACGATATTGCCATAGTCACCATAGGTATTCATCATGTTTCCGTAAAGGTGAGCGATTTTAATTGTTAGATCCATTAGAATCCTCCTTTGATGTAGCCACTTGCTGCTAGTTGTTGTCTTAGTTGCAGCATCGCAGTATAGGTTGCAGCAAGATATACTTTTTTGGTGGGAGCAGTTTTGATTTTTTCAATGACTTGTTTGAGATCAGGGACTGGTTCTTCAATTTTAAAGTCAGCCATTTTTAGCCGGACGGAAATGTCGCGCCAGCGCTCGCCACCAGGAGTCACTTGCTTGACGTTAGCTTGATGCAATTTCTCAAAATCAGTATCCCAAATCCACGAAGTATCAATCCCGTCAGCATAATTCGCATTTAAAAGGACAATCAGCGAAAATGGATCGGGTTCTGTCATCATCATATCAATGACCGCATTGGCTCCAACGGGATTCTTGACCAGAACGATTGTGAGTTCTTTGTCGCCAACGCTGATCGCTTCTTGGCGGCCAAAAATCTGTTGGTTTTGTTCAAATGCGTCTTTAATTGTTGCAGGAGAAATTCCTAATTCCCGCGCCAAAGAATAAGCTGCCAGCGCATTATAAATATTGTAAAGACCACCAATTTCAATTTTAAATGGATGTGTATCAATTTCAAATTTAGAGAATTTTGGGGTCAACTCGTCGACCTTGGTGACGCAATATTTAAGCGGTGGTCGTTTGAAATCGTCAGTAACCGAATAGTAGGACCCAAGATTAGCATAAGTTAAAAAGCGATAATGGAGAATACTGTTGTCAGTCGGCGAAAGAATTCCGTCAGTGTTAGATGGAGCTGGAAGCGAATGATCAGCTGAATCATGGTTGAAGCCATAATAAACTTCAGGGTTACTAGGTTTATCACGTTGGAAGATGGGGGAGTCACCATTAACGATCACCGTCGACTCCGGAGCTTTTTTGATTCCGGCCAGAATTTTATCATAAATTGTGTAAATTTCGCCGTAACGATCCATTTGATCACGAAAAATATTCGTTAAGACGAAAAATTTCGGCTTGAGAGATTCGGTGACAACTTCCACGTTGGCCTCGTCTACTTCTAAGATCGCAATTAATTTGTCAGCCGGATGGCTCGGAGTTTGCGTAATAATCGTATCAACAATTCCTTGGATCATATTTGAACCAGATGAGTTGGTGATGACCTGGTAACCCGCATTAGTTAAAATTTTGGTGCAAAGGGCAGTCGTTAAAGTTTTGCCGTTAGTGCCAGTCACAATTACCACATCAAGATTTTGATTGAGATCTTTAAGCAAGTTCGGTTGAATCTTTAGTGCGATCTTACCTGGCAAAGCAGTACCGCTGCGGTGTAAGACTTTTTGTAAAATAAAACGGCTGGTTGTAGCAGAGAAAATTGCTAAACGAGTTCTAAAGTTCATTTAAGATGGCTCCTGATAAGTATTTCCCTCTATTATAATTTTTTTAGGTGCAAGTTGCGAGACAATAATTTTTTAATTTTTGTTCATGATTTGTTCACAAATTTTAGCTATATTAATGAAGTCGAAATCAAACAGCCAGAATTTGATTTTTGATAATTCTCCTAGAAGTAATTTATGAAATTAGACGGATCACTACTGACTCAGTAGTGATTTTTTCTTGACGGAGGGACATTATTTAGGTATTCTAGTATTTGCGCGGGATTAGTGTAATGGATCGCACGTAGGATTCCGATTCCTGAAATCTGGGTTCGACTCCCAGGTCCCGCATCTGAGTTCAGATGAAACATCAATTACTACAAAGAGCCGTCTTTACCGAAGTGGATAAGGACGGCTTTTTGTTGCATAACTTCCTTAACACTTAAAGAATACAGGCTCAGCAACTTTGTTCTACTATTTCAGATTTTTTTTACAAAAAGCGAAATCAAAAATCATAAGAAGTCTGGTATACTATCGATAATTAGTAGAGAATTAAGATCAGAAAGAGGAGATGTCGATGAACTTAGCGAAAAAGCTATGCTATATCTTGTCAATATCAAGTTTGCTTTTGCCCCTGCTGTTTGTTTTGAACTTTAAACAGGACAGTAAGGCAGGAGATTTCCCGTCTAATGTAGCAAATTCGCGCAATGATAACGTTTCCAGGGGGGGGGATCTTATAAACCTTTAGGAAATGATTTAATCGCTCCGTTTGGTCAGATTCAGCCGCGAGATTTTTCGACGGTAGTTAATCCAGGAGATTTTCGCCTGAACGCTGAAAGCAAATTTAATAACGGACGGAGTTTTGTGAGTTTGAATTGGGATCGGGTTCCCAATGCGTCAGATGGCTACATTGTAGAGCGAACAACTGACGGATATACTTGGACGATTCCTCCGACCAACTACGGTAAGCATATTAAGGTTCTAAATGTTTATCCGACTAATGGCGGAACCCGTTACAACTTTTTGAAATCTTGGATGGACCAGATCGACCCAACCTCGGGGCAACCAGTGTCGATGGGCTTAATTGATGTTGATGAGGTTGCATTAGTCGATTTTAACGTAAATCCTGATCAATATTTAAAAAATAGTGACGGTCTATATCAGTATGATGGAATTTTCTTTGGTTCGGCTGATAGTAACGGTGGGTGGCAAGACTACAATGATTTGACAACTACCTCTCAGCCAAAAGTTGCGGCTTTTGCCGACACTGGTCGTTCAATAGTTTTGGGACACGATACGATTACTACGTATGAGGGTCCGTACATGAATCATGATAATTTCGGGAAATTTAGATCGAAACTTGGTCTTAAGTTTCCCCGAGAAATCACGGCTGACGGTAATACTTATGACGGTACGACTTGGCCGGGAACTGATCGGGTGAAATTCGTAAATGATGGAATCTTGAATCAGTACCCGCATTATCTTGATAGCACAGCGATTTATAGTATTTCGAAATCTCATACGGTGAGTCAGTTTTTTATGTATGATAGTGGCGCAACTAAATGGATGGAATTTTCAGCAGGAAATTCGTCTTTTGGTGGGAAAACTAATTATGTGTTAGATTCAAACGGCAATAAAATTGGGGATAATAACTGGTATTTGGTCACCAAAAATAATTATGCGATGATTCAGACGGGACACACAACAGGGGAGTGTACGCCAGACGAAGCAAAAATTATTGCTAACATGTTGTATTATACGAGTACGCTAAATACAACAACTGAAGGTGCTGACTACACGGTCAAAGATACCGTTGCACCTGATTTGCCGACAGTAAATTATACTTCCCAGGTTGGTGATCTGTGGAATTTTAATATTGGTGCGATTGATCGAGGACCAGACTATACGTACCGAGTTAAAGCTAATACTGATAATGGAATGAAGACCTCAGATGAGGTCAAGGTACCGGTGTCAAGCGGTATTAAAGGATATATCTACTTGTTAGATACTGATCCTAATGGTGCCCCAGCAGTGACGAAGGATCCCGTGACAGGGAACGTAACGAACATTAATCTTACTCCAACTAATGGAAGTCAGGCTAGTTTGTCGTTAAATGTGCCAGATCCAGCTGGTAAATATTTGCACGTCATCGCAGTCGATAATGCCAATAATGTTTCGGCAGTAAAAACGGTCATCGTATCAGAACTAAAGTGGTGGGAAATTGATCCGATTACTAAAGTTTTAACCATTTTTCCACATGAGTTAAATGGAGCAAATGATACATCGGGTGCCTCAGTTTGGCCTTGGCATGATCAAGCGGCGGATATTACAAAAGTAGTACTTAAGCCAGGAGTAACAGCTCGTGGGTCGCTTCACAATTTATTTGCTGATCTTACTTCAGCTACTTCAATTGAAGGTATTGCTGATTTAAACACCGCCAACGTCACTGATATGAACGCAATGTTTGCGCATTGCCAAAGTTTAACTAGTCTTGATGTTAGTCGTTTTGATACAGCGAATGTAACGGACATGAATAGTATGTTTAACTACTGCACAGGGTTAACTAGTTTAAATGTAAGCAGCTTTGTTACGGATCATGTTACTAGTATGCGAGGCATGTTTCAAGCCTGCACGGGCATCACAGAGTTGAATCTAAATAATTTCAATACAGGTCTAGTCCAAGATTTCAGTTACATGTTTAATGAGATGCACGAATTAAAGAAATTAAATGTAACAAGCTTCAATACAACAAGTGCAACTGATATGACGGTTATGTTTGCTCATATGTGGGTATTGCCGAGTCTAGATATTAGTAGTTTTAACACAAGTAACGTTACTGCGATGAGCTCGATGTTTGATGGGAGCCCAAAACTCTGGCATTTAGTTATTGGAGCGGGCTCGCAGCTCCTTAACAATTGTGGCTTAACAGATCCAGTTGAGGAGACTGTCATTAATGATGCGGGTCAAAGTTATTATGTAACTGCTAATCAGTGGCGAGAAGTTGGGGGTGGTTCACTACACGATCCTATGGGAACAGCAAAAAATGCTGCTCAAATTATTGCTGATTCTCAAACAGGAATAGGTAAACGTATTTACGTTTGGGATCAAATGGGGACTCAGAGACTTTCAACTACTACGGGAATTGACTTCGGAACTCATCAAGCGCCACGTCATTCAGAAGAATATGTTACTTCTATCCAAAGTTTTAATATATCCGATAATCGTAATGGTAGGACAGGGAAACTGTGGCGCGTCGAGGCGGCAATTTCGAAGCCATTCGAACATGTTTTGGACAGTACTAAGAAAATTGCTGGTAATCCACTTTATTATCACAGTGGCGGATCTACGACCAACCTTACTTCAACCGCTCAATCGATATATAACGGTGCTGCAGGAAGTGGATATCGAGACACTTTGAACATTCCTTGGAGTTTGAGTTTTAAGATGAAGCGCACTGATATACCAATTCCTGGTCAGTATCAAGCAACTGTAATGTACACATTAGTGAATATTCCTTAAAACAGCGGCTATCCTGGATTTTTAGGATAGTTTTTTGTTTGTCAGCGACAGAAATGATTGCTTTTAAGACAAGGAGCGGGTTAAAAAAATAGATGATTTATTATTTCGAAATTTTTTTATAAAAAAAGGAATCTAAATTAATAATAAATCTGATATACTAACATTAATTGAATAGTTTGAACACAAATGGTAGGGAGATGACGATGAGACTAGCAAAAAAGCTGGGCTATATTCTGGTGTTATTAATTGGAATTTTAACTTTGTTTTTTAGTTTAAATTTTAAACAGGAGATAAAAGCAGTTGAATTTCCGCAAAATGTATCAATCAGTAATTCTAATAAAAAGAATGATGAGAAGGAATCCATTTTTGGATCATTTTCTAAAATTCAACCACGTGGTTCTGGTTCTCAAACTCCGGTCAGCATGGGACCAGGTGATAGCCAGAATTTTTTTGCGACGGTCGGTAGCGCAGTAGCCAAGGTTAACGATGATGGTACGTGGGATACCATTTCGATTAACGAGCCAAAATATTATCAAGTTGGAGCGGTCACGCTTAATGCAACAGTTGATATGACCAAAGATTTCAATTTCAGCTGGAATTTGAAAATTGAACGTTCTTCGCTTGCTTTTCTCGCAGATGGATTAGGCTTTATTTTTCACCCGTTATATAGTCCAGGTGAAACAATAACTGATTTACAAGGCGGTTCACCTTATGTTTTACCAGCAGTATTTGGTCGTCATTCTGATACAACTCCAGTAACAACTACTGACGATCCTGATCTTGGTCAAAATATCCATTCGATTGGAATAAATGGAGGAGACCTTGGGATCAGCGATATTATGAACGCCATCAGTTTTAAAATCGATACGAATTATAATGGGGTTATGGGAACTAGGGTTGCTAATACACCTTACGGTAGTACAAGTCATTATTTAGATGTCGATCGTTATCCTGATGATTATTATGCTGGGACGACCTCAGGCGGAGTAGCTAACGGGTCTTTTGTAACGACCGACAATACCGGATTTTCTTCGGCTTCTCAATATTCAGCGCCATTGAATGGGCTTGCAGTCACACCTAAAAGTAATTCTTTTGGCAGTGTTAGTGGAGATGCAATTGTGGTTCCAGATAATACATGGCGACCAATGCAGATTTTTTACACAGCGGCAACTCATACGTTGAAAGTTACAATTGGTGATGCAGCAACAGGTGGTCAGGTAAATTGGACCAAGGTCTTAAATGCCAATGAACAGGCGATAATTGCCAGTAAGCCGAGCTGGGCATTTTCGGTTTTGGGTTCGACGGGAGCGGGAGTTGAAGGTAATACAATTAAAAATATTCGCGGGACATTTACACCAGGGGATTCGGTAATTACGACCCGCTATATTGATGAAAACGGAAATGATTTACAACCGCCAGTATCGACCTTGGAAGCAAACTGGCAGGTAACGCATCCGGGCTCCACTCAGTTTGTTGACTCAAGTAGTCCAGCTACGATCGTGAAAAATGGCAAAATTTATCGAAGAGCACAAGTCAATGGAACTTTTTTTAATAACAACACTCGGACCAATAAGCGTTTAGGAGCACCTGGGAGTGGTTCAACTGTCGATACAAGTGGCGGAAATGTAACAGTTACGACTAATTTTGAAAACATAATCTTTGTTAATTATGTTTATCGTCAAGAATTTCCTCAAGGAAGTACCGATGTAACATCTGATTTACAGTTAAGTACTGACGGGACAACATTCTCTAAGACTGCTAATATTCATCCGGGAGACGAAGTAACGTTTAAATATACAGCCAAAAACAATACACTTCCTGGTGTTTGGTCAAAAGTTACGGCGGTTCAGTCCTTAAGTGGCCTTTTCACACCAAAAGGTACGTTGCCTGCAGGTGTTACTCAAAAAGACGGATCACTTTATGTTCCGATAAAAGTGGGAGCAATTAATGATATTAGAACGGGCGAGACGGGTACTAATACGGTTAAGTTGAAGTATGAAGGAGTCGAGAAAGCCAGCCTTACTGCTAATGATGCGGGACAGATTACGATAACTAATAATCCTGCAACGTCGGGAGCACCCAAGACTTCAACCATTGTCTCAAAGGTCTCAATTTATGATCAGTCGAATCAATTGATTGATGATAATGGAAATCCAGTGTATGGTTCGTATTTCTACAATCCTAGTAATCCGAACGCACCTTTAGCTAGTACTGACACAGTATACAATACCGCCAATTTTGCTCCCATGACTGATTCAGTAACGGTTAATGATCTGGGCTGGTGGGATTTTAATGCAACGACGAAGGTCTTGACCATCTATCCGCACGAGTTAAATTACGTTAGAGATAATGAGTATATTGCTTCTGAGAATACATATGGATTTCCTTGGTGGGGCTCTCGATTACAGATAGAAAAGACGATAATTAAACCAGGAGTGACAGCAAAAGGACGACTAAGAACCTTATTTTATGATCATGAAAATATGACTTCGATTGAAGGTCTTGAGGATCTCGATACCAGTGAAGTGACGGACATGTACTTCATGTTCTGCCAATGTAATTCCTTAATCAATTTAAATGTTAGTAACTTTAATACAAGTAAAGTTACTGATATGAGGACAATGTTTGGTAACTGTTGGTCATTAACCAGTCTCGATGTGAAGAATTTCGATACCCATAATGTTACTTATATGAGTGAAATGTTTAAAAGCTGCAAAAAAGTAACCAATTTAGAAGTGAAGGATTTTGATACTTCTAAAGTTACTTCAATGCGATACCTGTTTAGTGGGTGTGAATCACTAACGAGCCTCGATGTAACAGGATTTAATACCAGTAATGTTACTGATATGGGTTACGTGTTTTCTAGCTGTTCATCGATAACGAACCTTGATTTAAGAAGTTTTGATACCAGTAAAGTAACTGATATGAAATTCATGTTTGGGTATTGTACCTCTTTATCTGATCTAAAATGGAATGCAACGAAATTTAATACCAACAATGTTACTGAGATGGAATATATGTTTCGCGATTGTAGTTCATTAAAGAATATTGATGTAAGCCATTTTAATACTAGTAAAGTAACGAATGTTAACTATATGTTTAATGGTTGTACGTCTTTAGCGAGTCTTGATTTGAGCAGTTTTGACCTGACTAATGTTGTTCACAAAGGGAGTTTAAATCATGTGGAGAGCGGCTACAATGAGATGTTGTCAGATACTCCTAAACTTTGGAAATTAACGCTTGGACCAAATACGAAAATTCCAGATGTTACAGTTAGCGGGACGTTGATCTCTGCAAAATTGAAAGATCCAACGCCTGGGAATAAAGTTATTGATTTAAATTCTCCAGTACCGCCTAATCCGCAGTATTACGTTACGAATGCTCAGTGGCGGGAGGCAAGCACTGATGATTTCCTGCATGAGCCAGACGGAGCAGCGAAGACCGCAGCTGAAATTATGAGTGAATCGGCGACGGCTAATCGCAAGCGGACGTACGTTTGGGATCAAATTGGTAAGCAGACTTTAGAAGCAACGCCAGGCAACATTGATCTGGGAACTCATGCGGGACATTTGAAAAATCAAGAATACAAAAGTTCAGCGCAGAATTTGAAGTTGACCGATAATCGAAACGTACGAACGGGCAAGAATTGGCGCATTGAAGCAGCGGTAACGAAACCGTTTAAGCATGCAACAGATCCAACCAAAGTGATTAATGGCGATCCGCTTTATTATCATGACACTACTTCGGGGACGACGACGCATTTAACTTCTACAGCGCAAGTGTTATATAACGGCACTGCAACGAATTTGTATCAAGATGTTAAAGATTATCCATGGAATTTGAGTTTTAAGGCAAGTCCGAGTGATATTCCGAAAGCCGGTAAATATAACGCAACAACAACGTTTACCTTGGTGAGTGCACTACCTTAAATATATTTATAGTGAAAATGGAGGATTTATTATGATCGTTAGAGTAACAACCGTTGAAGAATTAAAAATGCTACACATTCCCCCGAAAATTAAAGTGCTTGAAAATACTGAATATGATGTTAAAAAATAGAAGATGGTTCAATTGTCTATACTCCAACTTCTTCACTGACTAAATTAGAAGAAAAACCTAAAGGAAATACTTTTACAGAAATTGAGTTTACTTTTCAGAACGGAGACACTACCAAAGTTAATCTTCATTTCGACTCTCTCAAAAAACAGTAGACTTTAATAGAAAGAGATACGCATTCTTAAGAAAACGAAATATTTTTCGTTTTTTTTAGATCTTAAATCATTTTCAAAACTTTATTAACCAAAATTTATATATCCTTTATGTAATAAATTAATCCAAATAAGACAAAAACGAATTAATCAATTATACACGTACGTTAATTCGTCTTTTTTTATTTTTTTTAAAAATATTGCACAAAATCTGATTACTAGTTTGGTATACTAAATATAATGATATTACATTACGGGAGATGACAATGAAAACATTCAAGAAATTTAGATATATTTTGGTGGCCTTAGCGGTGGCTCTAACAATTTTGTTGGCTTCTAACATGAAGCAGCACGTTATTGCATCAGTTTTTCCTTCAATTGAAACTAATGGTAGCGATTTCAGGGGGGGGGCATTTAGATAGACCCTCAGAAGTTGTTTTCGCGGATCCTTTACAATTTCCGCGAACTCCAAAGATCAATTCAAGGATTAATCTGCGTTCGCCTTCAACAATAGTTAAGAACGGAGAATTTGGTTTAAGAGGCGAGAGCAAATTTGTGGGGAACCAGGCCTCAATTTCTTTAGATTGGGATATTGTTTCTGATATTTCTGATGGTTATATTGTGCAGAGATCAACAAGCAGCATAATTTCTGATAATGATACTGCTTGGGAAACAGCCCCGACTAACTACGGTAAAAAAATTAAGATTCTAAACGTTTATCCTCCTGATGGTCGTTTTTTAAAAGCATGGATGAATCAAAATAATGGTTCGGGGCAACCTGTTTCTATGAATTTGATTGACGTTGATGAAATTTCTTTACCTGATTTTAACGCTAATCCTGATGGATATTTAAAAGATGCTGATGGAAATTATCGGTATGACGGTATTTATTTCGGTTCTTCGGATAGTAATGGTGGGTGGACTCCAGGAGTTAATGATTTAACTGCCACGTCACAACCGATTGTGGAATCTTTTGCTAATACAGGGAGATCAATTATCTTAGGACATGATACGCTGGCTGGCATTTATATGGGATCGCACCATTATTTCAATAGATTTGCTCCAAAATTAGGTTGGATGTTTCCCAGTGATATTGAAAATCAAGGAGGCAGAGTTGATAGTTACAAGTGGCGTGGAGCAAATCATGTTTCATTTACTGCCAATGGGATGTTGAATCAGTATCCTTATTATCTTGATCCAACTGTTACCTATAATATTTCTGTCTCTCATTCACTTGCTCAGTTTTATATGTATGATGATAGCGCTACTAGGTGGATGCAGTATGAAGGAGGATACCCGCCCAACTCTGTTAATGATATTGACTTTACTAACTACACTAACCATGCATACGATTATTCGGGTAGAGTTATTGGCGATGATAACTGGTATTTACTTACTAAAGGAAATTACGCAATGATTCAGACTGGTCATACAACTGGTCAGTGTACTCCTGATGAGGCAAAAATTATTGCTAATATGGTCTATTATACAAGTACTTTGAATACAACACGTCATGGCGAAGACTATACAGTTAAAGATTTAGCGGCTCCAGATGCACCAAGTACAACGCTTACGGGAACGAGTGCAAGCCAACTTAATTTAAAAGTAAATACTAATGACAATCCGACCGATTACTACTATCGAGTAAAAGCCAAAACTGCATTAAGAGATAAATACTCAGATGTGATTAAAACTTCGGTAGAGAGCGGGGTAAAAGGGTACGTCTACACTTTAGACAGTTCACCGACAAGTACGCCAGCGGTAACTAAGAATCCATCGACCGGTGAAGTAACAAATATTAATTTGTCTGCAACCTCTGCAACAGATCCGTCGGCTAATTTAAGTTTGCCATTGCCAGCAAGTTTAAATAAATATCTCCATATTGTAGCGGTGGATAATTCAAATAATGTTTCAGAGGTCAAACACATAAATCTCAATGACTATATATGGTGGTATATTGATCCGACCACCAAAGTTCTGACGATATACCCGCATGAGTTGAATGCCTTAGTAGATGCAGTGATAGATTCTTCAGTTGATCCAATTAATCCAACAGTTACTTGGCCTTGGGATCAATATAAAACTCAAATTACTAAAACGGTAATCAGTCCAGGAGTAAGCGCAAAAGCGAGTATTGCTCAACTTTTCAAAGGCTTTACAGCAATGACCGAAATTGTAGGTCTAACTAATCTTAACACGACAGAAGTAACGGACTATAGCTGGATGTTTAATGATTGTAAGAATCTTACGGCAATTGATCTGTCAGGCTTTAATACATTAAAAGCGTATAATATGTTTCGATTTTTGAGAAATTGTTCAAGTGTAACTGATCTAAAGTTTGGACCTGATTTTATAACGTCAAATGTGACTAACTTCGGCGGCTTCTTTGAAGGGATGCAGAGTATAGAGAGTATTGATATGGATCATATTGATACAAGCAGTGCACTGGATATGCAGGCAATGTTTGCAGTTTGTCGAAGTTTAAAAACTTTAGATGTAAGTCGTCTAAACACCTCGAATGTAAAAAATATGAATTGGTTATTTGAATTTGATAATAATCTAACCGAGATAGATCTGAGTAATTTTAATACTTCAAGTCTTACAACAATGGCATATATGTTTAAGGAAGACACGAATCTAAAAAAGATCACGTTTGGACAAAATTTTAACACAACGAATGTAACAACAATGGATCATGCATTTGAGAACTGCAGTTCTTTGAGTAGTTTAGATCTTTCAAGTTTCACAACAAATCCCAATACCATGAATATGGATGATTCTTTAAATGGGACAACAAATTTATGGAAATTAACGTTAGGAGTAAATACAAAGTTATCAAATACGACAGGTTTAGCAGATCCAAATCCTAGAACGCCAATAAATGATTTAGATAAACCAGTTCCGCCGAATTCGCAATATTATGCAACTGATGCTCAGTGGCGAGAGGTTGGGGTTGGAGGAAGTGATCATGAACCCAAAGGTGATGTTTTGACGGCAGCTCAGATTATGAGTGAATCAGCAACGCGTAATGACGTTCGGACTTATGTTTGGGATCAGCGTGGTCGGGTCCAGCTTAAAGCACCAACTGCGATTGATTTTGGCACGCATCGAGGATCAGTTCGCAGTCATAACTATGAAAGTACAGATCATCAGTTTAAAGTTATTGACAACCGTAACTCTCGTAAGAACAAGAAGTGGCGAATTGAAGGAGCAATGACGCAGCCTTTAACTAAGGGAACCAAGCGAATTGTCGGTAATCCGCTTCATCATAAGAACAATTCGGGAGTGGAAACTAATTTGACCCCAGTAGCGACCTTTTTAGCAGAAAAGGTAATTCCAGGAGTAGTTTACGAAGATACGTGGGAAGAGCCGTGGAATATGATTTTCAAAACTACGGCAAATAATATTCCGGAGGCTGGAAGCTACAGCGGTGAGGTGACGTATACATTGCTTGATTCGACCCCTTAAGCATCAAAAGAGCTGTCATACTATTAAATGATATTCATTTTTTATGTTTAAACTCGACCGATAAAAATCAACGTTCAAATTATTAAGCTTTAGATGGTCTCAAATAAACCTTTAATGGTAAAATGGATTTAAATAATAAGTTTGGATCGCAATTATGAGAAAGAAAATCAAATTAAATATCGTTTTGTTTGTGGCAATTCTATTTAACGCAATAGCTTGGCCCCAAATCGTTAAGGCGGCAACTTTGCCTAGTTCTCCGCGTAGCTTCTACTATGATGAGGCGGGCCTTTTGACTGACTCCACGCAACAGTTAATCGAAAATAAGAACCGGCAGTATAAAAATAAAAGCCATGCTCCGCAGGTAGTTGTGGCAGTCGTTAATTCAACAGGCGGTGAACAAGTCGGGACCTATGCCCGCGATTTGTTTCAATCGTGGCGTATTGGCGATTATTCCAAAAATAACGGGGTTTTGATTTTGTACGCTTTAAATAATGGGGAACGCAACGTCGTGATTCAGGTTGGCAACGGATTAGATAATCAATTAAACGCTTCTAAGCGGTCGCAAATCTTGGAAGATAATCGCACAAATTTAAAATCAACCGATTCGCTATTAGTGAATCAAGGGATTCAACAGACGTTCAATTCCATAACGCAAGTGATCGATGAAAATCCCAGCACTAGTAGTGCGTCGCCAGTGGTCAAAGGAATCGTTTTTCAAATTGTGGCGCCGATTATTATTTTCATTATTGTTGCTTCGGCAGTGGGAATTTGGCTTACGGTTAAGAGATATCACTCAATGTCTAAACAAGAATTTATCAGAGACACTCGTCGACGGAATTTGTGGAGTTATAGCAGGTATCGAAATTATGGCGATGACCACTTTGACGACCATTTCTCAGGTGGCGGCGGCGGAAGCGGCGGTTCAGCAGGTGGCAGCTCGGATATTTAAAAAACGTTGTTTTTTTGAAAATAAAAGTTAGAATCTAATCTAAGAAACAAAAAAACTCGTTATTTTGAAAGAAGGATTCGATGACAGGTAACAAATATCGCGGTTTGAAGGGGATTTATTACGAAGCGGTAAAGCACCGTGATCTTGAGAGTTATCGCAAGATGGTTGATAGCCGAAGAAACAACGAACTTGCGGTTCATACGGGGCTTACAATGGCGCCGTTGGTCAATGAGTTTAGAACAAGTGATCAATTTGAAATTTTCTATCTTCCTGCGCTCCAAATTAGTCAATTGGAAGAAGAAATTTTTACTCTTTCACACCAGATTGATAAAAAAATGGCGCTTATACCTGAAGTGGCTCAGGAGCAGATTTTTAATAATAATTTAGTTGATGAATTGCAGAGTACTAACGATATTGAAGGTGTAAAAAGTTCTAAGGAAGAAATTAGTCAAACTTTTGAACGACTCAAAAAAGTCAAGTCGGCAAGGAACGTTTTTCTGGTTTAGTCAAGCTTTATGCTAATTTTGAGGAAAAGAAATACAACACAATTTCTTCTGTTAAAGATTTCCGAGATATTTGGGACGAGCTAGTTAGTCAAGAAATTAGCACTGAAGATCAACCGGATGGGAAGTTGTTTAGAAAGGCTAATGAGGTTATTCAGACCAGTGAAAAGGTTATTCATCGTGGTGATGAGTCAGAAGAGGAAATTACTAATGATCTAAGTAAGCTTGTAGCTGAAATGAATAATCCGAATATACCTTCGCTGCCAAAGTGTTTTTTGGCCCATTATTATTTTGAATATATTCATCCATTTTACGACGGCAATGGGCGGACAGGGCGCTTTATCGTTTGCTCCTATCTCTCACGTAAGCTAGATCGAATGTCAGCTTTGCAGTTTTCAACGGCAATTGCGAAGAATCGAAACTCTTATTATAAGGCATTCGTTGAGATGTCCAACGTTTATAATCAAGGCGAGGGGACCAAGTTTGTGATCAAAATGATGCAGCTGTTGATCTTTGGGCAATATAACATTATCGATAAATTAGATAATGGAATTAAACTTCTAGAAAATGCGAAGCGATTAATCGCCAAATTAAAGTTGAACTCTAATGAGAAGGAAATTATGTTTGCTTTATGTCAAAAAGCTATATTTGGCCCCTACGTAGGAACAATCACTGATACTGATTTGAGCAATACTTTAAAGATAAGCCGCTATTTGCTAAATAAAGCATTCGAAGTATTAATCGCCAATGATTTCGTTGAGGTCGCTAGTTCCAAGCCGTTGTCGCATGTGATTACAAAAAAAATTCGGGATCAACTATTTTGCCTAGAAACGTTCTTGTAAGATAAACAAGCCTTATCATAAAACTTTAAGGAAGGCCTTTATTTTAAAGATGATAGCGTTTTAATAAAAATTATTTCAACTAAACTAACATTATTTTTGTAAAATTCCGGTTAAGATTCTAGCAAATATCAGCAAATAGTGTTATTATTTTGAGTGGTTGATAGGGCTAAAGATTTTCTAATCGCTTAAGCTTAGGTTCGATAGCATTGGGTTGTTAGCAAATAAACTTTTGAACCCTATATTTAGATATATTTCCTAAGGAGGAACTGTTAAATTATGACAGTAAAAATTGGTATTAACGGATTTGGCCGAATTGGTCGTTTAGCTTTTCGTCGCATTTTAGAATTGGGCGACAAGAGTACAGATATTGAAGTGGTTGCAATTAATGACCTTACTTCTCCTGCACTTTTGGCTCATTTGTTGAAGTATGATTCAACTCATGGCACGTTGAAAGCTGACGTCAGTGCAACAGATGATAGCATTGTTGTAAACGGCAAAAATTATCGTGTATATGCAGAACCTGATGCAAGCAAAATCCCATGGGTAAAAAATGATGGTGTAGACTTTGTTTTGGAATGTACAGGATTCTACACTTCAGAAGAAAAAGCAAAAGCTCATTTAGATGCTGGCGCTAAGAGAGTATTGATCTCAGCTCCTGCTGGTAAGATCAAAACGATCGTTTACAGCGTAAATGATGATACTTTAACTCATGATGATAGAATCGTTTCAGCTGGTTCATGTACTACAAACTGTTTAGCTCCAATGGTTGATGCACTTAACAAAGAATATGGCATCAAAGTTGGTACAATGACTACAGTTCATGCCTTCACTTCTACACAGATGATCCTCGACGGACCAGTGCGTGGTGGCGACAAGCGTGCTGCACGTACTGCTTCAAACAGTACTATTCCTCATTCAACTGGTGCTGCTAAAGCTATCGGTTTAGTTGTTCCTGCAGTTGATGGCAAATTACAAGGTCATGCACAACGTGTACCAGTTATTGACGGTTCATTAACTGAACTTGTTTCAATCTTAGACAAGGGTAACGTTACTGCAGACCAAGTTAACGAAGCAATCCACAAATATGCAAATGACAAGAATGATTCATTTGGCTGGAATGCTGATGAAATTGTTTCTTCTGATGTTATTGGTGATACACACGGTTCATTATTTGATCCAACTCAGACAGAAGTTACTACTGCTCCTGATGGCTCACAATTAGTTAAGACTGTTTCATGGTATGACAATGAATACGGCTTTACTTGCCAGATGGTTCGTACACTTCTCAAATTTGCTACTCTTTAATAGAGTGTGGATTAAGACGGGTAGTTTATTTGGCTATTCGTCTTTTTTTATTGAATAGGAGATTAAAATAAATGGCTAAATTAACAGTTAAAGATCTTGATTTAAAAGACAAAAAAGTTTTGATGCGGGTTGACTTTAACGTTCCTATTAAAGGCGGCGTTATTGGTAACGATAACAGAATCGTTGCAGCACTTCCTACAATCAAATATGTAATGGAACAAGGCGGCAAACTAATTCTTTTGTCTCACTTAGGAAGAATCAAGTCTGACGATGACAAAAAAGAATTAACACTTGCACCAGTTGCTAAACGCCTCAGTGAATTATTGGATAAACCCGTAAAATTCATGCCAGTTAACGAAGGCAAAGAACTCGAAGATGCAGTTAATGAATTAAAAGACGGTGACGTTCTTTTAATGGAAAACACTCGTTTCCAAGACATTGACAATGATTTTGGCAAACGCGAAAGTAAAAACGATCCAAAACTTGGCGAGTATTGGGCAAGTTTAGGTGATGCTTTTGTTAATGACGCATTCGGTACAGCTCATCGTGCCCATGCTTCTAACGTTGGAATTGCTGAAGCAATGAAGAAAGACGGCAAACCAGTAGCAGCTGGTTTCTTAATGGAAAAAGAAATCAAGTTCTTAGGTGACGCAGTTGATAATCCAGTTCATCCATTTGTGACAATCCTTGGCGGTGCTAAAGTATCTGACAAAATTGACGTCATCACTAATTTGATTCCAAAATCTGATTATATTTTAATCGGTGGTGGAATGGCTTATACCTTCCTTGCAGCTCAAGGCAAAAAGATTGGTAAATCATTGTTTGAAGCTGACAAAGTTGAACTTGCTAAAGAATTATTAGCTAAAGCTGGTGACAAAATTGTTTTACCAGTTGATCATGTGGTAGCACCTGAATTTTCAAATGACGCTCCAACAAGTGTTGTTGAAGATAATATCCCAGATGATCAAATGGGTCTTGATATTGGACCTAAATCAATTAAATTATTTGTTTCTAAATTACAAGGCGCTAAGACTGTTGTTTGGAACGGACCAATGGGTGCGTTTGAAATGAGTCACTTTGCTGAAGGTACTTTAGAAATCGGTCGTGCGCTTGGTGATCTTCAAGGTGCAACAACAATTGTTGGTGGTGGCGATTCAACAGCTGCTGCTTTCCAATTGGGAATTGCTGATAAAATCACTCATATTTCTACTGGTGGTGGCGCATCCTTAGAATACCTGGAAGGTAAAACTTTGCCAGGAATTGCTGCAATTTCAGATAAATAGGAGGAAATTATGAGAATACCATTAATCGCTGGTAACTGGAAGATGAATAAGAACCCTGAACAAACTCGCGAGTTTGTTTCAGCTGTTAAATCAAAACTTCCGCAATCAGGTAAAGTTGAAACTGTTATTGGTGCTCCAGCCGTTGATCTGGAAGCTTTAGTTGAATCTTCAGCCGATACCCAATTAAAGCCAGCAGCAGAAAATTGCTATTTTGAAGATGCTGGTGCATTTACAGGTGAAAATAGTCCAAAAGTACTTTCAGAAATGCACATTCCATATGTAATTATTGGACATTCTGAAAGACGTGAATATTTCCACGAAACTGATGAAGATGTAAACAAGAAAGCTCATCAAATTTTTAAAAACCGGATGACTCCAATTCTTTGTGTTGGTGAAAGTCTTGAAATTCGTGAAAAAGGCGAAACTAACAAATGGGTCGAAGATCAGGTTAAAGCTGGTATCAAAGGCTTAACAGAAGATCAAGTATCACGCTTAGTAATCGCTTATGAACCAATTTGGGCAATCGGAACTGGCAAAACTGCAACTTCAGAACAAGCTGAAGAGGTTTGTGCTCATATCCGTAAAGTTGTTGAAAAACTTTATAGTGAAGGCGTTGCTGAAAAAATGCGCGTTCTTTATGGCGGATCTGTTAAACCAGAGAACATTAAAGAGTTGATGGGTAAGAAAAACATTGACGGCGGTCTTGTCGGTGGTGCTTCACTTGAACCTGAAAGCTTTTTGCAATTAGCTAATTATAACGACTAAGCTATATATTTTTAATTCTAATTTAGATAAAATAAGAGTGTCAGATAAATAAAGGAGATATAATTAATGTCTATTATTTCAGATATACTTGCTCGTGAAATTCTTGATTCACGTGGAAATCCTACTGTTGAAGTTGAAGTTTATACTGAAGCTGGTGGCTTCGGTCGTGCTGATGTTCCATCAGGTGCTTCAACTGGTGAACACGAAGCTGTTGAGTTAAGAGACGGTGATGCTAGTCGTTTTGGCGGACAAGGCGTTTTAACAGCAGTTAATAATGTAAATACAAAAATTACAGATGCCATTGTTGGAATGGAAGTTACTGATCAACGTGCAATCGATCAAGCGATGATCGATCTTGACGGTACTCCAAACAAAGGCAAATTAGGCGCTAATGCGATTCTTGGTGTTTCACTTGCTGCTGCTCGTGCTGCTGCAGATGAATTAGGTCAACCATTATATGAATACTTAGGCGGTCCTAACGGACATGTTTTACCAACTCCAATGATGAACGTTATCAATGGTGGCAAGCATGCATCAAACAACGTTGACTTCCAAGAATTTATGATTATGCCAATTGGTGCAAAATCAATTCGTGAAGCTGTTAGAATGGGTGCTGAAACTTTCCATGCACTTCAAAAGATTTTAAAAGGTCGTGGCGATACTACTGCTGTTGGTGATGAAGGTGGATTTGCACCAGATCTTAAAAACAACGAAGAACCATTTGAAGTTTTAGTTGAAGCTATTAAAACTGCTGGTTATAACCCAAGTACTGCTGGTAACCCAGGAGATATTGCTTTAGCATTTGACTGTGCTTCTTCAGAATTCTACAACGCTGAAACTCACAAATATGAAACTAAAGCTGACGGTCGTTCATATTCTGCTGAAGAATTCACAACTTTACTTGAAGGTTTAGTTGACAAATACCCAATTATTTCAATCGAAGATCCTTTGGATGAAAACGAATGGGATGACTGGAAGATGTTAACTGCTCGTCTTGGCAAGAAAGTTCAATTAGTTGGTGATGATCTTTTCGTTACTAACACTTCTTACTTGAAGAAGGGAATTGAAATGGGCGTTGCTAACTCAATCTTAATCAAAGTTAACCAGATCGGTACTTTGACAGAAACTTTTGAAGCGATTGAAATGGCTAAAGAAGCTGGCTATAGTGCAGTTGTTTCTCACCGTTCAGGTGAAACTGAAGATACAACAATTGCTGATCTTGTAGTAGCAACTAATGCTGGTCAGATTAAGACAGGTTCAATGAGCCGTACTGATCGGATTGCTAAATACAACCAATTGATGAGAATTGAAGATCAATTGGAAGGCGCTGCTGAATATAAGGGTGTTAAATCATTCTACAATATTAAAAAATAGTTAGTGCTAGCTAAAAAAGTCTAATCCTTACAGGGTTAGGCTTTTTGTTTTGCAAGGTCTATTGCAATTCTTAACGCAGTTTCTAAATAACTTTTTTGAGTCGGTGTTGCAGGTTGACCCCAAAACTCATAATAATTATCATCTACAGATTTTTTAAGTAAATCTTCAGCCATTATTCCAAGATCATTTCTATGATCATTTTTGTTATTTCCCAAAAGATAATCAATTGAAACGTTTAGTAATTGAGCAATATTAATCAAAATCAAGAAATTGGGTTGCCGTTTGCCAGATTCATATGCAGAATATGCAGCTCTAGTAACACCGATTTCTTTAGCAACATATTCTTGTGTGAAGTGTAGTAGTTTACGTTGACTTCTTAGACGTTCGTTAAACATAAAAATTCCTCCTAAAATCCATAGTAACATTTTGTTACATCAAATAATGTCACATTTCGTTGCAATATATATTGACAAGAAACAAATTGCATCATATTATAGGACAGGAAACTATTAGTTACACGGAAGGAGAAACTAATACTTGCGATATTGGTTAAAAGAATTGAGAAAAGATTTAAATATGTCGCAACTTCAAGTCGCTCAATTGTCGGGAATTCATCGGGTTCACTATACTTTTATTGAGAATGGACGAAGACGTCCTAGCCCTCAAGTTGCCCAAAGAATTGGCAAAGTTTTAAATTTTGATTGGACCCTCTTTTTTATTGACTAATGAAACACTTTTACTTATTGAATAAAAAATATTGATAAATTTTTGTAGTATTTAATTTCGTGAGAATTTTGGATATGTCAAAAGAATAAAGCATCAGCTTTGATACTGTCTGTTGCTGAAGTGTCATGAAATTGAATTTTACAAAAATAGAGAATCCTATTTAGATACTAATAAATACTAAAAGTTTGTTGTTATCAAATATGTATTTTTATTGGTCAAATGACGATGGGCTTACATTTGTACGAACGAACCATATTAGGTTAATCGTTTAACTAGAGTCAGATAACTAAATCAGCAAAAATTTTAGCAAGATTCAAAGCATGGTCACGACCGGAGATACTGTTGCAGCGGAGGCTTTTTATTCATTTAGGGAAGTCCTTGTATACAACAAAAAAATTTTCATTAATTTAAAAAAACCTGTTGTATAATTGGACTCTTAATCAATATTTAAATATTCTTTTGAAATAACTTTCTTATATCGCCATTATTTGATATAATAAAAATCAAAAATAAAAAAGGAATCAGATATGATTAAAAGATTAACCCCAGGTGAAGAAGAAGTAATGTTTATTATTTGGAAGGCGAGTGAACCATTATCAACCAGAGATATTACTAATAGTAAAGATCGCCTCAATCAAAATGTTGTCCAGTCAGTTGTTAGAAGACTCTTGGAAAAGAAATTTATTAAGGTATGCGGGATTGCACATAGTGGACCTTCAATAACTAGACTGTATAAACCAGTAATTCGCGAAGTAGAGTACTTTTCAAATGTTGTTCCTAAGGATACTTTGAAAAAAGTTGTCAGACATTACTTGAGTAAAGTTAATGATGAAGAGGAACTCAATGATTTAAAGCAAATTTTGGTTTGAGTTTTTTATAAGCTGGTAATTAATCAGTAAACCAGAAATCTGATTTGATTTTTTCTTAAAGAGCCATGAACTCCATTTTTGGAGTTTTTTTTCGATTATTCTAGTTACTATCAATTTAATGTTGTATGATTAAGGTATGTTAAAAATTCAAGAACTCTCAACTTGTACTTCTCAAAATAAACTAATCGAATCAGGTGCTGATTTGCTAAATGAAGTAAGTTATGATGATTTGGGAAAATTCTATGCAGTTCATCGCTCGGCTGTTGAAATTGATGAAAATGCCCGTAATTTTATGGTGCCTGAGTTGGTTCCCCAACGAATCCAACGAATGCGAGCATCGGCATTTGCTTATTTTAGGGGTTGCGCTAAATTAATGTCGATGGATCTTTTGGAACAAAAAGATACTGATATTAAAATTGTGGTGTGTGGAGATGCCCATCTCGGTAATTTTGGTTTCTATGCATCACCAGAACGCAATTTGCTTTTTGATTTGAATGATTTCGATGAAGCAGGGTACAAAAATTGGGAATGGGACGTTAGAAGGCTTTTGGTTAGCATTTTCCTCGCTGGAAGTTGCAATGATTTTAAACGCAGTAAGCTTAATTTAATTGCCCAAAATGCTTGTAAATCTTATCGTAATGGTTTAAGAGACATGTTCGAAGGTTCTGCGTTAACTCGATTTTATCGCCAAACCGAATTTAAGACAGCATTCAATCATTTGAAAATTAAAGAAAAAGATGCAGAGCTCTTTCAGTCAATTGTTGCAAAGGCCCGCAATCGAACGGCAGAGCAAGTGCTTGAAAAGTATACTCAAACAGACAAAAAAGGCAATTTACGTTTTAACGAAACACCTCCACGAAGAGTTCATGTCGATCAAGCAGATTATAATCAAATTGTTGAAGGAATGAAAGAATATCTTTTGACAGTTCGTACGGATGTGGCAGTTCTTTTATCTGAATATCAAATCATTGATATCGTTCGTCATAGTGTTGGGATCGGAAGCTATGGGACTCTTTGTTATTTAGTTTTGTTAGTTCATAGTGATGGAAGTCACTTGATTTTGCAAATCAAAGAAGCGCTGCCGACGATCGGTGAAACTAGCCGCGATATTTTGCACTTTAAATCTGACCAATGCGTTAGTGAAGGGCAGAGAATTACTGCTTCTCAGAAAATAATGCAAAGTGCCTTTGATCCATTTCTTGGTTTTTTTGAAATGGGGGGAAATAGTTTCTATGTGCGCCAATTTCGTGATATGAAAGAGTCAATTGATTTAAATAAGTTAAATGTTCGGCAATTTGAGCTTTACACTGAAATTTGTGGCTATCTTCTAGCGGCAGCTCATGCGCAAAGTCCGCTTGCAGCTTGTATTTATGGTTATGCAGGAGGCTCTGACGAATTTGATGAGCAGATGGTTCATTGGGCACAGGCCTATTCCGCTCAAGTTCAAATTGACTATACTCAATTTATGCAGTCAACAAATAAATTTGAAGAAAAATCAAAGAAAAATAAAAAATTTGCGTAATCTATTATGAGGGCATATAATAGAACAAATGTTCTAAATCAACCTCAAAAAAATGGAGAATTTACATATGGAAAATGAAAAAAGGCAAGCAGCCTTAGATGCTGCACTGAAAAAGATTGAAAAGAACTTTGGAAAAGGTTCTGTAATGCGGATGGGAGACAATGCCGACCAGGAAATCAAGACGGTTTCTACTGGATCACTTGCGCTCGATGTTGCTTTGGGTGTTGGTGGTTTCCCGCGCGGAAGAGTAGTTGAAATTTATGGTGCAGAAAGTTCGGGTAAAACAACTCTCGCCCTTCAAGCAGTGGCTGAAGCGCAGAAAGCTGGTGGAGTTGCAGCTTATATTGACGCGGAAAATGCGCTAGATCCTTATTATGCCGAAAAATTAGGAGTTAATACTGATGATTTGCTTTTGTCACAGCCGGATACGGGGGAACAAGGCTTAGAGATCGCTGATGCATTAATCACGAGTGGGGCAATCGATATTGTGGTTGTCGATTCAGTTGCGGCTTTGGTTCCAAGAGCAGAAATTGAAGGTGAGATCGGGGATTCGCATGTCGGCTTGCAGGCGCGTTTAATGTCACAGGCACTGCGTAAACTTTCAGGCTCACTTAGTAAAACAAATACAACGGCAATTTTTATTAATCAGATTCGAGAAAAAGTTGGAATTTTATTTGGTAACCCCGAAACAACGCCTGGTGGACGGGCCTTGAAATTTTATTCTACGATTCGTCTTGAAGTAAGACGTGCTGAGCAGATCAAAAATGGAGCCGAGGTGCTTGGTAATCGGACAAAAATCAAAGTAGTCAAGAATAAGGTTGCTCCTCCTTTTAAAGTTGCTGAAGTTGATATGATTTACGGTGAAGGAATTTCTCAGACTGGTGAACTGATTGATATGGGAGTTGATCAGGATTTAGTCGAAAAGAGTGGATCTTGGTACTCTTATGATGGCGAGCGAATCGGGCAAGGGAAAGAAAATGCTAAGAAATATTTGCTTGAACATCCAGATAAGAAACAAGAATTGAATCAAAAACTTAGAGCAATTTATTTTCCGGGTTCAATAGTTGAGGAAAAACCAAAGAAGGAAAAAGCTAAAAGTAAAAAAGATAAAACACCTGAAAATAACGAAGAAACGGCCGTAACTCCGGATAAACCGATTTAATTAACTCCAAAAAGTGGAAACTCTAGCCTTGACACTTCGCAATTTTCTCCTTACTATTTAATTGGCCTTAAAGTGCCAATTATTTTACAAACGAAGGAGAGATTGGTTATGCAAGTACCACCGCAGCCGCCAGTCTTTGTTATATTATTCACGATATTAATTTCAGCCATTGTTGGCTTAATCGTGGGGGTTTTGGTTAATCGTTATATATCGAATCGAAATCTTGATGATGCTCGCAATAGTGCTGAAGGAATCATCGAAAATGCTAAAAGAGAAGCAGATAGTTTAAAAAAAGAGCTGCTTTTAAATAGCAAAGAAGAAAATAGTAGATATCGTTCTAAGATTGAAGATGAGTTACATTCTCGTCGTGTTGTCCTCGTTGAACAAGAAACGCGTTTAAATAACCGAGAGGAAAAAGTTGACCGGCGTGAGACCTTGCTTGAAAAAAAGGAGGAGCAGTTAGCTCGCCTAGAAGAGCGGGTCGAAGATGAGCAGCAAAAAGTTGTTGAATTGCGAGACGAAGCTAAGAAGTTAGTTGAAGCACAGCAGCATAAGTTCAATGAAATTGCTCAGTTGAGTCCCGACGAAGCAAAAACGATTATTATGACTCGGTTAAAGGATGAGTTGGTGCGAGAACGTGCGCAAATGGTTCGTGAAAGCGAATCACGAACACGGATCGAAGCAAAAAGAATTGCTAAAGAAATTGTAGTTCAAGCAATCGAGAGAAGCGCCGCGGACATTGTAGCTGATGTGACAGTTAGTGTCGTCAACTTGCCAAATGAAGAAATGAAAGGTCGAATCATTGGTCGAGAAGGCCGAAATATTAGGAGTTTTGAGGCTTTGACTGGTGTGGACCTAGTTATTGATGAAACGCCAGAAACGGTAATTTTGAGTAGTTTTGATCCAGTTAGACGTGAAATTGGTCGGATCGCGCTGGAAAAATTAATTATTGATGGGCGGATCCATCCAGGCAAGATTGAAGAAATAGTTGATAAATCGCAAAAAGAATTTGATGATCACTTACGCGAACTGGGAGATCAAACTATTTTCGATTTGGGATTGCATGAAATGCATCCAGAATTGATCAAATTGGTTGGTCGACTTGCATATCGAACAAGTTACGGGCAAAATGTCTTGAGTCATTCGATCCAAGTTGCATTACTCACTGGTACGATGGCAGCTGAATTGGGAGAAGACGAAGTTATGGCTCGCCGGGCCGGTTTACTGCATGATATTGGTAAATCAATTGACCATGAAACTGAAGGATCACATATTGAAATTGGGGTTGAATTGGCTAAACGATTTCATGAACCTGAAGAAGTTATTAATACAATTGCTAGTCATCATGGAGACGTTGAAGCTAAATCAGTAATCGCAGTTTTAGTTGCTGCAGCAGATGCGGTTTCTGCTGCGCGGCCAGGAGCTCGTTCAGAGTCGCTTGATAGTTATATTCGACGCTTAGAAAAATTAGAATCATTGGTAAATGAATTTAAGGGAGTTAAGCAAAGTTACGCGATTCAAGCAGGGCGAGAAATTCGAGTTATTGTTTCACCAGCCCAGGTTGGTGACGACGATACAGTATTGCTTGCCCGTGAAATCAAAGCTAAAATTGAACAAGAATTATCTTATCCAGGACATATTAAAGTTTCCGTTATACGTGAATTTAGGGCGGTAGAAATTGCTAGTTAGAGATGGAAGAAAGTCAGAAGACTTTCGTTTCATCTCTTTTTTGTTTAAAATATAAGGAAATAAATTCGGGAGGTCAAAGGGCCATCATTTTTAAAACTATTTTTTTCCTTTTCGCAACAGGACTCGTTTCGCTGTGCATTACACCGTTTATTAGGAAACTTGCTTTTACCCTAGGTGCGGTAGATAAGCCCAATAAAAGAAGGGTTAATAAAAAAGCAATTCCCACAATCGGAGGATTAGGAATTTTTGTTGCTGTTAATATCTCGATGATGCTTTTTTTGCGTTATAATTTTCCGACTCACACGCTTTTTTCGGTTTTCATTGCTCAATGTGTGATTATTGTGACCGGTATCATTGATGATATTAAAGAACTTAGACCACGTCAGAAATTAGTCGGGATTTTGATTGCAGCCTTAATTGTTTATTACTTAGCAGGAATTCAAATGAATTCCTTGACATTGCCTTTAATTGGGCGAATTCGTTTTGGCTGGTTAAGCATGCCAATTACCATTTTCTGGATTTTAGCCATTACCAATGCAGTGAATTTAATTGACGGGCTGGACGGTTTAGCGACCGGAGTGTCTTTTATTGCGCTTTGTACGATGGGAGTAATTGCGTATTTCTTTTTGAATATTCAAAATCCTAGCATCGCTATTTCAATTTTTATTTTGGCTGCAGCACTGTTAGGTTTTTTACCGTATAACTTTCACCCAGCTCGGATGTTTCTTGGTGATACGGGCGCGCTTTATATTGGATTTATGATCTCAGTTATGTCCTTGCAAGGCTTAAAAAATGTTACTTTTATTACGCTTTTGATTCCGGTCATTATCTTGGGAGTTCCAGTGACCGATACTTTCTATGCCATTGTAAGGCGCTTATTAAACAAGCAGCCAATTTCGCAAGCTGATAAACATCATCTTCATCATCAGCTTTTGCAGATGGGATTTACGGTTCCGCAAACAGTTTTCGCCATTTATGGAATCGCCTTAATTTTTTCTTTTATCTCCTTGATGTACCCACTCTCGTCTCTCATCGCTAATATTTTTCTAACCGTTTTTGTGCTCTTGGGCTTGGAACTTTTTATCGAGGCCATCGGTTTATTAGGCGAAAATCGGCGCCCCTTTTTAAATTTGATTCGAAAATTCGCTCGACGAGTAAATCGAAATCGCCATTAAAATTTTTTTAATTTTTTTCGATTTTTCGCGTAATTTATAGGTATGGCAGATGAAGAATTATTATTTGGTCGGCAACTTTTAGAATTTCAATTGCCGGCTGTAAATCCAGCACAACTATTGAAACGCCCCGCAATGACAACCACGTCGGAGGAGGTAATTTGTATGCGTTGCAATACGCATTTTTCTAAAAATGACGTGGAACTTCCAGATAGGAGCTATTATTGTTCTAACTGTATTGCTTTGGGGCGAGTTACAAGCTCAGATTTTTTGTATCACTTACCTGAACCCCACTGGTTTGAACAAGTGTCCAATCCTTTAGTTTTTGAAGGCCAGCTCACTGATTTACAAAATAAATTGGCTCAGCAAGTAATTGATGTAATCAATACGCATCAGTCGCTTTTACTTTGGGCAGTGACGGGTGCAGGCAAAACCGAGATGATGTTTCCGGGGTTAAATTCAGCATTTAATAAAGGTTTGCGCGTTTGTTGGGCAACGCCAAGAGTTGATGTGGTAATGGAATTGGCTCCGCGGCTGAAAAAAGTTTTTCCGACTGTTTCACTCGCTGTTCTTTACGGCGAAATGACAGCGCCGTATACATATACGCAATTTGTAATTTGTACAACTCATCAGCTTTGGCGATTTTATGAAGCGTTCGATGTTTTAATTATTGATGAGGTTGACTCTTTCCCGTATACAGGGGATGTAAGCTTAGAATTTGGCGCCGATCAGGCTGTTAATAAAGAATCGAGCAGGATTTATTTGTCCGCGACTCCGGCGGATGAACTGACAAAAAAAGTAAAAGTTGCTTACTTGCCTCAAAGGTTTCATGGGCATCCTTTACCCGTTCCAAAAACGGTCTATCTTGAGTGGCGCCCCAAGCTCACTCGTAATCAGCTTGCGCGAAAATTAAAAAAAGAAATAGCAAAAGGCCTTAGAAACCATGAGCGTTACTTGATTTTTGTCAGTGAAATTCGGCTTTTACCTAAGTTTGTCAAGGCTTTTCAACGAGATTTTCCTAATGTTACTTGTCAGGCTGTTGCAGCTAGTGATCCGAAACGGATGCAAAAAGTGCAGGATTTTAGGTCAGGTGAGACCACGGTGTTATTTACGACCACTATTTTAGAACGAGGTGTCACGATTTTTCATATCAACGTGCTCGTGGTTGGTGCTGAAAGTCGGGTATTTAATTGGTCATCTTTGGTACAAATTGCTGGACGGGCTGGCAGAGCAGCCGATCATTACGAAGATCGGGTAATCTTTTATTTTTCGGCGTATACAAAAGAAATTAAAAAAGCGGTTCGTCAAATAAAACATTTGAATCATTTGGCAGGTTTTGATGACTAAATGTTTATTATGCCAGGCAGAAATTGTTCCTCGGGTTGATCTGCAACTTTTGCTGACGTTTAAAAAAATTTATCCGCCTACCATTTGCGATCGTTGTTTAAAGAGTTTTGTACGATTAAATCAGCAGCATTGCCCGCAGTGTGGACGAATTCAAGAAAAATCGGTTCTTTGTTTAGATTGTCAAAAATGGCGTCAAATTTATGGCTCGGATATTGTTGTTAACCAAGCCCTTTTTGCCTATGACACCCAGATGCACGATTATTTTCAAGCTTTCAAAAAAATGGGCGATTATCGACTTCGCAGCGTCTTTTTAGGAGAAATAGCCGAGTGGCTAAGAAAACAACCGCAAGCAGCTAATATTTTGGTCCCAACGGGCAAAAGCCACTTGGCCGAGCGTAAATTTGATCCAGTAATGGCAATTTTTGGTGATTTGATCCCGGTTACCAGCAAAATGGACAACATTCTAGAAGTCGAACACCAGTCTTTAAAAAATCGGCGCCAAAGGTTACAAACAGAACAAACTTTTTATTTTAGCGCGGAAAATGCATCAAAGCTTCAAGATTTTTCATTAATTAGAATTTTTGACGATATTTATACAACTGGCGCAACAATTTATCGAATGCGTGATGCACTTCGCGAGCAAAATATCAAGAAGCCAATCGTCAGTTTTACGCTTGCTCGTTAAAAAAGTAAATATTTACAAAAAATCCGAGCTTTAATTGATCAAATAACTTATAATAAAAGTGGACCAAATAATGAAAGGAGCATCAAAAAATGTTTCGTTACAATATTCGTGGAGAAAACATCGAGGTTACTGAAGCAATCAGGAATTATGTTCAAAAGAGATTAGACAAATTGGATAAGTATTTTACTGATGAGTTGAGTGGCGAGCCGAGTTGCAATGTAAATTTGAAAGTTTACCCTGAAAAGAAGGCTAAAGCCGAGGTAACAATTATAATTCACTCGTTGGTTTTAAGGGCTGAACAAACGACTAATGATCTTTATCAAAGCATCGATTTTGTTTCAGAAAAATTAGAGCGTCAGATTAGAAAGTACAAAACTCGAATTAATCGGCGAAATAGAGCCAAGGGCTTTGTTGAACCAGAACTCATTGTGGATAGTCAACATGATAATTCAGAAGATGAAGCAACACCACTTGTTCGAACGAAACGTCTTTCGCTAAAACCGATGGACGCCGAAGAGGCAATTTTGCAAATGAATTTGTTAGGTCACGATTTCTTCATTTTTGAAGATGCTCAAACCAATGGAACCAGCATCGTTTATCGGCGCCATGATGATAAATATGGTCTAATTGAAACCGATGAATAACTAATAAAAACAAAAGAGATCCTTTCTTAACCGAGGGGTTCTCTCTTTTTTTCGCCAATGCTGACTTTTTAAGCGAAAAATTGTATAATAGTAATTTGTATAAATCCTAGGTTTTTTAGGGAAGGTTAAATGGTTAAAGAAAAAGACGCAACATTAAATAAAGTTAAGGATCCAGAAATGAAGGAAAACACTGTTCGGGCTCAGGCTACGGATACCATTGATATCAATAAACGCCCAGGGGCATTTAATTTTTTAAGACGCTGGGTTGAAAGTGATAAAAGAGAAGTTAATCGGATGGGCAAGATCGCCGATAAGGTGATTGGCTATGAAGATGAGTATAAACAACTCTCAGATGATGAATTAAAATCTAAGACAGAAGAATTTAAGGAACGCTATCAAAAAGGTGAGACGCTTGATCAATTGCTGCCAGAAGCCTTTGCAACGGTGCGAGAAGGCGCTCGTCGGGTGTTAGGGCTCTTCCCTTTTAGAGTTCAAATTATTGGAGGAATTTCCCTACATGAAGGAAATATCTCCGAAATGAAAACTGGTGAAGGAAAGACTTTAACAGCAACAATGCCAGTTTACTTAAATGCTTTGTCTGGTAAAGGGGTTCACGTAGTAACTGTCAATGAATATTTGTCAGAACGTGATGCGACTGAAATGGGTGAGTTGTACAACTGGCTTGGCCTAACGGTTGGACTCAATTTAGCTAGTTTGTCTTCAGATGAAAAACGTTTGGCTTATCTTCAAGATATTACATATTCAACTAATGCTGAACTTGGTTTTGACTACTTAAGAGATAATATGGTGGTCTCTAAAGAGCAAATGGTTCAGCGTGGCTTAAATTTTGCGGTGGTTGATGAGGTGGATTCAATTTTAATTGATGAAGCTAGAACACCGTTGATTATTTCTGGTCAAGCTGAAAAATCAAATGCTTTGTATATTCGGGCTGATCGTTTTGTTAAAACTCTTAAAGAAGAGGATGATTACAAGATTGATTGGTCAACGAAAACAATCAGTTTGACAGAAGCAGGAATGCATCGAGCTGAAGAAAACTTCGGTTTAGATAACTTATACGATATTGAAAATACAGCGTTAACTCACCATTTGGAAGAAGCTCTTCGTGCAAATTACATCATGTTGAAAAACATTGATTACGTAGTTCAAGAAGGTGAAGTTTTAATCGTTGATCCGTTTACTGGTCGAGCCATGGATGGTCGGCGCTGGTCAGATGGCTTGCATCAGGCGGTTGAAGCTAAAGAAGGCGTTGAAATTCAAGATGAATCTCAAACTGTCGCAACAATTACTTATCAGAACTATTTCAGAATGTATTCTAAACTCTCAGGAATGACCGGTACGGCTAAAACTGAGGAAGAAGAATTTATTGAAATTTATAATATGCGGGTTATTGAGGTTCCGACTAACCGACCAATGGTTAGACAAGATCGGCATGACGTTTTGTATGCAACTTTACAAAATAAATTTGCGGCAGTTGTTAATGATATTATCGAACGTCACGAAAAAGGTCAGCCGATCTTAGTTGGTACTGTTGCAGTTGAAACTTCTGAATACCTTTCGCAGCTTTTAAATGAAGCTCATGTTCCACACGTGGTTTTGAACGCTAAACCAGAAAATATTACTCGTGAGTCAGAAATTATCATGAATGCAGGCCAAAAAGGTGCGGTAACGATTGCTACAAATATGGCAGGCCGTGGTACTGATATTAAATTAGGACCTGGTGTAGCTGAATTAGGCGGCTTAATGGTCTTAGGAACTGAGCGGCATGAATCTCGGAGAATTGATAATCAGTTGCGTGGACGTGCAGGGCGTCAGGGTGACCCTGGAGAATCACAATTTTATTTGTCGCTTGAAGATGATTTGATGAGGCGTTTTGGCTCGGAACAGATGAAAAAACGCTTGAAGATGCTCAAGATCAATGATAATGATTTAGTGTTAGAAAGTCGGGTCTTTACGCGTCAGGTTGAAGGAGCTCAAAAACGGGTTGAAGGCCAAAACTATGACGCCCGGAAACAAACGCTTCAATATGATGACGTCATGCGTGAACAGCGCGAAGTCATTTATAAACAGCGTCGCCAGGTAATTGATGAAGAAGAAACGCTCAAACCAGTGTTATTTGGAATGGCTGAACGTTCCATTAACCGAGTTGTTAATGTTCATACTCAAGGTGATGATAAGAGCAAATGGGATCTTGATAAAATTATCGATTATGCTAAGAACTCCTTGGTTGGAGATGATGAAATTAGTACTGATAATTTGAAAGATAAGTCGGCAGATGAAATCAAAACTTATTTGATGGAATTTGTTAAGAAAAATTATGATAGTAAAGCTGAGCAATTAGTAGATCCTGAACAGATGTTAGAGTTTGAAAAGATCGTTATTTTAAGAATTGTTGACGATCGTTGGACTAACCACATTGATGAGATGGATCAGCTGAGAAATTCCATTGGCTTAAGAGGCTATGGGCAGATGAATCCGCTGGTTGAATACCAAGAAGAAGGCTACAATAGCTTTGAGATCATGGTGGCAGATATTGAAGACGGGGTTACAAGACTCTTCATGAAGGCAGAAATTCGTCAGAATGTTGCTCGTTAAGATAAAATCGCTGCGGCGATTTTTTCTGTGTAAAGGAGAATTATGGAACTTGGAACAATCAAAAAGGAACTTGATACCATTGACACCAAAATAAATCATTTCAGGGGGTCTCTTTGACCTTGAAGGTTTAGAAGCACAAATTGCTTTGAATGAAAATGCGATGCAGGCCGCCGATTTTTGGTCTGATTCCAAAAAAGCGCAAGATTTGATTAACGAAAATAATCAGCTAAAGGAAACTTATAATAAATTTAATGAATTAACTGATCAGCTAGCAGAGTTGAAAGTATCTTATGATTTATTATCAGTTGAAGCCGATGAAGAGTTACAAAATGACTTGGAAAATGGGCTTTCTACTTTGCAAGATAATCTAAAGCGTTATGAAATTCAGCAGCTTTTAAGCGGAAAATACGATAAATTGAATGCAATTTTCGAAATTCATCCTGGTGCAGGTGGCACTGAATCGCAAGATTGGGGTGCCATGCTTTATCGAATGTATAATCGATATGCAGCACTCAATGGTTTTGATTTTGAATTAATTGACTACCAAGATGGGGATGAAGCTGGCTTAAAGAGTGCAACGTTTGTCTTGAAAGGATATAATGCATATGGGCTTTCTAAATCCGAAAAAGGAGTTCATCGGTTGGTAAGGATTTCTCCTTTTAACGCACAAGGTAAGCGTCAAACTTCCTTTACTTCGGTCGATGTAATTCCTGAAATTGATAATTCAATTGAAATTGAGATTCGACCAGATGACTTGAAGATCGATGTTTACCGCTCAAGCGGTGCAGGCGGACAGCATATTAATAAAACTTCCAGTGCTGTTAGAATTACTCATCTACCAACGGGGTTGGTAGCAGCTTCGCAGGAACAGCGTTCACAAATTCAAAATCGTGAAATGGCAATGACAATGTTGCGTTCGAAGCTTTACCAGTTGGAAAGAGAGAAAAAAGAGAAAGAGATGGCTCAAATTAAGGGAACACAGCTGGAAAATGCCTGGGGTTCCCAGATTCGTTCATACGTTTTTCATCCTTATAATTTGGTTAAAGATCATCGTACGGGTTATGAAACTAGTGCAGTGACTGGGGTGATGGATGGTAAGATCGAAGGTTTCATTTATGCATACCTACAGTGGAAGATAGATCAAAAAAAGGAACAAGATATTGATTGAATTAAAGAATGTGATAAAAAAATATCCGAATGGAATTGTGGCGTTAAAGGGAATTGACCTCAAAATTGAACAAGGTGAATTTGCCTATATTGTTGGACCTTCGGGGTCTGGTAAATCAACCTTGATTAAGACACTTTACCGCGAAGAACGGGTGACTTCTGGGATCATTAAGGTTAATGAGTATGATTTGATGCGGATGACTCATAAGCAGGTTCCGTATTTACGGCGAGAATTGGGAATCGTTTTTCAGGACTTTCGCTTGTTGCCGCGCTTAACGGCTTATGAGAACGTTGCTTACGCAATGGAAGTAATTGAAAAAAGGCCCGAAGAAATTAAAAGCCGCGTGATGGAAGTTTTGGAAATGGTCGGTCTAAAAGATAAGATCCGTCGTTATCCTAATGAACTTTCCGGCGGGGAACAACAGCGAGTAGCGATTGCACGGGCAATTACTAATAAACCTTCGATTTTAATCGCAGATGAGCCAACGGGTAATCTAGATCCGGATACTTCAAACGAAATTATGGACATTATTGAACGGATTAATCAGCAAAATACGACAGTAATTATGGCAACCCATAATCAGTCGATTGTAAATCAATATGTTCATCGAGTTTTGACCATCCAACAAGGACGTTTGGTGAGTGATCAAGAAGAAGGAGGCTACCGCTATGAAGATTAGAACGGTAAGAAGGCATTTTATTGATAGTTTTCGCAGTATCAAGCGTAATGGCTGGATGACTTTGGCAGCAGTTAGTGCGGTGACGGTTACGCTCTTTATTGTAGGGGTGCTTTTTACAGCAATCTTTAATGTTAGCCACATCTCAAGTCAAATCGAAAAAGATGTCAAAATTCGAGTTGAGGTTGATACAAAAGCGAATAAGTCACAAGAAGCTAAGTTAAAAGAAAAAATTCAAAAACTTGAAGATGTTAATAAAGTTACTTTTTCTAGTAAATCAAAAGAGCTAGCTAAAATCACCAAAACATACAATAATAAATTCAAAATGTTTTCAGGGGATGCCAATCCTTTAAGTGATGTCTTTGTAGTGGAAACTACAAGCCCAAGCAAGACCATTACCGTTGCTAAGAAAATTCGTGATATGAATAATGTTACTCAAGCACAATATGGTGGAGATCAGACCAAAAAACTCTTTAGTTTTATGAACGGAGTTCGTTTTTGGGGCGTAGTTTCAATTGTGATTTTAGTGGCCATTGCGCTGTTTTTAATTTCTAATGTAATTAGATTGACGATTCTTTCTAGAAGTAATGAAATTCAAGCAATGCGTCTTGTTGGTGCAACTAGTTGGTATATTCGCTGGCCGTTTCTTTTAGAAGGGGCTGAAACTGGGATTCTTGGCTCAATTATCCCAATTATTATAATTAATTGGGGCTACAATATTATTTATAGTCAGACAATGCAGAGTTTATCAACGGTTGGATATTCACTCTATGCTCCTGGCGGATTCCTCTTCCAAGTGGATTTATTGTTGATCTTATTAGCAATCGTCATCGGTAGTTTAGGTTCACTTGTTTCCATGCGTCGCTTCTTGAAAATTTAAAATCCTCTACTATCGGGGGAAGGGATAAATTTTGAAGTATAAAAAGTTATTATCACTTTTAGTTCTTCCAATTTTGGCTGTGAGTTTGAGCTCTTGTCGGATAAAAATTAAAGGCGAACAGTTGACAGTGGTTGGCTCAACGGCCTTGCAGCCGTTAGTGGAAGCTGCCTCTGATGAATATATTCAAAGTCTTGATGGAGTTTTTGTCAATGTACAAGGAGGTGGCTCAGGAACAGGTCTTTCGGAGATTCAGCAAGGTGCCGTTGATATTGGGATGAGTGATTTATTTGCTGAGGAAAAAGCAGGGATTGATCCGAAGAAATTAGAAGATCATCGCTTGTTAGTAACAGGAATTGCCCCAGTTGTGAATAAAAAGGTTAAAGTAACTAATTTGACCTCTAAGCAACTTAAAGATATTTTTACTGGCAAAGTGACGAATTGGCGGGATATTACTGGGCAAGATTTACCAATTATTATTGTAAATCGAGCTAACGGCAGTGGAACTCGTTATAATTTTGAGAAAATTGTTTTAAAAGGGCAAGACGCAAAATCGGCTCAAGAGCAAGATTCCAGTGGAATGGCAATTTCGATTGTTAGTTCAACTCCGGGAGCAATTAGCTACGTTTCGTTTTCTTACTTGAAAGATAGTGTTTTACAGCCAAAAGTTGACGGCGTTAAGCCGACTCAGGCTAATGTGAGAAACAATCGCTGGAAGATCTGGTCTTACGAACATCTATATACTCAGAAAAATCCCTCAGCTTTGACTCGTAGTTTTCTAAATTATTTAAAGTCAGATGAAGTTACGGAAATGATCAAATCAATGAAATATATTCCCACCAGTGAAATGGAAGTTTCGCGCGATGTATCAGGTCACGTTAGGGGAGCTAAATAATGGATCCAATTCGAGAGAGTTTACTGAAAACTTCCAAAAAAACTAGACGCGAACGGCGGGGCCGCATTATCACATTTGCATGCATTTTGCTAATTGTTGTGATGGTGGCGGCTTTGTTGTTGTTTGTTACATTTAAAGGGCTAGCTACTTTTTTTGTTAATCATGTTAACCCAATTAGTTTTCTTTTTGGGACTAACTGGAATCCCGGTCAAAAAAATCCGCAGTTAGGAGCTCTGCCAATGTTTTTGGGCTCGATTCTGGTTACGATTTTTTCAGCGATTGTTGCGACCCCTTTTGCGATTGGCGCAGCAACTTTTATGACTGAAATCTCTCCGAGGACGGGGAAGAAATTTCTTCAGCCGGTAATGGAACTTTTAGTCGGGATTCCGTCAGTGGTTTATGGTTTTATTGGACTCACGGTTTTTGTACCATTGATGCGTAATTTATTTGGCGGTTCTGGTTTTGGTATTTTGACGGCAACATTGGTTTTATTTGTAATGGTTTTGCCCACAATTACTTCCATGACAACCGATGCGCTAAATTCGGTGCCGAGAAATTACCGGGAGTCTTCGCTGGCGCTTGGAGCCACAAGATTTCAAACAATTTATAAAGTTGTTTGGCGCTCAGCAACGCCAGGGATTATGACAGCAGTAGTATTCGGAATGTCAAGAGCCTTTGGCGAAGCTCTTGCAGTTCAGATGGTGATTGGAAATGCTGCATTGATGCCCCATAGTTTAATTAGTCCAGCGTCAACGTTGACCTCAATTTTGACAATGGGGATTGGCAATTCAGTGATGGGGACTTTGGAAAATAATGCTTTATGGTCCCTTGCATTACTGTTACTACTGATGTCATTACTGTTTAATATGTTGGTTCGTTGGATTGGTCGTAGGAGTTCATTGAAATGAAAAATGGGAAAAAAGTGCACGACAGCCAGTTGAGTGATCGAATTGCCAATTATGTTTTCTATGCAATTGCACTAGTTATCTGTCTAATTTTAGCTGCTCTTTTGATATACATTCTAGTTGCCGGATTACCGCATGTTTCATGGCATTTTTTAACTTCACCTGCTAAATCATTTCAAGCAGGCGGGGGAATTGGTATTCAGCTTTTTAACTCGTTTTACCTTTTAGTTTTGACGATGATTATTTCGATTCCAATTTCCTTAGGAGCAGGAATTTGGCTCTCTGAATATGCAAAAAAGAATTGGCTCACCGATGTTATTCGGACTTCCATTGAAATTCTGAGTTCGTTGCCTTCAGTCGTTGTCGGACTATTTGGTTTTATCTTGTTTGTTTTAGAGTTTAATCTGGGATTTTCTTTACTTTCAGGGGCGCTTGCCTTAACAATTTTTAGTTTGCCACTGTTAACAACTAACGTAGAAAATGCGCTACAGTCGATTCATTTTACCCAAAGAGAAGCAGGACTGGCGCTAGGATTATCAAGAATCGAGACAGTTTGGAAAATCGTGATCCCAGCAGCGTTACCTAATATTTTAACAGGGATTATTTTGGCTTCCGGTCGGGTTTTTGGCGAGGCGGCAGCTCTTATTTATACTGCTGGTCAAAGTGCACCGCGTTTAAATTTTGGTAATTGGAATATTTTTGATTTATCAAGTCCACTTAGTCCTTTTCGCCCAGCGGAAACCCTTGCGGTACACATCTGGAAAGTAAATTCTGAAGGTCTTGTTCCAGATGCGGCTTTAGTTTCGGCGGGTGCTTCGGCAGTTTTAGTGCTGACAGTATTGATCTTCAATTTTGCAGCGCGTTATCTTGGTAATCGACTATATCAGCGAATGACAGGAGGACAAAATTGATCTCCGATAATTCTCAAACATATTTGCTCGATTTAGCTAGCGACGGTAAAGAAATTGCTTTAAGTACTGATGATTTGCACGTTTGGTATGGTGAGCATGAAGCAATCCACGGGGTAAGTTTAGCCTTTGAGCGTTTCAAAATTTCGGCTTTGATTGGAGCGTCGGGCTCTGGCAAGTCAACGTATTTACGATCTTTAAATCGGATGAATGATAATATCTATGGAACGAAAGTTTTTGGCAAAATAATGTATCGAGGTCTAGATATCAATTCAGATGAGATTGATGTTTATGAAATGCGACGTCATATTGGAATGGTATTTCAGCAGCCGAATCCTTTTGCTAAATCTATTTATGACAATATTACCTTTGCTTTAAAACAGCATGGTGAAAAGGATCAAGAAAAATTAGATGCTGTCGTTGAGAAGACCTTGAAACAAGCGGCTCTTTGGGATCAGGTCAAAGATAAACTCCACACCAGTGCTTTGGCTCTTTCTGGTGGACAAGCTCAAAGGCTCTGTATTGCAAGAGCGATCGCGATGGAGCCAGATATTCTCTTAATGGATGAACCAGCCAGCGCCCTTGATCCAATTTCGACTCAGGCAGTTGAAGATACGATGATGGAGTTAAAGGATCGCTATACGATTATTATAGTTACGCATAACATGCAGCAGGCCGCACGGATTAGCGATTACACAGCGTTTTTCCATCAAGGAGACGTCTACGAATATGATGTGACTAAACATATTTTTATGCAGCCGCGTATTAAGCTGACCGACGATTATGTATCAGGACATTTTGGTTAAAAAGATGGCATTAATAAAATCAACAGATTTAAAACTTTATTATGGTAAATTTGAGGCGCTGCACGGGATTTCCATTGAATTTAAAAAAAATCAGATTTCGGCTCTAATCGGTCCTTCTGGTTGCGGGAAGTCGACTTATTTGCGCACTTTAAATCGCATGAATGATTTAATTCCTAATGTTTCGATAACCGGAGAAACGGTGATTGGAGAAACCGATATTTACGCTCCATCAACGAATGTTACAGAATTAAGAAAGAGAGTGGGGATGGTTTTCCAGCAGCCCAATCCGTTCCCTTTCTCAATTTTTGAAAACGTAGTTTATGGTTTGAAAATTGCCGGAGAAAAAGATAAGGCTAAGTTAGAAGAGGTCTGCGAACGCTCGCTAAAAGAAGCTGCGATTTGGGACGATGTAAAAGATAAATTGCATTCCTCGGCTTTAGGACTTTCTGGTGGTCAGCAGCAAAGAGTTTGTATTGCTAGAGTACTGGCAGTTAAACCAGAAATCATTCTTTTGGATGAACCAACGAGTGCCTTGGATCCGATTTCTACTAATAAGATAGAGGATTTATTGCTTTCGATGAAGGAGCATTATACGATCATCATGGTAACGCACAATATGCATCAAGCATCGCGGGTCGCTGATATGACAGCTTTCTTTTTACAAGGAAATTTGATTGAATTTGATAAAACAACAAAAATGTTTCTCAATCCAGAGCATCAAGAAACACAAGACTATATTTCAGGGCGGTTTGGTTAGAAAGGAATAGAATTCGTGAGACAAACTTTTGATCAAGAATTAGAAAAATTAAATGAAAGTTTTACCTATATGGGAAAATTGGTGAGTAAGCAAGTTGAAAATGGGATCGGCGCTTATTTGAACCAAGATGCAGAACTAGCTAATGAAGTAGTGAAAAATGATCAAGCAGTTAACGATGAACAGATGAAGCTTGAGAAGAAGAGCTTAGAGTTAATTGCTTTACAGCAGCCAGTGACGGCTGATTTAAGATTAATTGTGACAGTTTTAAAAGCCAGTGCGGACTTAGAGCGCATGGGAGATCATGCAGTTAGTGTCGCTAAATATTTTCTCCGTCAACAAAAAATTTCGCGAGTGGTGCCGATTGAACAACTTGTTGCTGAAATGGGCATGGGAGTTAGAAAGATGTTAGAAGATGTTTTGCTGGCTTTTACCAAAGAAGATCAAGCTAAGGCTATTGAAATTGCGCGATCGGATAAGAAAATTAATGAAGATTCGTTGCAGATTTATAAAATGTGTATTAAATGTATGAAAGAAAAACCAGAAGGCATTGAATCAGACACTAACTATATGATGGTTGCTAATACAATTGAGCGGATCGGGGATTACGTTACCAACATTTGTGAATGGATTGTTTATTTAGTTGAAGGAAAACTGGTCGACCTAGATACAGACAATATGTCCTAGGCTGAAGTAAAATCAGCCTCTAGACTTATGATAAAAATCAGTCGATTGGGGATAATAAGAGAGTAAATAAGTTGGAGGTAATAATCCATGGATGAACGTAAAAGAATCATGGAGCTGGTAAAAAAGGGCGTGATCACTTCTGAAGAGGCAATTGTTCTCTTAGAGAAGCTGGGCCAGAAAAGTGCAGAGGGCACAAGTGAAGATACCTCTGATCACGACAAAAAGAGAACCGCTTTTCAAGAAGATGAATCCAGTGACTATGTTGATAAATTAAAAAAACGGATTGAGCAAGTTAAAGAACGTCTAACAGTTTTAAACACCTTGGATGATTTTGAACGTTTATCAGACGAAGAAGCAGATGAACGGGAAGATTTGCAAAGATCTTTAACTGAACTTGAAAACGAACTTGAAAGCGTTGAGTTACAAAGAAAGAGACGCGATAGTTCTAATAATATTTTTGGGATTGACTTTGATTTTGATACTGAGGGACTAGAAGAGCAAGCAAGAAGTTTTGCAGCGAAAGTTAAGGATTCAGTTAAGAGTTTTTCAGATAATTTTGAATTGCGTGATTTTAACGTAAAAGTACCCGGTTTTGCCCGCTCTAAGAAAATAATTAATACTTATGAATATTCAGCTGATGACCTCAAGGTTCTAAATATTAAGAATTATAACGGCAATATCGTAATTAGAAAAAGCGTCGATTCGCGCATTCATGAGCGGATTACATATCGCGTTTATGGAAATGTTAGAAACAGTAGCGCCGAAGATTTCTTTAAAAATAATACAGTTAACGAATTAAGTGGGAACACTTTGAATCTTAAGATGCATCCGCGAATTGAATCTTTAATTGAATTCTCTTTCCCGGCTGGCTTTGATTTAACTAGTGCGCGAATTCACAGTAAAAATGGTAGTTTTGAGTTTAATAATCTTAAAGTTGATGATTTAAGTGTTTCTTCGACTAATGGTTCGGTTGAATTAAAAGATTTAACAATTGATCATTTAGAGATTAATAATGTTAACGGCTCAATTAGAATTGAAGATTCAATTCTTTCAAGTGGCACAATTAATACGGTTAATGGGTCAATTAAGAGTCTTCAAAGTATTAATAATGTAGAATTATCGAGCGTTAACGGAAACATTATTTTAAGTAATATTAGCAAAGATAGTGGTGACGCTGAGGCTCACGTGGTTAACGGTAATATCAAAATGTCATTGCCGCCAGAGCTTGGTTTTTTGATTAAGGCTGAAAGCAAAAATGGGTCAATCAATAACCGTTTAGCTAGCGCTACTGTTAATTCAGTAGACAAGCATCATAAATCCATGGAACTGGAGAATGTTGGTGCAGGGAATGCAAAATTTCAAGTTAGTACGATTTCGGGTTCAGTCTATTTAAAGGATATTAGCCCGGAGGAGGGGCAATAATGCTTAGTTTAATACTTTCGATTTTTGTTATGCTGGTAGTTTTCGGAGTTATTTTCTCAATCCTCGGATTCTTTTTCGGCATTATCTTCAAAGTTTTCGGCGTTTTTGTTGTAATCGCTGTGATTGCATGGTTGATCGATTTACTCACCGGCGGCAGGCTTTTTACAAACAGTCGCCATCATCACTACCGAAATAATCGTCACCATGATTGGTATGTAGTTAATAAGAAGAATCGTCATCGAGATCATGACGAATGGAGTAATTTTTAGTAACTAATATGGCAAAATTTTGTTTAAGAATTGGAACAAATATTATCGTTTTTCTGGCAGCAGCATACCTATTTCCAGGTATGCTTTTTGTTAATTCGATTCAAATCGGGATCATTGCAGGCTTTTTTTTGGCAATTATTAATACGATCATTAAGCCAATTGTTTCCTTTTTTTCTTTTCCGATTACTTTTATGACACTAGGACTTTTTTTGGTGGTGATTAATGCGGGGCTACTAGAACTGAGTGCAACTTGGGTCAATAATTTCATGCATGGGGAATTTATAGCGATCAATGGCTTTGGCAGTGCGCTAGTCTTAGGTCTAATTTTTTCCACGGCAAATTTATTGGTGCAAAACTATTTTCAGCGGCGCGGCTAATTTTAGGTATAATAGAAGATAACTAGGAGGAGTCATGTCAGAATTTGTCACCATTAGTGAAATTGTACAAAAATTAAAATTTACCGTTAAATCAGGAGTGGATTTCATCTCTAAACGGACGATGATCAGTGATTTGTCGCGGCCGGGCCTTGAATTAACCGGCTACTTTGATTTTTACCCAAGCGATCGAATTCAAGTTTTAGGTCGCACGGAAATTAGTTATATTAAGTCGATCAGCCATATGAATCGAATGGCAATTTTTGAGGAAATGTGTCAAAAAGATACCCCAGCTTTCTTAATTACTAGAGATTTAGAGGTGCCGCCAGAATTGATGGCAGTGGCGACTTCTAACGGAATTCCGGTCATCTCAAGCTCAATGCCGACCAGCCAGGTTTCTAGTATGCTTGAGCAGTATTTGAGCGATCGGTTGGCGGAGCGCATCTCTGTTCACGGAGTTTTTGTAGAGATTTATGGCTTGGGAGTCTTGATTACTGGTGAATCGGGAATTGGTAAAAGTGAAACTGCTTTAGAACTTTTAAAACGAGGACATTTACTGGTAGCAGATGATCGAGTGGAAATTCATCAGCTTAATCAGAGTTCTTTGATTGGTGAACCACCAGAAATTCTTCTGCATCTTTTAGAAATCAGAGGCCTTGGGATCATTGATGTGATGAGTCTTTTTGGAGTTGGGGCAGTTCGCGATCGAGCTGATATTAATTTAAAAGTTGAACTTCTAAACTGGGATGATAACAATCGCTATGATCGAATCGGGGCCCAAATTGAAGGTGATCAAATTTTGGGAATCGAAGTTCCACGGGTGAAGGTTCCAGTGAGAGTTGGGCGAGATATTCCCGGGATTATTGAGGCGGCGGCGATGAATTATCGCGCCAAGTTAATGGGTTTTGATGCAGCAAAGAAATTTGACGATAATTTAAGTCGCTTAATTGCTAAAAATTCTGCTCTTGATCAGGAAAATGAAACCGCCGAGCAGCGAAAAAAAGATCATGAAGCGGCTTCAAAAAAATCATGAAATTTAATTTATTAACTTTAAATCCAATTTTTGTTAATTTTTTTGGCATTGAAATTCGCTGGTACGGGGTAATTATTACTGCGGGAATTGTAGTCGCATTTTTGATGTCATTACGTGAAGGTAAACGTCGTGGTCTGCCTGAAGATACATTTTACGATATTCTTTTGTTAGCAGTCCCGCTGTCTTTGGTGGGAGCACGTCTTTATTATGTTGTTTTTGATTGGAAAGATTATCAAGATAATTTGCTGTCAATTTTCGATATCCGCCAAGGTGGCATCGCGATTTATGGCGGATTAATCACCGGTTTATTGGTGATTTATTTGTATTGCCGTCATCAGAGGCTTAACATGTGGCAGATTCTTGATGTTGTGACGCCAGGAGTATTATTGGCCCAGGCAATTGGTCGCTGGGGCAATTTCATGAACCAAGAGGCCCATGGAGAGGCGACAAGTCGGGCATTCCTACAGTCTTTGCATCTTCCAAGTTTTATTATTGATCAAATGAGAATTAATGGAGTTTACTATCAGCCAACTTTTCTTTACGAGTCGGCTTGGAGTTTAATTGGAGTAGTGCTGATTTTAGCGTTTAGGCACCGCAGACATTTGTTTAAAGTAGGAGAGATTGCATTAAGCTATGTGATCTGGTATTCAGTAGGCCGTTTTTTTGTTGAGGGAATGAGGACAGATTCCTTGATGCTTGGACCGCTAAGAATTTCTCAGGCACTGGCGCTAGTTTTGGTCGTAGGCTCACTAATTTTGATGATTTTGCGTCGCCGCAATCCTTCACTTAAATGGTATCTGGAATAACAAAGAGGTAAATATGAGTAAAATTACGGTTTTAGGCACGGGTTCCTGGGGTACGATCTTGGGAAATTTATTAGCAGAAAATGGACATGAAGTTCATCTGTGGGGTAATAATCCAGCGGTTATTGATGAAATAAATCAAAAACATACGAATAATCACTACTTAACTGATTTTACGATCAATCAATCCTTAGTAGCTGATCACGATTTAGCGGCAGCTTTAAAGGACACTGAGGTGGTTCTTTTCGTGGTACCAACTAATGCAATTAGGTCAGTAGCAAAAGAAATTTTGCCTTATTTAACAAAATGTGAGAATCCGCCAATTTTAGTTCATGCCGCTAAGGGAATCGAGTTAAAGACAAAGTTAAGAATTTCTGAAGTTTTAAAAACAATTTTACCGACTGAAAAGTTTGGAGAAGTTGTCGTCATTTCTGGCCCTTCACATGCAGAAGATGTTGCAAAAAGAGATTTGACTGCTTTAACAGCGGCTTCAAAAGATTTGAGTCGCGCTCAAAAAATTCAGCGTCTATTTGGTAATGAATATTTTCGACTCTATACCAACACAGATGTTGTTGGGGTCGAAATCGGTGCGGCCTTAAAAAATGTCATTGCAATCGGGGCAGGAATTGTTCATGGCCTTGGATACGGCGATAACACCAAAGCAGCTTTAATGACACGCGGTCTTGCGGAAATTACCCGTTTTGGTGTTAAATTAGGAGCCGATCCCTTAACTTTTAGCGGATTATCAGGAGTGGGCGATCTAATCGTTACTTGTACAAGCGTTAATTCTCGCAATTGGCGGGCTGGAAATCAACTTGGTCAAGGGCAAAAACTTGCTGATGTGCTCGAACAAATGGGACAGGTGGTCGAAGGGGTAACTACTGCCCAAGCAGTTCATTTTGAAGCAAAAGATTTAGGCGTTTCAGTGCCGATCACCGATAGTATATACGAGATTCTTTATGAAGGACAAGACCTCAAAGAGGGCATTGTTAAGTTAATGAACCGAGATTTGAAAGCAGAATTTAATTAAGTAGCTCAACGTGGTATAATTTGCTTACTTATTGTAAGTGATAAAGGTGGAATAAAGATGGCAGATAAAGAAAATTTTGACGTAATAATTATTGGAGCAGGACCAGCTGGGATGACAACAGCAATTTATGCAGCTCGTTCTAATCTAAAAGTTTTGTTACTTGATCGGGGGATTTATGGCGGTCAAATGAACAATACAGCTGCAATTGAAAATTATCCGGGATATGTCAGCATTCTTGGCCCTGATCTAGCTGAAGAAATGTATCAAAGCGTTAAGAAGTTTGGTGCGGATTATCGTTACGGCACTGTTAAGACGGTTAATGATTTGGGAAGTTTTAAAGAAGTAGTTACTGACGAAGGCACTTATCAGGCCAAGGCGGTTGTTTTGGCAACGGGTGCTGAGCATAAGAAAATGAATATACCTGGAGAAGAAGAATATGGCGGACGCGGCGTTTCTTATTGTGCAGTTTGTGATGGAAACTTCTTTAAAGACCGTGATATTGTGGTGATTGGCGGTGGTGATTCTGCTGTTGAAGAGGGAATCTATTTAGCTAATTTAGGCCGATCAGTAACGATTATCCATCGAAGAGATCAACTAAGAGCTCAGAAAATTTTACAAGATCGTGCATTTGCCAATGACAAGATCCATTTTGTCTGGAATGCCGAGGTTAAGGAAGTTGTAGGCGACGGTGAAGCGGTGACTTCAGTAAAATATCGCGATAAAGTTAACGATGAAATTAAAGAAATTGCTGCCAGCGGTGTTTTTATCTACGTTGGAGTGCTTCCAATGACAGATGCTTTTAAAGAGCTCGATATTCTTGATTCAAACGGCTGGATTATTAGTGATCCAGAGGTGATGACAACTAAGGTTCCGGGTGTTTTTGCGATTGGCGATGCTCGAAAAAAAGAGCTGCGACAAATTGCTAACGCAGTTGGCGAAGGAGCGATTGCGGGTAAAGGGGTTTTTGATTACTTACAGAATCTATGATCGAACGCAACCAAATATTAATATTTTTTTCCCTTCATTAAGATTATAATTTATGATAGATAGTGCAATGTTTGGAGGAAAAAAATGAACTATAAAAGAGAATATAAAAAATGGGCTGAATTTGAAGGTTTAGATGAAGAGTTGAAGACGCAGATGCAAGAGATGTCAGAGGATGAAAAAGCCGAAGCTTTTGGCTATCCAATGGAATTTGGGACTGCAGGGATGCGCGGCTATCTGGGACCTGGCGCTGGTCAAATGAACATTTATACAGTTAAACAGGCAACTGAAGGGCTTGCACGTTTCATAGCTCGAACCGGAGATCCTGCTAGAAGGGACGGAGTTGTAATTAGCTATGATTCTCGCTATCACTCGCGGGACTTTGCTTTTTGTGCTGCAGGAGTTTTGGGCGCTCACGATATTAAAACTTACCTTTTTGATGATATTCGCCCGACACCGGAGCTGTCATTTTCGCTTCGGGAACTTGGTGCTTTTGCAGGTATCATGATTACGGCAAGTCATAATCCTAAGCGTTATAATGGGTACAAAATTTATGGACCTGATGGCGGCCAAATGGGGCCGGATAATGTGTCGATCGTTACTCAGTACATTCGTAAGGCTAAAAAAATTTTTGAAATCCCAGAAAAATCGATCTATAAAATGCGGGACGAACATTTGCTTCAAATGATTGGTTTTGATCTTGATGAGAAATATTTGGCGCAGGTTCAGACCGTGAGTGTTGACCATGAACTAATTGCTAAATGGGCAGATCAGACGAAGATTGTTTATACTCCGCTTTATGGGACTGGCAAGGTTATTGGTTACAAGGCATTAAAAAATGTGGGCTTTACGAATTTTAGAATGGTTGAAAAGCAAGCGATTGCTGATCCCGAATTTCCAGGTGCTCCGACTCCGAATCCTGAATACGAAGAAACTTTTGTAGCTGCCAAAAATATTGGTCATGAGATTGACGCAGATGTCTTAGTTGCAACTGACCCGGATGCCGATCGATTAGGCGTTGAAGTGAAAATGCCTGATGGTAATTATAAGCAAATCACCGGCAATCAGATTGCGGCAATTATTCTTAATTATATATTGACAGCCAAAAAAGCTCAGGATAAATTGCCTTTTAATGCTGTAATGATAGAATCAATCGTCTCAAGTACGTTACCTCAAAAAATTGCAGCTGACTTCAATGTGAGAACTATTCAGGTTGAAACTGGGTTTAAGTTTATTGCTGAGAAAATTCGTAGATTGGAACGTGATTGTAATGGGACTTTTATTTTTGGTTTTGAGGAAAGCTATGGCTTTTTGCTAAAGGGGTTTGTGCGCGATAAAGATGCAATTCAGGCAATTACGATCATGGCTGAGATTGCCGCTTATTATAAGTCGCAAGGCAAGACGATTTATGATGGTCTACAAGAAATTTTTGCCAAGTATGGATATTTCGTTGAAAAGACAATCTCTAAAGAATTCGAAGGAGCTGCTGGTAAAGAACAGATGGAAGCAATCATGACGAGACTAAGAAGCGAACACATTCATGAATTTGCGAGCATTAAAGTGGAATCGATCGAAGATTATGATAATAATTTGCGCACTAACAGTGACGGTTCTGTTGAAGAACTCAATATGCCGAAATCGAACGTTTTGAAATACATTCTAGCAGACGGATCTTGGATTGCAGCCAGACCATCAGGTACTGAACCGAAAATCAAATTTTACTTTGGAACTCAAGGTGAAAGCCAACAGGAAGCACAGGAAAATTTGGATCGCCTAATTAAAAATCTCAATGCGCATATTGAATAGAAAGGAATTTTGTGGGACTTCATCAGTATCTTAGTAGTTTAAACGATTTGGAGAAGATTTACCGGGCTCCGGGATATTTTAAATTTGAGCAGCATTCGGTCGCAGCGCATTCTTTTCGGGTGGCAGAGGTGGCTCAGCTTTTGGGTGACTTGGAGAGTTTGGCGGGCATTTCGGTTGATTGGCGCATGATTTATGAGAAGTCACTTAATCACGATTATACCGAGCGTTTTATTGGAGATATCAAGACGCCAGTTAAGTATGCTTCAAGTGAACTGCGAAAAATGTTGTCGACAGTTGAGTCATCAATGACTGATAACTTTATTGAACACGAAATTCCTTCCCAGCTTCAAGCAACTTTTAGAAGACGTTTGTCAGAGGGCAAGGATGACAGTCTTGAGGGTAAGATTCTTTCGGTGGCTGACAAATTGGATCTGTTGTATGAATCTTTTGGCGAAATTCAAAAAGGGAATCCTGAAGATGTATATTTCTCAATGTTTGAAGAGAGCCTTACGACAATTTTGAAATTTCAAGAACTTTACTCGGTTCGTTACTTTGTTCACAAGATATTGCCAGAATTATTGGCAGAAGATTTTCTTTATCATGAACGTCTAAGCAAAATCGCCACTACAATTATGGATTCAGTAGAGCTTGACGAGCTTTAATTATATGAAATAAGTATGCTCATGGAGATTATTGACCTTTGTGAGCTTTTTACTATTTGCGTAATCTAGAGCAAGAGCATATAATAGAACAAATGTTCTAAGATATACGGAAAGATTGTTAAATAAGCGTTGCAACCGGGAAAACGTCTTAGATCAAAAGAGGTATTTTAATGATTGAAAGAACAACTGATAACAAATTTGATTTAGTGACCGATTATAAGCCAGCAGGCGATCAGCCTCAAGCGATTAAGAAGATTACTGAAGATTTTAAAAAAGGTGTCAAAGAGGAAATTCTCTGGGGAGCAACTGGGACTGGCAAGACTTTTACAATGTCTGAGATCATCGCCAACCTGAATCGGCCGACGTTGGTTTTATCACACAATAAAACCTTAGCAGGTCAGTTGTATGGTGAGTTTAAAGAATTCTTTCCGCACAACGCAGTTGAATATTTTGTGAGTTACTATGATTATTATCAACCTGAAGCGTACGTGCCTTCAAGTGATACATACATCGAAAAAGATGCTTCAATTAATGATGAAATCGATAAATTGCGCCATTCTGCCACTAGTGCGCTCTTAGAACGCAATGATGTAATTGTGGTAGCTTCGGTCTCTAGTATCTTTGGGCTGGGAAGTCCGGCTGAATATCGTGACCATTCGGTTTCGATTCGACCAGGAATGGAAATTTCGCGTAATCAGTTATTAAAAGAATTGGTTGGCATTCAATATGAAAGAAATGATATCGACTTTCAGCGCGGGCGTTTTCGAGTTCGTGGCGACGTAGTGGAAATTTTTCCAGCATCGCAAAGCGAACACGCTATTAGAGTCGATTTCTTCGGTGACGAAGTGGATTCGATCACAGAAGTTGATGCACTTACAGGCGAAGTTTTAGGCAAACGTAATCATATTGTGATTTTTCCGGCATCGCACTTTATGGTTAACGAAAATCAGATGGATATCGCCTTAAAGGGCATTGAAACTGAACTCGACGGACGATTGAAAGAGTTAAAAGATGATAACAAACTCCTAGAAGCCCAACGTCTAGAACAGCGGACCCATTATGATTTAGAAATGCTTAAAGAGATGGGTTATACTTCGGGAATTGAAAATTATTCGCGGCATATGGATGGGCGTCAAGCCGGAGAACCACCGTATACCCTAATTGATTTCTTTCCAAAGGATTTCTTGATCATGGTTGACGAGTCGCATGTGACCATGCCCCAAATTCGCGGGATGTACAATGGAGATCGCGCTCGTAAACAGACTTTGGTAGATTATGGTTTTCGCTTACCATCCGCGCTTGATAATCGACCGTTAAAACTCCCTGAGTTTGAAGGGCACGTCAATCAAATTCTTTACGTTTCGGCAACTCCGGGACCTTACGAGTTAGATCGAACGACAAATATTACCGAACAAATTATTAGACCAACTGGACTTTTAGATCCGATTATTGAGGTTAGGCCAATTATGGGCCAGATTGATGATTTAGTCGGGGAGATCAATAAGCGGATTGAGCGAAATGAGCGGGTTTTTGTCACGACTTTAACGAAGAAAATGGCAGAGGACTTGACAGATTATTTGAAAAACCTGAATATTTCTGTGAGATATCTTCATAGTGATGTCAAAACCCTTGAAAGGACCGAGATTATCCGTGATCTGCGACTGGGTAAGTTCGATGTATTAGTTGGGATTAATTTACTTAGAGAAGGTCTTGATGTGCCGGAAGTATCGCTCGTGGCGATCCTTGATGCTGATAAAGAGGGATTTTTGCGAGCTGAGCGTTCTTTAATCCAAACGATTGGTCGGGCTTCAAGAAATGAGAATGGTCGAGTAATCATGTACGCCGATAAAATCACTGATTCGATGCAAAAGGCGATCGATGAAACGAAGCGGCGACGGACGATCCAAGAGAAATTTAATGAAGAGCATGGGATTACGCCACATACGATCATTAAACCAATTCGGGATAATATTTCGGCGGCGGTTTTAGAGGATGAAGCCAAAAGTCAGACCGATAGCGTCGATTATCAGAAGATGAATAAGGCTGAGCGGAAAAAGGTACTTGAAAATTTGAGAAAACAGATGAAAGAAGCGGCGAAAAAGTTGGATTTCGAAGATGCCGCACAATTGCGTGATTTGATCTTAGAATTGGAGGCGCAAAAATAGGAGGATTAATGGTAAACCGGGAAAATCGTAATATTGTAATTAGAGGAGCGCGGGAAAATAATCTCAAAAATGTTGATTTAACAATTCCCAAAAATGCGTTGGTGGTTTTTACAGGTCTTTCCGGTTCGGGTAAAAGTTCACTCGCTTTCGATACGCTTTATGCTGAGGGGCGAAGAAGATATGTTGAAAGTTTGTCGAGCTATGCCCGACAATTTTTAGGAAAAATTGAAAAGCCGGATGTTGATAGTATTGAAGGCCTTTCACCGGCAATTTCAATCGATCAAAAGACCACTTCGAAAAATCCACGTTCGACGGTTGGAACAGTTACGGAAATCAATGATTACTTGCGGCTTTTGTGGGCCCGAGTTGGGCATCCCATCTGCCCTAATGATGGGACGGAAATTACCAGCCAGTCAGTCGAACAGATGGTTAATCGAATTTTAGGTCTTCCTGAAGGGCAAAGAATTCAGATTCTAAGCCCGATTATTCGGCAAAAACGTGGACAGCACCAGAAAGTTTTCGATCGCATCAAAAGAGAAGGTTACGTTCGTGTGCTTGTAGATGATGAGGTTCACGATATTTCTGATGATTTTGAGCTGAGTAAAAACAAAAAGCACGATATTTCAGTGGTAGTTGACCGGATTGTGGTTAAAGACGGGATTAAAAGTCGACTTTTTGATTCGCTTGAAGCGGCGCTGAGACTGGCTGATGGTTATGCAGATATTGATGTGATTGGATCTGATCCTTTAATTTTCTCTGAACACTATGCTTGTCCGCTTTGTGGGTTTACGGTTGGCGAAATAGAACCTCGGCTACTCTCGTTTAATGCACCTTTTGGGGCGTGTGAAACCTGTGATGGGCTTGGAGTTCAACTTCAAGTAGATGAAGATTTGGTGGTTCCTGATCGAAGAAAGACCCTAAACGAAGGAGCACTAGCTGCATGGAATCCGATATCTAGTAAATATTATCCCGAAATGCTGCGGCAAGCATGTGAGCATTTTGGAATTGATCTGGATACACCGTTTGAGAAATTACCTGCTAAAGATCAAGATTTGGTTCTGCATGGTTCAAAAGGTCAAACTTTTCCGTTTCATTTCGTCAATGATTTTGGCAATATCAGTGATGGAGACTTTGCTTTTGAAGGGGTGATGAATAATATTGATCGGCGCTACCACGAGACCAACAGTGAATTTACACGTTCAGTGATGCATCAATATATGGACGAGATTAAGTGCTCGACGTGTCACGGGGCGCGCTTAAATCGTCAAGCACTAGCGATTAAAGTTAACGGTAAAAATATCGCCGAAATTTGTGAACTCCCGATCAAAAAAGAGCTTGATTTCTTTGAAACTTTAACTTTTACACCGCAAGAAAAGACGATTGCCACGCCGATTTTAAAAGAAGTGAATGATCGGTTAACGTTTTTAGTGAACGTCGGCTTAGATTATTTGTCATTGAGTCGAGCAGCAGGGACACTCTCAGGTGGAGAGGCTCAGCGGATTCGATTGGCAACCCAAATTGGTTCTAATCTTTCAGGAGTTTTGTATATTTTAGATGAGCCTTCGATTGGTCTACATCAGCGTGATAATGATCGTTTAATTGCCTCATTGAAGAATATGCGCGATTTGGGCAACACTTTAATTGTCGTCGAACACGATGAAGAGACGATGCTTGCAGCTGACTATTTAGTGGATATCGGCCCAGGTGCAGGAGATCACGGCGGGAATATTGTAGCTGCTGGGACGCCAGATGAAGTGAAAGCTAACCCGAAATCGCTGACTGGTCAATATCTTTCTGGAGCAAAGAAAATTCCAGTCCCCAAAACAAGACGGCAAGGTGACGGGAAAGAAGTAATTTTAACTGGTGCGAGTGGTCATAATCTAAAAAATGTTGACGTGACAATCCCCCGTGGAGAGCTCGTTTTAGTGACAGGAGTTTCAGGTTCAGGGAAATCGACCTTAGTTAACGGAACGCTTAAAAGAGCAATGCGGCAAAAACTTCGCTTATCGACTAGTAAACCGGAGCCATATCAGAAGATTTCAGGTCTAGAAGGCATTGAAAAGCTCGTTAGTATCGATCAAAGTCCAATTGGCCGGACGCCTCGTTCTAATCCTGCAACGTATACCGGAGTTTTTGACGATATCAGAGATCTTTTTGCCCAGACTAACGATGCTAAGATGCGCGGATATAAGAAAGGTCGATTTAGTTTTAATACTAAGGGTGGCCGTTGTGAGGCGTGTCACGGCGATGGGATTTTAAAAATCGAGATGAATTTTTTGCCGGATGTTTATGTTACTTGTGATGTTTGCCATGGACAGCGTTATAATTCAGAGACCTTAGAGGTTGCATATAAGGGCAAAAATATTTATGATGTGCTAGAGATGCGAATTGAAGAAGCGGTGAACTTCTTTGAAAATCATGCTAAGATTAAACGTAAATTGCAAACGATTGTCGATGTCGGCCTTGGTTATTTGAAGTTGGGGCAAAGTGCGCTTGATCTTTCTGGTGGTGAGGCGCAACGAATGAAATTGGCCTCGGAGCTGCAAAAGAAATCAAGCGGGAAGAATTTTTATATTTTGGATGAGCCGACAACCGGACTTCATACCGATGACATTGCCCGGTTATTAGATGTGTTGAATCGCCTTGTGGATCAGGGAAATACAGTTTTAATCATTGAACATAATTTAGATGTCATTAAGTCGGCGGATTATGTGATCGATCTTGGGCCAGTCGGTGGAGACCGTGGTGGCGAAATTATTGCCCGCGGGACGCCGGAAGAAGTTGCCAAGGTTAAGAAATCATTTACAGGACAGTACTTAGCTCAAGTACTTAAGAAAGGGTAAAACGTGGAAGACGATATTGAAGTAGTAATCATTACCGGCATGAGTGGGGCAGGAAAGACTGTCGCTGCTCAATGCTTTGAGGATATGGGATATTTTTGTGTGGATAATATGCCTCCTGCGCTATTTTCAAAGTTCTGGGAACTAATTATTAAGAATTCTTCAATCAAAAAGATTGCGCTGGTGATTGATTTACGTTCAAATGTATTCTTTGAGCAAGTTACTTCATTTCTAAATTTTCTCGCAACAAAAACCCATCAAGTCAAAATTATGTTTCTTGATGCCACGGACGATATTTTGGTAGCACGTTATAAAGAAACACGCCGTAACCATCCTTTGGCGCCTGAGGGACGGTTAATGGACGGGATTGCTCGTGAGCGTGAATTATTAAGAGAGGTTCGCAAACGTTCCCAGCTTGTGATTGATACAACGAATTTGAAACCGAATGATTTGCGACAACAAATTTTCCACAATTTCAAAGAAGGTCACGAACAGCCCTTCTTTATTGAAATCATTAGTTTTGGTTTCAAATATGGAATTCCAATTGATGCCGATTATGTGATTGATTTGCGTTTCATTAAGAACCCTTTCTATGTTGAAAAATTGAAACCTTTGACGGGCCTTGATGAGCCAGTGCGTGAATATGTGATGGAACAGCCAGAGACAGAATCTTTCTATGAAGGATTTTACAATTTGATGAAACAAATAATTCCGGGTTTTAAGAAACAAGGCAAGCAAAATTTGACCATAGCCGTTGGTTGCACAGGAGGCCAGCACCGTTCGGTCGCCATTGCTCAAAGGCTTCATGATGATTTTGCTAAAGATTATTCAGTAGATATCACTCATCGTGATATTCATAAAGATGTGCGGGTCGACTCAGATGAATAGAGAAAATAAAATTGTTCGGGTCATTAAAGGCCGACGGCCAAATATTGTCGTGATTGGTGGTGGCACTGGCTTACCAGTAGTTTTGCGCGGCTTAAGAGATCTTAATGCTAATTTAACGGCAGTGGTGACAGTCGCTGATAACGGCGGCTCATCTGGCATTATTCGCAATTATATGAATGTTGTTCCGCCTGGAGATATTCGTAATGTGCTGGTTTCGCTATCAGATTTGCCGAAAGAAGAATTGGAAATTTTTCAGTATCGTTTTCAAAGTAATGATTCTTTCTTTTCGGGTCACGCGATTGGCAACTTAATTATTGCAGCACTTTCTGAGATGCGCGGGGGGATTTTTACCGCGATTCAGATTCTTTCCCAGATGATGCAAGTCGATGGGCACGTTTATCCCGCTTGTAATATTCCATTGACCTTGCACGCAGAGTTTACTGACGGGAGCCAGGCAGTCGGCGAAGCAGAGATTGTGAAATCAGGCAAGCAAATTGCTCGGGTGTGGGTTAAAGAAATTAATAGCGATGCTGAGCCTTACGCAGTTGATGACGTGATAGATGCGATCATGAACGCTAAAGTAGTTGTTTTAGGTCCGGGAAGCCTATTTACTAGCATTTTACCTAATCTCATGATTTCTAACTTGGGAGAGGCGCTAGTAAAAACTAAGGCCCAGGTTGTTTATATCTGTAACTTGATGACTCAAAAAGGTGAAACTGAGCATTTCACGGATGCGATGCACATTGAAGTCCTGAATAAGCATTTGAAGCATGATTTTATTGACACTATTTTGGTTAATGACGGCAAAATACCAGAACGTTATTTGAAGCATCCAACAGGTGATGGGTATTTAGAAACAGTGCCTGACGATTTTCAAAAGCTGCGAGATTTAGGTTTGAAAGTTATCATGGATGATTTTCTTGATTTGAGAGAAAATGGGGTTTACCATAATGGGAACAAGATTGCCAAGGAAATAATAGATTTATCACTGTCCAATTGATAGTCAACGAGGTGAAAGATGTCATTTGCCCAAGATGTAAAAAAAGAGTTAACCCTTTGTTCCATTGATGAACCTGCTGCAGATAGTGAGCTGATAGCACTTTTAATGCTGACAGGTTCGATTCATATTATTGATAAAAGGTTGGTTTTGGAATTAAAAACGGAGAATTCAGCGACCTCCCGCCGAATTTATTCGTTGTTTAAAACGATTTTTCAGTTGAAGCCGACGGTAATTGTGACCGAAAAAAATAAGCTGCAGAAAAAACCGCAGTTTATTATTCGGATTATTGAAAACTCTCAACAAGTATTAGAGCGATTTAAATTGTCGCTGGATCATTTTGCGCAGGCAGCGACCACTTTCACCAATACCCCAGAGAAGAAGGCCGGTTTTTTGCGAGGAGCGTTTTTAGCAACCGGTAGTGTTAATAATCCAAAGCAATCCAGTTATCATTTAGAGATTGCAACTCAATATGAAAATCAAGCCCAACAGCTTCAGTATTTGATGAAGAAGCTTGATTTTAATGCGCGGATTACCAGCCGTCGCAATGGCTATATTGTTTATTTGAAAGAGGCTGAAAAAATTAGCGACTTTTTGCAGATTCTTGGCGCCACCGAAGCGATGCTTTATTTTGAAGACGTTCGAATTGTGCGAGATATGCGAAATTCGGTTAATCGGGTGGTCAATTGCGAAACGGCAAATATGAATAAAGTGATTATAGCTGCGCAGCAGCAAATCGATAATATTAAATTAATCTATGAAGTGAAAGGAGAACAATCTTTTCCTGATCGGCTGAGAAGCGTTGCTGAATTGAGGCTTAAATATCCAGAAGCCTCAACTGAACAGTTAAGTAGATTACTTCAAGAAGAGATGGGAGAAGTTGTTAGTAAGTCCGGTATCAATTATCGCTTGCGTAAGATTAATACTTTAGCTCAACAAATCAGAGGTGTACAAAAATAGCACAACTACGATTAAACAAGTCGCAGTCGTGCTATTTTTTATTCAATAACTAGGTTTTGGCTAGTTCCGCTTTGAAGTACTTCATTAAAATTATCATAGCTAATGCTAATCATGTCTTTTAACGCTTCAACGGTGTAAGATCCGATGTGAGGAGTGATAATTACGCGCGGATACAAGGCCGTGAGCTCTCTTAAGGTCGGATCTTTAATCTCGTCAACTTTTTGACCGAGATAATCCTGTTCGTGATCAATGACGTCTGTGGCAAAACCACCAATTTTCTGATTTTTCAAAGCCGAAACAACAGCATCGACATCAACAATCTCTGCTCGAGCAGTGTTGACCAAGATTGCATCTGGCTTCATTTTGGCAATTAATTCAGCATTAATGAAGCGATCATTCTTTCCCGGAAAGTAAGGAACATGCAAGGAGACGATGTCAGCTTGGCTGAATAATTCGCCTTGTTCAACAAACTGAACCACTTCTTTGGCAGCATCAGATTGATAAACATCGTAACCTAAAACCTTAGCACCTAAAGTTTTGTAATTATTTGCTTCGACAACTCCAATTCGACCAGTCCCCACAATCCCGATAGTCAGATCGCGAATTTCGCGACTGAATTCTTCTGGCTTAACCTGAAAATCTTTTTGATAACTATTGAAGCTTGCCAAACTTACATGTCGCGCTAAAGTCAGGCCAAGGGTAAAGGCCAAATCAGCGACGGCATGAGGTGAATAGGACGGAACACGCGCTACTAATTGCTGGTTAGCTTTGGCGGCAGCTAGATCAATGTGATTGTAGCCAACAGTTCTTGTGAAAACGTACTTAATGCCCCATTTCTTCATTAAATTTAAATTTTCGGCATCGGCAATACAGTTTGCCCGCAATAACACAGCATCCATTCCCTTCGCAGTTTCAATGTTTTCGTGATTTAATAATTCGGGCAAAAGCTTCAGCTCATAATTATATTTATTGAGTTTTACAAAATAGGGTTTTTCATTTTCTCGCACCCCATAAGCGACAATTTTAAAAGTCATCATTGATCTCCTAAATTTTTTTAAAATATCCCGGCGGCACCAACGACGCTAATTACGACGATCCAAATTGGAATCATGACTACCGACCCGATTGTTGAAAGGAACGATGCGTTTGAGGTCATTACTGCTTCACGATCGAACCCGATTGCATAAGATGAAACAACCGCAGCAGTTGGGGTAGCCATCATAATAATCATTGTTGCAACAGCTGTTAGGTCAACTGGCATTAGATTAGTTATTTTGAGGACAAATAATAAAACAAAAGTAATCAAAGGAACTACTAAAGTTTTCATAAAAGTATAATACCAAGCAGTTTTGTTGCTGGCAGCATCTTTGATACTGATTTCACCTAAGGTTGCACCGATTGCCAGCCATGCTAATGGTGAAGAGAGACTCGCTAAATAGGTCAAAGGTTTATAAAGCCATGGAGCGGTGACATCAATGCGGTAGAAAGCCACTTCGACGGCTGCCTTAGTAGTCGGGCTAATTCCAGATACTTTAGGCATTGAAGGTTGGATGATCCACAAAATCAAGCCCAAGAAAGTGGCAATCACAACTGGATTGAGAAACATCTGCTTGACGTTTTTCTTGTCCATTTTGAGACCGCTCATCACAATATAAGCGTACGAATACAGAAATATCCGATATCCGATATTGAATATTGAGGCATACATCGTCCCTTTAGGTCCGTAAATGGCCGCAACAATTGGAATTCCAAAGAAAGTGGTTGAGCCAAATGTCGTCAAAACACTAAGAACCGTTTTTTTGTCGCGGTCATAATGAAGATACAGTAACGGAGTTACAAAAATTAAAATGATGTAAATCAAAATCCCGAAAATTAAGACATTGATTCCGTGCTGCAAAGTTTTCTCATCGATGGGGACCATAAATGAGTTAAAGGCAAGTGCTGGTAAAGAAACGGATAAAACAACTTTAGTCATGATCTTGCCGAATTTATTATCGAAAATCCCCCTTTTTCTTAGGATAAACCCCAACAGGATAATGAAAAGAGTCGAAGAAATCGCACTAATAATGTCCATGTTGGTGAAAGTTTTTTGTAAAACTTTCGCTAAATTCATATTTTATCTCCCTTTTTTGCAATTTTAAAAAACCAAGGATTATTATAGCTGATTACTTTGATTAATTAAAGAGAAATAATAGCGAAACCAATTGTTAGATAATTTTTTTTTGTAAAATAGTACGCCATTATGTCATTTACTTTCACAAAAAATATGAAACGGAGCTTCATTTATTTCTCGCTTTAATTTCGAGTTAGCCATTTTCAAAAAATTATTTACCTAAAATTATATAGCCTTTTAATATTAAAATAAGATAAAGAATGCAAAAAGGAATTAATCAGCTATCAGTCTGAAATAATTCATTTTTTTTAATCTTTTTTATAAAAAGCGAGCGAAATTCTATTGTTTATTTGGTATAATGAAAATAAATAAGTTAATACCAACAACAAGAGGAGCTGGTGATGAAAATATTTAAGAAACTGAGCTATATTTTGATAGCTCTGAGCGGAATTTGTGTTTTAACATTTGCTTTAAATTTCAAGCAGAATAGTAGAGCGGCAGATTTTCCACATAATTTGACCAATGAAAACAATGGTAGCGATTTCAGGGGGGGGGGCATTTAGCTAATCCCTTCAAATCTGATTTAAAAGATTCTAGTATCAGTACATTTGATAGCGGCACGACAGTTAGCACAGGCGATTTTAGAATTACTTCGGCTGAAAGTAGTTACAATGGTAATCAGGGTTCAGTCAACTTAAAATGGAATGAAGTTCCATTTTTAATTGATGGCTATGTTGTTCAGAGGTCAGATACAATTAGTACGCCTAACTGGTCAAATCCACCTACCAATTATGGCAAGATTGTTAATATCCTGAATGTCCACACAGCCAATGGGAATCATTTAAAGAATTGGATGGATCAAATTGATCCCAACACTGGTCAGCCAGTTTCGATGAATTTAATCAAGGTTACCTCAGTGTTGTTAAGTGACTTTAACAGCAATGCAAATGCTTATTTAAAAGATGTAAATGGCAAGTATAAATACGACGGAATTTATTTTGGTTCGGAAGATTCTAATGGGGGCTGGACTCCCGGGGTTAATGACTTAACTGCAGCTTCTCAGCCGGTAGTAGCAGCATTTGCCAATACAGGTCGTTCAGTTCTATTGGGACACGATACAGTAGCCCAAGTTCATGTATCTCATGAATATTTCAATCGCTTTGCCCCTAAACTGGGACTTAAGTTTTATGGGGATTTACAGACGGGCGGAGGAACAACAAGTGGCGGTCTCATGGATTGGCGAGGTTCTAATCAAGTAGCATTTACGAACAGAGGAATGTTAACTCAGTATCCCTATGTCCTAGATTCAACAGCGAAATACCAAATTTCACCTTGCCACACTTTGGGACAATATTATATGTACAATGATGGTGGAGTTCGTTGGATGGAGTTCTCAGGTGGAACACCTGTTGTTTCTGACATCACTCATTATGCTTATGATAGCAACGGACAGGTTATTGGAGATGATAATTGGTATTTGGTGACGAAAAACAATTATGCGATGATTCAAACGGGACATTCGAATGGTCAATGTACCCCTGATGAAGCAAAGATTATTGCCAATTTGGTTTACTATACAAGTACCTTAAACACAACGACAGAAGCTAATGATTTTACAGCTAAAGACATAACTGCACCAAACGAACCGACTTCATCTCGTGTGTCAGAAGATCAGAACGGCGCGAAGATTAAAATTGACGCCTCCGATATTGGTACAAACTATTATTACCGAGTTCAAGCCAACACAACAAGTGGCATGAAGTACTCCGACACGGTAAAAGTTCCGATAACAAGCGGCATGAAAGGGTACGTCTATTCAATTGATGACAATCCAAGCGGGACCGTCACAGCGACTAAAGATCCCGTGACAGGAGACGTCAATAATATCAACTTAACGACGACCTCAGATACAGATAGTTCAAATACGATCAATCTGACCCGTAGTGCTCACGCTGGGAAGTATCTTCATATCGTATCTGTTGATAAGGCAAACAATGTGTCGGCCGTGAAGACAATTAGTTTGGCTGAATATTTGTGGTGGAACGTTGATAGCAGTGATGTCTTGACGATTTATCCGCATGAGTTGAATTCTAGTGCCGATTCGAACCCTTTTCCAAATCCTAACAATCCTTATTATCGAGATTGGCCGTGGTATCCTTACCGAGATCATATAACCAAAGCGGTGCTTAAGCCAGGAGTAACAGCAAGGGGAGGGTTATCAGTTTTGTTTCAATGGCAGCCATTACTGACGACCATTGAAGGATTAGAAAGACTAGATACTAGTGAAGTCACTAATATGTATGGAATGTTTTGGGAATGTAAATCGTTAACAAACCTTAATGTGACTAATTTTGATACGAGCTCAGTTACAAATATGAATTCGATGTTTAGTGGATGTAGATCTTTAACAGATATAGATGTCACTCATTTTAATACTAGTAATGTCTATAGTATGCAAGGAATGTTTGAAAATTGTAGTTCATTAACGAGTCTTGATATTACAAACTTTGACACGAGTAAAGTGGAGTATATGTTTGGGGTGTTTAGTGGTTGTAGTTCATTAACAAGTCTCGATCTCACGCACTTTAATACCAGTAGCGCAAAATATATGGGTTCTTTGTTTAGCGATTGCACATCGTTAAGAAGTCTTGATTTAACAGGATTTGATACCAGCAAAGCAGAAGAGATGTATTATATGTTTGATGGTTGCGAACAATTAACAGATGTAGATGTCACGAGTTTTGATACTAGTTCGGTTACTAATATGATGTATATGTTTAGGGGCTGCAAATCCTTAACAAGCCTTGATTTAAGTAGTTTTGATCTGACTAATGTAACTAACACTTCAGATGGCTATGGTCGTATTAATCATGGTTACCATGAAATGTTAAAAGATACCGACAAGCTTTGGAAGTTGACACTTGGACCAAACACCAAATTTCCTGATGTGACTGTTGATGGACTTGAAGTCTCGGTAAAATTGAAAGATCCAACGCCAGGGAAACCAATTAACGATCTCGCTAAACCGGTACCGCCTAATTCGCAATACTTCGCAACTGATGCTCAGTGGCGTGAAGCAAGTACAGATGATTTTCTTCATGAGCCAGACGGAGAGGCGAAGACGGCAGACGAGATTATGAGTGAATCGGCTACAGCTAATCGCAAGCGGACGTACGTTTGGGATCAGCGTGGACGCGTGTTGTTAGAAGCGCCGACTGCGATTGATTTTGGGACTCATCGGGGATCAGTGCGAAGTCACAACTACAAAAGTGAAGATCACAAGTTTAAGGTTACTGACAACCGCAACTCTCGTAAGAATAAGAAGTGGCGAATAGAAGCTGCAATGACGAAACCTCTGACTAAAGGGACTAAACGAATTACGGGCAATCCTTTGCACCATAAGAACGGTTCGGGAGTGGAAACTAATTTGACACCAGTAGCGGTGCAACTAGCTGAGAAGGTAATTCCAGGCGTCATTTATGAAGATACCTGGGAAGAACCGTGGAATATGCTTTTCAAAACGACAGCGAATGAGATTCCCGAGGCAGGCAGTTACAGTGGCGAGGTGACTTACACATTGCTTGATTCGACGCCTTAAACAGTTTTCAAAACTTTATTTACTAAGATCTATATATTTTTAATATAATAAAATAATTTAAAGGAATCGAAAACGAATTAAACAGCTACGTAGATGGGTTAATTCGTTTTTTTTTTAATTTTTTTAAAAATAATGATCAAAATCAGATTATTGATTTGGTACAATTGATACAAATTGATGGCAAATAGGAGATGATGATGAAAGTATTTAGGAAACTGGGCAATATTTTGTTAGTTCTTAGCGGAATCATGGCTTTAATATTTGCGTTAAACTTTAAACAGGACAGTAAAGCGGCAGAGTTTCCTGAAAATGTTTCTATGAAAGGCTTACAAAGCAATCTTGAATTTGGAAATCGCGTTTTTGAACAAATTGAGCAAAATCATCTCCAATCGAGGTCGAAGATTCAACCACAAGAACTTTCGACAATAATTACACCAGGAAATTTTCGTTTGAAAGCTGAAAGTCAGTTTGTTTCAAACCAGAGTTCAGTAAAGTTAAACTGGGATGCTCTACCAAATGTAAAGGAAGGGTACGTTGTCCAGCGGACCACTGATGGGTATTCTTGGACAGTTCCGCCAACGACTTATGGTCAGAGAGTTGAAGTTTTAAATGTCTACCCAGGGACGAGCAACTTCTTAAAGAGGTGGATGGATCAACTCGATCCTAATAGTGGCCAACCAGTTTCAATGGGGTTGATCAATGTTACTCCAGTTTCGATATCAGATTTTAATAGAAATCCTAATTCATATTTAAAAGATTCATTAGGAAACTACAAGTATCACAGTGTGTATTTCGGCTCGGAAGATAGCGGCGGTCAAGATTTAAATTATTCTTCTTATCAAGCAGTAGCAGCTTATGCTGAAACTGGACGCTCTCTTATTTTTGGTCATGATACAATCGCTAGGAGTTTGCACCCATACATGAAACAATTCGCTAGTAAGTTAGGTTTTGTTATTTGGGATGCATTACCTTCAGGAATGACAGTGAGTGGCAGAAATTTAGTAGGAAGTACACAAATTCAAATCACAAAAGATGGTTTTTTAACTCAATATCCTTATCGATTGGATCCTAACGCAACTTATAACATTAAAATGGCTCATACTACGGGGCAATTCTTTGTAAACAATAGCGGTGCGACTCGTTGGATGTCGTTTAAGAATCCATCTTACAATGGAACGATTGTCAATTCTTTGCGTAACAACTATGGGCAAGTTATTGGGGATAACAATCACTATTTGGTGACTAAAGATAACTACGCAATGATTCAAACTGGCCATACGACAGGGGCTTGTACACCAGATGAAGCAAAAGTCATCGCAAACATGATTTACTATATCGGAGCATTAAATACTAATAATTCAGGGGAAGATCATACGGTGTTGGATCAGGCAGCACCTAATTTACCCCAGATTAATCTAACAAATCAAAATTCAAACCAATTAGGATTTGGAGTCAGCACTACTGATAATGCGACTTTTTATCAATACCGAGTAAAAGCTAATACTTCTGCTGGAGTTTCATATTCAGATACGGTTAGAGTCCCGCTTTCTACTGGGATAAAGGGCTATGTTTATTCGTTAGATTCTAATCCAAATGGAACTCCTTCAGTTGTCAAAAATTCTAGTGGTGAAGTAACAAATATTAATTTAAATCCAACGTCTTCTTCAAATCCTTTAGCAACACTGCTAGTTAACCGAAATGGATTAGCAAGTAATTATTTGCATGTTGTAGCAGTTGATGGTGCGAACAATGTTTCTGCTACTAAGACTGTAAAATTAACTGATTATTATCAGTGGTGGGAATATAATTCCGGAACTTTGACAATTTATCCGCATCAGTTAAATTCAAATGTAGATGCAACAATTATTGGTAGTGGGACAGCGACAATCGTCAAGTGGCCTTGGGATCAATATTTAAGCCAAATTAACAATGTAAAAATAAATCCAGGAGTAACTGCAACCGGATCATTGTTCCAATTATTTGCCAGAATGACAGCATTGACTTCTATTCAAGGATTGGCAGGTTTAGATACGAGTTCTGTTATCGATATGAGGGGAATGTTTCAAGATTGCAGTAGTTTGACGACACTTGATCTTTCTGGATTTAACACCGCCAATGTTATTAATTTCTATCGGTTCCTTCGTGGTTGTACAAATCTCACGAATGTTAAATTTGGACCAAATTTTTTAACAAGTAATGTAGTTGATTTTGGTGGCATGTTTGAATTCTGCGGGTCATTAACAAGTCTTGATGTAAGTAAATTTGATACAAGTAACGCAACTCAATTTGAAGCGATGTTTAGTGGCTGTTCCAAATTGACAAAGCTGGAAGTTGACCGTTTTAATACTTCAAAAGCGACTAACATGGATTGGATGTTTCTTAACTGTCATAATTTGACTACCCTAAATATTACGAACTTCAGAACACCCATGTTAACAAGTATGCAATCGACTTTTTCAGAATGTCGGCGTTTGACCACGTTAGATTTAAGTAATTTGAATGTTTCCAAGGTCAACGATTTTTCTTACTTATTTGAAAATAGTTATAGTTTAACTGAACTAGATCTTTCAAATTTTAATATAAAAACCACAGCTGATACCACAAAAATGTTTAATAAAACCAACAGCCTGTGGAAGTTGAAGTTAGGAGCAAATACAAAACTAGGGACGTTGACATTTTTAGGTAATCCAACTCAAGGGACAGTTATTAATGACATTTTTAATCCAACTCCAGTATATTATGCGACAGGAAATACTTGGAGAGAAGTTGCGACGGGGAGTCCTCATCTGCCTAATGGTGCAATTAAGACTGCCGCTCAAATAGCAGGAGAGTCTCAGACAAGATCTGACGATCGAATTTACGTTTGGGATCAAAATGGGATTCAAACGTTAGAGTTTACTCCTGGCAGCATTGATCTTGGAACTTATGCGGGACATTTAAAGAATAAAGAGTACGTTAGTGCGTCTCAAAATTTGAAAATAACTGATAATCGTAATGACCGCAGCGGCAAACAATGGCGCGTGGAGGCAGCAGTGACTAAACCGTTTAAGCATACAACGGATCCGACAAAAGTAATTAGCGGTGATCCGCTTTATCACCACGACGTAAATTCCAACATGAAGATAAATTTGAGTGCAACAGCGCGAACACTTTATAACGGAACAGCAACTAGTGGTTATCAAGAAATCAAAAATTTTCCTTTTCTTATACGTTTCAAGGCAAATCCAAGTGATATTCCTGCAGCTGGAACGTATAAGGCAACAGTAACCTATACATTAGTTAATCCACTACCTTAGAAATGGGGAGCTTTAGCGCAAGTTAAAATAGATAATTATATTTGTATTTAAGCAAGTGGGATTTTTTGTTTAATTCAGCAGGGAAGCTTATAATTTTTAAAATTAGATATTTAATTTTAAGAATCGTAATATTGAAAAGTCAATAAGCTTGTTATAATAGCAATAGAGAATTAAATCAAGAAGGGGTGAACAGTGAAGCTATTGAGAAAGCTTGGATTTGTAGGTATAACCTTAGTTTGTTTTGCGTTTTTTTTGATTAATAATCAGCAAAAGAAATTAAGCAGTCGTGCAGCAGATTTTCCATCACAAATATCATTAATTGGTGATAGCAAAAAAACAATAGCTAATCAGGGTGGATCTGGGTTCAGTGATCCTACCAGATTGTTGAAGATTCAACCCCGCGGCATCTCTCAAGTTAACAATTCTACGACGGTTTCTACAGGAGCTTACCAGATGACAGGGCAAAGTTACTGGAATGATACTGATAATCGTAACGAAGTTGATTTAACTTGGAATCAGGCTCCCAACCTCAGTGGGGGCTATCATGTTGAGCGCGATACCAGCAACTCCTTTACTAGTGCGACTGATATTGGAACCAATTATGGTAAACGTTTTAAAATTTTAAATGTTGCTCCCGGAAATGCTGCTTATTATCAATGGTTTAAATCTTGGATGAAAATGCAGAATGTTGCGGGAACAGGACCAGTGGATCAGGGGCTCTTTGATATTACGACTGTTGATTTTGGAGCTTTTAACAATAATCCGGGAATGCTCAAAAATCCCGATGGCACCTACATTTATGACAGCATTTTTTTTGGCGCGATCGACTGGAATGATAACTATGATTTAAATGAAGCATCCTATCAAGCTACGAAAGCTTTTGGTGACACGGGAAGAGCGGTGACTTTTGGGCACGATACAATTGAAGGTGCTCATTATGATCCAGTGACCTGGTTACCATATCCAGGAGAGCCTTCTCATCCGTACTTTAATCGCTTTGCACCATTGCTGGGATTACAAGTTTCTTCTTCTTATCGACCGATCGGGAGTACTAAGATAAAAGTCGCAACTCCCGGATCATTGACCAAACAGCCATATTTGATGGATCCGACGAAAATTTATGATGTTCCGATGTCGCACAGTTGGTGCTCATATTATATGTATGGTTCAGGTGCGATTCGTTGGCTTAAGTATGATGAAAATTCGCTGAACTGGCGCGATGGGGATACTTTTGTTACCTATCTTAAAGATGGGGCAGGTCAAAACATCGGTGATAACAACTGGTACTTGGTTTCAAAAAATAATTATGCGCAGATTCAGACGGGTCATTCAAGCGGGCAGTGTACTTCTGCCGAAGCTCAGATTATTTTTAATATGATTTACTATACTTCAACTCTTAATACAGGTACGACGGGTAAAGATATTACCGCTACTGATCAGGCAGCTCCCATTGCTCCAACGGTGAGTTCTAGTAATCTGTCGGAGGATAATTTAACGTTAAATATTGATGCGGTAGATAACGGAACTGATTACTATTATCGTAACCGAGCTGATACTTCGAGTGGTTCTCAATATTCAGATATCATCAAAGTCCCGGTGATGAGCGGGATCAAAGGGTATGTCTATAGTGTTGATGATAGTGCTGCAGCGACACCGGCGGTGAACAAGGATCCAGCAACAGGTAATGTAACTAATCTTAATTTGACTCCAGGCACGCCGCTGAATTTTACGCGGCTTGCTCATGCTGGAAAATACCTGCACATTGTGGCGGTTGATAACAATAATAATGTTTCGACAGCAACAAATATTAATTTAAGTGAATACTTGTGGTGGAAGTACGACAGTGGAACCTTAACCATTTACCAGCATGAACTTAGTTATAACGATACAATTGGATATGCCGTGGATGGTAATGTGCCAGAATGGTACTGGCTGTGGCCGTGGAATCAGTATAAGGGAAACATTACCAAAGCTGTCATTAAACCAGGGGTTTCGACGGCTGATCGGCTTGATCACTTTTTCTATGAATTTACTAATTTAGAAACAATTGAGGGCTTAGCAAACCTTGATACGTCCCGTTCGACGAGTTTTATGTCGATGTTTTGTCGTTGTTATAAATTGAAAAGCCTTGACCTAAGTAATTTCAACACGGCAAATGCGACCGATATGAAGTTTATGTTTAACCAGACGACCTCGCTTGAGAGTCTAAACGTTTCAACATTTAATACCAGCAAAGTTCGGAATATGCACGCAATGTTTCAAAGTGCGACCCAAATTCCAGAGCTTGACCTTTCTAATTTTGATACTTCGGCGGTTACGAACATGGGCTATATGTTTTATGGTACGACAGCTCTCTGGCAACTGACCTTGGGGGTCAAGACGAAAATAATTCCTTCAGCTATTTATCCGATTGGCTTAGGGAATCCCAAATCTGGTGCAGTAATTAATGATCCCGCTGATCCAACGGGTGATTACTTTGCGACTGTACCGCTTTGGCAAGAAGTGGGAACAGCACCAGGGGCAACGGTTCACGATCCAAAGGGTCCAACGAAAACTGCTAATGAAATTTTAACCGAATCGCAAACTCGGACTGACCGTCGGACGTATGTTTGGTATCAAAACTGGTGGTACATCGATCCGCAAAAGACCCTGAACATTTATAAACATAATATCGATTTGAATCCGACCGGTCCCGCTGATTGGCCATGGGATTCTAGGCGGACTGAGGTCGAGAAAATCTCAATTAATCCAGATGTGACCACTAAGTCTTTGAGAAATATGTTTAGCGGGATGACGAACTTGAAGACCGTAGCTGGGCTGGAGAATCTTGGGACAGCACAAGCCCAAGACTTTAGCCAGATTTTTCAAAATTGTAGCAACCTAGAAGTTTTGGATTTGAGTAAATTAGATATGCGCACGGCTCTCCAGACACGTTACATTTTAGATGGAGCCACCAAGCTATCTCAGCTAACATTAGGACCGAACACGAGATTTCCAGAAAACATTAGTAATATTATGGATGCACCAGGCAATACTAACGCCAATCCAACGACTAAGTGGCAAGCTGTAGCCAGTGGTACAGTTAGTGCACCACGTGGATCTTCAATTACGGCCAGTGACTTAGTCGATAAATATAAAAATGGTGCACCCCAAGAAACCTATGTGTGGGATACCGTTTGGTGGACTTATGACAGCGGGGTTTTGACAATTTATCCGCATGATCTGGATGCAGCAGGTGATTCAATTGGTACAACAGTTGATGTTTGGAATCATGACCAACAATATAATATCTGGCCATGGTATCAATATCGGGATCAAATTACTAAAACAGTTATTAAACCAGGAGTTGCAATTAAAGGATCTGCTTGTGGTATGTTTGCTGATTGCAATAATTTAGTGGAAATCGAAGGGCTGACGAACTTCGAAACAAGTCAGATGACCAGTATGAAATACATGTTCAGTCATAATACAAGCTTAAAGTCTTTGGATCTTACTAGCTTTGATACTGGGCAAAATACTTCGATGGATGGAACTTTTCTTTTCTGTACATCGATGACGGATTTAAAGTTGGGAGCCAATTTTACCACTAAAAATGTGACTGATTTTACTCGAGCTTTTGAAGCTTGCTTTGTATTAAAAGCTTTGGACCTCACAAATTTTATTACATCAAAAGCGACTTCAATGGAAGCAATGTTTAATAATTGTCGTGCACTCACAAAGCTTGATGTGAGTGGATTTGATACCAGTAACGTTACCAAGATGGATTGGATGTTTGAAGATTGCGAAAAATTAGTCAAAATTGATGTGAGTGGATTTAACACCTCTAAAGTGCAGCGAATATACAGAATGTTTAAAGACTGTTTATCGCTTACAACGCTTGATTTAAGCAGTTTTGATTTGACCCAAGTTCCTGATGTATTATGGGATAGTTATATTGGAAGTGTTGGTAACATGCTGCTAAATACCCCGAAACTTTGGAAGTTAACGCTTGGGCCTAATACGAAGTTAACTTTTAGTTACGGAACCGTGGGGCTAGTTGATCCAGGGGCAGGAACCGAGATCAGTAAACTTGATGATCCCGATAATATCACTAATCCTCAAAAGAACTATTACGCGACTGATACAAAATGGCAAGAAATCGGTTCAGGTGGATCAGCTCATGACCCGAAAGGGGCGGTGAGCTCAGCGAATCAAATAATTGCCGATTCGGCTACCCGCACGGATAAGCGAACTTACGTCTGGTATCAATTAGGCAGACAGACGCTTGCTGCTTCAACTAATATAGATTTTGGAAATCACCGAGGTTCGATTAGAAATCATGAATACAAGAGTCCTAATCAAACGATTAATATTACTGATAATCGTAATGACCGCAGTGGCAAAACTTGGCGACTGGAAGCTAAGGCGGGACCATTAAGCAAAACAGCTTCAACAAAGGTGATTAAGGGAAATCCGCTAATTTATCAAAGCGGGGGGATTAATTATCCTTTGAATGCGACGGCGTGCTCTATATATAGTGGATCAGGTGGCAGTAGCTATCAAGATATTTTGAATTTAAATTGGAATCTTCTTTTTAAAGCTCGAGCGACAGATATCCCTGAAGCTGGACAATATCAGGGAACCGTTACGTTTACGCTTGTTAATTCAATACCTTAAATAAAAAAGTGTTGATCAATTCGATCAGCATTTTTTTATTTAATAAATTTTTGGTACGCAGCGTCTTCTGATGTTTCCTGGACTTTAATCTTCTGGTAATTTGGCAGTTCGAGGTCAAGAATGTGCGTAATCGTGGCGTTTCCGATCAATTCCATCCAGTATTGCTGCTCGTCATTATGCACGCGAGTCTGAACAAAACCGCCCGGATTGGTGATAGTTAGGAGTTTGTTAAAAGCATCATATTCAGGATAGTTCAGTGCAAAAGCTAAGCTAGTCGCTGACATCCCAGTCCCGCATGCGTTCGTAAATCCGACGCCGCGCTCGAAAGTTTGGACGAAAAGGTGCCGTTCATCAATAATTTTGGCAAAATTGACGTTCACACCTTCTGGAAAGTAAGGGTTTGGGCTGTTTAATTTGGTGCCGAGATTTTTCAGCAGGTCGCTATCTAGTATATTTTGATCGACAAAGCTAATTAGATGAGGATTTGGCACGGCGATTGCACTAAATTTAAGATCTGGCGCAAAATCGGTGACCTCGGCATTGATTAGTTGCTCGCAGTCGAGATTATCAAAAGGGAGTGTAGTTCGTTCAAAACTAACTGGGCTAATTTCCACGCTCATGCAATGGACATCAGGTGCCCAGTCAGGTTCCTTTTTGACTTGAAGATCGGCGTTAGCGGTCTCGACTAGAAATTGATCCTCATGAAATTTGTCGGCTAAATAGCGAGCTACAGTGCGCAATCCATTACCGCACATTGAAGCAATGGAACCATCAGCGTTAATTACCTGCATTTTTCCTAAAGCGCCTGGATGAGTGCTGGGACTTACGACAAGGAGACCATCAGCGCCGCCTAGAACATTTCTGGTTAAATCTTTAGCGAGGTCGATTAGTTGAGTTTGTGTTAGTGGTTGCTTGAGGATAGTTTGATCGAGCAGGAAAAAAGAATTTCCTGATCCATGAACTTTTTGGATTTGGACCATATTTTACTCCTTTGATTCAAAAAATTGTTGATAGATTTTCTTAACAGCTGTTGAGGCGTCTGCCTGCTTGGTTCCCAGCATAATTGAGATTCTGGAAGCGCCTTGGTTGATCATGTGAATTCCAATGTTTGCTTGCGCCAGCGGATCGACAATTCGCTTTAAGACGCCGATTTTATTGCGCATGCCTTCGCCAACGACCATGATAATAGCGTAGTCATCGATCCATTCTAGTCGATCGGGACCAAGGGTTGCGCGAATCTCCTCACACATTTGTTCTCGGAGATCTCCATTGAATTGATTTTGATCAAAAATTACTGTCAAATCGTCAATTCCTGAAGGCATGTGTTCGTACGAGATGTTGTATTTGTAGAAAATTTCTAAAAGTTTTAACGTAAAACCGACCTCTTTATTCAACATGTAACGATGAAGGTAAAGTGCTGAAAAGTGCTTAGAACTTGCGACTCCGGTAATGGTGTGCTGAGGCTTAAAATCTTTTTCAGGGACGACGAGGGTGCCCGGTAAATCTGGATGATTGGTATTTTTTACATTGATAGGAATTTGCGCTTCAATTGTCGGGATCAAAGCTTCGTCGTGAAAAACAGAAAAACCGGTATAAGATAGTTCTCTGAGTTCACGGTACGTCATCAACTTGATGGGAATTGGATTTTTGACGAGCTGGGGATTAACTGCAAATACTGCATCCACATCGGTAAAGTTCTCATATAAATCGGCGTGCAGGCCTTTGGCCATGATTGCTCCAGTAATATCAGAGCCACCACGTGAGAAGGTTGCGATTTCCCCGTCCTCACTTCGACCATAGAAGCCAGGAACGACCAAAATTTTATTTGGGTTTTGAAAATCTGCGAGCCGATCATAAGTTTGGGGCAAGACGTGGGCGTCATGCGGATTATTAGTCACGATGAGGCCTGATTTTTCAGGATCGAAAAACTCAGCGGGTTTATTTTGTTCCTGTAAGATGATTGTCAAAAGCTGAGCATTAATTTTCTCACCATGAGCTTTGAATGCCGCGAGTAAGAAATCGCTATTTGAATAATTCTGCTGCGGCAAGTTTTCTAATTCTGATTTTAAAGGTTGCAGAAGTTCTGCGGGAACTTGGAAAAAATCAGCAATTTCTTGATAGCGCGCCCAGATTTCTTCGACAATTGTTTTGCGGTCTGGGTGTTTGGCATATTTAATTAATAAATCTGTCACCTTGGTGTCAGCGTCATTACGCTTTCCCGGAGCAGATACGACGACAACGCGTCGATCAGGATCTGCATTTATGATCTCGATGACTTTTTGAAATTGGGCGCCGGATGCTAACGAACTTCCGCCGAATTTAACAACTTTCATTTAAAACCTCTTCTTAAAATTAATAAAAAAAAGAACCCTTTGAATCGAAAGAGTTCACGCCCGGATTTAAAAATTAATCTGCCCAAAGCGCTCCGCAAAATATTTCTGCGACAGTTCGTAACTTGTTCAATTACGACCCAGCTAATTAATCAGTGCATTGATTAACGCTTCGGCAACCGCCCCTTTGACCTGAATCTAAGCCCTGCACAAGCTCATCAGGTTACTAATGTTGGTTGCAACCTCTTTTGATACCATGAATCATATTATTAATTGAGTTTTAAATCAAGTCCTATTTTAAAATTAAATTGTTTTTTGGTAGGGGCCAAAGCTTGAAATTAGCTTAGTTTCAATTACCCTCTTAGAAATTCGCCACATTTCGTTCAAAATTTTTCGATAAATCGTGGCAGGTAAAAACTGGAGAGAGTCAAAAATGTAGGCAACATCGAATTCGTTATCGGCATAATCTGATAATAAGCCGACCGCATTGATAATCGTTTTGTTGTAAACCTGCTTTTTGTAACGCTTTTCATGAGGATCAACAATAAAAAAAGTATTGAAATTTAGTGATTTAACTTCACAGTCAAGACGGACTCCGAGGGCCAAACTTTTTTGAAAAGGTTCAATTTGTTGATTAATTTCGTTTATTATTTCGTCATTTAAATTAGTATTGAACAAGTAGCATTGAGTTATTTCACTCACGATTTTATCAATCAGAAAAGTGGGATAAAAAAGCGTCAATTCTGTTGCGAAGCTAGGAAATTTCTGGAAAAAAAGTTTTTTGTTACTTGTTGTTGAAGGGCTGTTGACTTGTGAAACGTGAGGAATATGAAGACCAAAAGAATCACGATCGACAACAAATTTTTGGCCCAATTTAAATAATCGAAGAGAGAAATCGGTGTCTTCAATTCCCCAATCAGTAAAATTTTCGTCGAATCCATTTATGGAATTAGCGGTCTCACGATTAACGGATAAGACACTACCCCAAGCAAAAGACCATGGAGTTAAGGACTTGTTTACATCATCTGTATGTAATTCATATTCAGGTTCACGGTAATCAAGTAAATCTTTGCAAGAGAAGTCAAGGTTTTGGAATGGATTAGGTCTTTTAATCAAGGCAGCTAATTCATCGTCATTTTGAACCTTGTAGCCGTACAAATAGTGGATGCCAATGACGTTATCGTCGATTTTTTTCAGAAAGTTTTTCACAAAATCTGGATTGATCATCACATCACAATCTAGGAAAAGGACTTTCTTGCCAATAGCCTTTGAGAGTCCGAGGTTTCTGGCGCGGGAACGGTTAAAATCTTTGGCCTGATCAGTAACAATTGTAGTTTTTATTTTGGATTTGTTATGGTCATCAATCCATTGAAACGTTATTTCCTGGTTATTTAAAACAGAAATGATAACTTCGACGTTGGTTAAAGTTTCATAATCACCATTTTGATGATAAATACTATTTAAACATTTTTTAAGATAATCTTGGCAATTATTACTAATAATGATGATACTTAGATCCATTTTTGGTTCCTCCGATTACATCGCAAAAAAGAAAGCGCTATCAAATTCTTTTAATTGTAACCGAAATAATTTTGTTTGTCAATAACTGAACTATCAAAGCTAATCTGTTAAAGGCTTCAATGGGCGATAAGTTTGATGCTTTGCTTCATATTCACTGACTTTTTTCATTTTTCCATGCTCGAATTCTATGATCGAGACGCCGTCGAAATCGTATTCCGAATCTTCGCGCGCATGAAAATACCATTCAACGACTCTGATTGAATCATTAACTGGCAAAATTCGCTTGATTTTCCAGGCGAGGACAACTTGCCGTTCTTTCATTTTGTTCATCCAGAGCTGAACTTCTTCAAGCCCTTCATACACTGGTCCGTAGCATTCGCGATATTTTATATCGGCGGTGAAATATTTTTCGGCAGGGGCAAATTTGTGTTGCTCCCAAGCGCTAAAATAAGCACGGATTAATTCGTCAGCTTCCATGATTTTATTGTACAGCAAAATAAACTGGCATTAGTTTACAATTGTAGATACAAGAGGTATACTTGAAATAAATCTACAGTTGTAAACAATAGGAGGCGAAGATGATTAAGGTGGCAGTTTTAATTATTTCATTATTGTTAATCGGCTTTATTGGTTGGTGGTTCTTTGCACCTAGAAAAGAGATTGCTGTCAATGCAAAAGAAACAAAGGATCATCTGCAAAACGTTGAAGTGGTAGTTGATGGAGGCTATAAGCCAAGTACGGTTGTGGTTAAACAAGGTGAACCCGCAGAAATCACTTTTAATCGTAAAGATCCTTCAAGTTGTCTAGATCAGGTTGTTTTTCCTGATTGGGGGATTAATGAATTTTTGCCAGAAAATGAAGTTCATGAAGTCAAAATTGATACCAGTAAGCCGGGAGTTTATCAATATACTTGCGGGATGGACATGTTCCACGGCAAAGTTGTAGTTGAGTAGGAGGCTTCAAAATGCAAAAAGCAAAAATTCTTATCAATAAAGGTTATAAACCAGATACAATTGAATTTCATCGAAGTGATCCAGCAGAAATAACTTTCGTTCAAGAAGATTCTTCTGTTTGTTTAAGACAGGTTCAGTCCAAAGATTTAAATTTTCAAATTGATCTGCCCGTTGGGTCTGAAAAGACGATTAACATTAATACTGATCAAACTGGAGAGTTTAATTTTAGCTGTGGGATGGGCATGTTTCACGGGAAAGTCATCGTTAAATGAGTATCAAAAGTCGTTTTATTTTTTCGTTGATTGCGACAATTCCGATGTTGATTAACATGGTTGGAATGCCTTTTGGCTGGATGCTCCCGGGTGGCGATTGGTTATCTTTAGTTTTAACTACGGCAATTATGTTAGTTTCGGCGCGTCCTTTTTTACACAGCGCTTGGGCTGCTTTTAAAAACCATCACGCCAATATGGATACCTTGGTTGCAATTGGAACAGTAGTTGCTTATCTGTATAGTATCTATGCGATGATCAATCATCAGGGCGTCTTCTTTGAGAGTGCTGCTTTTATCATTACTTTCGTTTTGCTGGGACAGGTGTTAGAAGAAAAAATGCGGCATAACGCGTCCAGTGCAGTAGAAAAGTTACTCGATCTTCAAGCAAAATTTGCCACTGTAGTACGTGCTGGACAATTTGTGAAGGTTCCTTTGGCTGAGGTCCAGACCGGTGATATTATTCAGGTTAAGCCGGGACAAAAAATTGCAGTTGATGGGGTGATCACTGAGGGTTCGACCACGATCGATGAATCCATGGTTACCGGCGAAAGCATGCCAGTTACTAAAAATGTTGGGGATCGAGTCATTGGTGCGACAATCAACAAAAATGGTACTTTTTTGTTTCGCGCTGAAAAGGTTGGCAGTGAAACAATGTTGGCTCAGATTGTGGAGACAGTCAAAAAAGCTCAAACAAGCCGGGCACCAATTCAAAAGACAACTGATCAAGTCTCAAATATTTTTGTACCAATAGTTTTGATCTTGGCGATTATTACTTTTGTAGCATGGTACGTTGTAATTGGCAGTCCATTAGAGCGAGCGATGATGTTTGCTGTTTCGGTCGTCGTAATCGCATGTCCTTGCGCCTTGGGGCTTGCAACGCCGACTGCGTTAATGGTTGGAACGGGACGCAGTGCCAAAATGGGTGTTCTAATTAAAAATGGCGAGGTCTTAGAAGCTGCTGATAACATTAAAACAGTAGTTTTTGATAAAACTGGAACGATCACCAATGGTAAGCCGGAGGTCACTGACATAATTGGTTCAACTCAAGAAGTTTTAAGTCTGGCTTCTGCTTTAGAAGCAGATTCTGAACATCCGCTCGCTGACGCAATTATGCAAAAAGCGCAGGAAATGAAAATAAAGAGTCAAGCGGTCACTGATTTTCAAGCAATTGCTGGTGAAGGCGTGATCGGGCACGTGAACGGTGAAATGGTCAAAGTCGGAAATGAAAAACTATTTTCAGATCAGTCTCTTGATTCAGAAATTCAAAACCAAATGAAAAAGCTGCAAGATGAAGCAAAAACGGTTGTTATTGTTGGCACAGAAGCAAAAGTTAAAGGCTTAATTGCAATCCAGGATGCGCCAAAACCAAGTTCAGCGCGGGCAATTAAGGCTTTAAAGAAACAGGGTCTCAAAACGGTGATGTTAACGGGGGACCATCAACGGGTCGCAAATGCAATCGCTAAACAAGTTGGAATTGACCAGGTATTAGCTGATGTAATGCCAGAAGATAAAGCCAAAAAAGTACAAGAGCTTGAGCAGGATGGACCAGTCGCCTTTGTGGGGGACGGAATTAACGATGCACCTGCCTTAACGATCGCTAACGTCGGAATTGCGATGGGCGCAGGAACGGATATTGCTATTGAATCAGGTGGCATTGTCCTGGTTAAAAATGATTTATGGGGCGTTGTTGAAGCTCTTGAACTTAGTAAAAAAACTTTCAACCGAATTAAGCTCAATCTTTTTTGGGCATTTATCTATAATGCAATTGGCATCCCAATTGCTGCTGGTTTTTTTGTTGGGATCGGGTTAACTCTTAGTCCAGAATTAGCAGGTCTGGCAATGGCTTTAAGCTCGATTTCAGTTGTATCCAGTTCCCTGATGTTAAATCGAACTAAGATAATAAGTGAAATTTAAAAGAGAGGAATTTTTCTTTATTTTAAACATTTGTGGAATTTTCGCGTAATTTATTATGCAGGGGTTGATGCCTCGATAATAAATAAGGGAGTTTCATCAATGAAACAAAGATTATTGCCCAAGAATGATAAAATTTTTAAGATCATTTTTGGGCGCAAGGAAAATTCCTGGATTTTTAAGGAATTCGTTCATGACTTGATTGGGATTGAGGTTAACGAGGTTACATATCTCGATCCAACCAAGATTTTTTCAATTCGACATTCAAAAGAAGAAGAGGTCAAGAAAAAAGCTGCATCTAAGACTCGAATAGTTGATATTCTAATGGAAATAAATAATCAGACGATGTTGACTTTGGAGATGCAAGTTCGCAAGACGAACTATTTTCTAGAACGGATCATGCTATACATCTTAGATGTCTACGGTTATAATTACGGTAACAAAGAGAAGATGCGGGAGCCTAACAACAAGTATAGTGGGCTCGAGCCTGCAATTCAGATCTGTATTTTAGATTATAATGAATTTGATGATGACAAAGCGATTCATCAATTTCATCTAACTGGTGAAGATGCGGTTGACGGGGTGAAACGACTCATTACAATTGTGACGTTCGAGTTGCATAAACCGATTATCAATGTCGAAGATCCCGTTAGTAGAGATAATCTAGAAGCTATGAGGAGTATCTATATTGATGGAGTGCTTGACAGTGATGCTCCGAAGTATGTCCAGGCAGTTTATAAGAAATCAAATTATTACAATTTAACGAAGGAGGATCAATTAGAAGTGGATGCAATAGAAAGTGCAATTGACCAAAGAGAAGCAGAGCTTAGTTATGCCAAAATCGAGGGTAAGAACGAAGGTATGATCGAAGAAAAATTTGAGGTCGCCCAGAGTTTACTCGCACAAGGGATCGATCTTAATATAATTATTAAAGCAACAAAACTTAGTGCCGAAGAGATCGAGAAATTGAAATAGTTGGCATTAAATCAGTCTTACGCGTCACCAAATTTTCAGCCATTAATTGGGCTGATTTTTTGTTTTTATACTTATAGATAATTTGCTGTCATTAAATCAAACTTAAATGTTTATTTAACCGTTTTATGTTATCCTTATTTTACTAATTATTAATAAGGAGTTACGGATGAAAACAATCGGATTGCTTGGTGGAATGAGTTGGGAGAGTACAACGGATTATTACCGACTAATTAATGAAACAGTAAAGAAAGAATTAGGCGGGCTTCACTCAGCTAAATGTATTTTATACAGTGTCGATTTTGAAGAAATTGAAAAATACCAATTTGCCAATCAGTGGGATGAAAGCGCCCGTGTTTTAGGCGATGCGTGTCGTTCGTTAGAGCGAGCGGGAGCTGATTATATTGTGATCTGTACGAATACCATGCATAAAATTGTTGATCAAATTCAAGCCCAAGTCAAAATTCCCATTATCCACATTGCTGACGTAACTGCCCAGGAATTAAAAAGGCAAAAGATTGATCGAGTCGGTCTGCTTGGAACTAAATTTACAATGGAAGAAGATTTTTACAAAAATCGACTGATCGAAAAAGGGATTGATGTCATCATACCTAACCACGATGATTGCGAGAAAATTAGTGCAATAATTTATGATGAACTGTGTCTCGGTCAAATTAACGAAGATTCAAAGCAATTTTATCTTAAAGTAGTCGATGAATTGCATCAACAAGGAGCCCAAGGCGTAATTCTGGGCTGTACCGAAATTGGTGAATTGATTCAGCAAAAAGATACCACAGTACCTTTGTTTGATACAACGCGCATTCATGCCGTTAAAGCGGCTGAGATGGCAATTGATAAATAGAAGTTAAATAACCAGCTTTGTGGCTGGTTTTTATTTTGGAATAATTTTCATAATTAGTTCCATCATCTGATCAGGCGGCAGTGGTTCATCACTACTAAGCCAGGTCGCAAGAATATTGCTTAGTCCTCCAAAAACAAAGCTCGCTTGGAATTTATTTTCCAAAGGATCATTAGACTTCCAGGTGGTGTTGTAATCCAAGTAGCGATTAATTGCTTGCTCTTGCCAAACTTCCATAAATTTTTGATAGATTTTTTTTCTCATTAAAAGTTGAATAAATGGTTTTTGTTCCCACCAAAAATTAACAAACAGTTCAAGTGAATGCTCCGCTGTCCTTTCAGTAAGCGGAATTTTTACCATCTCATGAATGAAGTTATCTATAATTTTGAGATAGCCGTATGCCAGAAGCTCATCTTTGTTTTTAAAAGAATTGTAAAAAGTCTTGCGCGTCAAATCAGCGTGTTGAGCAATTTCGGTGATCGTAATCTCGCTGTATTCACTAGTTTTTAATAATTTAAGCAATGATTCCCAAAGCCAAACACGTGATTGTTCGGCGATTTTTTGTTTTCCGTTCATTAATTTCTCCATCGGTGACAAATATCTAAATTTGTATCACTTGTTCAAAAACTATTTTATTTCGTCCTTTTACCAAGTATACTACAAAACGGAATCATAGGTAACAGATGTATAACATTTACTCATCTGGATATGGAGGATAAAATGAAATTTATTGAAGTTAATGAAATGGTTAAAGAGTTTAGAACGGGCCATAGTGTAGTTCGGGCTTTAAATGATGTAAGTTTTTCGATTGATGAAGGAACATTTAATGTCATTTTAGGTCCAAGTGGTTCTGGCAAAACCACGATGTTGAATATGATCGGGGGAATGGATACTTTAACTAGCGGTTCGATGAACATTGATGGTCGTGATGTTTCCAATTTGAGTGATGCGCAACTGACAGATTATCGGCGCAATTATGTTGGTTTTGTTTTTCAATTTTATAACATTATCCCTTCACTTAATGTTTTTGAAAATGTTGATTTAGTTAAAAATTTAGGTGGATCAGATTTTAATACAAAAGAAATAATCGAATCCGTTGGGTTAGGTGATCGTATGTATAATTTTCCTCAAGATCTATCGGGTGGGGAGCTGCAGAGAGTATCGATTGCCAGGGCCATTTGTAAGAATCCTAAAATTTTGCTTTGTGATGAACCTACGGGAGCTCTAGATACGAAAACGGGACAAACGGTATTACAGATCTTATCTTCAATGGCGACTAAATATAAGAAAACTGTCATTGTTGTTACTCATAATTCGAAAATTGAAGCGATGGGTGATCAAGTCATCAAGATAAAGGACGGAAATTTAGAGGACGTTATTCAAAATAAGAATCCTAAAAAAACAACCGAGATTGAGTGGTGATGATTATGTTTAAAATTTTATTACATAAAAACTTAAAAGATTTTAAAAGTAATTTTTCAGAATTTTTTTCGATCTTTATTCTTTCGCTAATTAGTATTTTAGTTTTTGCAGGATTGTATTCGGCGAGTAATGGAATGAAGCATGAATTTAATTCATGGGCTCAAAGCTCTAAGATGGCAGATGAGTGGGTAACGGTTAAAGGCACAAATTCTAATGATATTCACAAATTATTAAAGAAAAAAAGTGTTAATGATGTTCAAAAACAATATGTATTTAACTCTTACACTGGGTCTACAAAATCAAAAAAGATGTTACAAACAGTCGTCATCAACAATAACAAGATTTCTAAGCCCGATATTGTATCGGGAAAGAAGATTTCTTTTGAAACAGAGGGTGTTTGGCTTGACGAGGAGTTTGCAAAATCAAATAAATATCATGTTGGTGATTATATTGAATTAGATTCGGGGAATGGAAAAGAATCTTTTGAAATTAAAGGACTTGTTGTTAGTCCAAATTATATTGGTTATACTGGCCCTAATAATATAATTTCAGATCATAAGAAATATGGTTATGTGATAACTAACACTAAAACAATGCCAGTATCCCCTAAGAAATTTAATCAAGTATTGGTTACAAAAAACAAGGGTTATTCAGAGGAAAGGTTACAAAAAGATACCAGAAATTCTTTGTCAACAAAAGTAATTTCTTTGGTCGACCGAAACTCTTTTAATAATGTGTCTAAATTCATCAACAAGTATAAAAGCATAAAAAAGATGGCAGTAATGTTTAGCCTGATATTATTCATGTTGGTATTAATGGTGACTCAAACAACGATTTCAAGATTGGTCAGTAATCAAAGAAATATTATTGGACTTTTTCGGGCATTAGGACTAAAGAAGATATCGATAGTTGCTCACTATAGTGTTTATGGAGTTATCAGCACTTTTCTTGGTGGACTAGCTGGGGCATTTTTAGGAATGGAATTCATTTCAAAGCTAATTTTAAGTAAACAAGAACCGCTTTTCGGTATTCCTGTGTGGCAGGCGAGAAATAGCAACTTAACATGGATAATCCTAGGGGTCTTAGTTTTAATCAGTTTGATGGCATCAATTTGGAAAGTGATGCAGATTTTAAGAAGCAAGACTGCTGAAATATTGCAAAAAGAAACGATCGCCAGTTCTTCAAAGAATATTTTCGAATATTTTCCAAATTTTTGGAGCAATCTGCGTTGGAATTGGAAATGGGTTTTAAGAGATAAATCAAGGGCAAGATCGAAGGAATTAATTGGAGTGATTGGAATTGTTGGATCTTTGATTCTTTTGATTGCTAGTATTGGCATTCAGCAGTCTTTGAATAAAACTAACCATGAAACCTATACAAATGTTTTTCAATATAAGACAGAATTAAAGGTTTCTCCTCTCAAACATCAAGAAGCTTTTAGAAATTTGAAAAATAAGTTGGGTGATGATTCTCAAGAAATTGAACAAACTGCATTAAATATTCGAACATCGCAGGGAGAAGTTGTGAACTCAGGCAATATAATTTCAAAAGGAATTTATTTAAAACTACCGCTAGAAAGTAATCGAACCGTTGATCTTCAAGCCAAAAAAGGGGTATATGTGACTAATTTTGTAGCAAAAAAATTACATATCAAAACTGGCGATAATATCGAGATTAATAGTGCAGCGATGGGTAACAAAAAAATAGTTCCAATTTTATGAATTATTAAAATCAGTTCACCGCAAGGAATTTATTTAAGTAAAAATTATTGGGAAGATCTTAAACAGCCATTTGTTCCGACCTCAATTTATACAACTCACAACATTACTAAATCGATCAGGAATAATAAATCCGTTGATCAAGTAAAAACTATTGATGAAAATTTAAATGACACTAATAAATTGTTAGATTCATTCAAAAGTATTATAGTATTGTTAATCGTGTTTTCACTATTCTTAAGCTGGTTTGTCTTGTATAACTTAGGAATGTTAACCTTTACTGAAAGGTATCGCGAATATGCAACAATGAGGGTATTGGGCTTTAGATTGAATGAGATTCGGTCAATAATAGTTAAAGATAATTTGTTAACTTGGGTGGAAGGAACTGTAATTGGTATTCCTTTAGGATTAGCATTTTTGAAGGTTTACGTTTCGATTGCGGACAGTGATACAAGTGAATTTTTCTCTTATATAAGTATCGGAGGTCTAGTGATCGCTGGTGGGATTCTATTCGTTAATGTAGTATTAATTGCATGGTTAATTTCACATCACATCAAACAAGTCGACATGGCATCGGCGCTTAAGAGTATTGATTAGATTGTTGTATTTGAGATTTTAATTAAAAAATTATGGTTATTGTTCATATAAAAAAATTAAGTATTCATTCAATTCAGTAAATTTAAGGAATGCTAACTCATCAGTATAAATTCTTCTATTTAGTAGCATTAATAGCATATTTTGTAATGCTTTAGGGGAGGTTTACCAAATGAAAAAAATGAAGTTTGAAGTCTTGATGGAGAAATATCCCACTAAGTACACACCGATAATGAAAATGTATTATTGGTTAACTTTCCCTTTGATGTTTATAGACCTAATAGTAAAAGTTATATCATTAATAAAACTCGATTTATATATTTTTAATGAATTGATGCAGTTTATCAGCGAGATATATCTACTGAGTTATATAGTGATTATAAAATTAGATTGTAATTTACGGAAAAACAAAAACCAAAATTATAAATATTGGGATACGCTTTAATTATGTATAAATAATATTGACTCTCACGAGAGAGCCATTGGGTAAACGAATGAATAAAAAAAATGCAGAACAATCAAAAATTCAGCTTTGGAATTCATTAATTGAACTGTTAGAAACAAATAGTTATGCGGAGCTTACAATTAAAAAAATTGTGCAACATTCCGGTTTTAGTCGAAAGACTTTTTACAAGCATTTCAAAAGAAAAGATGATCTCTTTGATTATGGTTGCCGCAGAATGTTTAATTTATTCATTCAAGATTATACTCAGTCTTTACCTGTTCGACAGGATAGGGATTATTATTTCAAATTGTTAATTGATTTTCATTGGAAACAAAAATTGATTATTCGGCTCTTGATTAAAAGAAAAATCTACCAACGATTTATTGAAATTTTGCAGAACCAAGTTACTGATTTCAACTTAGATTATCAAATCATTAGCAATTCTAGGGACCCGTTGAAAAACAAATTTCGGGTAAGTTTTATTGTTGGAGGAATAAGCGGTACTCTCGTAACATGGCTTAGCGGGATTTTGGTCACGGAGAATTGATCAAAAAAATCGTTTAGTCTACGCCGTGACCTCAGACCGAATTCAAATAATTCAATTGAAATACCATTACTAAACAAAAATCCAGCTGTCAAAGGCTGGATTTTTAAATGCAATATTTATTTAAAAGAATTTTCGTAACCTTTAGGAATTGATTCGCTCCAAGTCTTTCCGCCATCAACCGAGTACATAGTCTTACCGTCTTCGGTTTTAACCCCGATGCTGGATTCGTCTTTCACTTCGGCTGAGTCGTCAGGTTTAGGCGCTTCGCCAGCATTTCCTGTGCTGATTGAAGTGACGCCGCTTTGATCCTTAGTGACTTTAGTTCCGGCAGGCGCTTTGGTGCTCCAGTTTTTCCCGTTGTCGGTGCTATACTTCATTTCGCCTCTGTCGCTGATAGTCCCTTTAAGATCATTAAAACCCGTTGCAGCAAAAACAGTTACGCCACCAACAGAAAGCATAGCAGCACTTATAGTTAAAATTACAATTTTTTTCAAAATATTTTCCTCCATAAAATTTTTATCGATTGATCAATCAATGTAACTAAGATAATTGATGAACCTTTATTCAAACTTTATTAGACCGTTAAATTGCAGTAAATAATTCGTTATGTTAGAATTGCAACCATGTGAATAAATATCAAAAAGTAAATGTTACTGGTAATGCAGGCAAGACTTGATTGACCCCTTAATATTTAACTGGGATTAGAGAATCTTTCCTGTTTTTTTATTAATTAGGTGCGTAGATATTTGATCATTCATAACAACCCAATAAAAGGAGAGAAAATTGAGTTCAAACAAAGAAGTTACCGATCAAATCATGAAATATGTCGGCGGGGTCGAAAATGTTACCAATCTTTATCATTGTGCAACCCGGCTGCGCTTTAATTTGGTCGACAAAAGTAAATTTGATATTAAGGCGCTAGAAAACATACCCGAGGTATTGAGCGCTGTAGATTCAGGCGATGAAGCTCAGATTGTGATTGGCGGCAATGTTGGCGCTTATTACCAAGAAATCATGAAGAATTACCAGATTCAAGAGCATGGCGATAATAACAACGATTCAAAGGAAACAAATATTTTTAAACGAATGCTAAACGCAATCGTCAGTATTATGTCACCAATTATCGTCGCATTAATTGCAGGCGGGATGTTTAAAGTCCTTTTGGCAATTTTGGTTCTTTTTGGCTTAAACAAGGAGAGCGTTAATTATCAGATTTTGAATTTTATGGCCGATGCTGCATTTTATTTTCTGCCATTTATGCTTGCTAGTAGTGCAGCCAAAAGATTCCGGACCAATCAGTACTTGGCAATGATGATTGCTGGGGTGATGCTCCATCCGAGTTTTACAGCAATGGTCACGGCAAAAAATCCAATTGCCCTCTTTGGCATGCCAATTCGGCTTGTGTCATATGGCAGCAGCGTAATTCCGATTATTTTGGTAGTTTGGTTTATGAGTTATGTCGACCGTTTTGCTGAAAAGTATATTCCAAACGTCGTGAAAACGATGCTTAAACCGCTTTTGATCGTTTTAATTACAGCACCGGTTGCACTCATTATTATTGGACCGATCGGAAGCTTGTTGGGCGACGGCTTGTTTGAGATCGTCAACTTCCTTAATAAGTACGCACCGTGGCTGATTCCATTGTTAATGGGAGCATTTAATCCACTGTTAGTAATGGTTGGAATGCATATTTCGCTGCTCCCTATTGCGACGACACAGTTTGCTAAATATGGATATGAAAATATTTCTGGCCCGGGATCACTTGCCAGCAATTTAGCCCAAGCTGGAGCAGCATTGGCAATTTCTTTTAAAGAAAAAAATCTTAAAGCACGGGAAGTGGCAATTTCAGCTACGATAACTGCATTTTCCGGGATCACTGAACCTGCACTTTACGGGATAACTTTAAAGTATAAGCGAGTTTTAGGATGTGTAATGGCAGCTGGTGGGATTGCGGGCTTATATGCTGGAATCACTAAAGTTGTTCGTTATGCTTTTGGCGCTCCGGGCGTCTTTACGTTACCGATCTTTATTGGAAAGAATCCTAATAATTTCCTTAATGCTTGCATTACGGCAGTTATTGCGGTTGTGCTCTCATTTGTTTTTACTTACTTCTTTGCAGTTATAGAAGAACCTGAACATAATCAAGAGTTAAAACCAGTTGTAGAAGGTACGATTATTCCATTGTCTGAAGTTAATGATCAAGTTTTTGCCAGTGAGAGCCTCGGCAGTGGGATTGCAATTGAACCAAGCAGCAGTATAATTACGGCGCCGGTTGCAGCTAAAATCACGATGATTTATCCGACCGGTCATGCGATTGGTCTGACTGATGACAAAGGCCAGGAATTCTTGATTCATGTCGGGATTGATACAACTAAACTCAAAGGTAAGGGTTTTAAAACTTTGGTGAAAGAAAATCAACGAGTTGAAGTCGGTGAACCGCTCATTGAAGTTGATTTTGATTTAATCCGAGAAGAAGGATATGACCCGACGGTCATTCTAATTGCCATCAATACCAAGCATGATCAAATTGTGTTAAATGATCAAAATAAAGTTAGTTTAATCACTGAATAATTGAAAGCCTCGCATCGATGAGGCTTTTTTTTAGGCCTTTAAAGTATAGATGAGAGTTTGACATATTTCTTTTAGTGATAAAGTTTGCACATTCTTACTTTATTCTGTATACTTTAGAGGTAAGCGTTTTATTTAATTGGTTAAGAAGTCTGAACTTTTGACTGGAGGATGCGATGCATTTAATAAATAAGGTTAATAAACTTTTAGAAGAGGGATTTGGGGAAGTAGATTTAATAATTTCTTTCACAGATGGAGAGTCAATCAGCGTAAATGACTTTAGTGAGTTAAAAAAAGTAGGTGATTGGTTAATTTCATCTGGGTCTAGTTTGAGAGTAGAAACCACTTTATCGCCAGAACGATTGAAGAAATTAATAATTGAAACTACTAAAATCAGCGAGAATAATATTTCAATTTGCAACGCTGCTGGATTTTACATCCCGTTTGTTTAATTAAGGAGAACAAAATGAGAAAATTTAAAGGAGCATTAACGAGTTTAATGCTATTAGGAGCGCTGACTACGGCAGTTGGATGTTCATCTAAATCGAGTGCCGAAAGTAAGAGTTCTAGTCAGTCTTCAAGTTCAACTAAGAAGTCTGTCAAAAAGACTTCTTCAAAGAAGAAAAAGGCTGCAGCCAAAAAATCGAGCGAAGTACCCAAGGAAGCGTCTGCAAGTAGCGAGCCAAGTCAAGTTAATCCTAGTGAAGCTCAAACTACTCAGGCTCAAAGTGCTGCGGTCACACAAGTTGCAACTTCGCAGCCAGCAAGTCAACCAGTCCGTGCCACGCCCGTAGAAAAAGCTCAACCTCAAAAATCCAGTGCGCTATGGAGCGACGAGAAAAATCAGCGCCTATCTGCGTTTATGAAGAAATGGCAAGCTGAAATGGGTCAAACTTATGTGGCGACTTACGACGGACAGGAAGTTAATCACTATGGATTCATCTTTCCAGCCGATATTAACAATCAAAACCTGCGGGAAAGAGTAACGTTGAATGGTCAACCGATTAATTTGACTTGGTCGAATAACGGAAACAATGGATCTGAGTATCAAGTGGTTGCAGCAGCGATTAGACAGCCAGTGAGTATGCACATGATTACTTACTTGTTTACGCTTCATAATGGCAAGCCAGCGGTGTATTATACTCCAACAACAAATGGAGGAATCTTGCGTCTTTTTGACACAGAAAATGCAGTACTCCAAAATGGTTTCGCAAATATTATCAACAGTTAATACTTGTTTTTGGATAAATATTCAAAAAAGCGTTGACATTAAGTGCTTTTTATATTAAACTACTAAACATTCAATAAAGTCAGGAGCAAAATTTGATGTTTACTAATGAGCCAAGACAATTGAATAGTTATTTGTACTTTCGTTTCTTGGGGTAGTGTTTGTACTTATCGATTAGGTAGGTGCAAGCACGCCGATGAGTGTTTGACACCTGTAGGAACGAAAGCTTATTTAAATGAGCAATTTAGCCTGACAGGTCCCAGAATTAGAATCTGTTTGGTCACAAGAAAGAATTTAGAAGTAGCCTAACAGATCAAAAACCTGTTAGGCTTTTTAAATTAGAAAAGGAGAGATGCATGAAGTTTATTTTGTTTAGTGTTCGTGATGATGAAGTACCAGCGATTAAGGCTTGGGAAAAACGTCATCCGGGTTCCCAAGTTGATATTAACGAAGGGGAACTTAACATGGAGACAATCGATCAGATCAAAGGATACGATGGAGTTGTCATCCAGCAGCGTGGTGTAATTGAAAGTGGCGTTTATCCCAAGCTCAAGGAGATGGGATTTAAACAGTTGACCACTCGAACAGCGGGCTTTGATAATTTTGATTTGAAGGCTGCGAAAGAGAATGGTTTGAAAGTCACTAACGTGCCAGCTTACTCGCCTCGTTCAGTAGCAGAACTCGCTTTGACCCACACAATGCGCTTAATTCGGCAATTGCAGCAATTTGACGCCCGGATGGCTGAACAAGATTTTCGCTGGGCGGGCTTGCCGTCAACGGAAATTCATTCATTGACTGTTGGTATTATTGGTGCAGGACGGATTGGCGCGACTAGTGCTCAAATGTTTAATGCTTTGGGTGCAAAAGTAATTGCTTACGATGTTAAACCTAACCATAAGTTGGATGATATTTTGACTTTTAAATCCAAAGAGGAAGTTTTGCGGGAATCTGACGTGATTTGCTTGCACGTTGATTTGAATGAAACTTCGAAGAATTTGATTGATGCTGAAGCGTTAAGCATGATGAAACCAACGGCTTATATTGTCAACGAATGCCGCGGACCGGTTATTGATACAGATGCACTTATTAGCGCTTTAGAAAATAAACAAATTGCTGGAGCAGCTCTTGATACGCTGACCGGTGAAGAAAACTTCTTCAATTTTGACTTGCGAGGCAAAGAATTGCCAAGCGAGCAGCTTAAGAAATTGCGCAGCATGGTCAATGTTATTTTGACGCCGCACATTGGTTTTTATACTAATATTGCGGTTCAAAATATGGTGGACATCTCGCTCGATGATGCTTTGAGCATCATCGAAGGCAAAGGGAGCGAACATATCGTTAATTGATTTTCATTAGGGGAAAATTATCATTATCGGGGATTCATGTCTGATTAGCTTAGAGAAACGAAAAATTCAAAGCTTAACTTTAAGGAGTTGAGCTACAAACTGAAAGTCGTGCCTGAAAAAGTGCGGCTTTTTAAATGGAGGGTTGAAAACAATTGGTCAAACATCACCTTTATCAAATGCGCGCTGAACTGTTGGGATTTGAGCCAAAAATCTGGCGCACTTTTACCATTAACGGTGAAAAAACGCTCGCTCAACTCGGATATACTTTAATTGCAATGTTTAAAATGAAGAGCTCCCACTTGTTTGAATTTATGCAGGAAATCGAAGATGCCAAGGCGGGTAAAACGAAATTAAGATATACTTTACAAGAAGATGAGTATCCTGATTTGATGGACGATATCTGCTTGGATGTGTTCACCTGGAAACTCCATAATTGTCTTGATGAAAAGCGCGACCACCTCTTATTTCGCTATGATTTGGGTTGCGATTGGGAAATATTAGTAACTGTTGAAGAAGCATCCTACGAAGAAATGTCAATCAGAGGATTGCCACGGTTGAAGGATGGTGCGGGCTATGGCATCATTGAAGATATTGGCGGAGTTGGTGGATTGGCTGAATATTATCAGGTGTATCAAAATGGGCCCGCTGAAGAACGTGAGTCTTATCGGCGGTGGTTGGGAGAACTACCTGATTTGAATTATTTCTATTTTGCGGAGTGTGATATTTTTTTGTCCGACCAAATCCGGGTTAGCAAACAGGCCTATGAAGAGGGCTTTCTTTAACATCCCTTTGACAAAAACAAATTGGCGTGTTAGATTAAGAAAAAAATCTAGATCAATAAAGCGGTGATGAAGACGAGTACTCACGAAAATAAGTTTAGCGAGTTGAGGATGGTGGAAGCTCAATCAAAGTTTCGTGAGGAAGAACCCTTCGGAGTTTCTAACTGAAAAATGTGTTTAGTAGGCTTAGACGTAACCAAGACGTTACCTGGTAAGAGGATTTGTCCTCTTAATGAGAGGTTTATTTACTAAACAAATTAGGTGGTACCGCGAAAACAGCTTTTCGTCCTATGAATTAGGATGAAAGGCTTTTTATTTATCTAAATAAGGAGTGGAAGATGGAACAAGTAGTGATTAAAGATTTATATGAAAAGAAAGAACATGGTGAGGAGACTGTCACTGTAACGGGCTGGCTCAAGACGATCAGAAGTACGAAACGGTTAAGTTTTATTGAAATGAACGACGGATCGTGTTTACAAAATGTGCAGGTGATTGCTGAAGCTGATCTTGAAAATTACGAAGAAATCTCCAAGTTAACGATCAGCACAACAATTCAAGTTACAGGAACTGTCGTTGATACGCCAAAAGCTCAGCAGCCGTTTGAAATTCATGCCAGCGCCGTTAAAGTTGTTGGTCAATCTGACGAAGACTATCCGTTGCAGAAAAAACAGCATTCTTATGAATATTTGAGAACGATTGCTCATTTGCGACCAAGAACTAAGACTTTTTACGCAGTTTTCAAAATCCGTTCTTTAGTTGCTTTTGCAGTTCATCAATACTTGCAAGAACATGGATTTGTTTACGTTAACACGCCAATTATCACGAGTAGCGACGCCGAAGGTGCGGGCGAAATGTTCCAAGTGACCACATTAGATCTCGATAACGTACCTAAAGATGATCAGGGAAAAGTCGACGAGAGCAAGGACTTCTTCAAGAAAGAAACCAATCTGACGGTTAGTGGTCAATTAACGGGCGAAGCATTTGCGCTCGCATTACGCAATATTTATACTTTTGGTCCAACTTTTCGGGCGGAAGATTCGCATACGACTCGCCACGCTGCTGAGTTTTGGATGATCGAGCCGGAGATGGCTTTTGCGGATCTACATGATGTAATTGAAGTGATTGAAGGATTGTTACAGTCGGTCATTAAATATGTTTTGAAAAATGCACCAGATGAAATTCAATTTCTAAATGATCACGTGGATTCAGAACTAATCAACCGCCTTGAGGCGACAGCGAATAATAAATTCGAAAAAATTACTTATACGCAAGCGGTCGATTATTTGTTGGAATCAAAAGAATCGTTTAAGTATCCAGTGAAGTGGGGCATTGATTTTCAAACAGAACATGAACGCTATTTATGTGAAAAAGTGTTCCAGAAGCCAGTTTTTGTGACGGATTATCCAAAAGAAATCAAAGCATTTTATATGCGCAATAACGATGACGGCAAGACGGTTGCAGCAGTTGATCTCTTGGTTCCCGGCATTGGTGAGTTATTGGGCGGAAGCCAGCGTGAAGAGCGAGTAGCCCAATTAGAACAAAAAATTGCCGATTTTAATTTAGATCCTGAATCTTACAAGTGGTATCTGGAATTAAGAAAATATGGCGAAACGGAGCATTCTGGGTTCGGAATTGGGTTTGAGCGGTTGTTGATGTTTGTCACCGGGATGGAAAATATCCGGGACGTGATTCCTTTCCCTCGGACGCCAGGTAATGCCGAATTCTAAATTATTGAAAGTCCTCATGTGAGGGCTTTTTTTAGTATTATCACAAGTTTAAAATTTATTTGCGGGTTGCATGCTATTTAACAATAACGCTACGGTAACAGCTTAAAAGTAGTTGAGCAACTTTATTTCAAAATCACCTGAAGGGGGTTGCTTATGAGCATAAAAGATCGTTTTGATAGCGCTTCGATAATTTTGATGCGCTAGGGGGATAAATTCCTGTAAGTTTCTGACCTGAAAATAGCTTGATCAACTGCCAATTACCAATAAATATAAATGAACCAATCGCACCTTGCTATTTTGCGGCATTAGCACTTAAAGCTTAATATAGATTCACACCAGTAATTATGTTATCATTAGTATAATATATAGCAGAGATTAAAAGTTCTTTTTTCGTAATGAAAAAGTTATCTAAATGGCACATGCTACGTATATTGGTTATCTTGACGGTCCTCTTGTTCAGAAAAAACATTTTGAAGGCGTCAACTTTGATTAGAGTGGCGTGCTTGCAATTTAACAAGGAGATATTAAATGGCCAATCATTATGTTTACCGGTTTAATTCTAAGCTGGTGGGTTGTAAACCTAAAATATGGCGAAATTTTAGAGTTGATGGCGACAAGCCATTAGATCAATTAGCATATGTAATTATGGCATTGTATGAAATGGATGAAGGCCATTTGTTCAATTTTGAAGATCGGACTGATGGTGAATTAATTAGTTATGAGATGTCTCCAGGAACGCGCGTTGATTTGTGCTCAGATGCTACGAGGTACAGTGTATTTGATCGAAAGATTCGCTCAGTCATTAATGAAGATAACCCTCAATTGATGTTTGTTTATGATTTTGGTTGCAATTGGGAAGTTTTAATAGAATTGCAACATTGTGAAATAGTTGATGATTTAACTCAAGAAATGCCACAAGTTGAAGAAGGTGAGGGATATGGAATCATCGAAGATTTGCAGGGAGTTGAGGGTTTAATGAGGTTCAAACAAATGTTAGAGAGTGCAGACAGTAATGATTATCAGTATTACTGTGATTGGTTTGAAGGACAATTGCCTGATCTTTCGAATTTTGATTTGGCAAAGTGCAACTCTAATTTGCATGATAAGATAACGAAGTTAGAAAATCATTATCGGATCGGAGATTACTAAGTAAAAAGTTTACAGTTTTCTATTTAAAAAAATCTGCAAAAACGGTTTGGGATTGCAAATTGATTTTCTAGGAAATAAAAAAAGACCATAAGGTCTTTTTTTAAGTGTTAATTGATCGTGATAGTCTTTCTAAAAGATACACCACCGGGATTTGAGTTGTTAAGTTCAAAGTACTATTAACTATTTTTGATTCCAATAGATAACAGAAATTCAAATCAGATAAATTAGCGATGGTGTTATTGGAACTGTTGGTGATGCTGACAACTTTTGCTCCTTTGGATTGGAAGCTTGTCATCGGCTCAATAACTTGAGGAGTCTCACCGCTAACGGATAAAACAATTAGTGTTTTACCCTTACAAGATCCATTACTTCTTTGAATGGGGTAAAAAGGGTCATGAATTACAAAAGCGTTTTGTCCGTTATTAGCAAATTGGCGAGCCCCGTAAGATGCTAAGTCAGAAGAACTGCCAATTCCAAAGAAAAGGTAATCAGTACTATGGGCAGCTATTTCTTTAAAATCTTTGATCTGTTGATCGTATTTAGAAATCATTGGTTGGTTGAAATAATACTTAGCTTGGTAAGTAACATCATCCACGACATCGTCTAATTGATTCTCTTTTCTGATCTGAAGACACAGGTCATCATAATGTTCAAATCCCATTTTCTTCATTGTTCTTACGACAGATGCAGGTGCAACCTTCAGCTTGAGCGCTAACTGGCGCAGACTATACGAAATGACTTGTTTTTGATGAGTGAGGATATATTGATAAATTTTCCATTCAGTTCTTGTGAACTCTGTTTTTTCATCCATAGTTAAACTTTCTATTTTTGGGTTCGTTCATGAAGATAAAGTTTAACATTTGAACTGAATAATTCCAAACGTTCGCTAGAAAATTAAAAGCTTTTTAACATTACTAGGCAACAGCAGAAGCCGCTTGTTCTCGTTGATATTTTTCCTTATCAGAACTCTTGAAGAAAGCATAGTAAATCGCAATATCCATAATTATTTCGATGATTTGAAGAACTGCTCCTGAGATATGGTTAGTAGACAAAAAGCCTGAAATAATCGGTGGAGTTGTCCAAGGAACATAGACGCCAGATGTTTTAGCAACGAGGCCAAACTTCATCGTTGAATAAGCTAAAGTGATGTTTGCTAGCGGGGTCAAAATAAATGGAATTGCCATCTTGTAATTCAAGACAATTGGTAAACCAAAGACGATTGGCTCATTAATGTTAAACACTGCAGGTCCAATAATTAATTCTCCCAAAGTCTTGAACTCTTTACTCTTAGAAGCAAAAACAATCAAAATTGCGAGTCCTAAAGTAGCACCACAGCCACCAATTCTGACGAAATTGTCAAAGAATGGCTTAGTAACGATGTTTGGCAAAGATTTACCAGCAGCATGAGCTGCGGCATTTTGAGCCATTGTTGCGTATAAAATTGGATCAACAACGCCAGAGATCGCATTTGCTCCATGGATCCCGAAGAGCCATAAAATACAAACAACCAATTCAATAACAAACGCACCAGCTAAGGTATTACTTACATGACCTAATGGACCTGCAAGGAAGAAGGTGATAACGTTTGGAATACTCTTCATTGGAGTTGCTTCAACACCTAATCTAATAACCCAGACTAAAAGTAAGGCGATTGCTCCGGGGAAAAGAGCTGCAAATGAGTTACTGACAGCAGGTGGAACGGTGTCGGGCATTTTGATTGTTAGATTCTTGTGGATCAGCCATACGTATAGATCTGTAATGAATAATCCAACAATCATTGCGATAAACAAACCAGCAGAATCTAATTGGTTTAAAGGAACCCAAAGGGCACCAGCTTTATCAGTCTTTAAAGGAATTGTTAAAATAAATGCAGCAATTCCCACGATCATTGCAGAGAATGCGTCGACCTTATAACTTTTAGCCAAGTTATAAGAAATTCCAGCAACTGCAATTAAACCCATAATATGAAAAGATGCATTTGTTGGGTATTGAACGATTGTTGCCCAATTTTTACCGAAAGTATTTGCCATGAAATCTTGGTAACCTTGAATCGGAAATTGAGCAATGATCATGAAAACAGAACCGATAATAATCATCGGAACTGCAGCGGTCATTCCATCGCGTAATGCTACTAGATGTCTAGAAGCAGCAATTTTACTAAAGAATGGAATTAACTTTTGATTTAAAAAATTATTTGATTTTTCAGACATATTATTAACCTACTATAAATTTTCGCCGTTTGAGCTGATCACTTTTTTGAACCAGTCGAACGAATCTTTCTTTGAGCGTTCCATTGTTCCGTGACCTTCATCGTCTTTGTCGACGTAGATGAATCCGTAACGCTTAGACATTTGGCCAGTTCCCGCTGAAACTAAATCGATGCAGCCCCATGGAGTGTAGCCGATCAGATCAACACCATCTTCTTCAACTGCAAGTTTCATCTGTTCAATGTGTGATTTCAGATAATCAATGCGATATTGATCATGGACACTGCCGTCAGCTTCTTTTTTGTCAACAGCACCGAAGCCATTTTCAACGATGAACTGAGGAATATCATAGCGATCTTTGAACCAATTCATCGAATAACGTAAGCCCTCAGGGTCAATTTGCCAGCCCCATTCCGAAGCTTTGACATATTTGTTAGGGACGCTATCTTCCTCTTCACGGTAATGATAGTTTAACGGTTCGTTGTCTTGAGCTTGAACACAGCGAGACATGTAATAACTGAATCCAATGTAGTCGACAGTTCCTTGAGCTAAATCTGACATGTCCTCTTTAGTGATGTCCATTTCCCAATCTTGATCTTCTTGATATTTAGTCAGCCAAGCTGGATATTTACCAGTCGAATGAACATCTTGGAACCAATAACGGCTCTGCATTGCGCGTTCAGCTTTCATGATGTCAGCTGGTTTTGGTGAAGCTGGATAGAGCGGAACCATTGCAATCATTGAGCCAATTTGGAAATCAGGATTGATTTCGTGACCGATTTTTACGGCTTTTGCACTCGCAACTAACTCATAATGAGCAGCTTGGTACATTGTTTTCTCAATATTTTCACCAGGCTTTGGTACAAGACCCGAATTAGTGAAAATTGCAAAACTATTTTTGTAATCGGTTTGGTTGTTGATCTCGTTAAAAGTCATCCAATATTTAACTTTATTTTTGTAACGTTTGAAAACGACTTCTGCAAAATTTACAAAGAAATCAATTAACTTACGGTTACGCCAGCCACCATAATTTTCAACTAAATAATATGGCATTTCAAAGTGCGATAAAGTGATTACAGGCTCAATGTTATATTTGAGACATTCATCAAAAAGATCATCGTAAAACTGGAGACCTTCTTCATTGGGTGTTGCTTCGTCGCCTTTTGGAAAAATTCTAGTCCAGGCAATTGAAGTTCTAAAGCACTTAAATCCCATCTCCGCGAAAAGCTTAATGTCTTCAGGGTAGTGATGATAAAAATCAATCGCTTCGTGGTTGGGGTAGTTTAAGCCCGGTTTGACACCGTCAGTGATTTGACGTTCAACACCGTTTGCTCCGGCAGTCATCACATCAGCAACACTGATTCCTTTGCCCCCTTCTTGCCAAGCGCCTTCTAACTGGTGAGCAGCAACTGCGCCTCCCCATAAAAAGTCACTTCGTAAACCTTTTTTTTGGTTCATGTTTTCCCTCCTTGGTATCGGTTTCATTCTTAATTTATCATAATTTGTCGACGTTTCAACCAAGCTGCAGTGATATGCGTTTCAGAAAAAGAAACACTTTTTTTCAAGAAAAATAAGTGATACTCTTTTGAGATCAACCGTATCAGGTAATTTCAAAGGGTTTGTAGAGAACAAAATTTATGAAAAAATATGAAATCTATGCAAAAATATAAATGCAAAAATCTGCGAAAAATTGGTTTTGAAACAGAAAATTCTTTTTTAGAAACACTAAACCAGGGTTTTGACTCCAAAGGATAACGGTGTTATCCTGTTGTGCGGGAGGTATCCATGGCTGGAAAAACTAATTATACTAAATGCAAAATTGTTGAAACGACAATTATCGAATTGCAAAACGCTGATTATCACGATCTATCGTTAAGGAAGCTAGCTGGTAAGGTTGGATTAACGACAGGAGCTTTTTATAAGCATTTTAAAAGTCGCGATGAGCTTTTTACAGAGGTAACGGCGGTTATTTCAAATCGAATTGACCAAAATATTGAACAGGCAATAAGAGAAAATAGTTCTACTTCTGCAAAAGAAAAAATTTTGATCTTTGCTAATCAATTATTGCAATCTTTTGCTGATCAACCTCACCTGATGAATTTCTTATTCTTTAACCCCATAGCGAGTAAAGCTTTAAGTTTTTCGCCAGATGAAGTTGAACGGTTTCCGCTGTTAGCGTTAATTACCAATTTAATTCATGAATTAGCTTTATCAACAAATTTAGAACATGACGAAAATTTTTTATTCGTTCAGTTTTGGGCTTTTATTCAGGGGTATGCAGTTTTGCTTGATCGAAAAATAACTAAATACGAACCTGAAGTGTTGCGATGCACTTTAAATCAATTCCTTTTGGAATCATCAAAATGATTGACTATTTGATTATTTATTGCCATCCTTTCAAAGGTAGCTTTAATCACGCTATTTTAGAGCGAGTTATCCAAAATCTTGAAAATAATCATCGTTCTTATGAAGTCATCGATCTTTACCAAGATCATTTTATGCCTGTCTATGACGAGGAAGAGCTCCACCTTTTTAAAGAAGGAAAAACGCAAGATCCACTTGTTCTTAAATATTTAAATTTATTTCAAAGTGTGCGGCAAGTGATTTTTATTACGCCGATTTGGTGGAATGACGTGCCAGGGATGTTAAAGGGATTTATTGACAAAGTCATGAAAGAGGGGCCAGGGCTAAGTCATACGGTAACATCAAAGGGAGTGAAGGGGGAGTTAACTCAAATAAAACAGGCAATAGTTTTTACAACTTCGACTTCTCCGACCCTTTATTACCGATTTCTGTGTGGTAATGGGATCAAAAAAATCTTTATTAACAAAACTTTAAAACAATTAGGAATTAAGAAGGGGCGTTGGATCAATTTCGGAAACATTACTCATTCTTCTAGAGAACAGCGCATCCATTTTTTGAACCAAATTTCTAAAATGAAACTTTAAAAAACGCTGACGAAAATTCATCAGCGCTTTTTCTATTTATTTAGCTTGGTGTCTTGGGCAATTGTTGCGTCAACGCCTTTAATAACAGCGGTTTGAAAATTGTTTGCTTGCATTTCCAGTAGGCCAGCAACTGTCGTGCCGCCAGGAGATGAAACGTCATCGATTAAATCCCACGGATTCTTACCAGTTTCCTGCATTAATTTTGCACTACCAAAAACGGCTTGGGCTGCGATTTTGTCCGCCAGTTTCTTAGGCAAACCGTACTTGACCCCAGCACGCGCAAGGGAGTCGATATAAAGAAAAGTAAAAGCCGGCGAGCTGCCGGAAATTGCTGTAAATAAGCCAAACTTATCTTCTGGTAAATCAAAAAGTTCGCCAGAGCTTTCAAGTAGCCTGTGGGCAGTTGCTAGTTGTTCTTCATTAACACGATTGTTATGGCAAATGGCGATGGCAGCTTCCCCAACTGTCGCGTTTAGGTTTGGCATTACACGAACTATTGAAGTATCAGGGTTAACTGAGCTTTGTAAATGAGTTAAGTCGAGTCCTGCGGCAATTGAGATAATTAGTTGATCTTTAATTTGAGATTTAACTGAATTTAAAATTGACAAGACAACGTTAGGTTTAACAGCAAGAACAATAATTTCGCTTTGACTAACGACTTGAGCACTATTTTGGGTGACATTAACTCCCAATTTCTCTTTGATTGTACTCAATGCGTCTGAATTTAAATCTGAGACGGTGATGTCACTTGCTGCGACAGTTTTTGTTTTAACAATTCCAGTTAATAGCGCAGTTGCCATTTTTCCAGCGCCAATAAATCCTAATTTCATTTCTGATCGTCCTTCCTTTTTTTGTTTTTCTTTACTATACTAAAATCAATCATTATATTAATTGGTTTTTCTTAAACAAAAAATGGGCAAATTTAATGCAGACGATTAATCTTATTGAATCATTTCCTTTTTTGCGCGAGCTGGATTGTTATATTTCGGATGCAACTAGTTCAAAGCAACAGGTAAGTGATTTCTATTACAACCCCAAGCGTTTAATTAGCGGATTTTACTACCGGAATTGTCCGCAGGCGCAAATTGAAAATCATGTCGTGGCGCTTATTTATGTTATCAAAGGCTCAATTGAACTCGGCAAAATTAAGTTAACAAGTAATCAAGTGTGGTTATCTAATGGTCCAATTCAGTTAGTAAATGGTCAGCATGGTGAGTTTATTTGCTTTCTATTTAAGACTAATTACTTTATTTCTCGCGCTCTCGCACTTACTAATGATGATTTAGTTTTTGCGCTTTTAAAGAACTCAGCTGAACCACTTGATTATGCTTTTGATTTTGATACGGAACCGACGATTGGAATTTTAGCATTTTTACTGTTGCGCCAAATTGTCAAAATGAGCTATCAGAAAAATGAGATCACCAACTCAGCTTGTGCATTATTGTTGGATGAATTAGCAACCAATCAGGATAAAATATCTTATCAAAGCCGCCAAGAAGATTATTCTTTGAAAGCCGTTAATATTTTGAACTATTGTCAAAATCATCTATCTAGTTGTTCTTTGGATCAATTGGCCAATCACTTCCATGTTCATCCAAACTATATCTCAATGTTGGTCAAAAAAGAGACCGGCGATAATTTAAGCACGATTCTTAAACGTTACCGTTTTAATTTGGCACGGAGATTGCTACGTGAAAGTGATTTGACGATTGAAAATATCGCACAGTTTCTCGGTTATAACGATCTTTCACATTTTTATAAGACGTTTAAACAAGAAACCGGCTTAACGCCAAAGCAATATCGAAAAAGTTAGCATTTTCTTGAAATATATAAGAAAGTCGAGCAGAATATAATAGGAATTGTTTTTGAAAATGAAAGGGGTTAAATAATTGAATTTAACAACGGAACAACTTGCTAAGTATTTAGATCATACCAATTTACAGCCAAATGCAACGCAAAGAGATATTGAACAGACTTGCATGGAAGCTATTAAATACAATACTGCTTCAGTTTGTGTTAATGCCCATTGGATACATTTAGTTCAGAAACTTTTGGCAGGATCTTCGGTGAAGCCGATTGCAGTCGTTGGTTTTCCACTAGGAGCAACTACGACGTCAGCTAAAGTCTTTGAGGCAAAAGAAGCAATTACAGCTGGGGCCCAAGAGATTGATATGGTAATAAATATTGGTGAATTAGTTGGTGGTAATTCTCAGTTTGTGGAATCTGATATCAAAGCGGTTGCAGAAGAAGTCCACCGTGAGAATAAATTGTTGAAGGTTATTATTGAAACTTCATTTTTAAATCGGGAACAAATTGTTACTGCCTGTCAATTGGCGGTGGCAGCTGGTGCCGACTACGTCAAAACTTCCACAGGATTTAGTTCGAGCGGAGCTAAAGTAGAAGACGTAGCTTTAATGAGGCAAACTGTGGGCAAGGATCTTGGAGTTAAAGCATCAGGCGGAATTCACAGTCGTAAAGAAGCGCTCGCGATGATTGAAGCAGGTGCGAGTCGACTTGGAGTTAGTGCAACCGTGAAAATTTTGACAGAGGAATAATAGAATGACAAAATATCAAAGAATTTTTGTGATCGTAATGGATTCAGTTGGAACCGGTGCTGCACCTGATGCAGATAAGTTTGATGATGTCGGTTCAGATACACTAGGTCATCTAGGAGAAGCTCTTAAAGGTGAGCTCAAGCTTCCTAATTTAGGCAAACTGGGACTTTCCAACTTGCGGGATAACCCAATCAAGGGAGTTTTAAACGCTGAAGCACCGCTTGGTTATTATGGAAAAATGGCTGAGATTTCAGCGGGTAAAGACAGTATGGACGGACATTGGGAAATGATGGAGTTACCAGTGACTAAACCACTGGATTATTTTCCTAACGGCTTTCCAGAAGAATTGTTAGCTAAAATTGAAAAGTTTTCGGGCCGAAAAATCATCGGTAATCGACCGGCTTCAGGGACGAAAATTCTCGAAGAATTAGGTGAAGAACAGATGAAGACAGGCGATCTAATTGTTTATACTTCTGGCGATTCGGTCCTGCAAATTGCTGCTCATGAGGAAATAATCCCTGTTAAAGAATTGTATCGAATTTGTGAATATGCGCGCTCTTTAGTCAATGGGCCTGAGTATTTAATCGGGCGGGTGATCGCTCGTCCTTATATTGGTCCTGATAAAGATCATTTCACTCGGACTGCTAATCGGCACGACTTTTCTTTGGAGCCTGATGGGAAGACAGTTTTAGATTATTTACAGGAACATCAGCTTCATACAGTTGGCATCGGCAAAATTAATGATATTTTTTCTGGTCAAGGCATTGATGAAGGATATCATAATGAAAGCAATATGGATGGGATGGATCATCTTGATCACGTCTTAACTGAGGATTTTAAAGGATTTTGCTTTGTTAATCTTGTTGATTTTGATGCGATGTATGGTCATCGCCGTAATCCAACAGGATATGCGAAGGCTTTAATGGAGCTTGATGAGCGAATCGGTCAAGTTCTTGCAGTTTTAAAAGATGATGATTTGTTGATGATTACCGCTGATCATGGTAACGATCCGACGTTTAGAGGAACCGATCATACACGGGAGTTTGTGCCGCTTTTGGCATTTTCACCAAGCATGAAAGAGACAGGCTCTCTTGGAATCCGCAAAACTTTTGCAGATTTGGGAGCAACGATTTTAGATAATTTTGAGGTCAAAGGAAGCGATGTTGGAACAAGCTTTTTGGCGGATTTGAAATAGGAGAACGCAAGATGAGAATGGTCGATGTAATTCATAAAAAACGTAACGGCGGAGAACTGACTGACAAAGAAATCGATTTTTTTGTTTCGGGTTTTGTTGACGGCAGTATTCCTGCTTATCAGATCAGCGCGCTTTTAATGGCGATTTATTATAAAAATATGACTGATCGTGAGCGGACAAATTTGACGATGAAGATGCTCAATTCGGGCGAGCGGTTAGACTTATCAGCAATTCCTGGTATCAAGGTTGATAAGCACTCAACTGGCGGAATCGGCGACAAAGTTAGTATTCCGCTGGCACCGATCGTGGCAGCGGCCGGAATTCCTGATCCGATGATTTCAGGGCGAGGTTTGGGAAATACTGGCGGAACTTTGGATAAATTAGAAGCCATTCCAGGATATCAAGTTGAACAAACAAAAGAACAGTTTATTGAGCAAGTTAAAGATATTGGACTTGCCATTGTCGGGACGACGGGCAATATTGCCCCAGCTGATAAAAAAATTTACGCTTTGCGTGATGTGACTGATACGGTGGACTCGATTCCGCTTATTTCGAGTTCAATTATGAGTAAGAAAATTGCTTCGGGCACTGATGCGCTCGTTATTGATGTTAAAACCGGTTCGGGCGCATTTATGAAAACTTTGGCAGAAGCGCAAGAGTTGGCTCACGCTTTGGTGGAAATCGGTAGAGGCGTTGGAATGAAATGTATCGCCGTCATTACTGATATGAGTCAGCCGCTAGGCAATAAAGTTGGCAATTCGCTAGAAATTGAAGAATCGATTGATTTACTCAAAGGAGAAGGTCCCGAGGATCTCAAAGAGATCACGCTAACTCTCGGCAGTTATATGGCAATTTTGGGCCAAAAAGCGACTAATTTTAATGAAGCTTACGCAATGTTAGAAAAAACTATCGAGGATGGGAGCGCCTTGGAGAAGTTTCGTGCAATGCTTAAAGCTCAAGGTGCCGATGAGCGAGTTATTGATGATTACTCAATTATGCCGCAGGCCAAATATCACATTGAACTTCCAGCTAAACAAAGCGGTTTGTTGACCAAACTTAGCGCAGATGAAGTTGGGATTGCTAGTATGATGTTAGGTGGCGGACGACAGAGAGTTGATGATCAGCTAGACTATTCAGTCGGAATTGATCTTCATAAGAAGGTTGGGGATCCCGTCCAAGAAGGTGAGTCGTTAATGACAATCTATAGTAACCGAGAAGATATTGACGACGTTTTAGAGCTTCTCTACGATCATCTTGAAATTGGAACGGAAGTAAATCCGCCAAAGATGATTTATGAAATAATTGAATAAAATTTAGGAGGTGGTAATATTGCGAGTAGCTTTAGCACAAATGGATATCAAATTAGCTGATCCCGATTTTAATTTCAGATTTGTTGAAAAAGTGATTGAAAAATCGGCGCAAGAAGGATCCGATGTGGTAGTCTTGCCTGAGATGTGGAACACGGGCTATGCTTTAGATCATTTAAATGAATTGGCAGATCCGCTTGGTCAAAGAACTAAGACTGAATTAGGCAAATTGGCGAAAGCTTATCACCTTAACATAGTAGGCGGTTCGGTGGCATTAGCTCGTGACAACAATTTCTACAATGAAATGATGATTTTTAATCGAGCAGGAGAATTGATCGGAAGCTATGACAAAGTTCACCGTTTTGGCTTAATGGCCGAAGATCGATATATTATGGCAGGTTCGAAGGAAAATATATTTTCCGTTGATGGAGTACTTTCAACGGGAGTGATTTGTTATGATATTCGGTTCCCTGAGTGGTTGCGTAAAATGGCAGCCAAAGGGGCGCAAATTATTTTTGTGAGTGCTGAGTGGCCCACAGCGAGAATTAAACAGTGGCGCCTTTTGCTCCAAGCCAGGGCGATTGAAAATCAAGCATTTGTTGTTGCTGTTAATCGAGTCGGAAGTGACATGGATAATGAATTTGGCGGGGATTCACTGATTGTCGATCCGTTAGGTGAAATTATCGCCGAGGCGGGCGAAGAAGAACAGCTGATGATCTGTGAATTTGATGAATCTACAGTTAAACAAGTACGGGGACAAATGCCAGTTTTTGCTGATCGGAGAACCGAACTTTACTATTAAAAAAAACCAAGCGGATTATGCTTGGCTTTTTTGTTAGCTTTGGAGTTCGGCTTGTTTCTTCATGACCCTTTCGCTGATAAGCATAAATGGAAGATAGAAGAAGACGCCAATTACAATAATTAAGATCTGAATTAGTACTGCACGCCAATCTCCGCCGGTACAAAGGTAAGCGTTAAGTAACGGTGGAGTTGTCCATGGAGTCATGACGACGACTCGATTCATCAGTCCAATCGAAGTGCAGAAATAAGCAATTAAATTACCGATCACTGGCATCAAAACAAACGGGATCATCATTGGAATGTTAAACACAATTGGATATCCGAAAATGACGGGTTCGTTGATATTGAAAATTCCGGGAGCTAAAGCCAAGCTGGCAATTTCTTTGTTGGCTTTTACTTTTGAGAAAATGAAAATAGCAATTAAAAGACAAAGTGTTGACCCAGTTCCACCAATCATCCCAAAGACATCACGGAAAGTTGTGGTCAAAATATAGGGAACCGGCTTATGAGCGGCAAAAGCTGCCATATTTTTGTTCATATTAATTAAGAGCAATGGATCTAAGAGAGTGCCGTTAATAACAGACTGGTGAATTCCTAAGGTAAATAGAAAGTTACCGGCACTATAAATGATTAACATTCCTGGTAAACTAGTCGTCAGTCCGCGCAAAGGTTCTTGGATTAGATTAGTAATGAGATCAATTAAATTAGTATGGGCAAAAACGCTTAGTAAGGCGGCAATTAGAGCGAAAATACTCAAGGTCAACATTGATGGAATTAAATCATTAAATGAAGCAGAAACAGCAGGCGGAATATTATCGCCCAAATTGATTTTTAAGTGCTTCATTTTTGAGAACCAAATAAATAATTCAGTAGCTAAAAGCCCGATGATAATACCGGAAAACATCCCGGTGGTTCCTAAGTTAGCAAATGATAGCCCGCCAGTAACACTTACAGGTTTAGCGTCTTTGACGGTATTTAAACTAATACTTCCAGGCATCATAATGATGAGGCTAGCTAAAGAAATGATTGCTGGTAAAATCCCGTTTTTAAATTGCTTATTAGTTGATAGAATATATCCAATCACGGGAGCTAAGGCGAGACCCGCAATATTTAAAGTTCCGTTAGTGATATTGGTACCCCACACTTGCAGATCAGCCAAAGTCTTGCCGTGAGCAAATAGCGGAAAGATGACGTTATTAGCCAGCACTCCCAATCCAGCAAGAATAAATAGAGGCATAGTGGTGGCAAACGCATCACGGAGCGATCTTAAGTGAACTTGGTTACCAATCTTTACTGAGACTGCAGTAAATTTATCTAAAAATCTTTTGCCAAAACTTGATTTGTTGCTTTCATCCATTTCAAAATCTCCTTTAACACAATTCTGCACCATTCGATTTAATTACTTTTTTAAGCCAATGATAACTTGCTTTGGGAACCCGTGCTAAATCTTTAAGATCATGATTAGTACGGTTAACATAAACCACGCCGTAACGCTTGTCGACGTTACCTTGAGAGCTTGGAATATCGATTAAACCCCAACCGAGATATCCAATCACGTTAGCTCCGTCGCGCACAGCATTTTGTAAAGCCTCAAGGTGACTACGGTGATACTCAATCCGGTAAGAGTCGTTGATTTCATTTTTGCCGTCCCACACTTCTCTGACTCCAACTCCATTTTCAATTGGGAAAATCGGGAGGTGAGTTCGGCTGTAAAGGTCCATTAAAACACCATAAAAACCTGTCGGATCGATTTGCCAATTCCATTCGTTTGTTTCTAGGTAAGGATTGTGAGCAGCTCCGGCGACTGCAAAATCATTAGGGATAGTGCCAAGCGGGATCTTACTGTTGTCAATGCAGGTGGTAGCGTAGTAACTAAAACTAATGAAGTCGCTGCGAGTTTTGGCAATTTCCGCCAAATCCTCAGGTGCGAGAATATCGGATAAATGTTGCTCTTTCATAAATGCCACAACTTCGTCGGAATATTTACCTTCAACGAAAATTCTTAGAAGATTGTAGTCATTAAATTCCTTACATTTTCTAACTGCCTCGATGTCGCGTGGATTAGGTGTTGCCGGATAAACTTCTTGGAAAGCTTCCATTCCCCCGATGAGGAGGTCAGGATAATTTTCGTGAAGATAATTAGTAACCAAGGCGTGAGCTAACGCGACATTATGTTGGATTTGATAGAGATCTCGCACCGTTTGATCACCTTTTAAATAACCGCTGCACTTAAAAGCTTCTCCATAGCCGTAAAGATTTTGCTCATTAAAAGTAATCCAATATTTAACCTGATCACCATATTCGTCGATCATTTTTTTGCCGTAAGCAGCAAAGTGCTCCACCACGGTTTTGTTAATAAATCCGTTATAGTTCTCTGCTTGGTATAACGGCATATCAAAATGGTATAAACAAATCATCGGCTGAATTCCGTTGGCTAAAAGTTCATCAATTAAGTCGTGATAGAACTTAATGCCTTCTGGGTTGAATTCTCCTTCGCCTTTTGGTTGTACGCGGCTCCAGGAAATTTGGAAACGATAGAAATTCATCCCCAAATCTTTCATCAAAGCGATATCTTCAGGGTATCGATGATACTCATCGATCGCTACTTTCCAATCTGAGGTGTTCTCGCTAGCTTCACGGACATCATAGACCGACTGCCCTTTTCCTCCTTCGTTATAAGCACCTTCTGTTTGCATACTGGAAGTGGAATTCCCCCAAAAAAAATCTGGTTTTAAAACTGACATTCATTTTCTCCTTGTAATCGTTATCATTTAAAAGTATATACATTTAATTTAAAAAGTAAATGTTTTTGGGGAAATTTCTTTAATTTTGAAATCATTTATAATATAGATATGCCGAAATATCTAGAAATTGAGAAGGTTCTTAGAAGCAGAATTCAAAAGGGAATTTACCCGCCAGGGGCTATTTTGCCGAAACAAGAACAGTTAGCAAAAGAATTTCATACTAGCCGAATTACAATCCGCAAGGCCTTGGATTATTTAATCAAGATGGGGTTGATTTATACCCAACGAGGAGCGGGGACTTTTGTCCGTTCGAATGCACAAGAAACCTCGCAAGTTAATACCGACATTAATCAATACGTTGGGACTACTGAACTTTTGGGCCAAAATCATCAAATTGAAAGTAGAATTATTAATTTTGAGATCCGCTATGCAACTGGCAGTGAGCAAGAATCTTTAAGTTTAATAAATCATGATTTGGTATATGACATTAAAAGGCTGCGAATCGTCGATAATTTTCCGCATGCTTTAGAATATACGATCATGCCAGTTAAAGTGATCCCAGGGATTGATGAATCGATTTTGCAAAAATCCATTTATTCTTATATCGAAGATCATTTAAATCAAAAAATTGGTCCAGCTTTTCGTAAAGTTAGTGCTGCTAAACCGAGCGCAGATGACCAACTTTATTTAAAATGCGCAATGGATGATCCGATTTTAAAAATGGAACAGATAGTTTCTTTGGAAAACAATGTGCCATTTGAATTGTCGGAGACTCATCATCGATACGATCACGAAAAAATATTGGTTTATTTGCCTGGAAATGGGCGTTAGAATTTAACTATATTTTTTAATATATTAAAGAAAAACGAATCATTTTTAAATAATTAAAATTATTTTGCTGATTTTCTTGACAAAGCAAAGAAAAATAGATATACTCGTGTAAGCGCTTAATCATCACGCCACTTCCTTTAATAAATATAAATTTAACGGAGAGAATGTATGCAAGAAAAATCTTTTCTAGATAAATTTGGCGAAAAATTAATGCCGATCGCAAATAAGTTGAATTCAAATCGATATTTAGCAGCAATTCGTGATGGATTCTTTGCTTCAATGTCAATTATCATTGTTGGATCAGTATTTCTTATTTTTCCAAATTTCCCTTACCAAGGTTTTATCAATTTTATGAATGGAATTTTTGGTAGCGGGTGGGTCGACTTTTGTAATCGTGCTTATGATATGTCGGTCAATGTAATGACGATTTACGTAGTAATTGGTATTTCCCGAAGTTTAGCACGTCACTATAAAATAGCCACGATTAGTGCAGTTGTTCCCGCCTTGATGTCATTTCTGCTTTTGACACCAGAGATTCATGAAAGTGCAAAAGTATCGGGGTTACCACTTAAGAATTTCGGGGCAAGTGGGCTATTTTTGGGAATGTTTTGTGCGATTTTTTCAGTCGAAATTACGCGTTTTGTTCTGAAACGTGGTTGGAAAATCAAAATGCCTGAGACAGTTCCCAGTAATGTTTCAGCTTCTTTTGAATCACTAATCCCGGTTGTATTCATATTTTTGATTTATCTCTTTATTTTCCAAGGATTCAAAATGACTTCTTTTGGAAGTGCACAGAATTTTATCTTCGGAATTTTACAAAAACCATTACAAGCTTTAGGCTCTTCAATCGGAGCAACAGTTTTAATTGAGGTCATAGCGACACTGCTATTTTCCTTTGGATTGCACGGACCAAATATTGTTGGTGCAATAACTACACCAATTTGGACGGCTTTAACGGTAGAAAATTCAGATGCTTATCGTTTGCATAAAGCTCTACCAAACATTGTTAATAGTCAATTTGATTCTAGCTTTGTAAAACTTGGTGGTTGTGGTGCAACAATTGGATTAGTTATTTTACTTGTTTTTGTAGCAAAGTCGGATCAGTTTAAATCACTTGGTAAGTTATCTATTGGGCCAGCGATTTTCAATATTAATGAGCCAGTTATTTTTGGCGCACCGATTGTGTTAAATCCGATTTTGATGATTCCTTTTATTTTGTCACCAATAATTTTTGCAACCTTAAGTTGGATTGTGATGAGAGTAGGTCTTGTACCAATTACTAATGGAATTAATTTGCCTTGGACGATGCCGCTAGTTTTCTCAGGCTTTTTGCTTAGTGGATGGCGTGGAGCTCTCTGGCAAATAATTGAAATTTTTCTTTCAATTGCTTGGTATTATCCATTCTTCAAGATTGCTGATAAACAAGCTTATAAGATCGAAATGGATGGAGCTAAAGCTGAATCTTAATTTAAGTTAAACGTCTTGTAACAATTTCTACCCGTTTTTGTTTCAGACAAATAAGACATCTCATTTAATTGAGGTGTTTTTTTTGCAAAAAAAAACCAACCATGAGAGGCTAGTTCTAGAATAGGCGGATTACTTTTCCAAGTTTAAATTGTTGGTCTTCAAATTGATAAACAAAAATCGATCCGTTAGAAAATCCTTTGTTTAATTCCTCGGTTGGATCTTGAATCATTCTGAGAAAATTAAAGCTAGATCCAGCGTGCGAGACAACTAAGACGTTTTGATTATCTGGTTGACTCATTAAATCGGTTAAACATTCAAGCATTCGCTTTCCGACCGTGTTAGATGACTCGCCGCCATAAGGCAAGAAAAATGTCTGATATGCCTTGGGACCTTTGGGGTTAATTCGCTCGGTTTCTCCTTCTAAAATCCCGAAATTCATTTCTTTTAGTGCTTTTAGACGTTGGTATGGAAGTCTTTCTTGCAAAATCAGTTCCATCGTATCACAGCATCGCTCCGAGGTAGAACTGTAGGCGTGATCAAGTGGAATATCTTCAAAATATTTGCCAACTTGTTTAGCTTGCTCAATTCCTTTTTCGGTTAAGGGGGAATCACTCCACCCCTGGATGCGGTGTTGAACATTAAACATCGTTTCTCCGTGACGGACAACATATAAAGTTTTCAAATTTTGTGCTCCTTTTTTAATAATAATTATATCAGTTGCTGAAAAAAATCGTTTCTTACGACCGAGTTTTTTAAAAGTTAAAGTAATTTCAAGAAGATTGAAGCGATTATAACTGATGCCAACGAAACAGTTGCAAATCCACCCACAAGCATTTTTGGCATCATATTAGCTAGAAGATAAGCCTCTTCAGACTCATTATTTGCTACTTCCCGTGAAACTTCAGAAGTTAAAATGTAATCGGTTGGGAAACCGAATAGAGAAGTTAAGGCGCATGAGTAAGCCATTTGCCAGCTCATTTTAAATGGCTTAGCTAAGATATAGGAAGCAATGAACATTCCGATTAATCCTAAAACAATTAAAACTAGAATTTGTACAATGATTGTCGCCATTTGTTGAGGAGTAGTTAGTCCCAGTTGAGAGAAGGCATAAGCCAGTAGTCCATACATCAACCAGTTGAAAACGCCCGCTTTATTTAGCGACTGGGTTTCGATGAAGCCAACCTGATGAGCAAGAACTCCGAGAATTAAACCAATAATATTGGAGTTAATTGTTCCGTTGGTTAAATTGGCCAAGAAATTACTTATCAAAGCAATAAAGGCAATTTTGACCAAAATAAAAGATGGAGTGTTGTATTGTTTCGGTAATTTATCAAACATTTTAGTCTTGCCGCTGTTTTTCTCATCATCAGATAAAATAGCTTTTTTCTGCTCTTCTTTGGGCATTTTATTGAATTGCTTGACTAAACGATTGCCCTCTTGTTTTAAAAGCCAAGAAGTTAAAGGGTAGCCTACCAATGAATGAAAAACTAACATTGCAACAGGTAAGGAAACTAAATGAGTCAGGTTGTGCGTTTTTAACCCGTCAGTCATTAATAAGGCTGAGACAATTCCTCCTGTTAAGGAGGGAACAGCTGCCAGAACAGTGTGCCAATCGAAGATCAAAGTTCCAAGAGTTAAAGTTAAAATTAAAGTTCCAACAACACCCAGAATGGCTATACAAGCGGCGCGCCATTGCTGGAGCAGTTCTTTTAAACTCATCAAAGTGCCAAGATTAATTAATAACAAATTCATACAGATTGTACTAAAATTAGGGCCAAAAGATGCTGAGGTGGCAATGTTTTTTGGCAAGATCGTCCAAAATCCAATGATAAACAGTAAAGCTGTTGCAAAAACTGAAGGAATTAGAGCATGAGTGGCTGAAGAAACCCATTCCCCAATCATGATGAACAACATGATAATTAAGAAGGCGCTGATATATGTCATGTAACTTTCTCCCTGCTAATATTTATACAATAAATTGTAATTAGAATAATACAGATTTTTGGTCGAATAGTCAAATGTTGCTTAATCACAATAAATTATTAATTGAGATCAAACATCTCATTTTTGATAATTTGAAACATTGCTCCAAATAAAGGATAATAAAAAGAACAAAAGTTCTGATGAATTACCTAATGGAGGAAAATATTGAACAACATTCAAATGTCTGATTATTTTTACATATCATCACAATTTAAGGGTAATCCCAATTATTCGTATTTTGAGTGGTTGGCTAACTTAGATACCATTCCCAGATCATATAGAGATCATCCAATTGAAAGCGAAGAGCAATTAAAGGAAATAAAACAAGATTTTCAAAAAGAATTGGGATTTTCGTTGGGTAGATATATTCGAATCAAAAATGCATTTGCTTTGTTAAATGAACCTGGAAGCGGGTCGCTCGAATACAATTTGATAGATACTCCGTTGGGAGATATGATCAGCGCATTTACCGAGCGAGGATTGTGTCTGCTTGAATTTATTGATCGAAAAAGTTTGATCACAGAGCTTATAAAAATCAAAAAAGTAACAAATGGATCGTTCGTGCAAAAGGAATCTCAACGTTCGTCGTTTCTCGCTGCTGAGTTGAAAAGTTACTTTGCAGGAGAACTGAAAAAATTTTCAACGTTGCTGGATCCGATGGGTACGGAGTTTCAACAAAAAGTGTGGGCGATTTTGCAAGAAATACCTTACGGACAAACAATAAGTTATTTTGAAGAAGCAGAGCGCATGGCAAATCCCAAAGCAATTAGGGCGATTGCAACAGCCAATGGCGCTAACAAAATCTCGATAGTAATACCTTGCCATCGAGTTATCGGTAAAGACGGCAAACTTGTCGGTTATGGCGGTGGACTTGAGCGCAAACGCTATCTTCTGGATTTAGAAAATGCTTAACCAAGCTGAGGCGTTAGAGATCGCTAGTTGGCATTATCTGGCACCGTATTCATTTTATGATTTTAATGAGGAACTCATTACGCCTGAATTACATCAAAATAATTATTTTAAAGCGAGTTGATTATTTTTTCAATGTGGAAATAAATGAGAAACGCGCAGAAATCGGCCTAGGATTAAAGCCAAGTTTAACCGGTCAAGGTCGCGGGACCAAATTTTGCCAAGCAATTATTGATCATATATTACAACGTAATCCAGGTCTTGGGCTTTTGCAATTAGACGTCGTTGCATTTAATGAATGGGCAATTCATACTTATGAATTATTAGATTTTAAAAAAGTTCGGCGGCATCTGTAAGAAACTAATGGGTCTATTTTTGATTTCTGGTTGATGAAAAAATCTTTCTAGTGCTTTATCTCGTATAAGAAAACGGTTAAAATGAGGTTATATTTTAAAAACGGGGGGTAAAATTTGGAGCCACTTGAGGTTAAACAGGTAAAAGATCAGATTGAGTGCAAAATAGCATCTGGGAATCAGGGAGCTGGCATTCTTGCAATCTATGATAATAAAGATCTAAAGACTCCGATTAAAGAAATTGAAGTTAATTTAGTGGATGGAAAATTCGAGCTTCCAGCTCATTTTACGAATCGACGTTTTTTTCTCAAATTAACGATTGGTAATAAGACCTACTTTGGGGCGCTTAGGCATCTTGAACTGACAGGCCTTTATAACTTGCGTGATTTAGGAGGATATCAAGGACAATTCGGGTCAGTAAAATGGGGTTTGTTGTATCGCAGTGATGCATTAGATGGGCTTAATCAGGCTGATTTAGTATGGATGAAGAATTTGGCGGTGGAAACGGTCATTGACTTACGTTCGCAGCAGGAAATTGAGCGCAATCCCGATCAGGAAATTGGGGCGAGAGAGCGTTATGAAATAGATCCCAGTGCTTTTGTTGCTGCATCAGCAAGTGCAATGCCGGATGAAAAGACTCACGATCAAAAAAGAGTGGCTAGTTTGCAATATTTGGCTCAAAGTCCTGCAGGGCGAGAAAAGCTTGAAGCTATGAAAGGGCAAATGATTGTTCAAATGCATGATATGGTTGCTAAACCAGTCTCGCAAACGGCTTACGCCAAATTTCTTACGGTCGTTTTAAATGCCAAAATTCCGATTCTTTTTCATTGTCAGGGTGGCAAAGACCGGACTGGTTGGGGCGCTGCGCTTTTGTTGGGACTTTTAGGTATTGATGAAGAAACAATTATGCAAGATTATCTGCTCACTAAACAATACAATGTTTTTAGAAATTCGAAAAGGATGGCCAGTTACGCTAAATATACTGATAATGAGCTGGTTTTAGACTATTTGCATTCGCTTCAACAGACTAAATCGGAGTATTTAAATTCTTCATTTAAAGCGTTAAAGGAATTAGCCCCTTCATTTGAAGTGTATGCTGAAAAATATCTCAATTTTTCAGCTGATAAAGTTAAAGAATTGCGTCATAAATTCTTAAGTGAAGATTAGTTTTCGAATAAAAAGGAGGCCAAGATAATCAAAGAGACAAACTTATTTCCCCCAAGTTTCTTATGGGGAGGAGCAATTTCAGCAAACCAATCAGAAGGCGCTTGGAATCGGGATGGTAAAGGGGCATCAGTTGCTGATATTATGAAGCAAACAGAGAAGTCTAATGAATATTCTCCTGAACAAATTAAGGAATTATTAGCTGTTAAAGATGATCATAAATTCCCTAAACGAAATGGCATTGATTTTTATGACACTTATCCAAGTGATTTATCTTTACTGAGTAAAATGCATTTGAACGCATTTCGTACTTCAATTGCTTGGAGTCGTTTATTTCCAACTGGTCTGGAAGATGAGCCGAATCCCAAAGGTGTTGAGTTTTATCGTAATTTGTTTGAAACAATGCGCCAAAATAATTTGGAACCGATTGTGACTATTTCGCATTATGAAATGCCGATTGCTTTAGTGCTTGAACAAGGCGGTTGGCAAAATCATAAGGTAAAGGATGCATTTGTTCATTTTGGTAAAACTGTTATTGATTTATTTCATGATTTAGTTAAATACTGGATTCCTTTTAATGAAGTTGATAGTGTTGTCCGGCACCCGTTTGTTAGTGCAGGTTTATTAGCAAATGAATTTTCAATGAAAAATGAATTTCAAGCCATGCATAACCAATATGTTGCCAGTGCCCAAATTGTTAAATTTGGGCATGATAAAGATTCGAGCTTGCAGTTTGGTTGTATGTTGACGGGTTTGACAGTATATCCTTATTCTTGTCGCCCGGAAGATAATCTTAAGGCCCAAAAACTTCGCCATTACTCTTATTTGGCGGGAGATGTGCAAATAAAAGGACATTACCCTAAATCATCTTATCAAATGCTGCATGATGATTTACAAATTGAAATTACTAAAGACGATTTAGCTGTGCTTGCTGAGGGAACTTGTGATTTTCTAGCATTTAGTTACTATATGTCTGTTACTGTCGGTGAAGAAGACGTTAAAGAGACTGACGGAAACACAATTAAAAGTTTGAAAAATCCTTATTTACAAACTAGTGATTGGGGTTGGCAAATCGATCCGCTTGGTCTGAGAATTTTATGTCAGGATTTATATAATCGTTTTGAAGTACCATTGTTTATTGTAGAAAATGGATTTGGCGCTCATGATGAACTTAAAGATGGAGTTATTGACGATTCGTACCGCATTGATTATCATCGGCAACATTTACTACAGTTGATGAAAGCGCTTAATAAAGATCATATTGAAATTATGGGTTATTTAGTTTGGGGGTTAATCGATATTGTAAGTTCATCATCTGCTGAAATGAGCAAACGTTATGGATTTATCTATGTTGATCAAGATAATGCAGGTCAAGGGTCGAAAAAAAGAATTCCTAAGAAAAGTTATTTTTGGTACCGTGAAGTTATTGATTCAAATGGTGCATGTTTAGAACATGAAAGGACAAATGATGAATGAGAAGGAACTTGCTAAAACACTGCTGCCACTAGTTGGAGGCGCGCAAAATATTGAAAAATCATGGCATTGTGCAACTCGTTTACGGGTAGTGCCCAGAAATTTTGATTTAGTTCAACAAGAAAAGATTAAAGAAGTAGCTGGTGTAATCGGTTTGGTAATTCAAGGAGAACAAGTACAAATTGTGATCGGGAACCAAGTTGATGGAGTTACTAAAGAATTTCAGAATTTAATTGAAGGAATTGATGCACCATCTAAAGAGTCAGCTCCAGCCAAAAAGCAAAATGTGATCTCTCGAATTTTAAGTGCGATTGTTGGTTGTATCACTCCTTTAATTCCCGTCTTGGTTGCAGGTGGGATGGGAAAATGTGTTATTTTATTGACTAAAATGCTGCATCTCTTATCAGATAAGTCGGTGACATATCAAATTTTATTAATGATTTTTGATTCAGCTTTTTACTTTTTGCCAGTTTTTGTTGCTTTGGCAGCTGCTAAACAATTCAAAACAAATTCCTATTTAGCTGCAATGGTCGGTTGTGCATTGTTAAATCCCACTTTTATTAAATTGGTTGCTAGTGGTAAGCCGTTAGATATTTTGGGCTTGCCAGTCGCTTCGGTGTCTTATGGGAGCACAATTATTCCAGCAATCATGGCAATCTGGATTATGTCCTATATCGAGCGTTTTTTGGAAAAATATTTATGGAAGCCGATTAAACCTTTCATGGCGCCCTTGCTTACCATAATTGTGATTGTTCCACTAACTTTAACGGTTATTGGCCCTGCGATGACTGCTGTTTCTGTTGCGTTATCTAAGGTGGTGTTTTTCTTAAGTGGTAAATTGGGCCCACTTTCCTTAGCCTTGCTGGCGCTGGTGTATCCATGGATTGTTACAACTGGAATGCATTCGGCCCTTGCGATTGCAGGATTAGATGCAATTAACAAAAAAGGTGTTGATCCTCTGACCCGGGCGTTAACCTTGATGCATAATATTACTCAGGCTTCAGCAACCTTAGCCGTGGCTTTTAAAACCAAAAATTCTCAGTTACGGGGCACAGCGATCTCGGCAGGGTTAACAGCGCTATTTGCCGGGATCACTGAGCCATGTCTTTATGGAGTTACTTTAAGATTGCGTAAGCCAATGTATGCTTGTATGGCGGGCGGATTTGCTGGGGGTCTATTTGCAGGATTTCGAGGATTAAATGCTTATGTATTCATGACTCCAGGATTAATTACTTTGCCAATGTGGATTGATCCCAAGACGCCAGGAAATCTAAATAATCTATGGACTGCAATTTTTGCCATGCTCATCGCAGCAACCGTAACATTTGTGATCACTTTAGCTTTGGGATTTGATGATATTAAAGAAAAAAATAATCAAGAAACATAATTTGAAGAAAATATTTTCAGCGATCTGCTAAATATCGTATACTAAGGGGGAGGAGAAATTACTAATGAAGAAAAATCTAAAGATTCCAATGGGTTTTGTTAAGCAAACCAATGATGGTCGAACTGTGATTACTTATGGTAAGGGGCAGCAGCTTTTTTCGATTTTTATTCCCCTGCTTGATGTGGTTGATTGGAGCAATCCAACTTACCGAGAAATTAATTTCGATCCCGACCAAAAGTATGACGTTGTAATCGGTGATTCTGCGATAGGAGCTCAACCGATGAGCGGCTCCGTTAAAGGAGATGTCATTGAAGATGATCTAAATCGTTTGATTAACAATTAGTCGGACGGTTTTTTATTTTTTAGGGTTCGAAATGAATAACATTAGCGGTAAGATGAAATAGCCAATTATCATCGCGCTGATAGCAAAAATATTTGGCACCAAATGTCCGTCAGCCGCTGTAATAGTAAATTGAGCCACCCAATCGAATTTAATCAAAAGCAAGATTGTCATTATAAGAGCAATGATTGGGCAGATTACATCTGTAATGAAGCTTTTTTTGACGTTAGGGAGGGTCGCTTCTTTACTCTTGCCGTAAAAGAAGATAATCACACAAAGTGGCACGATTAAGAATTGGATGAAGCGAGAAATCGAGCTTAAAATAATAATGCTGGTCATTTGGTAATTAAAAGACAGTGGTAAAATAATTGCAATCAAGGCAGTCGTTACAAAAGCTCTTAGCGGAAATCCGTGGTTGCTGCGTTTAGCAAACCAAGCGGGGACTTGCTTTTCCTGGGCCATGGCTTCTAAAATTCGCGGTGTACTAAAAGACGCTGCAACGTTAACCCCAAACATTGAGATTAAAGCACCGACCAGAATTATATTTTGAACGCTGCGATTTTTAAAAATCGCTGCTAATGCAACGACTTCTTTTGTCTTAATTAGCGCTTGGGGATTAATCATCATTGATACAATAATGATTCCAATGTAAATTAAGGCGACAGAAATGATGGCAAAAGGAATTGCTCGTGGCAGATTTTTCTCTGGCTGGTCCATGTCATCAGAACCACTTGCGACACTTTCAAAGCCGGTAAAAGCATAGAAAGCGGCAATTGAAGCCATCACAAAACGTGAAAGGGTTAAAGGCGGAGTGGATTGATTGATGCTGCTAAAATGGTTAGCGCCAGTTGTTATAATTATGAAAACACCAGCGATGATCGTTGTGATTAGGGCAAGTAATTTGCCAATTGTCGATAAATTATTGATTAATTCAAAGAGCCTGGGACCAAAGAAGTTCACAAGCAAAAGAACGATCATTAAAATTCCAAAACAGCTGGTGATTAGTAGTGAGTTTGAATTATTTCCTCCGCCAAGGGAGATAATGGTTTTGATGACAGCAGTCGCCATGACACCCCAAGCAATACTTCCTGCGATATAGCGGGTAATCCCAATGTAAAATCCTACATTTTGGCCAAAAGCCGCTTTTGCGTAAGCGTAAGCAGCACCACTATGTGCTACATACTTGGCAGCAGCGGCAAAAACGATCCCGAGTAGTGCAGCAAAAATCGCTGCACTTAAGTAAACAAGTGGCGCGAATGTGCCAGCTTGGGTGACTACTGAGCCAGGAGAAAGAAATATTCCCGATCCAATAATCGAATTGATCGTTAATAAAACAATTGACCAAAAACCTAATTTTTTCTTCATTATTCTAACCTTTCAACTCAAATTTTTTGCGGATTTTCAAAAAAATGTTAACATGGAAACAACGTTTTGTTCAAAAGGAAAAAATTGTGGAAAAACCTTCTCGAAAATATTCAGAAAAACGTCCTCGTAAAGGGCATTATGTACTCAAAGTTTTACTTTTAATTGTAGTAGTTTTGCTGGGCGGAACCAGTCTTTTTGCGAGTAAGACTTATTTAGATACACGTCATGCGATCAATAAGACCTATCATGGTAAGCCTAATCGCAAAGCTGACAAGCGAATCAAAGAGCGAGATAATTTAAGCATTTTGATTCTTGGAATTGATACTGGCGAGGAAGGCAGAATTGATCGTGGAAATTCAGATACGATGATTGTTGCTACATTAAATCCGAATAAGAAAAAGATGCAAATGGTCAGTATTCCGCGGGATACCGCTGCCCAAATTATGGGGGCTAATGAATTTAAAATGACCAAAATTAACTCAGCTTATAATTTGGGAGGATCTGAAATGGCCAAAGATTCCGTGGCCAGTCTTCTAAATATTCCGGTGAATTATTATCTGACCCTTGATATGAAGGGATTGGAGAAGGTTGTTGATGCTGTTGGTGGTGTTGATGTTGATGTGCCTTTTACTTTTACCAGTGAAGCCACAGGAGGCCAGACGTTCTACGAAGGTAAACGGCATTTAGATGGGAATATGGCGCTAGCTTATGCTCGGATGCGTCATGAGGACCCTGAAGGCGATTATGGACGGCAAAAGAGACAACAACAAGTTATTAAAGCAATTCTTAGTAAAGCAATGTCATTTACTGGTGTGCAGCATTTATCGGATCTTTTAAATTCGCTTTCTGAAAGTATGGCGACTGACATAAGTTTTGATAACATGGTGGGGCTTTTTAACAATTATCGCTCAGCAGCTGATAAAATTTCATCAGATTCACTGAAAGGTCAGACTGCTTGGATTCAAACTCCTGATTATGATTTTCCGCTTTCATTTCAGGTGGTTTCTGATGAAGAGTTGCAGCGGATTTCTGATCTTTTAAGAGACGAACTCGGATTAGAGAAAGAAACTATTAGTAACGCAGAAACTAAGGAAAATGCCCTTAACCCCGAATTTAAATTCGGGGTCGACTACGATCAAAATTATGTGATCCAAGATTTAAATTAAAAAACTTGCCAAGCGCAAGTTTTTTTAGTTTTCTGCCCGCATAATTGAATCGATGATTTCATCAGACTTAAAAGTTTGTTTGAGAAATTCTTGATCATCAGTTGGCAAGTGGAGATTAAAATTAGAAAATTGTTGAAGAAATAATTCCCCTTCATTTAGTTCAAGATCTAAGACGTGTCCACCAATGCTATGATCATCACTTAGAAAATGAAGATGGAATCCGGGCGAAACAGCTCCGGCATAAAGATCAGGTGAGAAGTAGCCGATCAAAGTCCCGCTAACATCCTCTTTTTGATACTCGCGTTGTTTGGCTGCCGTTTCAGTCAGAGTTGGATAAGGCTTTTCTTGCGGAAGAACAGCCCGAGTGTGGATTGATTTAAATTTGCCGACGACGCGCACGGAATAGAAAAGATTAGTGGTATTCATCTTTTGGATGACAGCTCGTTTGAACATGTCGAAATTTAACTGAGCTAAATTGCCAGCGCTTTGATCAGCCAGAAAATGAACATTAGCAAACGGAACCTGCTCATTAGCCTCAACTGTGCGGATTTCGCCGGTTGCTGCAAATTGATACACCTCGTGATTTAGAATAATCAGTTCTCCGTCGAGCCCCGTTAAAGTTCCAATTCCGGTATCGCCGTGAGTTAACAAATCGGCAACAGATTGCGTGCCTTGAAAGAGTCCAGGCACTAGTTGAGCGAGAGTTCCGTGTTGATAGAGAGTTTGATAATCTTTCATTATTTCTCCTTTTTAATAGAATTGATCAGGTAGCATTGCTTGGCCAAGTTCTTCGTTGTCCGAATAATCGACTGGCACATCGACAATTACCGGTCCAGTTTGTTTAAAAGCTTGATCTAAGACAGTATCGAGTTCGCTAGGATCGTTGACGCGAAATCCTTTGGCACCAAAACTTTCGGCATATTTAACAAAATCGACTGGACCAAATTCGACGCCCGCGCTTTGATGATATTTCATTTCCTCTTGGAATTTCACCATATCGTAATACCCATCACGCCAAATAATGTGGACAAGATTAATTTTGAGGCGGACTGCTGTTTCCAATTCCATGGAAGAAAATAAGAAGCCACCGTCGCCTGAAACTGAAACTATCTTAGTCTGAGGTCGCATTAATCCGGCCGCAATTCCCCAAGGCAAAGCAACGCCCAGAGTTTGCATTCCGTTTGAGAATAATAAATGCCGTGGTTCGTAAGAGCGAAAATGTCTTGCCATCCAAATGTAGTGGCTTCCGACGTCAACAGTGACCGTCATCTCGTCAGTTACGTGTTTTTGCAGACTTTGAATAATTGCTAAAGGGTGACTAAATTTACCGTTCATTACTGGCGGGACGTCACGTTTTTGCAATTTATCCTGAAGTCCTTCGAGATAACTCATCGCATCAGGTGCCACTTTATAGCCGCGCAAAAGCGGATTTAGTACCGCAAGCGTTTGAGCAATATCGCCGATCAATTCAGTTTCTGGCTGATAATTTTGGTCGATTTCTGAGGGCACTTCATCAATCACAATAATTTGTGCATCGCGTTCAGCGTTCCAGTTGCGTGGCTCGTATTCAACGGCGTCGTAACCAATGGCAATGACAAGATCGCTCTTTTTTAAAAGCATATCTCCAGGTTGATTGCGAAACAGTCCAACGCGACCAAAGAAGTTCTTCTCTTGCTGATGCGAAATAATTCCTGCACCCTGGAAAGTTTCGACAACTGGCAGTTCGGTGACATCAAGAAGTTCTCGAATGGCTTTAGTAACAGGCTCTGAGGACGCTCTCATCCCTAAAAGAAGCACTGGCAGCTTGGCTTCTTTAATCCGACGGGAAAGGTAAGTGAGGTCTTCGTGACTTGCTGGACCAAGTTTTGGATCTTGGAGCGGTTTGACAACACGACTTTCGATGGGACTGTCTACGACGTCTTGAGGAATGGAGACGAAGCTGGCGCCTTGTTTGCCAGAAGTGGCTGCACGAAAAGCGTTCGCAATGATTTCAGAAATGTTATTAGGATCTTGTACTTCGGCTGAGAATTTAGTGATCGGTTCAAAAAGTGCAGCATTTTGCATGCTTTGGTGCGTAAGACGCAAAAGGTCAGCACGTTGAACTTGTCCAGAAATTGCAACAACGGGATCGCCTTCCGCGTTAGCAGTGACGAGGCCAGTTGCGAGATTCGATGCCCCTGGTCCACTGGTGGTTAAAACTACTCCCGGATGCCCGGTAATTCTGCCAACAGCCGCCGCCATAAAAGCAGCATTTTGTTCGTGGCGAGCCACAATTAATTGCGGCTTGCGAGAATTTTCAGAATAGGTGAGAGTTTCGAAAACTCGATCGATTTTGGCTCCCGGGATCCCAAAAACATAAGGAACATCGTGATTAGCTAGGCTATCCACGACGATATCAGCTCCATAACGCTTATCTGTCATATTTTTGCTCCTTTAATTTATAACTAAATCCATTTTACCATTTTCGGAAATTTTGGCGTCTTTTTTTGACGACTTGGCGGTTAAATTTAACCACTGGTCTTAAAATCACCCTAAAATCTCATGGTGACGCTATAGTAGAAGACATTCAAAAGGAGGCAAGATGGAAATTTTAGAAACAAAAAATTTAAGTAAGGTATACGGCAGCAAAATTGCGGTGAAACAGATTAACCTCCAAGTGCAACAAAGGAGTTTAACGGCATTTCTGGGACCTAATGGCGCTGGAAAATCCACAACGATAAAGATGCTGACAGGGTTATTGAACCCAAGCGGTGGTTCGATTTTATTTGAGGGTCGTCCAACTAATCAAGTAAATTTCTTAAGACAGATCGGCTTGGTTTTTCAAGAGAGCCTGCTTGATGAGCGGCTTAGCGTTAAAGAGAACTTAGTAACACGTGCTCAAATTTATGAAGACGTAAAAAGGCAACGAGTTGATCAATTAATTGAGTTAGTTGATGCCAAGAGTTTTGAAAATCAATTGTATGGGTCATTGTCGGGCGGACAAAAAAGGCGGGTTGATATTGCCCGAGCGCTTCTCAATCAACCAAAAATTTTGTTTTTGGACGAACCTACAACAGGACTTGATATCCAGACTAGATCTTTGATTTGGCAATTATTAGAGCGCTTGCAGCAAGAAGAGAACTTGACCATTTTTCTAACCACTCATTATTTAGAGGAGGCTGATCAGGCGGATCAAATTTATATTTTAGACCACGGAGAAATCATAGCGGCGGGCAGTGCTAATGAATTAAAGCAGCAATATGCGCAAAATAAACTGGTCGTCTGGGCGCATGATTCGAAACAACTTCAAAAATATTTAACAGCGCAACATCTGCATTGGCAAGGCGATGAATTTTTTAAAATTATGATTTCCAGTCCAAAAAGTGCGTTAGAAATTTTGCGGGACCAGGCAGATAATATTGCTGATTTCACGTATCAAAAAGGAACAATGGATGATGTTTTTCTCAATTTAACCGGTAAGGAGATTCGTTAATGATTAGTTTAATCAAAAGAAATTTGAAGATGTTTTTTCGCAGCCCGTCAACTTTGATTCTCTCAATTTTGGGCGCAATGATTTCATTTATTTTGTATCTAGTTTTTCTAAGGCAGACGATCAGTAGTAATTGGAGCAACATTGCAGGCAAACAACAGTTGCTTGATTTGTGGTTGATGGGCGGCACGTTAGCGATCACAGCTTTAACAACGACTCTTTCAGCGTTAGATCAGCTGGTTAACGATAAAGAAAAGAAAACGATCAAAGATTTTTATATCACAGGCTTAAAGCCGTTCGATTTGGCGGCTTCGTACTTTGTCAGCGCAGGCATAATTGGCTTTGTAATGCAGGTTCTGATGTTTTTGGTGATGACAATTTATTTCATGATTTGTGATCAAATCACAATTTCTGTGGCCGCCCTGGTTAAAATCAACATCATGATGCTGTTGGCAGCGTTTTTCAGCAGCGCATTTAACTACGTCTTTGTTCAGCTAATAAATTACATCTCCACGCTTGCCAAAATCGAGGCGACGCTTGGGACGTTGACGGGATTTCTGATTGGCGTGTATCTGCCGATTGGCTTGCTTCCAAATTTTGCTCAAACGATCATTAAATTGTATCCGGGCGCTTATCTGGCTTCGATCAATCGACATATTTTGATTCAGAGCAATCTGCCAGCGAACTTTAAAAAACAAATGGGAATTGGTTATAATTGGCATGGATTAACTACAGCAGGACAGGATTTGGCAATTTGTTTCGGGTTCTTTATCGCTTGCCTAATTTTGATCTGGTTGGTACCAAAAATAAAAAAGGGGTCGGCAGTTTGAAAATCCAACTATCCTTGGATCCGCGCCGAGAAGACGCTGAGGTCGAGCTTGTGGTCAAAGCCCAAGAATATGATGAAGATATTAAGCAGTTGATGGCGTATTTAAAGCAGTATGCGTCTGCAAATCGAGCGACAATTGCGATTAACACGGCAGATGGGATTTCCCTTGTAAAAATTAAGGAAATCGTCTCGGTCGAAGTCAACAAAAATGAAACGACAATCCATACTTTAACGAAGGACTACGTCACGCATGAACGCCTTTATAAATTGTTGGAGCTGCTTCAAGGGAGCGAAATAATTCAAATCTCAAAAAGCGTGGCAATTAATCTGGATCATTTGATTGAACTAAGTGCAGGATTTTCGGGTACGATGGTAGCTAGTCTCACCAATCGCCAAGAATATGTCAGCCGCTCTTTTATTGCGGCATTAAAAAAGAGGTTAGGATTATGAAGAAAATTTGTGCAAAAATTTTGCGGTATCTGTTAATTGGCACGGGGTTTGGTTCAGTTAGCTACCTTTTGATCATCACTTTTCGAATTCAGCCCGATTTACCGACGGTCAAAAATACTTTGAGTATATTGGTGATGAGCATGTTGATAGGACTAGTGAGCTTGATTTTTGAAGTTGATCGAATCTCGTTTCTTCTGGAATTATTGGTCCACTTTTGTGCGACGCTCACCTTAGTCATTGCAATGGTTATCTTCAATGGTTGGGGCGACTACATTTTTCCGCGACCAGGTTTCTGGCTGCTGTTCTTAGGAATTTACGGGGCAGTTTGGTTCGTAATTTCTTTAAATCTGCGGATTAATGCGCAGGAGATGAACGAACAATTACGCAAAAAAAGATCTAATGATTTTTAAATTTATCAACGAGATAAGCTAGCACAACGCCAAAGAATGCAAAGAAAGTTATGAAATAAAGTAAGTACTTCAAAACGAGCGGCATTTCAAAATAGTTGTTAATACTAGATGCGCCCAGAGCAACGAGTACGCAGACGATCAGGTAGAATTTTGGATTTTTGGTCATCATTTGGCGGATATTTTGGTTGGTCGCGCCTTTAATCCAGTATTCACGATCTTGTCGAATCAGAAGACAAAAGTAGATCTCACGCGCGGTTAATCGAGCACCGAGAAAAATTAGCACGATTGCGATAATCAAAGCGCCCACCGTAAATATATTTTGCCGAAAACTGGGAGCAACGAAGGCAACGCCAGCGATGATAGTCAGAATCAATGCTAGATAGGACGTCTTGGGGCTAAAACTGAGCAGAATAAAAGAGCCGTAAACGATTAGAAAGAAAGACATTACAAGATAGAGCGGCTCGTTTTCGTTAATTGGTTCAAGCGGCAAGCCGTTTTGGATCAAGGCATAACTTATAAGCATTGCACCGACGGTGAAGGCAACAGAGGCGACGAGTAACCAAAGCGTCCAGAGGAATTGGTGCTTTAAAAAAGTCGCTTTGACAAAGTCTAACTTGTCGACGAAAATAGTCGCAAACGAAATCCCGCCGACCAAATAGTCAAGCATGCGGGACCATCCATGCGCAGGAGTGTATGAAACAGCGAAAATGGCAAGCACCAAGGAGAACCACGCCAGAATAGTGATGCGACTTCCTTCGTCGTTAAAAATCAGGCGGACAGCGGATTTATTTTGCTTGAGATCATTCATCTTCAATGCTCCTGTTCGTAGGCTTTTAAATATTATACTAAACTTTTACTTTTGATGTGTGTGAGGTAGAATTGTAGTAAATACGAAGGAGATATTATGAAGCAAATACCCCGGATTCAAGACGATTTATATGGCGCCATCAATGGCAAGTGGCAACAAGTTACTGAGATCAAGCCAGACCGCAACACGGCTGGCGCATCGACCGATTTGGAGATCGAGATCGAGCAGCATTTGATTGCTGATTTAAAGGAAACTCTGCCGAAAGTTGGCGATCAGCCGACAGATAATTTCTCTAAGGCAGCTAAATTATTTGATAAGGCGAGAGATTTCAAACGCCGCAATGCTGAGGGGATTAAGCCAGTCTTGGCACGGTTATCTCGGGTACTTGCAATAAAAAATCTGTCAGAGTTTAACGAGCAGCTGCCGAAATTGATGCTTGAAGGTTATGCGATTCCGCTTGAAATCGGGGTGATGCCAGATCTGAGTGATGCGACACGCCACCAGGTGATAGCGATGTCACCGGGAATTATTTTGCCGGATGTCACGACTTACGATGATCCTGAGCAAAGCAGGCCGCTTCTGGCAGTGTATCAGAAGATGATCACCGAACTTGTGGCTTTGACGCCGCTTAGTGCAAAGCAACAAGAGCAGTTTGTCAAAGACACGCTGGCATTTGACCGTTTGATTGTGCCGTTTCATTTGAGTAATGAAGAAATGGCGGAGGTGAAAAATCTTGATCACCCGATGCCTGCGAGCGAATTAGTGAACAAAGTTGCGGAGATTAATCTGCAATCGGTCTTTGAGCAAGTCTTTCCAATTGAGCCGACGATGGTCAACGTTTTTGATTTGAAATTTTTCGATCATTTTGCAGAAGTATTCAATGAAGAAACTTTCACTCTCTGGCAGCATTGGGCGTATGTCAACGAGCTGTGCGCTCACGCAGGATCGCTAAGCCAAGAAATCCGGGAGATCGGTGCGCAGTACAGCATGGCAATTTCAGGGCAGCAGGAGTTATCGCCAGCAGAGCGGCATGCGTATTATGTTGCAAATTCTATTTTTGATGAACCAATCGGAATTTATTACGGCAAGAAATATTTTGGTCCAGACGCTAAGGCTGACGTCACCCAAATGGTCCAAAATTTAATTCAAGTTTACGTCCAACAAATTGAGCGCAACTCATGGCTCAGCGATTCCACGAAGAAAATGGCGATCAAAAAACTTTCGACAATGGAGATCAAGATGGGTTACCCTGATCGTGCTCTGCCGTTGTACGATCAATTTCAAATCAAGTCAGATTTGTCATTGAGTGAAACGCTTGATGAATGCGGTATTCAGTCGATCAAGTACTCTTTGGATCGGCTCGATCAGCCCGTTGACCGCAGTGAATGGGGCATGTCGGGGCAGGTGGTTAATGCCCAATATGATGATTCGTTAAACGATATCACTTTCCCAGCTGCGATTTTACAGCCGCCGTATTATTCAGTTGACGCTTCTTTGAGCGCTAATTTAGGCGGTGCGGGCGCAACGATTGGTCATGAAATCAGTCACGCTTTTGATAATAATGGCGCGCTCTTTGATGAGCTTGGGAACAAGAAAGATTGGTGGCAGCCTGCCGATTATGAGAATTTTGAGAAATACACGCAGGCGATGGTTGAGCAGTTTGACGGCATTCCTTACGCTGGCGGCAAGATTAATGGGAAGCTGGTGGTCAGCGAGAATATTGCCGACAATGCAGGGATCAACGCTGCACTGCAGGTGCTGCACGCCTCAGATAATCCAGATTTTGCAGAATTCTTTAAAAATTACGCCATGTCTTGGCGCACCAAGATTCGACCTGAGCTGGCTCAGATGCTGCTCTCGGTTGATGTGCACGCACCGGCTGAGCTGAGAACGAACGTTCCGGTGCCGAATTTCCCTGAATGGTATGAGGCATTTGACGTCAAGCCAACGGATCGGTTGTATCGTAAACCGGAAGATCGATTAATTATTTGGTAAGTTAAAAGCCCGTCGTGGGCTTTTTTACTTGGTCAAACAATCGTCTATTAAATTTCTGATATCAACGCCAGCAGCATCAAGTCCGTAAGTGGAAAAAATTTGAGTTTCTGCTATCAAGTTCTGATATCTTGCTTCATCGAATTCAAAGACAAGGTCACGCAGCTTAGTAAAAATGGAATACATAATTCGATCATTTAGTGACTCTGGGGAAGCCGTCAGAAATTCGCGATAAGTGTCTAAGTAGAAGTCTAGATCGGCCCAGTTATGGCGTTCGAAAGCCAACAAGACTGAATTATTAGCATAATGAATTTGTAAATTATGTTTTTGTGCTCTTCCCAGAAAGAATCGATCCAAAGAACGAAGAATCGTTCGATGGTGAGTTTTGATAAATTCATTGTCGAAAATAAATAACAAATTTGTGTATAAAATTATGTCATTAATAAACCAAGAATTGAATTGTAGCAGATGATTTTTGATTTCGTTAGTAATTTCTTTGGAATTTTCCAGTGGAAGATCGTGAACTTTGCTGTAAGCAGCTTTCAGACTCAAGGCATTGATTTTATGCTTTGGAAAGCCAGTTTTTCTATATAATTCCATCTCGTTTTTAATTAATTCGTCTGCTTTTTCTTTTTGAAAAATAGAGTTTTCCCGTTGATTTAAAAAGGTGTGAGGGACTGTAACGTTTTCTTCACCGGCTAGCATAAAGAACTCAATAAGATAAATATCAAGTCGATTGAGAAATTTTAATAGTAAATCTGAAGGAATATTGCCTGAAGCTTCCATTCTTGAGAGAGCCGCCTGGGACGAAATTCCGTCAGCTAGTTGTTGTTGCGTAATGCCTCGTCCGATTCGTAAATCTTTAAGTAATTGTCCGTGATTCATTGTCGTTCCTCTTTATTCTATATAACAATTGTAATCTATTTTGAGAAAATATTGACAAATATCCGATATCGTATAAAAAATTAATTCCGATTTGATTTAGTATAAAATCCATTTAAATGAGCATTTATAAATGGAATTTTGGATCAATGTAAACTTATCCCAGACATAGTTGATATGGGATCACATACAACTGGTAGAGGCATAGGCGTCAATTGCCTTATAACAAGGAGGAATGAAGAGTGATTAAATTCACTCCTTATTTTAAAATCATGAAGAAAATCACAAAAATCTGTCTATTATTCGCACTTGTTTTCGCATTGTTGATCACAGTAAACATTTTTCAGACGAGAGATGAAATTGAGCTTGAACAAGCGGAGAAGACAAGTAATTCATTTCAGATGCAATTTAAAGATTCCCGTTTAACCAGCGATCAGGTGCTAAAAATTTTTAATCAAGAAAGCCGTAAATATGGTCTATCTTTTATTAAGGATACGCAAGATTCTAAAAACGGACAAGTTAAATCGGTAATTTTCAACCAAAAAAGTTTCCCCAATGCTCATTTTCGTTTGCCAGAGGGAAATCTATTTAAAGACGGTCGAGAGGTATACGCCAGCTATCCTGTGAATAATCGGACGCGGCAGATCCCAACATTTTCTAAAGCTAACAGGATTAAGATTCAAAGCTTGACCAAATTTTTTGAAGATAAATCTCTTTCAGTAAATGGTACCTACACAGTAATTTTACCGAATGATTTAAACCAGACGAAAATTAAAAAAATTATTGCAGCAGATTTAGGCGAAGAGAGTTCAGCACTCTATGCTAAGCAAAGCGGTAAAGTCGTGGGCTACGTTAATCGAAATCTGATGCTGTTGGTGGGATTGGTCGTTTTGACCCTTTTGGTTTTGGGAATGACAATCATCTATCTGCCGCTATCTGACTTGAAAACTATCGGTGTCAAAAAACTCAATGGTTATAGCAATATGGCAATTCTTTGGGATTACTTGCGGTTTAACGTTATTATGATGTTAGTAGTAATTATTGTAACGATGGTTGGTTCGATTGGTTATTTTTCCTATCTGCCGTCAAATTTTCTTCCGAGCCTCATTGCTGTTCAGCTTCTGATGCTTCTATTTTATTTATCATTGAATATAATCACTTATTTAGTAATTACTCAAGTAACAATCGGACGGCTGTTAAAAGATTTCTTAGATTTTAAATTCGGTAATTATTTGAGCTACGTTGTTAAATTTGTTTTTATGATTTTTACGACCTTTGTTTTGTTGCAAACAGGACAACAATATAAAAATTTGCAGAATCAATTGAAAACCGAACGAGATCTTGAAAAATACGGAAACGTATTGACCGTAGATCTTTTGTTGGAAACAGGTCTTGCGGGAGAGGAGGGGCTGAGCAATAGTCCGCATTATTTGGCTGAAACTCATCGCTTTTTCAAAAAATTAGAAACAAAAACTCAAGCCCAATATTTTAATGCTAAGACGATTAAGCCGCACTTAGAATTTGCTGCAGATAAATCCTTATTTAAGGAGAATGAAGAATTTTCTTACATCTCAGTTAATCAAAATTATTTAAAAACCTTATCTAGTCCAATTGCTAAAGAAACTGCAACTTCAAAGGAACGATTGTTTTTGGTGCCGCAAGAACTGGCAAATGATCGGCGAGTTAAAGTAATTTGCCAAAATATTATGAATATTCTTACGGATAATCAAGCTAAAGATTCTAAAGTGATTATCAAACCGTATTCTGAGCCACTTCAATTGATTAATTTTAATCCTACATTTCCTAGAAATTTACAAAATCCAATAATTGGAGTATTCAATGATCAAAACATGACGATGATTGAAAAATCTTTCTTAAGCGGGACGGGAGTGAATTCCTCTCCCTACCGCATAAAGAATACTCCCGAAAATTTGCGCAAAATTGAGCAAGCAATCAAAGAGTTGAATTATTCAGGATTTAATTTGAAATTCTCGACGGTAAATTCAATTCTTAGTGATAACACTGCAGGTGCGCTTGGGTCTTTGCACATAGTCCTCGGGATCATAATTGTGACGTTTGTTTTTGGAGTTTTAGCTTCCATCTTGCTACTAGCTTGTTATCTGCAGACTGCCAAGAAACAAATCGCGGTTAGAAAACTTTTGGGTTGGAAATTGTTTGATAGCTATAAAGATCCGTGTATTTTACTTGGAATAATTTATGTAATCCAAGTGTTTATTCTGATTGTTTTTCAAAAGTCTTGGCTCTCGCTTTTCTTGGGCGTCTCGCTTATTGTGATTGACGTTGTGACGTCATTTCTCGCTCTTAAGATTCAGGAAAGTAGAAAATTGTCATTAGTATTGAAAGGTGAAGAATGATAATAGAAATTAAAGATCTTGTAAAAGAATTTGACCATCACAAAATATTTGATCGATTTAATCTTGAGGTAGAACAAGGTGAATTAATTGCACTAACTGGTCCGAGTGGATCGGGGAAAAGTACATTGTTAAACATCTTGGGTTTGATCGATAACTTTGATAGTGGTTCATATCGGCTTTTTGATGAAGAAAATATCAAAGTTAATTCTAAACGGGCGGGCAAAATAATTCGTGAAAGAATCAGTTATTTGTTTCAAAATTTTGCTCTGATTGACTCAGCGACAGTTGAAGATAACCTATTAATGGCTCTAAAGTACCGCAAAGAGTCGAGGCAGGCCAAAAAAAAGATCATCACTCAGTCTCTTAAGAGTGTCGGACTAGATGGATATGAAGGTAAGAAAGTTTTTTCGTTGTCGGGCGGTGAGCAGCAACGAGTTGCGATCGCGCGGGTGTTAATTAAACAGAGTGATTTGGTACTTGCTGACGAACCAACTGGTTCTCTCGATTCCAAAAATCGTAATGAAGTTCTTGAATTGCTGATGAATATCCATAAGGAAGGTAAAACGGTAATCATTGTTACTCACGATCAATTTGTTGCCGATAGCTGTCAGCGAGTTATTTCCATTGGATAATAGGCAACGCCTCGATATTTTAAGCATAAGTACTTTCGTTCCGCTGGCTGATCGTGGTCAGGAGACGGCTTAAATGAATAAATTTCTGAAAGATATTTTAATATTTTTGGGCGGGTTACTCGCGATCTTAGCCCTATTCCTTAGCTTGGTGCATAACAGCGTTACTGATCGGATTAATCCTTTGATCAAAGAAGAAACCAGCTACGCGCAAGTGCCGCTCAAAACGCAAGATTATTGATTTGATTGCAATGGCAAGAAATTTATTTACCAGATTTTTAGTAATGTGCTATAATTAAACATTGTTTTCTCCTATGTTATTTTTTTTAGATTTTTATTTCTTTAAGTATATTTTACAGTTTTTCAAAACTGTTGTGAAGATTTTAAGTATAAATAGCGGTGAGAAAAAGGATGAATCTACTTATTCTGAACCAGTAGATGTCGAATCAAACAATGCACAAAATCAACTAAACGAAAGTAACGTTGAAGAAAAGAGAGGAACAAGTGAAAATAAAACATCAGAATCTGAGTTAACTAATAAAGATAAAACGCAGTCAAGTCAGAGAAATGTTGAAATTGTTAGTAGATCGAACAATAAAAATCTAAATCTAAGTGAGCAAAATCCTAATCTTCATCCAGAAGTTATACGTTTTGCATATGATTTAGAAGTAAAGAAAGATAAGATTGATCCAAACAAAAATACTTTTGAAACCTACTCTGCTAATTATAAAAAAGGATTTAACTCTTTTTTATCCTTAAGAACGATTATGGACCCAGAGTTAAGCTATACGGATTGGTTTGAAAAGTTTTGTAATAATGGGGCAAATCCAGAAGGTGTTGGATATTCATCTTCTTCTAATTTATTAACACGGAAAAAACTTTCAAGAGAACAACTTGCAAATGCTCAACGATTCAGAAATGATCTTAGAAAAGGTGACATTGTAGTAGTTACAACTGGAGCAATGGGTCATGCAGAAATTGCAACAACCAGAAATTATTTACTTGAGATATCTGGAAGCGGAAATGTTCAGGATTGGTTTTGGGGAACCTTACATAATAATAATCAATACGTAATCGAAGACTGGATATTTCTCATTGGGTATGCCCTTGATGGTAGCAGGGCTAGGAATTATATTAGCGAAAAACAGAAATATATAGACTAAATAATTCGTATATGGCGAATCAAGTAGCAAACTGGGCAGATTCACATTTCTTTAATACTAATCATGGTTCGTATAGAAATATTAATATAACTTATCAGTTGACTCCACAAGCATTCTGGTATGGTTCAGGAAATGCCAGTGTAGTGAATCCAACCGCAGTTAAATCTAACTGGATTTTACCGTATAATTTACCTTATATGTTTAATAACTATGGAGGATACTCTGTAAGAAAGGTTGGAACGTATTAAAAATGAAAAAATTGAAGTGGCTTCTGATTTTGTTAATTTTAATGATAGGTATTGGAGTAGCTGTTTATCATATGCAAAAGAATCGTGCGGAGAAAAAAGCGTATGAAGTATTAAGTACTTTAGTTCCCCGCAATAAACAAATTAAACTCAAAATCACTACTCCTGGAAATGGGTTGCGGCTGTTTCCAGAGTCATATGATTTTGCTGTTACTACCAAGGAAGACTATAATCATTGGCGGAGCGTGGTCGTAAAAAGGAAACATTTCTTAAGTCCAGGAACTGGTGATAACCAGATGAAAGAACTAATAAACGATCCAAATAACTGTGAAATTATCTATAAAACTACTCAAACCGTAAAAAGGGGCAAGCCAGATGACGATATTATGATGATTTATGGTGATGACGGATTTATCAATAGCCATTATCCGTCGAATTCACCTTATACAAATCAACGTCATTTTAAAACTTGGAATCAGGCTTTAAAACACATGTATGATAATTTTTCTTGCCTTCCGAGTAACGAAGAACTTGTGAGCAAGTGGGATTTTCCGTCAAAAACCGTTAAAGAGCTAGCGGAATATCGGAAATCTCTTAATAAATAATATCTTGGAGTCATGATTTTTTATGGCTTTTTCTTGTTATAAATCGCTGAAAAAAAGGGCGGCATTATATCGTACAGCATCGGATATTTTTTCGAGATGTTATTTAAGTTTCCCAAAAATTCAGGTTAAGACAGTGGTTCTTCCCGAATTTTTCCTGGTGATTAACTAAAAACTAGCAGCATTTTTCTCTCCATTAAGGTAAAATAAAACGATAGAATCAATGCCAATAAGTGTTAAAGGGGTTGGTGGCCTCCATTGTAACGGACAGGTGATAATTTCATCAGTAATTAGCGGAGGGAACACTTATTTTGGAGGTTTATTCATGGCAGGCAAGAAAATTGCGGGCCGCGGTGTTGTCATGGTCGCGGTCTTTATCGCCACTTTTATGACAAGCGTGGAGGTGACGATTGTCACCACTGCGTTGCCGTCAATTATTAGTTCGCTGCATGGGTTGGCAGCACAAAGTTGGATTATGAGCGCCTATTTATTGACGATGGCTATCACAACTCCGATTTATGGTAAGCTCGCCGATTCTTGGGGACGGCAAAAGATTTTTCAATGGGGCGTTGTGGTCTTCACGCTCGGTTCGCTTTTTAGCGGGCTAGCGCCAAACATGGGGTTGCTGATTGCGGCTCGGGCGCTGCAGGGCATTGGTGCGGGAGCAGTGATGCCCCTGACTTTCACGATCATCGCCGATTACTATGATTTTCAAGAGCGTGCCAAGGTCTTAGCATTTAATAACACCGCTTGGGCGCTCTCGGCTCTTGTTGGACCGATGATCGGCGGATTTCTAGTCGACAATTTGTCCTGGCACTGGGTCTTCTTTGTCAACGTCCCGCTTGGGATTTTGGTTTTTATCTTGATTCAAGTAGCTTATCGAAACGACAATTTCACGCCGGAAAAACTAAAAATGGACACAATGGGCATCGTTTGGTTATCGGCTGCATTGATTAGTCTACTGTTGGGCGTTGAGTTTCTCGCAAGTTCTTTGCCACTCAGCTTTGGCTTGTTCGTCGTTACTTTAGTTACTCTTTACTTGTTTATCCGCACGGAAAAAAGAGTCGCTGACCCTTTGATTTCGCCGAAAATGTTCGCTAATCGCACTTTTTCTATTCAAATTGCAACGACCACGATTTTAAGCGGCGTCTTGATGGGCTATGAAGCATATTTTCCAATCTGGCTCCAGGCTTTGTATCGAGTTAATGCAACTAAGGCGGGACTAGTGGTGACTTCAAGTTCTTTGATGTGGTTGGTCGCATCGTTTTTTGTCGGGGCGCTGATTAGTCATTTTATTCCGAAAAAAATCAGTTTATTCGCCCTGACGATTCTTCTGATTTCTTATTTTTCACTTTGTTTTGCCAGTCTTGAGTTTCCGATCTGGCTGTTTTATGTGATTGCAATGGTCAACGGCGCGTGCATCGGGACAGTCAACAATATGAATTTAATTTTGGCTCAGCAGTTGGCGCCCGCCGAGATGATGGGTTCGGCTTCTTCGATCGTGACTTTGGGCAGGTCGCTCGGGCAGACCGTAATGAACGGAGTTTACGGCACGATTTTAAATATTGTGATCAATGCCACACGCGGGTCAATTCCATTTGCCAAGATTAATGAAGTGATCAGCTCCAGCTCCTCGTCCGCTCGCCCTGATCCTGCGATGGCGCAGGTGATCTTGAATGGACTGCACGGAATTTATATCTCAGCGACGGTGATTTTGGTTATTTGTTGGCTTTATAACATGACCGATCCACTCAAGGAAATTGTTAAAGAGTAAAAGTTTCAAGGCAAATGCTGTAGAGATTTTTTGAAAGACATTTAAAAACGACCCTCAAAAAAGATGAAGGTCGTTTTTTAGAGCAATTTTTCTTCCCACTCAGCTTCTTTAAAGCCGACGAGAACGAAGTCGGAGCCGATCACGAGCGGTCTTTTAACCAGCATGCCGTCAGTCGCCAAGATTGTCAAAAGTTCATCTTCGCTGGCGGTACCGATTTTGTCCTTTAGATTTAGCTCGCGGTATTTCTGCCCCGACGTATTGAAGAATCTTTTGAGCGGATAATCTGACTTGTGGTACCAAGCCTCTAACTCGGCTTTGGTTGGATTATTTGTCTTGATGTTTCGATCTTGATACTCAATGTTGTGATCGTTTAACCATTTCAATGCTTTCTTACAAGTGCTGCATGGCGGATATTGTAAAACTGTTATTTTCATTGTTTCACCTCTGGTTTAATTATAGCAGGATAAGAGGTAATTCAGAATATTAAATAGTTTTTTTCGGATTTTAAATATACTATAGATAAGAGATTTGGTATACTATGAGTAATTAATTACAGTCGAATTTTTTTCAAAGGAGATGACGATGAAATTACTTAGAAGGCTCAGTGCAATGTTGTTAGTTTTGAGTGGGATTTGGGTGTTGGCTTTTGCGTTTACTGCCAAGATTGACAGCAACGCCGCTGAATTTCCGGATCATGTAGCTAATGGTAGCGATTTCAGGGGGGGGCATTTAGCTAACTCCTTTGGAAATGACTTGCTTCAGCCAAAGTTAGAACGAATACTTGACCCGATCTCAACTTTGCCAAACGAAACGCAGTATTTCTTTTCAGCGGTTGGTGAATCGGTCGTTCTGTTAAACGATAACGGCAATTGGGATAGTATCGAGATTACTAAGCCGATTCAGTCGCAAAATGGCGGTGCTGTTTTAAATACTGCGCTCGATATGACAAAGGATTTTACTTTTAGCTGGGATTTGAAGTTTGATAGCGGTAATAGTTATATTGCTAATGGTTTAGGTTTTGTCCTGCACCCGTTGTATCGCCCTAAAGAAACCGTGATCGATTCCCAAGGTGGTCCAAGTATTACTTTGCCAGCGGTCATTGGACGGAAATTTCCGGGCAACCTTGCGGTGACTGATCCTAATGATCCAATGAACGGTCAAACTCTGCGTTCACTGGGTCCTGGTGGCGGGTATCTCGGAATCAGTGATTTAATGAACGCTATTGGTTTTAAGATTAACACTTATTACGTTTATAATAACTATCAAAGACCGAAACAAGAGGGAACTTATTACGGTCATCGGAATCATTTTGACGTTGGCGGAATGGGGTTCTATGGAATTACTGATGAAGAGAGTTTAGAAGGTATGACACCTCGAGTGCATACCCCTTACGGAGCTTTTGTTTCGACAGACAATACTGGCTATTCAAGTCAACCTTATTATCCCGCCAATCTTAATGATGATCCTGTAAAATCGATCAGTGACGCTAATGGAAGTGTTAATGGAGAAGCATTTAAGGTTTTTAATTACCGTTGGCATCCAATGACCATTGCTTACACTGCAAGCACTAAAACGCTAAAAGTAACAATTGCTGATGACACAGGGACTAAGAAAGTTAATTGGAGTCGAACGTTAAGTCCGGGGGAACAGGCAATTATTGCCGATCGGAAGAACTGGGCTTTTGCAATTGCGGGGTCAACCGGTGGTGGTTCTGAAGGAAAAAGCATTCGGAACGTCTACGGAACTTTTACACCCGCCGAGCCGAGTGTAATTGTGCGCCATGTCGATGAGAACGGAAATGATATTAAAGATGCTGCTACCACTTCGCTTGCTGATTGGCAGCTTACACATCCAGGATCCACGCATTTTGTTGATTCATCAAGCACCGAAACGCTGGAGAAGAACGGCTACACATACCGTCGAGCACAAGTCAACGGAACTTTCTTTGAGAACGGCACCCGAATCAATCGCCGACTTGATCGAGCTGGTTTGGACGCCGAAGTAACCAAGAATGGCAGCGTTTGGAGTGTATCGACTGAATTTAAATCATCAACCTTCATTAACTATGTTTATCGGCGTGAATTACCGAATGAAAGTCCAGACGTTAGTGCGACTTTAACAATGAGTGTTAACGGTGGCGCTTTTGGGAATACCGTTGACATTTGGCCTGGCGATACCGTTGCATTCAAATACAGTGCGAAGAATACCAATATGCCAATCTGGTCGAAAGTAACCGCCGTGCAGTCGTTGGGTGGATTATTTGAAGCACCAAGTGGGTTTACAGTCAAAGACGGATTATTGTACGTTCCACTAAATAATGGTACTTCAAATACTTTAAGAACTGGACAGATCGGTGAGAACATGGTATCGATGGTCTACAAAGGAGTCGAAAATGCGAATTTGACGGCTAATGATACGGGACAAGTGACGATTACTTATCACCCGACCGCACCGAATACTTCGCCAATTTCCGAGATTGCTTCCAAGGTTGCAATTTATGATCAATCGCTGCAGTTGGTGGATAGTGATGGCAATCCTGTGTACGGCTCGTATTTCTATAATGCTGATAATAACTTAGCACCACTTGCCAGTAGCGATCCGGTGTTCCATTTAGGGAACTTCATTCCAACTACGAATACCGTGAAACAGACCGACCAAGGCTGGTGGAATATTGATGAGACAACGAAAGTGCTGACGATTTATCCGCATAAATTAGACGGAGCTGTAGACGCGCTTAATGCAGAGTGGCCGTGGCACAATCGGGCGAGTGAAATCACCAGAGTTGTGGTGAAACCGGGCGTTACCGCTGCAGGTTCGCTAAAGAATCTATTTGCTGATTTGAGCAATGCAACGGAAATGGATATTAGATCACTTGATACGAGTGATGTGACTGATTATACTGCAATCTTTCAGAATTGTAATAACCTTAAAACACTCGATCTGACCAACTTCAAGGTGAAGAACGGAGCCAGCACGGAGCAGATGTTGAGCGGAACTAGTAGTTTGTGGAAACTCACACTAGGAGCTGAGACTAAATTGGGATCGACAACAGGACTACCAAATCCTAATATTCAGGCTCAAATTAGTGATGGAGGCGAGACTTATTATTGTACTGATCCTCAGTGGAAGGAAGTTGGTACAGGAAGCGATCACGATGCCAAAGGGGCAGTAAGACTTGCTGCCCAGATTATTAGTGACTCGCAATCGAGTACGACAGCGAAGATTTATGTCTGGGATCAGACAGGACGGTGTACGATGACGGTTCCGAGTTCAATTAATTTTGGCAGACAAGAGCTCAAGACTTCAGAAATTACAGCGACAAGTGCGAATCAAACTGTTGCGATTAGCGATACGAGAAATGTCCGTAAACACAAGAAGTGGCATCTTGAAGCAGAAGCGACACGATTTAAGAATAATAGAAATCAAGAAATTGCCGCAGATCCTTTGATCTATGCAGATACTGCGGGAGATCATCCATTAAGCGCAACACCAATAGTGCTGGGCGAACAGCAAGTTCCAGGTTTATTGTTTCAAGATAACTGGAGTCTGCCGTGGAATTTAAAGATCAAGTTAAATCCGCGTCTTGTTCCAGGAGGAGGCAAGTATCAGTCCACAGTCACGTTTACGTTGATAGACGTTGCGGGGCTATAAAAAGAATTTTAGGAGGAAAAATGATAAAACCAATTAATGACATTTGGAACGACGATGTTCAAGACATTATTGATTTCAATAAATCAGTCGGCATTCAGGACGATTTGCATAATTATGGCAAAGAAAATGTTGATTTTCAGGATTGTGATCTGAAAGAATCGCTAAGACAAGTAATCGATAATGATGCCGATGACCTAAGTTTTGATAGCGCTGATGAAGCGTGGAAATATTTGAATGAGTAAATTTGAGGTTAAGTTTTCTTCTAATTTTAAGCGCAATTTTTCAGGGGGAAGGTATAAGAAAGACGATTTTCTGGTAATTTTTGATATTCTAACTAAGGGACATAGTATCCCGGAAAAATATTTTGATCATCAGCTAGTTAATAGAAAGCCAGTGCGTGAACTTCATATTAAACCTGATTGGTTATTAATTTATAAGTATATTGATGAAAATACAATTAGGCTCATTGATACTGGAACACATTCCGATCTTTTTGATTAACTTACATTTCTTTTGACTCAATCAATGATTGAGTTTTTTTAATGCTTAAAATTCTGGTAGTAAAAAATTGCCAGCTGTGTGCGATCACGGAGTTTTAACTTTTCGAGAAGTTGGCTGATATAATTACGAACTGTACCCGAACTTAAAAATGTTTGTTCAGCAATTTCTTTGTTGTTAAGTCCTTGAGCTACAAGCGTTAATATTTCTTGTTCTCGTTGAGTTAGTTCAATTTTAGGCGTAGGTTTAGTGTAAGAGCTTTGCAGTTTTTTCATGATTTCCGGACTAAAGACCGTTTGGTTGAGAGCAGCGGTGTGAATGGCAGGGACAATTGCCGCTAGATTTTGCTTAATTAAATATCCTTTGACCCCCAGCTGTAACGATTTTTCGAGGTACTCATCATCAGAAAAAGTAGTCAAAAGGAGAATTTTGGCGTTCGGGTCAGATCCAAGAATTTCTTTAGCTGCAGTGAGACCAGACGACTCACCAATTCGAATATCGAGGAGCACGACATCGGGGTGAAATTGATGATAAAGATTCACGGCATCACTGGCTTCGTGGGCGCTTGCGACAACTTCCAGGTCGTCTTCGGCATTGATAATTGTTGTTAGTGCTTGAGTAACCAAATGGTCATCATCAACTAAGACTATTTTCAGCATTTTGATCCTTTCTAGGGAGAACTAAAGTTATCGTTAATCCTTCGGCGTTTTGATGGAGATGAAGTTGACCGTGAATTTCTTCGGCTCGCTGCTGCATGCTCGTTAATCCCATGCCTCGGGCGATTTCTTTTAGATTCTTGCCATTATCTTTAATTTGAACTTGATAGAATGCCGGGAGTTCTTGAAATTTAATCAGAACCTGATCGGCACCAGAGTGTTTGATTACGTTGGTGAGTGCCTCTTTAATCGTCATGAGAATAATTTGATTTTGCTCTAAAGATGTTTCGGCAAAAGGTTCCCCTTTAATTGTAAGAGCGCAAAAAGTAAAATCAGCAACGATCGGCTTTAGGGCTTGGCTCAAAGTTAGAGATTTTTCCTGAATTCCGTGAACACTAGCTCTGATACTATCCATCGCCTGATTAACGGTGCTGCTTAGTTCAGATAGCGGTTCGGTAATTTTTGGATCTTGATTTAAAATCTCGATCGCACCGAGCTGAATAATACTACTGGATAATAAGTGTCCGACGTTATCGTGAATATCGCGGGCAATTCGATTGCGCTCTTCAGCTAATTGAAGTTGCAGCTTCGTTTGTTCTTTTGATTCAAGTGCCAGATTTTGTTGTTGGAGCGTCGCAAATTGTTCAAAACTATCATCTTGTAGTTCTTGCTTCTTTCGTCTGATTTTGCCCAACTCCTGATCGGCATAACTAAAATAAAGCGCAAGGAGACAAAATAAAAGAACTAGCATTTTCAGCCAGTTGACATTGATGATTAGTGGAATCATTAGGGGAAATAAGTTGTGAGGCTTTGTCAGGCGGACAATAAAAGGGAAGAAGCAAATAAAGCTCGCATCATATAGCGCCAAGCAAGCGATAAAAACCGTTATTAACAAATCTCCTGCGGGGAGCCAGAAACTGAGATTAAGGCTAATAATGCTAATTAACACAACCCGAATCATTAGCGGGTCAAATCCCTGACTGCACATTAAAACGATCCCAACAGCAGTTAGCAAGCCAATTTCTAAATAAAAGTGAGTTTTTAGTTTCATAATTGAATCCATTCATGACATTTGTCACATAATTTTAGTCCGAAGTCACTGGGCAACTTGGCGACAAATTTATATAGTAGAGAATATCAGATCAAGGTGAGGAGTTCAAAATGATTATCGATGTTCAGAATTTGGTTAAACGCTATCGCGAGTTGACGGCGCTTAATCACGTGGATTTACAAGTTCAAGAAGGCGACATTCTTGGATTGTTGGGACCAAACGGCAGTGGTAAATCGACGATGATTAATTGTATTTTATCACTACTTAGTTACGATCGGGGCGAAATCAAAGTTTTTGATCAGACGATGAAGCCAGATAGCTACGCAATTAAAGAGCGCATTGGGATTGTTCCGCAAGAGCTGGCTTTTTTTAAAGAGCTCACGGTGCAAGAAAATATTAGTTACTACTGTGGATTGTATCTCAAAGATCGGGCACAGGTAGCAAAGAATGTGGATCAAACAATTGAATTAGTTGGCTTGCAGGACTTTACTAAATTTTATCCCAAGCAGCTGAGTGGTGGCTTGGCTCGACGCCTTAACATTGCTTGTGGAATTGCTCATCAGCCTGAATTAATATTTTTAGATGAACCGACAGTTGCCGTGGATCCCCAAAGTCGGAATCGAATTTTGGAGAGCATTAAAGAGTTAAATAAAAATGGCGCGACAATTGTTTATACGACTCACTATATGGAAGAAGTCGAGTTTTTGTGTAATCGAATTGTGATCTTAGATCACGGTTCGGTCATTGCGCAAGGTTCCGCCGACGAGCTTAAAGCAATGGTCAAAGCTAACGAAAAGATTGTGATAACCGTCCCGATGATTACAAGTGAGCAGCAAGCTGATTTGTTGAAGCTGCCAGCGGTGCAAGAACTTAATTACGCCGATCAAAGTTTGGAAATTACGAGCGGTGATCTAGAGCAAACGATGCTGCCGGTGCTTGAATATTTGCAGCAGGCAAAAGTCGCTTACGCTGATCTTCATACCAAAGAGGTGACGTTAAATGATGTGTTCTTAACAATTACCGGTCGTGAGTTGAGGGACGAAGCATGATGAAACATTTGATTTATTACCGAGTTAAAGTGCTGCTCGGTAACCGGTTCTTACTTTTTTGGACGCTGGTGTTCCCGTTAGTCATGGGACTTTTCTTTAAAATGGTTTTTAGTAATTTAGACCAAATTCAAATGTTAGACAACAGCACGCCGGTTGCCGTGGTGGGAAATGATCAGGAACTTCGGCGGGGGTTAGCTGAGGTAAAAAATGAAAACAAGTCAGTTTTTAAAGTGAGTCATTTAAGCCAATCAGAAGCTCAAAAGAAATTAACTGCAGGAGAATTGGTAGGATATTATGATACAAATTCCCAGCCAATTAAATTAGTAATTGCTCAAAACGGCGTCGAACAAAATATTTTAAAAGATATTTTGAGCCGTTATGAACAAAATCGTGCCATGTTTACGGAATTGTCAAAGTCCCATCCTGTAAATTTGAAGGTGCCTGATGATCACTACACCTTTAATCAAGCCAAAAGTCGTAACTTTAGCATTATGAGTTTTTATTTCTTTACTTTAATTGCGATGGCAGTCGGCTATGGTGTGCAATTTGGTCTGCGTAATGCCGAAGACGAGCAGGCGGATCAATCAGAAAACGGCATTCGGCTCACTTTAACGCCGATTCCCAAAATGTTGGTTGTCATTAGTAATTTAATTGCAGCGCTAATTGTCTTTTATGCGATCGTCTTGATCGTTTTAGCAGTTTTCCATTGGGGTTATCAGGTCGATTTTGGCAACCGGTGGGGATTAATTCTCTTGGTTTGTTTGATGGGGAGCGTTTTGCAAATTTGTATGGGCAAATTTATCGGCAATTTAATGAGTAAGCGAAGCTATTCGCAAAAACTCGGGGTTGTGAGTCTGATGGTATCGTTATTAACCGTACTTGCTGGGATGATGGGTACTCAGGGTATCAAACATTGGATTGATTTAAATTTGCCGCTTTTGGGTAAGCTCAATGCAGTTAACCTGATCAGCGACAGCATTTATCAATTATTCTTTTACCAGTCCTTAACAACTTTTTATCAAAATTTAGTCTGGCTGTTAGGGCTGACAATTCTTTTTGTGCTCTTAGATTATCGATTCGAAAGGCGGGTTCAGTATGTCAGTTTATAAGACGATTTTAAGAGTTCTAATCAAAAATATTGGCGAACTTTTGCTGGCTTTTGGAGTTACGTTGTTGATTCTTGTAATTTTTACCTTTCAACAAAAAAGCTCTTCTGATCAAGTGGCAAAAGTTGCGGTAATTACAACTAAAAAAAGTGATCTCACTAATTCGTTAACCGATTATTTAGGGCATCAGCAAAAAGTCGTTAAAATCAAAGATCAGAGTCAAAAGGGGATTGATGATGCAATTTTTTTTCAAACTGCGGATTACATTTTGTACTTGCCCGCAGATTTTGAAGCGCAAGTAAAGTCAGGTCAGAAGCCTAAGCTCAAAACTCAAGTTCGTCCAGGGACGTATAGAAAGGAGTTGGTCGACAGTAACGTTGATCAATATTTAAATACTTTGCGGCTTTACCAAACCAAATTGCCCGATTTAAAATGGGATCAACTTTTAACTAAGACGAGCCAGACTTTGAGCAAGCAAGGAAAAGTTAAACTTGATGAATCCTATGAAAGGCGCGAAAAACAGAGCAGGGCGTCAAACATTTACAATTTAGTTGCCTATGGGATTTTCCTCATTATCTTTGGGGCGTTTAGCACAGTAAATTTAGTCTTTAACCGCAAGGAAATTAAGGTGCGCAACCAGTGTTCACCGCTTAAACCGCGCGAATTATCTACGCAGATTAATCGAGGCTTGTCGACCTATTTGATTGCGACAAGCGCCGTCTTCTTGTTCTTGATTTTCATTTTTGCGGGGTTAAATCTGAATAAAGTCACCTTACTGTTTATCTTTAACTCTTTGATCTTTATTCTTTCAATTGTCACGCTATCGAGCTGGATTACTAGTTTATTTAAAAATGAGCAGGCGTTAAATGGTTTTCAAAATATTTATGGTTTAGGAAGTTGTTTTTTGGGCGGAGTGTTTGTTTCTAGCAGTCTGCTGCCTGATTTTGTTGGCAAAATTGCCTGCTTCACACCAGTGTATTGGTTTACAAAAAATAATGATTTAATCGGGGACACCGTTAATTTTAATTCCAAGTTTTACCAATCGTTTGGGCAATCGATGCTGATTGTTGTTGGTTTTGCGATCGCGTTTTGGACGCTGCAAGTCTTGTGCGAGAAAATGAATTTGGAGTTCGATTAAAAAAATACGCTCCAACTGCGTCTTAATTCTCAACTCCGCGAGAAAAGTTTTGTTCAATTAATGTTGGATTAATAATCCCATGCTCTGTTAGCGACCAAGGGGATCCTGGTTGATGAGTTATTGCGCTTAGCCCAGAAGCTGTAAAATCACCGTAGTCGTTTAGAATTCCTAAAAGTAAGTTAGAAATGTCAGAATCACTTTGAATATTGCTGTAGTCCTCAAAAGCCTCATCTTCAAGTTTATTGCCAATGATTCCTTTTTGACCTTTGAATTTTTGGTGGACTTCTTGTACAACTGGACCGTATGGCAATGCCAAAATTGGAGATTCAAACAGTTTGCCTTTAGTTTCTGCTGCGTAACGACCAAAAGCAAAATATAATAATTTAACCACCTTCATCTGGGTCAATTCTTCGACGTTTTCATCTGATTGGGCTGAAAAATAATTGTTAACCCGAAACCAGTTAGCTAGCTGCAGGGCATTAAACTTCGGTTTTGGCGGATCAATAGGAATGATTTCCTGACTATCACGTTTTAAATAGTTCTTGATCTTTTTAATAATGGTATCGGGAGTTTGATCTTGGTCAATCATTGTTTTTAGCAACTCGTCATTAACCATTAAAGCTTTCAAGATTTTGTTATTTGACGGGTTCGGAAATGCTCCTGCTTCGTAAATAGCGACAGTGTTAGGACTCCAACCAACCAATTTAGCGAATTCGCGCTGTGATAAACCAATCTTAGCGCGATATTTCTTGATTTCGATCGGCGCCACTAATCCCATCTCCGCACGATACATTTGATTTGCAATTTCAACTGCTTGATCGTCTAACTTAAGATCATCGACCAACTCATCAGTTTCTTGATCAAATCTAGCAGGAGCAGTTACTTCATAGCGATGCCCGTGAATCAGAAAAGTATTTGTGTGGTCTTTAATATATGTACTCATTGGCTACCTCGTGAATTTAATTTGATATATGAAAGCTAATAAACTTGATCCAACTACCTTCATTATTAATTTTGAATTTGATGTAAAAAATTTCCTCATTGAATTCGGTTTTATAAATCCATACGAATTCACCTGAACGATCGCGGTCGAGTTCTTGTTTCTTAAAATCACTGACGTCAAGTTGGCTAACGATCTCTTTGACCAAATCTGTTGAAATAGGATAGGCGGATTCTGATCTCCGATTTATCAAATTGAATTTATCATTTGAAATCAAATATTTTAATTTAGCTAATATTTCATACTGGTTCACTTCAGTAACCCGTTTTCTCTATCATTATTATAACTCAAGTTGTCATTTTCGCTACTAAATAATAGCACTGCTTTTAGGATCTGTAAATTTTTGCTAAAAAATAACAACAACTTATTTTAAGGTCAAATAAGTTCTTTGCCGATCGAATTACCAAGATCTATTTCTCGCTCTCCAGGATCAAGTTTAAATTGTGCGATATATTTAAATTCTTTCATTAAGATTCATTATAACATTAGGGAAGTTCCCAGAAATCTATCCGGGAACTTATTTTATTTGACACAGGGTGACCTTTTTGTTACATTTGAACATGTGATCAAATGTTCAAATGAGGAAATAAATGAGTTATATTAATTTTGAAAATGTGACTAAAGAGTACGTGGTAGGTAATAACACAAAGATAAAAGCTGTTAATCAAGTCAATTTTGAAATCGAGCAGGGCGAATTTGTTGTGATCTTGGGAGCAAGCGGTGCTGGGAAAACGACCCTTCTGAATTTGTTGGGCGGAATGGACAGCCTAAGTTCAGGGACAATAAAAGTTAATAAAAATCTGATTTCGTCGTTTGATGCGAAAAAAATGACGCTGTATCGTCGCAACAATGTTGGTTTTGTGTTTCAGTTTTATAATTTAATTCCTGATTTAACTGCACTTGAAAATGTAGAGTTGGCAACTCAAGATTGCGATAACCCGTTAGATCCCAAAAAGAGTATCTGCGACGTGGGATTAGAAAATCGTCAGAACAATTTCCCTTCTCAGTTGTCCGGTGGTGAGCAGCAGCGAGTTTCCATTGCGCGGGCGATTGCTAAGAATCCGGATATCTTACTTTGTGATGAACCGACGGGAGCTCTGGATTCCCAGACTGGGCAGCATATTTTTTCGCTTTTAAAAAGTGTTGCCACCGATCGACATAAAACAGTAATTGTAGTGACGCATAATGCAGAATTTGCGGAGTTTGCTGATCGGGTGATAAAGATGAAAGATGGACAAATCGAGGTAAGGAACAATTAAAAAGCCATTAATCAAGAAATTCTTTAGGACAATAAAGCATAATTTTGGTCAGTTGATTTCAATTGTTTTGATGTTAACGCTTGGAGTTACGATTTTTATCGGGGTCGACAGCACTTGGCGCAGCCTGCAAGTCTATCAAAATGAGGCTTATAAGAGAGATAACCAGGCGGACATCGAACTAATAATTAAACCGACTGTATTGGATCGCAAGAAAATTGCAGGCATTAAACACGTCAAAAATTTTGAAACATCACTCAAAACGGAACAAAAAAATTTAGTTGTGAATGCAGTCCAACCCAATTTTAAACTTAACGGATTCACGATTACGGGCGGGAAAGCCAAGCTTAAGGGCAACAATTGTGTTTTAGATCAAAGCTTCGCTGAACAAAATAAAATCAAAGTCGGCGATCAAATGACAATAGCCAAACAGCAATATAAAGTTGCGGGGTTGGCGACAAGTTCGTCCTATTTATATCTCACGCCTGATTCAACGACGGTAATCCCTAACCACAAAGAGTACGGCTTTGTTTATATTACAAATGAACGTCCGGTGGTCAATCGAATCTTATTGCAAACAAATCAGGTTAAACAAGTAAAAAAAGAACTTCAGTCAGTTTTCAAGCAAGACATTATTAGTTTATCGAGTACCAAAGAAACTCTAAATGACTTGGCAGTAAGCCAGAAAATAACTCAATATCAGACAATTGGCTCGCTCTTTCCAGTTGTATTCTTTATGATTGTAATTTTGATGAGCTTTACAACCATGTATCGGCTAATTAATCGTGAGCGTCAAACAATTGGAACTATGAGATCGCTGGGTTTGAGTGATTCACAAATTTTACTGCATTATCTGAGTTATAGTTTTTTGGTTAGTATTGTTGGGACAGTGTTAGGAGTAGTCCTAGGCTGGAAGTTAATACCACCGTACATTTGGCGTTTTTTCAACGAACTATTTGTGTTTGGTGACTACAAAATTATTTTAGATTTTAAGCAAGTCCTTTTAGTTTCAATATTGGGAATTTTATGTACGTGTCTAGCCACCGTTTTTGTTTTTAAGCGATTAAGTCGGGAAAAGCCAGCCGAACTACTGAGAGATAAGGTCGACGAAGGTCATCAAAGCCGTATTTTAATCTCAAGTAAAATGCAAGTTTTGAATAAGTTAATTTTTAGACAGATTTCTAACGGCAAACTGCGAGCGATAATGACGGTGATCGGCGTTGCGGGAAGCACCGGGTTGTTGTTGTCGGCGCTTGGAATTCGAGATACCGTCAATGGCGTCGCTAATACAGTCTATGAAAGAAACTATTTGTATGACGCGAAAATTTACTTGAATCAAAGCGTTCAAACTAACAAAAAGAACACAGAATTTTTAATGGAATATCCTGTGTTCTTAATGTCTGCGAGTCATGATAAGACTAGTATTGTACATATTTTGGAAGACCAAAGTAAATTAATCAGGATTTACCAACCGTCTGGCGAAGCAGTTAATTTAAAAACTGATGAAATCCTAATTACCGAAAAAACGGCTAAACTTTATGATGTCAAAGTGGGCGATCGAATGCGATTTTATGATTCAAAAGGAAATTTGATAAACTTCAAAGTAACGACGATTGGCCAGTTAAATATCGGTCAAGGGGTGTATTTAACTCAGGAAAGTTGGAAAAATTTAGCACAAAATTTTGTGCCAACAAGTATTATCTCCAAGAATCAGAATTTAGCTGATTTAGAGTCGCACGCCACCAAAGTCACTAAGACTGAACAGCAGAAAAAAGACTTTTTAAAAAGTATGAGCAGCACCCTGTCAATGTCACTGCTTTTGATTTTAGCTGCGGGTTCGCTGTTAATAATTGTATTGTACAATTTAGGGGTTTTGAATTTTAGCGACCGAAGCCGAAGTTTGGCAACCCTGTCTGTTTTGGGATTTAAGAATCAAGAATTGAAGAAAATTCTCTCGACCGAAAATATTTTTCTGTCAATTGCAGGGATCATAATTGGCATTCCAGTTGGCAAAATGCTTCATCACAAAATATTTGCCAACGCTGGAATGGGTGACGAATTAGATTTTACGCCATTAATTGCGCTAAAAAGCTATTTCATCACAATTGGATTTACGATTGCTTTAATTGTTCTCGTTACTTTCCTATTAAATCGCAAGATTAGGAAAATTAAAATGGTTGAAGCGTTGAAAAGTGTCGAGTAAATCAAAAAAGCTAATCGCAAAGATTAGCTAAACAAGATTCTTCCAAACCACGATTGAAGCCTTTGAGGCGAAATCTCATTGGCTTCTTTTCAATTTCTAGATCATTCTAACATTTTTTCAAATTAATAGCAATCCCAATTGTACATCACGTCAGAAAAATCTAAATTTTGCAGCTTCTCTTGATTGATAAAGAAGTTGGCAACTCCCGAATCGCCCCACATCACGTTATCATCGTCAGAGACGAGCTGGAACAGCAAAGTGTTGTAGTTATTTGCCAGTCCCTGGTCGTACTCGCGCGGGTCAGTTTGCGTGAAAAAAGGATATCCGCCAATTGCAGATTCAATCGGAACCATGTCCATTAGATCATCGATTTGTTGGTCGGAAAGGTTATCTTCCATCATGCCGTAAAAATCTTTGCCCACGGATTGAGTGAATTCCACAAAATCTCCCATCGGAATTATTTCAGACAGGGTGCCGGATAGGCGCTTCTCGTTTTCGACGACCTCATACAATTCTTCATTTTTGTATGGCTCAAAAATCCCTGTCAGATCCTGGGACGGCTCGCTTGAATCAGCGAAATAAAAGACTTGGTAGCCGCTGTGGTCTTTTGGGTCGTCTAAATTTAATCCCATTAGATCGTCAAAAATATCGATGTAAAAAGCGAGGATCCCTTGCTCAGGAAACGGCGAAAGTTTTGGCATTTCAGCAAAATTAATCTGTGCCAGGAAAGATAACGGCTTACCGTCAGTGTTAGTTGGGTACTTGACGCTTTTTGGCAGATAGCCAACCCCGCCAACCTTACTGCAGATGTTGGTGGTCTTATCATCAGTCAACTCAAGTGCAATAAATTGTCTTTTGGCAGCAGATATTTTTTTGGCATCTTCCGCTGAAAGATATTTTTGAATCATGGTTTCTAATTTGTTCATTTTTTGTTCCAACCCTCAATATGTGCAATCATTTCGTTGTAAGTTTGACCGGTGATGAGACCAACGGCCGAGATGATCAGCATAATCCCAACAAAAATTGTCGGGACAACTTTGACGACACCCTGCCAGTCCAGCTTCCAAGAAAGAAAGACGAACCCGAAATACGCAAGGCAGAAGATGAAAATTACCCAGGTCATTTCTTGATAGTTGTGAAGAAATCTCTGAAAATTTTCTCATTTTCTTCTTGGTTGATCGGCAATTGATAAGTGTTATCAGCGCCTTTAGCTGTAAACGGCGGAATCACAACTTTCAATTTTTTGGCGAGTTTTGGTGATTCGATCACGGTAGCTCCTTGCATCGAGCGTTTAGCCGAAGTTATCTCACTGCGATTTATCGTGATTAGCGAGCCGGGAGTTTGTTCCACGACGTCGAATGGCAAGATCTGAAGAGTTTGTTCATCAGAGGATAGTCCCAAAATAAAACTGCCAATTTTCTTGCTCATGAATCCAGATTTCATGCTGTAACCGTAAACCAAACGGCAATCTTCACCTGGTGCGGCTTGCTCGAAAATCCTTTTGATTAACTCATAACTTTCGTTACTTTTTTCATCTGATACTTTAAATAATCCCATGGGGGTCAATGCTCCTTTAAGGTTTTTAGTTTTGGACTTTAAAAATAGCGAATTAAAAAATCGATATCCTAAACATTGTAACATATTCGAATTTGAAATATTTTTTTGAAAATAACCAAAAATTCAAAAATGAAAAAGGTTAAATATTAAAATAATCGGCAAATATTCGAATTTATTTTAAATATTAACTAATAATAACTGCTTTTTGGTGAGTTAAATGTTAAAATGGTATTCAGCAAGGGAGGTATTTACGATGTCAACTGAACTAGTAGAAATTCTGAAAAAAGAATTTGAAAGTAGACCTTTAAGTAAAGACGAAAAAATAAGTATAATAAATAAAATGATTACTATACTTGATGATAATCAAATTTCTCAGGTCATTGAATCATTGAAGAAACCTTTTTTTAATTCTCAATTAAATGAGTACTTGATCGATTCGCAAATGCCAGAAATTGATTCAAAAGAATTTGATTTCTTGGTTCAGGCAGCTAAATATCACGGAAATATTGTTAGAAGTTTAATGAATGAAGCGGGCATTAGCAATTATTACATAGATAGATTTAGTAAGAAATATCATTTGAAAACAATTACCAATAAAACTCTGGTTTTTCCGTCAAAAAAAATTGATGCGCCGTTTTTATTTCAAAAACAATATTCAAAATCTGTCATCTCGCATGAATCAGCTTTGTATTTGTTGGATTTGTGTGATGTCATCCCTAAAAGAACCGTTATGAGTATGCCGAAGGGATACAAGTTATCTCAAATTAGTGATAATGTTTTGCAGTCGTCGTGGGAATTATATAATGGGCAAAAGTCTCTCCTTGTAAGATATCCAGAAAATGACCCGCTTGTCCTCACGAGAAGTGATCCCATTGAGGAATCTCAAATTTTAATTAAAGAAACAAGTGAAGGAAATCCTGTTCGGGTGACGACCTCTGAGCGCACAATTGCCGATATTTTGAGACCGAATTCATGCGCAGAGGAAGAATCGAAGGTTGAAGCTATTAGGCGGTACTATGATTCAAATCCCGGAAAAGGTCAAAGATTAAGAAGAATTGCTCATAAAGAAGGAGTGCTTTCAGAGTTAGACCGATATTTATGGTCGTTAAGGTTAGATTGATAAGAGGAGATAAAATTGAAATCCAATCGGCTAAAAGATTTAATTAAAACCCAAAATTCAAAAATAAGTTTTGAAGAATATAGAATTAGGTATGCTACGGAACGCTTTTTACTAAGGTTACAGGATAGTGAGTATAAGGATAATGTAGTTATTAAAGGTGGTTTTCTACTGGGAACCATTTTTAAAATTGAGCAAAGAACAACAAAGGATTTGGATACATCATTACGGGATATAGAAGTTGATCGAAAAAACATCACAGAAATGCTTGAAACGATATCTGACATTGATTTAAATGACAATGTTAAGTTTGAATTGCTGAAATTAGTAGATTCTCAACAAAATCATGTTTATGCTGGTTTTAGAGCAAAGTTAAAAATGAATTTCTCTGATGAAAATTCAAATATTTGCTTTGATTTGGATTTAGGGGTGGGAGATAAGATTACTCCATCAGCTCAAATTACAGAGATTCCTTTGCTTTTTAATGAAAAGAACGAGAAACAGGAAACGCTTGCCATTTATGCTTATCCTCTTGAAACAACACTTGCCGAAAAAGCAGAAATAGTATTGGATTTAGGTGTTAAAAATTCTAGAATGAAAGACTTTTATGACATTCATCTTATTTTAAATTCTCCTAACGAAACCAGTTCTGTGAAACTTTATGAAGCTTTTGAGAATACGTGGAATTTTAGACATAAAGACAAAATAATCGATGAAGAATTATTTGAAGATTGGTTTTTTATAATTGATGAAATATCTAGTAGTAAGGAAATTAATGGAAAGTATTGGAAAAATTATACTTTAGATAGGGAATATACTCAGAGTTTAGAATTTTCAGATATAATGCATCAATTTAAAGAATATTTAACCGAGCTTCATAATGTTTATAGAAAAATCACCCAGCGAAAAATCTGAGATGATTTTTTTGTGCGGGTATTGACCTTGGTTTGTATTAAATGGCATTTTTGTGATATAATCGCCACTAATAGGAGAATTTAACCATGAAAGATACTGTTACTAAAAGAATTTCTGTCAATTTAAATAAAACAACGGCTGAGACAGCAGATTTAGTGATTGCTAAATTGGGACTGAAAACTAGTGATGTTGTGTCGATGTTACTGACCCAAATAGCTGATACTGGAACGTTGCCGGTTTCGTTTTCAATTAGTGAATATGATAAATTAAAAGCTCAATTGGTTGCTGCAACGCATAACTCACCTAGTCAAAGTGTCGAAACACCAGCCGAAATAGCTGAATTTTTTGAAGATTAAACAAGATAATGGACTTAGGAAATATATTTTTGGCTTATTTAAAATACGATGATATTACTGGCGGGAAGACGAGACCCGTTTTGTATATTGAACAGGCTGATGGCTATCACTATGTTTACAAAATAACCTCCAAATTTTCAAATAAATCACTACAAATACGACCCAAGCATTATGAAATTAATGATTGGAAGCAGTCGGGATTAAAGAAAGGATCGTGGATTGATTGTAATAAGCGCTATAAACTGCCGATTAGAAAATCTGAATTGAGGTATCTTGGCAAGTTAAGCAAATTGGATTTGAAACAATTGCTTACATTTATGAATTCTTAAGTGTTTTTTTGGCGTGCTTATTCCCGCGTTGGGCTGACCCAAGTTCCCGATCCGTGCCCCAAGATCGTTTTAACCGCCGGGATAAAAGTTGTGACAATTGTGAGGGCATTCATAATCCACCACCAAAGCATGTAAAGCGGGGCAAACAGAATATATGCGAACTTGCGCCCACGGTCGTCGATGATGAGGGATGCCGTTAGCTGGAGCGCCCCTGCGATCATTTCAAAGCAGACGAAGACGAGCGCCATTGTCAGCAGGTGGATCAGAGCGTCGCCACTATTAGTAACAAGGTCAGAAACTACCAGCCAAATGAAGAAAATTGTGGAAATCCAGAAGAAAAACGACCAGATAATGCTAAAGCTTTGATCGATAAACATCAACGTTCGACCAATATTTTCTAATGGATGGCGCAGGATTTTACTAAAGTTGGTTAACCAAACTTCAGTTCCACCTTTTGCCCAGCGTTTTCGTTGCCGATAAAGATTTTTTGCTGTTTCAGGGACGTTCATATAAAACATAATGTCAGGTGCGAAAGCTGCAAGCCAGCCGTTTAATTGCTGATCCCAAGCCACACTGATATCTTCGGTGGCGCGATCTTGGCGAAAGAGCCCTACGTCAATCAGCGCACTTTTGCGATACATCGTGTTGGCGCCGCTGTAGGCGTAAATCCCGCCAAAAACACCAGTTTCAGTCCGCTTGATAATTCCAACAATGCTCGAAAATTCGACCGTTTGAGATTTCGCGATCAACTTGTTGCGATTTTGTACGTCCATGTTCGCTGTGACGGCGGCGATATTCTGCGAATCTTGCCGAATAAAATAGTTAACGTATTTCTTCAAAGCATCCGGCTCCGGCACCGTATCAGCATCGTTACTGAGAATCAACTCGCCTTTTGCAAAAGAAAGTCCAATGTTAAACGCATGCGCCTTTCCTTTATTTTTTTCAATGCGAATTACTCTAAGACGCGGGTATTGCTCCTGCAGACTCTTTAGAATCTGCGGCGTGTCGTCAGTTGAGCCGTCGTCAGTGACCAGAACCTCATAATTTGTGTAATTGAGTTCGTTCATTAAATAGTCAATCGTGTTTCTGATCGTCACATGTTCGTTGTGCGCGGGCACCATGATCGTAATCATTGGCTCAATATCATCTGGAATCTCGACCCACTCCTTTTGCTGATGTTTAAAAATAAACTTGTAACAAAGCACGCCAACAAACCAAGCCAGCCCTCCTAAGATCGGATAGGAAATTAAAATCAAAAAGGCAATGTTAAAAGGATTCATCTTTATACCTCGTGTTCTTTAAAAAGTCTGGCGGTGAAGTGCGTATCTAAATTCTGATCAGGACGCACACTGTAAAATTTCGCATCATGACGGGCGTCTTTAGGTCCAAAACGTTCAGTCCAAACAGCTTCCAGCACTTTTTCGCGCTGATCAAGCTTCTCTTGGTTTGGCACGATCTGCCGGTTTAGTGTGTGAGTGAATCGGTGGTTGTTCCACAATGTTACACAAAAGTAGAAAATGACGATGAATATGAAATATCCGATGAAAAAAAGTCCTAAGAATTTCAAAAGTTGAATTTCATCAAAATAGTGAGCAATCTTGAACTTGTGGGCAAAACTCGCAAACAAAATCGGCGACAATACCCAGAAAAAAGGAAACAAAACGCCGCACCAACCAATAAGTGCCACGAGCGTTTGCCCAATTTTCATGCCCCAATGGCCGCGCTTGAAGTAATCATCATTAACTAATTTCAATTTTCGTACCTCCACGTAATATTATAATGAAAAAATTCACCCTCAAACATTTTTCTGAAAAATTTCTTGACGCTTTTGAAAAAAAGTTGATAATAAATTTACAATCATGGAAATTAAGAGGGAAAACTTGTTTAAGAAAAGAACCATCTATTTAATTACATTTATTTTAATGGCATTTGCCTTGATTGGCAAAACCCAGCAAGTGCACGCAGACTCAGCAGTTGACGATGTTTTTGTCGGTCAGATCAATTACCAGCCAAATTACGGAGTTAGAGTTTATACAATTGACGGCGAGACGGTGAGTCCGACTGAGAAATTTCTGCCTCACGACTCACTGTGGCAAGTGTTCAAAAGCCAAAATATTAACGGTGTCAAATACAATAACGTCGGCGGGAATCAGTGGGTTCAAGCCCAGTATGTGATTAATTTCATCGGACAAGTTTTCTACGTCCCAGGCTACGGCATTCGTGTTTATCAAATCAATGGGAATCAAGTCATGCCAACCGAACAAACTTTGCACGACGGAACGCAGTGGAAAGTGTTTGAATCACGTGTCGTCAATGACGTCTACTACTACAATTTGGGCGCCAATCAGTGGGTTGAAGCGCAGTATCTGAGAGCTTACGTTGAGCCGAAGTGGGACCAGAAGTCGTACTTGACTGTGAGTTACGAGGCGAATTACGGCATCGGAGTGTTCAGCGAGGCGACGCACGAAGCAAAATTGCTGCAATATCTGCCAAACGCTTCGACGTGGAAAATTGTCGGCCAGCGTCAAGTTGCAGGAAAAAATTGGTACGAGGTCGGCAAAAATCAGTGGGTCGACGGCGATTATGTCGTGGTCGGACAGTTTGCAGAGAGTCGGGTGCTTGGGGCAAGTTACATCAGCCAAGAGGCTGCGGGGGCGCCGATGGGATGCGAAGCAGCGAGTTCTTTAGAAGCGCTTCACTATCAAGGTCACGCGGCTGATTATAATTTAAAATCTTTTCTAGCAACAATGCCCATCGCAGCCAATGGGAATCCTTACGAAGGTTTTGGCGGTTCGCCTTATCAGGTTATGAGCGGGATCTACCAGTCCATTTTCCCAAGTGCTCTGACTCCTTGGGTTCGCCGCTTTGGTCGGGCGAATAACATCAGCGGCAGTGGGATTGACGGCATTATCGGACATCTTGACGGTGGTGCACCAGTGGTCGCGTGGGTCACTTTAAATTACAAACCAGCAGTCTGGAGTCGTTATAACTGGGGGATGGGCGTTGATAATGCTCACGTCGTGACAATTGATGGCTACAACGCCGATTCGCTTCATATTGTTGATCCCGAGAACGGCGTTTATTGGGTCAAGAAATCCACCTTCCTTGAGGCTTACAATCATATGAAGTTTGCCGTTGCATTCTTAAAATAGTCGTAGTTTCTGTTACTTGAAATTACGGCTTTTTTGTCATAAGTCAACACTTGACAGATGCCAAGTGTAGAACTATAATTTTCAACGCTAAAAGGAGGCGAATATGGAAAGTCGATCATTTATCCGTTTTGAAATTGGTTTTTACCGGCTAAAACGGCGCTTACTTCAAGAATTTCTTAGACCTTACGATTTGAAAGCTTTTGACAGCATGTTACTGGTGACAGTTGTAATGCATCCGGGATGCAGTCAAGGAGCGATTATTCAACATGTCATGGCTGATGAGACGAGTATTGCGCGCGGACTTAGAAACCTAGAGGAGAAACGGTTGATCACCCGCCAAGAAGATCCAACAAATCATCGCAAGAAGTTGGTTCAACCGACGGCTAAAGCACAAGAAATTTTTGATAAATTTGATAGTTTACTGGAGTTGTGGAATGAGTTTATTTTCAAGGATTTTACATCCCAGGAACTTGACAGTTTAGAGAAAATGATTGCGAAAATGCAAACAAATTTGAAAGATATTGATTATCAAGAATTATTAACAAAATTTAAAAAAGAGTGAGGTGTTGAAGATGGATCAAACCGTTGATACTAACGGGAAACCTTTCAATAAGATTGCATTAGTTGTTACTTTATTATGTGGAACTTTCTGTACCGTCTTAAATGGGACGATTCTAGCTACTGCTTTTCCAACTTTAATGAAAACCTTCAATATTTCGGCGTCAACCGTGCAGTGGCTGACGACCGGTTTTATGTTGGTTAATGGCGTCATGATCCCCGTGAGTGCTTGGATCAGCACCCGAGTTAATTCAAAAATACTTTATATCAGCGCCATGAGTACGTTTCTAGTCGGAACAGTGATTTGTTATTTTGCTGGCAGCTTCCAAATGCTTTTGGCTGGTCGGCTAATTCAAGGAGTTGCTGTTGGAATCACGATGCCTTTGATGCAAACGATTATCCTGACGATCTTCCCGCCAGAAAAACGGGGGATTGCAATGGGACTAGGCGGGCTCGTAATCGGGCTAGCACCAGCGATCGGTCCGACACTTTCGGGCTGGGTGATCGACAATTGGACTTGGCGTGATTTGTTTAGCATTATTATTCCGATTGTGACGCTCGTTATCATCACAAGCTTCTTCACGATGCGCTCAGTTCTAAAAATCTCGCACAATTCGATCGATGTGCTTTCAATCATCGAATCGACGCTAGGATTTGGCAGCCTTTTATACGGATTTTCGTCGGTCGGCGATCACGGCTGGGCTTCTCCGCTAGTTTACGGTACGATTCTAGTCGGACTTGCCTTCATTGCCCTTTTTTGTTACCGCCAGCTGCATCTGGAAAATCCTTTCTTGCAGCTGCGAGTTTTCAAATCACCAGAATTTGCGCTGTCAGTCATCTTATCATCAGTTACAAACATGGCGATGATGGGAGTGGAAATGATTTTGCCGCTGTATTTGCAAATGGTCAAAGGACTATCGGCTTTTCACTCGGGTCTCGCCCTGCTTTTAGGAGCGTTAATCATGGGGGTCATGAGCCCCGTCACGGGAGCAGCTTTTGACCGGTTTGGCGCCAAACGCCTCGCGACTACCGGGATGTTCTTTCTAACTGCTGGAACAGTTCCTTTCCTATTTATTACAAAATCTTCTTCGACTTTATACATCGTCGTGCTTTATGCCTTCCGGATGTTCGGAATTTCGATGGTGAACATGCCAGTTACGACCTCAGGGATGAACTCACTGCCATTTAATTTGATCAGCCACGGTACGGCGGTCAATAATACGACCCGCCAGGTCTTCACTTCAATGGGGACGGCAATTTTAGTCAGCGTGTTGACTAATGTGACCAATAATCTAAAGCCAGCTGTTAGTGTTCTTAAAGCCACCCCAATGGCGTATAAAGATCAATTGCTTAGTGCAACGATCACCGGTTATCGGGCTGCTTTTGGCGTCGCAGTGTTTCTCTGCCTGGTAACTTTCTGCCTGTCATTTAAGCTTAAAGACAAAGAAACTTCAGCAGATTTACCGCTTGGAGGTGACGCAAAATGATCATTGTTTTATTGGTTGTCATGACGCTAGTTGCTTATTTTGGCGGAGTGTACGTCGAGAATCGCCAGGTTGGAAATTGGATTCGCTTCATTAGTGACGTGCTGTTGGTCGGGATTGTGGCGTTAATCATCGCTAACAATTCATATCATTTCGGCATGCAAAAACAAGTCGAGAAAACGACGACGAGTGTTCAGTCGGCACTCCCGCAGCAAAAAATTCCATTTCTATTGTATGAACCGCTGGGCAACGCAGGCAAAGAACAAGTTTATCTTTATCACAGTGGCAGCTCTAAACTTAAACATACGAGCACTGATCAGACGACGAATCGCGTGGTGCGGCGTGCAGGTAAACCTGAACTCGTCAGCGAGAAAACAGTGTGGCGTTACCAGAATAATTTCAGTCGTTTAATGTTTGGGGTCGCTGGAAATGACGGAACGCGAATTAAAACGAGAAATACTTTCTATCTTCCGAAGAATTGGGTCGTGATGTCTTCTAAAGATGCCAAAAAGTTAGCGAAACCAGCGATCCAAGCTAAATTAAGGCAAAATGTGCAGGGAAAATTGCAGGAAGCCTTAAGAAATCAGCCGCAGCTGACAAAATCTGAGCAGCAAGCTTTGATGCTGCAATACCAAAGTCAAGCGATCGAAAGATTAATTAAATAGCAGAGTTGCCAGTTTTGGCAACTTTTTTTTCGGATTTTAAATATACTATAGATAAGAGATTTGGTATACTATGAGTAATTAATTACAGTCGAATTTTTTTCAAAGGAGATGACGATGAAATTACTTAGAAGGCTCAGTGCAATGTTGTTAGTTTTGAGTGGGATTTGGGTGTTGGCTTTTGCGTTTACTGCCAAGATTGACAGCAATGCTGCTGAATTTCCGGATCATGTAGCTAATGGTAGCGATTTCAGGGGGGGGGATTTAACTAACTCCTTTGGAAATGGCTTTCTTCAACCAAAAATAGAACCCGATCTTGACCCGATCTCAACGTTGCCGAACGAAACTCAGTATTTCTTTTCGGCGCTCGGTGAGTCGGTCGTTCAGCTAAACGATAATGGAAATTGGGATAGTATTGAGATTACTAAACCAATTCAGTCGCAAAATGGCGGGGCTGCGCTCAATACCGCGCTCGACATGACAAAGGATTTTACTTTTAGCTGGGATTTGAAGTTTACACCTGGTAATAGTTATCTGGCAAATGGTTTAGGCTTTGTCCTGCACCCGTTATATCGCCCCAATGAAACTGTGATCGACTCCCAAGGTGGTCCGAGTATTACTTTACCAGCAGTTATTGGACGGAAATTTCCGGGAAATCTTGCGGTAACCGATCCCAACGACCCGATGAACGGTCAAACTCTGCGCTCATTAGGTCCTGGTGGCGGGTATCTCGGAATTAGTGATCTGATGAACGCTGTTGCTTTCAAAATTAACACTTATTACGTTGAATCGGGCTATAATCGACCTAAACAGGAAGGGACTTATTATGGAAGTCCGAGTCATTACGATGTAGGTCGAATGGGATTCTACGGCGTGACCGATTACCAAGAACCTTTGATTAAAAAGGGCCAAATGCCTTATGGAGCTTTCATCTCTACTGACAATACTGGTTATTCGTCGAAACCGTATTACCCTGGCACGCTTAGTGGTTCTTATGATTCTGATGTGGTTCCGATTAATGATGCTAATGGAAGCGTTAATGGTGATAAGTTTCAGATTTTTGATCTGAAATGGCATCCGATGACGATTGTCTATACAGCTAGTACTAAAACTTTGAGAGTTACCATTCGTGACGCTACTGGAACTAAAAAGGTCGATTGGAGTCGAACGTTAAGTCCGGGGGAACAGGCAATTATTGCCGATCGGAAGAACTGGGCTTTTGCAATTGCCGGGTCAACTGGTGGTGGCTCTGAAGGAAAAAGTATTCGGAACGTCTACGGAACTTTTACGCCCGCCGAACCAAGTGTAATTGTGCGCCATGTCGATGAGAACGGAAATGATATTAAAGATGCTGCTACAACTTCGCTTGCTGATTGGCAGCTTACACATCCAGGATCCACGCATTTTGTTGATTCATCAAGCACCGAAACCATTGAAAAGAACGGCTACACATACCGCCGAGCGCAAGTCAACGGAACTTTCTTTGAGAATGGAACTCGAATTAATCGCCGGCTTGATCGATCGGGACTTGGTGCTGAAGTTACTAAGAATGGCAATGTTTGGAGTGTTAGTACCGAATTTAGATCATCAACCTTCATTAATTATGTTTACCGGCGTGAATTACCGAATGAAAGTCCAGACGTTAGTGCGACTTTAACAATGAGTGTTAACGGTGGCGCTTTTGGGAATACCGTTGACATTTGGCCTGGCGATACCGTTGCATTCAAATACAGTGCGAAGAATACCAATATGCCAATCTGGTCGAAGGTAACCGCCGTGCAGTCGCTAGGAGGTTTGTTTGAAGCACCAAGTGGGTTTACAGTCAAGGACGGACTATTATACGTTCCGCTAAATAATGGGACGAATAACAACTTGTGGACGGGACAGATCGGCGAGAACACTGTGTCGATGGTCTACAAAGGAGTTGAGAATGCCAACTTGACGGCCAATGATACGGGGCAGGTGACGATTACTTATCACCCGACCGCCCCGAATACTTCACCGATTTCCGAGATTGCCTCTAAGGTTGCAATTTATGACCAGTCTTTGCAGTTAGTGGATAGTGATGGCAATCCTGTGTACGGCTCGTATTTCTATAATGCTGATAATAACTTAGCGCCACTAGCAAGTAGTGATCCCGTCTATCAGCTCGGCAATTTCATTCCAACTACGAATACCGTGAAACAGACCGACCAGGGTTGGTGGAATATTGATGAGACAACGAAAGTGCTGACGATCTATCAGCACAAACTAGACGGAGCTGTAGATGCTGATTCTTCGGGGCAGTGGCCGTGGCACAATCGGGCAAGTGAAATCACTAAAGTTGTAATGAAGTCAGGTGTTACAGCAACGGGATCGTTAAAGAATCTGTTTGCCGATCTTAGTTCAGTGGCTTCTATTGAAGGGTTGACAGCTGTCGATACCAGCGATGTTACTGACTATAGTTCGATCTTTCAGAATTGCAGTAACCTAAAAACGCTTGACCTGACTAACTTCAAGGTGAAGAACAGTGCCAGCACGGACCAAATGTTGAGCGGAACTAGTAGTTTGTGGAAGCTCACACTAGGAACTGAAACAAAGCTCTCATCCACAACAGGACTAACTAATCCCAATATTCAAGCTCAAATTAGTGATGGCGGCGAGACTTATTATTGTACTGACAATCAATGGCGGGAAGTTGGCACAGGAAGTGATCACGACGCTAAAGGAGCGGTAAGACGTGCCGCGCAAATTATTAGCGATTCGCAATCGATTACAACTGTGAGAACTTACGTCTGGGATCAAACGGGATTGTGCACGCTGACGGTTCCGACTTCAATTGAGTTCGGCAAACACGAGCTTAAGTCATCAGAAATTAATGCAACAAGTGCGAGTCAGACGGTTGCAGTTACTGACACGAGAAATGTCCGTAAGCACAAGAAGTGGCACTTGGAAGCGGAGGCAACAAGATTCAAGAATAATAGCGGGCTAGTAATTGCCTCAGATCCTTTGATTTATACAGATTCTTTGGGTGATCATCCATTAAGTGCAACGCCGACTGTTTTAGGAGAACAGCAAGTTCCTGGGCTATTGTTTCAAGACAATTGGAGCTTACCATGGAATTTGAAGATCAAGCTAAATCCGCGCCTTGTTCCAACGAGTGGAAAGTATCAATCAACTGTAACATTCACGTTGACGGACGTTGCGGGGCTATAATTTTTACAAAAAGGAGAATTAATGAATTATGAAATTGGAGAGTTTGCGGCGAAAGTTGGTCTGACGATCGACACCTTGCGTTATTATGAAAGTGTGGGGATTATTGCACCGGCGCGGCTTAGTAATGGGCACCGCTCATTTAATGACGAAGACATCGCCTGGGTGGAATTTGTTAAACGGTTAAAGGAAACGGGCATGCCCATCAAGAACATCAAAGCCTACTCAGATTTAAGGCGGGTTGGCGATTCGACGATCGATGAGCGGTTAGAATTATTAGCTGAGCAACAAAATTTGTTAAAAGAGCAGCAAGCCAAAACGCAAGCGCATCTTGACTTTTTGGCGCACAAAATCGAATACTATCAAGAATTGAAAAATAATTCTTGACCTGGGGTTAACTTCAGCTTGTAAGCTTATGCCATTACAAAAAGAAAGTAGGTTTTGATAATGGATCGATATTTATTAGGGCAAGAAAAATTGAAGCAAGTCGATGGCGTAGGCGGTGAGGCAGTTGTCGAGTCTTTAAAGGACATCGCACCAGACGTTTCGAAATATATTTTAGAATTTGCGTTTGGCGATATTTATAATCGGCCTGGGCTAGATTTAAAACAGCGCGAGATGATCACAATTAGCGCACTTTTGGTTGAAGGCGACACGGCACCGCAACTAAAAGTTCACCTGAATGCAGCGTTAAACGTCGGATTAACGAAAAATGAGATCATTGAAACTTTTATTCAGTGCATTCCTTACATCGGATTTCCTCGCGTGCTCAATGCAATCAATGTGGCAAGGGAAGTTTTTGATACATTTGACTTTTAGAGCTGAATGTTAGAATATTGAAACAGCAACGTTAAATCGCTAATATTATTTAGCGTTTTTTTAATGGGAGAAGAAGATGAATTTATTATTAGCATTATTACCAGCGATATTTTGGGGAATCAATCCGCTGATCATCAAGAAGATTAATGGTCAAACTGCCAACGAAATGTTTGGGACCGGGCTTGGAGCTCTGATTATGAGCATTGTGGCTTTTTTGGTCGTCGGAAGTTTCAATGGCATGTCGACGGTGACATTTCTTTTGAGTTTTATCTCCGGAGCGGCGTGGGCGATCGGTCAATTAGGTCAATTTATGAGTTTTAGAACGATTGGAATTTCCAAAACAATGCCGATTTCGACTGGCATCCAGCTAACTGGGACTTCGATTATCGGAGTGATTGCTTTTGGCGAATGGCAGGGTGTGATCAACAAGGTCATCGGCTTTCTGGCGATTGCGGTTTTGATTTTGGGCGTCTTTATTATTTCAAAAACCGGCCAGCAAAATGACAAGCAAAATATTCAAGACTATCTGCCTTTATTCATAACAAGCATTGGTTATTGGGTTTATAGCTGTATTCCAAAAGCCATTGATGCCAACGGTCTGCAGCTGTTTTCGGCGCAAATGTTGGGGACATTTGTCGTAGCTACAATCTACGCGTTTTATAAGAGTCATCGAGTTTTGCAAGAAAAGCAGAGTTGGTTAAACACCATTCCTGGCTTGTTGTACGGCTTGGCCTCACTTTCTTATATCTTTGCTGCTCGCAAGGTCGGGGTCAGCACAGCTTTTGTAATTGGACAAATTAACGTGGTCATTTCGACGCTCGGAAGCATTTTTATTTTAAAAGAAAGCAAGCAGGGCAAGGATTTAGTCAAAACGACTGTTGGACTTGGGTTAATCTTGCTGGCAAGCTGCGTTACAGCGTTTTTGTAAAAAGGAGTAAATTATTGTTTGAGAGTGCGATGATCAATGGGATTAAATTGACATTTTCCATCAGTCATTTGAAGCCTGATCAACCACTAGTTTTGTACTTGCACGGAGGTCCGGGCTTCAGCTGCGCGCCTTTGATGCAGAAGTTTAATTCGAGGTTAGATCAAGATCTTAATTTTATAAACTTAGAGCAGCGGGGCACGGGTCTTTCTTATTATCCGTTTGCCAAAGACGAGAAAATCACAATTTCCACGTTTATTGACGATGTATATCAATTTGTTTGTTATCTTTTGGATCGCTACCAACGCAAGCAATTAATTTTAGTGGGACACTCTTGGGGTTCCATTCTTGGTTTGAAGTTTATCGAGCATTATCCCGAGCTGATTTCTAAATATATCGGTGTTGGTCAGGTTATCAATACGCAAAAAAATCTCGATCTGCAGCGAGAATTTTTGACTGGCAAAATCAAAGATACCGATTTAAAAAAAGACAGCATTTACCTGACTAGGAAAATTGTCAAGCATGGAGGCTCTCTTTATCAGCAAACCAATGAAGCTAAGCTGATTCGTCCTTTTATCACTTCGGGGGTTTATTCGTTTGGCACCCTAATTAATTTCTTAAAAGGATCTAAGCAAACAGTTAATGCTTTGTGGGATGAGGTGATGCAGGTGAACTTTGAGGACGTCAAAGAATATTCAGTTCCAGTGTACTTCTTTGAGGGCAAACACGATCACCATGTCCCATCTTCCTTGGTGGACAATTATGCCAAGACTCTTCAAAGCCCAGCGTCAGTAGTTTGGTTTGAAAGCTCGGGACATTACCCGCAGTGGGAAGAGCCTGATAAATTTAATGATCAATTAATTAAAATTTGTACCTAAAAAAAGCTTTAGAATTAACAAATCGATATTTATTCATAAAAAAAGCCTCACAATTATGAGGCGCATCAAGGTTTTTATTTTTTCTGGCAAATTTCAATAATTTCATGATTGGGACCATAAAAATTAAAATAGCGGATTCCGTGTTCCCAGAATGGCAGTTGTTGGATTTCGGGATCAATCAATTCCAAATTCAGTCCTTTAACAAAGGAAAATGCCGCCTCAATATCGTTTGTATCAAGCGCAAAATGATTTATCGCTCCGGCAGTAGGAGCCGTTTCAGCCTCCCAGACTTCAAGAATTAAATTGCCTAGTTCAAAAAATCCAACTTTACTTCCTTGATTATCTTCAGTTTGAATTAATTTGAACCCTAACTTGGAATAAACATCCTCACTAAATTTAAAATTTTCTGTTGGAATTCCAATGTGTTGCAGTCCGTTAAAAAAATTGCTCATTTTTCTTACCTTTCTATTCTTTCAATAATCGTGCAGCTAGAAAGAAATTGCCCACTGTAGCAGAACCATTATCCTTAACTGCTGGTAAAGAGATATAATGTTCGAGTTTCGGCGTCGGCAAGTAATCGTTTAAAAGAGCACTAAATTCTTGTCGCACTTTATTTAGAAAATTTTCACTCGTAACGCCGCCACCAAACACAATTTTATCAGGTCTAAAAGATAAAGTCGTATCCATAGCTGCCTGAGCAACATAATACGCCAAAATATCCCAAACAGGGTTAGTGAATGGCACATCTTTGCCAGAATTTCCTAATCGAGCTTCAAATGTTGGACCAGAAACTAACCCCTCTAGACAATCTTTATGATAAGGACAAATGCCTAAAAAATCTAGGTCAGCGGGATGTCTTTTTACAAGAACATGTCCCATTTCGAGGTGACCTAATGAACCAACAAATTTGCCATCAACTACTACTCCAGCTCCAACTCCGGTTCCAATGGTGTAGTAAACGACAGAACTGATTTGTTCATTAAATAAAGTAGTCATGACATATTCGCCAAATGCGGCACTGTTAACGTCGGTTGTCCATGAGATTGGCATCTTAAGCCCTGACTTAATTAAACCAACAAAATTTGTGTTTTGCCATCCTTTTTTGGGAGTTGTAGTAATGTAGCCGTACTGAGGGGAGTTACGTCTAGTTTCAATGGGACCAAATGAAGCAATTCCTAGAGCGTCGATTTGAAATTGAGAAAAGTAGTCAATTACTCGTTGAATTGTTTCTTTGGGGGTAGTAGTTGGAAACTGAATTTGGTCTTTAATTTGATAATCGTCGTTACCAATTGCACAAACAAATTTTGTGCCGCCTGCTTCTACTGATCCGTATTGCATTTTTTCCTTTCTTAAATTAAGTTATATGATTTGAGCCCTTTCACAATTCCTAAATTATCGTTAGTATCGGTGATTAAGTCAGCGAGACCTTTGGTCTCTTCTCTTCCATTTGCCATCGCAATTTTGTAATCAACTTGCTCAAACATGCTTAAATCGTTGATTCCGTCACCGAAAGCATATGTCGGAATTCCGTTTAATCGGGCAACGTCAATAAATTTTTTGATGCCAGCGCCTTTAGAATTACCCTTGATCACAGTATCAATTGAATGTGCTCCGGTAATAAAAAATTCAAGTTCTGGAAAGTTCAATTGATATTTCTCGTCGGCGTGATTGGCGATTACAAGGATTTGATTGACCAAATTATTTTGATAAAAGTTAGGGTTGAGAATTGGAAAGGGAGATGAAATATTTTCATAAAAGCTTCTGGCTAAAGGTTTATCAGCAGAGATTGCAATTGTCTGAGAATTATAAAACCCAATAATATCATCTCGTTGTTCAGCATAAGATAGAATTCGCTCACAGATTGAAGGATCGATCTTTAAATTTTGAATGATCTTCCCTTCATATTCCTGGTATTGTCCATTCATTGAGATAATTGAATTGATGTTACACATTTTCATAAAAGGTCGCACTTCAAATGCAGCGCGTCCGGTTGCGATTACTGGTAAATTTCCATTGCTTTTTAGGTGAATTACTGCATTTTGAACTTCTTCGACGATAGTCGATTTACTGGACAGCAGTGTTCCATCCATATCGAAAAAAACAATTGATTTAAATTTTGCCACTCTAAATTTCCTTTACGTTCTTAGAATAATATTGCTAAATTTAGCTTCACCATTTGAAACAGCGATCGCTAAATCGTTGCCAAATTTATGATAAACTCGGCTAATCAAACTTACATTTTCAACAACGATTACCAAAATATCGTCGTCTACAATCATTTTGACATGAATAGGTTGACCGCCTTTAATTGGTAATGGTCGTTCTAGTCCCTTTGTCATCATTTGATACCAAGGCCATTCGGGGCTTTTATCAAAAGTTAACCTTTGATCATCTACTGACAGCAAATATTGATATGATTCATCAGTTTCTTGATTTTTGAAGGCTCTAATTGCAATATCAGCGAGATTTACATCCAAATTTACGTCAAAATCTAGAACATAATGGTCTCCAACATTTGTTGCAATGATTTTTTCGCTTCGTCCCTCAGAATTTTCGATTGTGATCGGGGAGATTTGAGTTGAATTTTTAAAAGCTTCTGTGAGCTCATCTGGCAATTTTGTCCCTAAAGTTCCGTTTGATCTTTGTACTATCTCTAATGGGACGTATGTTCCGCCCCATTCCCAGTTAACCAGGTCTCCTTGTCCACGTTCACGAGTAGGGACCCAGCCAAACAGCACTCTGCGGTTACCGTCATAAGCACTGCGGGCAGCATAGTATGCGCGACCGTCAAACGAATCATCTTTTGGTTTAATCCATGGACCAGTCATATTCTTGCTCATTCGATACCGAGTCTTACTTTGATCACTATATTCGGTGTAAAGTAAATACCACCAATCGCCGATTTTAAAAATATCTGGCATTTCAAGACCTGTATAAAGATTTGGTGCAAAGAAGTCTCCTTGAAAATCCCACTTTTTCAAATCCTTCGAGGTAAACGAAACAATTCGGCCAGTTAGTTTTGATTTAGGGCCAGCTAGGCGAGTTCCCAGAATTAACAAATATTGACTGTTTTCTTCATCCCAAATCACCCAAGGATCTCGCCAATCTGTAACGTCGTAACCAGGTTGAGCTGGTAACGCGAGTTCATCGACATTTTTGATAAAGTGCTCGTAGTCATCGCTGATTGCATGAAGTAAAACTTGTGAAGTTTTTCCTGCTTGATCAGCTTTTTTGTTATACCCGGTGTAAAAAGCGTGAATTTTATCGCCCGCTTTAAAAACTGAACCGGCATAAATCCACTGAGCGACATCGTCTGGTCCACCACTGGAAATTGAAATTCCATGATCTTCATAGTTAATGAAATTATCAGTAGTTGAAAGAGCCCAACCAAAAGGAGTGCTCTCCGTAAGAGGACCAGGGTCTCGCGGATCACGTTGATGGTAAAGATAGAAAGTGCCTTTTTCACCATAAGGCATAATATCACCCATCCAGGTATTATTAGGTGGTTGGTAAAAAACTTTATACATATAAATTAACCTCCGTTTTTTAAATATTTAATTTTTAATGAAATTGCATCGTAAGGATCAATTGATACAAGGGTTACTTTATCTTCCAGCGCATTAACAACTGTTACATTTTGATCATTAATCAGATTGAAAGGCAAATTTACATTTTGCTTGGATAAATTCTGAAGCCGAATGATCATTGAATCCTCTGAAGTATAAGAAGGATATATCGCGGCTACGTCTAGATCTGCGTTAAGAGATAGAATGGATAAACTTAAAGGGATAGTCTTTTTTTCTTCAGTTTCCCAGATTTTGTTGTCCAGGCGGTTGATGAACACATTTAATTGTTGTTTCTGATACGAAATTGAAACGTCCAAACTTTTATTTACAAGTTCGTTATTTTTTGTTTCACTAAATGGTTCATCTGACCACTCTAAATCAAATTTAAATTTGTTAATTCCTAATTCCTGGGCCAAAGGAGTTGGAATCATTGGATGACCTTGATTTGTGGTATCGCCGGAAGCTCGACCAGGACGCCAAGCCAAGTTAGGTTTACCAAGTTGTCCTGTCGTTGACATTAAGGTAATTAACAAATCATTATTTTCTGTTTGGTATTCCTTTTGACCTTTGCCCAAAAATGTAAGATGACCTTCTGAATTACTTAGGCTCACACTTTTGTCAAAGTTATACAAATTGACCGGTTTTTCATCATAGTGTTTCTCCCAATCAGCTGGGATCAACTCATTTTGCTGTTTAAGATAACCTAATTGAATTCTGGCAATTGTTTCACAATTCTTTAAGCCAGATTGTAAACGGAGCCTTAAACGATGCGACTCGACGGTATTGTCGATTGTTAAAATCCCTTTAATAGTTTTATTAGAGTTAAATGAAAGTTCCAGCTCGTAATTCATTGCTTGATAATGGGGATTATCAGATGAGTAGTCAGCAAGACTAAATGGTAAGCTTGCAGATCCGACTATTTTCATTGTGTTTTCAGTAACAATTACTTTATCGAAAGGAAGAACAGTTTCTTGATCTTGAGGCAAAGGGGAAAAGTCATAAGTATCGCCGTCGTTAGCGCAGTTTACAAGGGTGATTGCATTAACAATTTCTTTACCGTTACAGGTTATATTAATTTTTCCTTTATCAAAACTGATTTTAAGACCTTCCACTGAAATCGTTCCTTGGGAACTGGAATTGGATTTTTTAGAAATTTGCAATTCTTTTTTAGATGGTTGAATGGTGAAAACTTTGTAGCCAAGAGCAGGGAGCACCATTTTGGCACTAACAATTAATTCATAATAAGCGTTTTCAGATAAAAATTCTTTTCCGCGAGCGGTCATGGTCATTATATGTTCACGTGCTGGGTAGAATCTTTCTTTTTCAATTTTAATTTCACTCATTTGATCAATTGAGAATTTTTTGGAATTGCTAATGATTTTTAGTTGTTTTCTGCCACTGAATTCTTTAGCGTCCGTATTAAAAACGATGATTTCATTCGCTTTTAGCTTTAAAAAGTCAGCGATTTTCTTCTTAATCATGTTTTCAATGCCGTCAGCCATCTCGTTAGCTGCTTTGAAGCGAGCAAGAATGTCTTCATAGACATTGTCAGTAATACTACCGCCTAGAGTATCGTGAGGCTGACACTCTAATAATTTTTTCCAAAGATTGATGATCAATCCTGAGCCGATTTTTACTCCAACTTTACGACCGATTACAGCTAGTGGTTCCACCCTTTTTAGAATTTTTTGTTCTAATTCATAGTTTTCTTGTTTAATCCGATGTCTTAGCGAACCAATTGAGCGGTGCACCCTCGCGTAGGTAGGAAGTCTCAACTCTCCTTGATACGATGGCAGCTCCTTAATATTATTTCTAAGTTCGTTAATAAATTCTGGATAACTGCTAATTGTTGTGTGGTATTTGCTGATTTGATTAAGATCCTTGATAGTTTGGACCTCATTATGAATGATGTTCATCTGGTCAATTCCTGAAGGCATTAAGATCATTTGATTATCTTTGTGCTCAACAGCAAATTTGACTGCTGGATCATAGCGTTGTTCAACAAACTCTTTTAGATTTCTTTTGCTTTCTGGGGTGATTTGACCAGTGAAATATCCAAACGGGAAGTTAGCTGCGATGACAGTTTTATTTGACAATCCTCGCCAGTTGAAGTAAAGAGATTTCAATTGATGATCATAATTCGTCCCACGCCAAAATACGAAATTATCGATCCCGACTTGCCTTAAAATGGTCGGCAATTGAGCTGTAAATCCAAAGGTATCAGGTAGATACCCCACCATCATAGCTTCACCATATTGTTGATTTGCTTCCTGAATGCCAATCACCAGGTTGCGAATCATTGATTCAGCATCTGGAATTATACCGTCAGTTTGGGTATACCAGGGGCCGATAAATAATTGTTTACTTTGAACAAGTCTTTTAATGCGATTCCTTGCTTCGGGGTGAATATCAATGTAATCATCAATAATGGAAGTTTGACCATCGAAAGTGAAATTGGCTTCGGGATGCGTCTCTAGTTCGTCGAGTGCTTCTGTAAATACTTGATCACTTAAAACGAGGGCATCGGTCGTTGTGAAATACCATTCTCGGTCCCAATGAGTATGGTTTACAAAATATACTTCAGTCATTATTAGCCTTCTTGAGCGATTTTTTGATCACGGTGCATCAATTTTTTAATTAAATTACACATTAATGCACCAATTACAACTCCTACAATAATAGAAATACAATAAAGTAAGATGTTAGAAGCAAACGGTACTGCCATAAATGTTGAAAGAGCCGTCTTTTGACTTACTCCAAAAAATGAATTTAGTCCGCTAGCAATCGCAGAACCAACCATACAGCTAGGAATTACAGCGATCGGGTCTGAAACAGCAAACGGAATCGCCCCCTCTGTTAAGGCAATGATTCCGAGGATTAAAGCAGTTTTTCCGTTTTCTTTTTCCTCGTCGTCGTAGTATTTTTTGCCGATAAAGCAGGCAAGAGCCATTATTAGCGGCGGAATGCCAATTGCAATAAAGCACGCTGTACTGATAGCGTAACCGCCGGATGTATAGGCGGCCATACTGAATGTGTAGGCGACTTTGTTAATTGGACCACCCATATCAGTTGCCATCATTGCTCCAATAATCATTGAGACAAGGATTTGATTTTGTCCACTCATACTGGTTAGCCAGCCGGTTAAACCTTCCTGCATTGATCTAACAGGGGCTCCAAAAATATAAAACATGAATAGTCCGCCAACTAATACTGAAATTAAAGGGATTACGGTAATTGATTTTAAAGAAATTAAAGAAGCTGGCATTGGTAACTTTTTAAGCCATTGGATTAAATAACCTTCAAATACTCCGACAATCATTCCGCCTAAAAATCCCATCTTTAGTTGAACAGAAACTAAACCTACAATGAATGCTGGAGCTAAACCAGGTCGATCAGCAATTGAATATGAGATGTATGCGGCGATCATTACGGGAATGAAATTTAATCCTTGCTGTCCAATCATTCTCAAAACGCCCCAGATGTTGCTAGTTTGATTCCAAACATTTTGTCCGCCGCCGACAACCGCGATTGAGACTATTAAACCTGCAGCTGCGACCAATGGTATCATATAAGATACACCAGTTTGAAAATGTCCGACTAAATCTCGCCCAAACTGTTTTACTTTATCCATGAAAACTCTCCCTTTTGTATTTATTCATCTAACAATTCATGGGCTTTAGCGATTGCTTTGGCCCCGTCTTTAACAACTTCTGAAGTTCCAATTTTTAAGATTTTTTTTCCTTCGAAGCGCTCTTCATCACGGACCGTTGTATCTACTGCAAAAATCACAGCATCGGCCTCTTCGATGTCTTTAGGTTTTAATTTGTTTTCAATTCCCATGGCACCTTGGGTCTCTACTTTCATTTCATCACAATTTTTCTTGGCATATTTTTTTAAATTTTGTGCTGCCATATAAGTATGGGCAACTCCTGCAATACATGCTGATACTCCTACAAATTTAGCCATTTTTATATCTCCTTATTAATCTTTTGAAAAAATTTCTACTAGTTTTTGGGGATCATTTTCTTTTTTGATTGTTGCAACAAAATCATCATCCATCAATTTTCCAGACAATTTTGCTAGCATTTTTAAATGATCTTTTCCTACGTCGTCAGAGCGTACGGCCATTAGAAAAATAATATCTACTGGACTTCCATCAAGTGAATTCCATTCCAATGGAGTCTGATTTTTTGCGAATATAAAAGAAGCCTCTTTAACGCTACTACTTTTCCCGTGAGGAATTGCAATATTGTTTCCAATCCCAGTTGTTGTTAAACTTTCACGTTCCATTACGTCTGCAGAAAACTTCTTGCTGTCTGTGACGATGCCATTTTCTTCCAATTTTTGCGACATCTTGTTAATCGCATCTTTTTTGGAAGTGGCGTTTAATCCAATTAAAATATTTTTGGCTGTCAAAAAATTTTCTGCCAAATCATTCACCTCTTAACAAATTGATAATTGCCTCTATATTTTCTGCGTGAACCATTTTCTTTAATGTCTGTTTGTTATCTAAAATTTTGTTTAAATGCTCATACAACTCATTAATTTCATCCTTAACATCTTCATTCATCGCTAAAAAGAAGACGATGTTTACTTTTCCTTTATCCCAGATTACCTTTTGCTTATTGATATAAACTGCAATACAAGGCTTTTTCACAAATTCAATTGCAGCATGGGGAATCGCTACTAAGTGGATTTCGGTGCTTGCAAGTTTTTCGCGTTTGATCGCAGATTGTGCGATGCCATTAATTGCATATTTATTTTCTATCAATTTTTGCCCCAGAAAATTGATTACATTTTCTTGAGTCCGTTCTTGATTGTCGATGAAAATCAAACGATGATCAATCAAGTTCATAAAAGCTTGAGAACAAGAAATGTTTTTGGACAATTGGTCAATTTTTTGATTTATTCTTTCAAGTGAGGGATTGTCTAAAAAGGGCGGAACAACGACGATAGGAATTTGTGCAAGATCAATATTGATTGTGCTAATTACTAAATCTTCTTTGATCGGTTCTTCAAGCAATTCTTGAATCGAGATGACTCGTTTGATTTCGATTTGATCGGAGTAGTATTTATTTAGCCGTTGTTCTAGTAATCTAGCAGTTCCTAATCCTGTACTGCAGATTAAAACTACTTTGATTTTATTAACGTTACCTTTACGCTCATAATACGTTTCAAAGTGCAGGGCAATGAAAGCTACTTCATCATCATTTGTTTTTACCCCAAAAGATTTAGCCAACTTTAAACTAAGTTCGCTAGCCTTGTTGTATGAATAGGGGAAGAATTTTTTAATTTTTTGAGTATAGGGATTTCGGATCCTAAGTCCCAAATTTAAGCGACTAAGTGCGGGCATTAAGTGTAAGGTTAAATTGTTGATCAAACCATTATCAAATTCGTCCAAATTACTTTTTAAGAAATTAGATAAATCATCATTTTCCATTAATTGATTGTGAGGATCTGCAATGGGATCCTTTTTGGTCGCAACAATATGAATGTTGATGTAGCTGATTTCTTCTGGTGGAATTGAAAATTTAAATTCTTTTTCTAAAATCGAAACTAAATTGAACGTTCTGGGATCGATCGAACAATTTATCTTGTTTTTTGATAAGACAACGCCTTTTTTAATTCTTTCAATTGCGATAACTAAATGAATTGCTAAAGATTGGTACTCATAGTCACTAAACTTAATTTGACTATTCTTTTCAAATTCATTAAGAGCTTTTATAACTTTTTTCAGGTTTTGAGGACTGAAGAAGCTTAAAATCTTAGACGGGAGCTCAATTTTGAGATCATGATTGATACTATTAGGGCGATATTTGGCATCGCCCCAATAAATATCAACAAGTTTGGACATTAAATTTCTTTTTATTTGTTCACTTGCTGAGATAAATACGCCAAAACGATTACTGGTAAGTTTTGCATCGAATTTTTGCAAATTAACTTTTATTTCCTTCAAATCAGACTCTAAAGTACTGCGACTAACATAAAATTGATCGGCTAAATCTTGAATTGTTATTGGATGATTGTTCATTAACAGTTCAGAAAATAAGGAAATAATTCTTTGTTCCTTATAATCTTTACTTTGATCACTTAAAAGTCCATTAATTTTATTAGCTAATAAATCCGTGTTACCGGTAAAATAAATTCCAACATTTCGTTTTCTTACGATTTGAACACCATAATCAGAAATGTCTTTTTGGAGTTGATCAAGTAATTTAGAAACTGTTTTTTTAGATTTACCAACTAACTTTTCAAGCTCTGAATAGTTGGAAATTTTATCCTGTAATATTTGCTTGGCGATCCTTAACTCTTGCTTATTAATTTTCTCACCTCCTGTATACGCTTTCATTATAACCGTTGATGATAAAGAGTCATACATGATAAAGTGCACTTATAAAAGGGGAAAAATTACTTGTTGATGATGTTATTCGTAGGTAAATCGACTCGTATTAATTATGGTATAATTGAAGAAATTAGTTTTGGGGGAAATTTTAATGATTGGGACAATTCTTGCTTATGTATATGCGGCAGTGATGGCGATTAGCACTTGTGGGGTGATGTTTTCAGACAAGAAAATGCCGGTTTGGTTGTTTATTTTAAATCTTGTAGCGTCGCTGTTAATAGCATTTCAGTCGCAAGGCCTTATTTGGTTGATCATCGGATTATCATTAGTTTTGGTGGCGGCAGTTTTAAACGGAGAATACGTATTCGGCAAAGTTCATCCGAGTCATTTCCTTGTTCGACTGATCATTTCACTAATTATTGTTTTAATGGTTTATAAGAAAATTTAGATCCAAGCAAACTTTTTAAATCAAAATTAATACTACTTCTGACTGATGGAGATTTCCTTGGAATATGGTAAGGTTAAGCAGAAAAAAACTTAGGAGTTTGAAGTGATTAATCAACGTAATAATTTTATTAACCTATCACGGATTCGCCAGGAATTTAAACATGTGATTTCAGAAGATGAGATGAATAATATTGAAGGTTTCGTTCGGACATATCAGAGATATCAAGCTGGTGCCAATGAGATCGGGACTAAGCTGAGTAATTTGGATGACGATTTTCGCCTTACTTACGACTACGCGCCAATTCATTCCATGGAATCCCGGATGAAGTCGCCAGAAAGCATTATCGAGAAATTAGTGCGAAAACAATTGCCCGTAAGCGTGGATAATATTAAAGAAAATATCTTTGATATCGCTGGAATTCGCGTCATAACTAGCTATATTGATGATGTATACTCGGTTGCTGATTTATTAAAAAAACAGAGCGACATTACGGTTTTAAAAGAAAAAGATTACATTAAAAATCCGAAAAGCAATGGTTATCGAAGTTTACATGTAATTTTTTCAGTCCCAGTGTTTCAAACTGATGGCGTCTATGATGTTCCAGTAGAAGTTCAATTTCGAACAATTGGGATGGATTTTTGGGCGAGTTTAGAGCATGAACTAGTTTATAAAAATAATTTGGATTCTGAGACCAAGAAGCAATATCAAACAGATCTTGAGCACTATGCCGCTGAACTTAGCGATATGGATCGAAAAATGCGTGATATTTTTAAAGATCTGCATCCACAAAATTGAAAACAAAATAGCCAAGCAAATTTCTGCTTGGCTATTTATTATGGGGAATTACTTTAAATTTTCTTTGACACATCATCCCAGTCTTTAGTTTCAGGAACGATGCCCTTTTGCCAGAAATCAAGGAACATCTTAATGCATTCCTCCTCGGAGATGCCTTCAATTCTAAAAATTTGCATTGTGTCGTCAGGCCGCGAAAAAACGGCTTCGGCTACGAAAACGGCGTCTTTAAATCCGCCTAGAGCTTGAATAAGTGTACACTCATTAATGGGGTCTTCGGGCTCAAGAACGATAAAAGTAGCATCTGGTTTAGTAAGCTCGTGAATAATGTCTTCGATTAATTCGCCAGAAATTTGAGAGTTTTTGTAGACTTTTTCCTCCAAAGTAATAGTAAATCGATTTTTCATATTAGTTCACCGCAGGGACCGCTTCGCCGCGGATCACTTTCATTACGTTATCAACAACAACTTCTGCCATTGCGTTGCGTGCTTCAATGGTAGCGTTACCTAAATGAGGAGTTAAAACAACATTTTTCATTGATTTTAATTCTTCGCTTACTGCGGGCTCGTGTTCGTACACATCTAGCGCTGCTCCTGCAATTTCCTTATTTTTTAGCGCTGAAACAAGAGCCGCTTCGTCGACAATTGGGCCTCTGGCAGCATTAATTAAATAGGCGCTGTCTTTCATTTGTGCAAAAACATTTTGATCAAATTGATGCTTGTTATCATCAGTTAAAGGAGAATTAAGTGAAATAAAATCAGATGTCTTCACTAATTCGTCGAACTCCAGGTACGATAGATTTAACACCCGCTCTTGTTCAGGTTTTAAGCGCCGCGGCTGCCAGTAGAAGACGTTCATTGAGAAGCTTTGAGCAAGGTTTGCCACAGCTTTGCCAATGTTTCCAAGACCAACGATTCCGAGGTTCTTACCTGCAATTTCATGACCTAAGAAGAACAAAGGGCGCCACCCATCAAAGCCGGTGCTGCGCATTAATTGGTCGCCTTCGACGAGACGGTGGCTGATTGAAAGGATTAACCCGATGGTCACTTCAGCGACGGAAGTGGTGGAGACGATCGGCGTGTTGGTAACGCAAATTCCTTTTTTGCGCGCATAAGCAGTATCAATGTTGTTGAAGCCGGATGCGAAATTCGCGATTAATTTGAGTTTTGGGGCATGATCGATGATGTTTTTATCCACTTTTGTCGAAAGAGCGGTGATTAAAAAATCTGCGTCGGCGACCTCTTCAATGAGTTCAGCCTCGGTGATTAATTTCGAACCATTAAAGGTCTTGACAGTTAGCTTATTTTTTTCTAATTTAGTTGTAGCAATTTCTGGGATTCGATCAGTTATATAAACTTTCAATTTTTAAGTTTTCCTTTCATTCAACATAAATTAAATATAGAATACCAGTATTAATACCTGATAAAAAGACTTATTTTCTGGAGGTGTGAAGATGCATTACATAGAAGTGACGCACAGCTTTAAGAGATATCAAATGGGAGATTCAACAATTGTTGCAAATAATGATTTGAATTTTCACATTGAAAAAGGCGAGCTGGCGGTGATTTTGGGCGCTTCTGGCGCGGGAAAATCAACACTTTTAAATATTTTAGGTGGTATGGATAATAACGATGAAGGAGATGTGATCATTGATGGCAACAATATCGCTAACTATGATGCTCGTCAATTGACAACCTATCGGCGCAATGATGTCGGATTTGTTTTCCAATTTTACAATTTAGTTGAAAATTTGACGGCCAAAGAAAACGTTGAGCTGGCTTCGGAGATTGTTAGAGATGCCCTTGACCCCGAACAAACTTTAAAAGACGTCGGACTAGAAAATCGAATCAATAATTTTCCGGCACAACTTTCTGGCGGCGAACAGCAGCGGGTAGCGATTGCGCGGGCAGTGGCAAAGAATCCGAAGATTTTACTTTGCGACGAACCAACTGGCGCCCTCGATTATGAAACAGGTAAACAAGTTCTTCAAATTATTCAAGATATGAGCCGTAATCGCGGGGCCACAGTTATTATTGTGACTCACAATGCAGCAATTGCGCCGATTGGCGATCGAGTGATTCGAATGCGCGACGCGAAGATTGAGAAAATTGAAGAGCAATCAAATCCAAAGTCGATCCAGGATTTGACTTGGTAATCTGCGATGAGAAAAAAAGCTTTATGGAAAGATCTTTTTGGATCTTTTAGTCATTCAAAAGGGCGCTTTTTTGCAATCGTTGGGCTCATGCTTTTAGGTTCGTTTGCGTTAGTTGGTCTAAAAGTAACTGGTCCAGATATGCGGCAAACGGGTGCTAAATATTTTCAAAAACTAAATACTGCTGATCTTTCGGTCATTGGCAGCTTGGGTATTGATTCTGACGACCAAAAGAAGATTGATCAAACTCCAGGGATTCATGAAATTGAGTATGGATATTTTAAGGACGCAACGATCGATCAAACTAAAAATAGTTTTCGGCTTTTTTCTAAACCTAAAAATATTTCGAAATATGAGCTGATCAAAGGTCGTTTACCCAAACACGCTGATGAAATTGCCATTGACGCGCAATATCAAGGACAATACCATCTTGGGCAAAGAATTACTTTTAATGAAAAATCAGATCCTGCAGGTCAAAAGAATCTAAAGAGACAAAATTTTAAAATCAGTGGGTTCGTTTCTTCTGGCGAAATTATTTCATTTGTTAACCGTGGTCAGTCCACGGCGGGTACGGGCGAACTAAAAGGCTACGGCGTGATTTTGCCGAGCAATTTTCAAAGTGATTACTACATGCTTGCTCGCCTAAGGTTTAATGATACCAGAAAACTTGATCCTTATTCTGAGCTTTATAATAAGCGGATTGAAGCACATAAAACTGCTTTAAATGAACAGTTAAAAGGTCAGCCGCAAAAGCGTTTAGCTGCGATTAAAGAAAAATCTCAGTCTCAAATTGATGAAGTTAATCAGCAAGTTATTGCGGGCAAAAATCAATTAGCGTTAGAAAAAATTCAGCTCACTCAGGCAAGTAAAGAGATTACGGCAGCAAAGAACTCGCCTCTTGCCCAGACGCAAGCCTTAAATCAAAAAGAGCAAGATTTAAAATCGAAGGAAGAAGAGTTGAATACTGCTGAGCAAAAAATCAAAGCGACAGCTTTGAAAGTGGAGCAAGGCAGAGAAACTCTTAAACACTTGGAACAGCCCGTTTATACCGCTTATAATCGGCGAGATTTTCCAGGCGGTATCGGATATGGAATTTATGGCAATATTTCGCGGATTGTGGATTCGCTCGCTAATATTTTCCCGATTTTTCTCTATTTTGTAGCAGCACTTGTGACAATGGCAACGATGACGCGTTTCGTTGATGAGGAGCGCATCAAGTCTGGGACCTTGAAGGCGCTAGGCTATTCCAACAATGATATCATCAAGAAATTTACAATCTATGGTTTTATTTCCGCAATTTTAGGCTCGGTAATTGGGATTGTGCTGGGGCACACATTAATTCCCATCGTTGTCTATAACGCCTATTCCGAAGGTTTTACTGTTCCGAAAATTGAGCTTCAAATGGATTTAGGGATTACCTTGATTGCGTTAATGCTTGCAATCATTAGTGCAGTTATTCCAACCTATCTGGTGGCTTTGCGCCAATTACAGGAGCGACCAGCAAATTTATTACTGCCTAAACCACCAGCGGCGGGCTCAAAAATTATGTTGGAACGGATTCCGTGGATTTGGAATCATCTCAAATTCTCGGCGAAGGTCACCGCTCGCAACATTTTCCGTTACAAAAAACGGATGTATATGACAATTTTTGGAGTGAGTGGCGCCGTTTGTATGTTATTTGCGGGACTTGCAGTTCAGCATTCAATCTCTGGGATCAACTCACGGCAGTTTAACGAACTGATTCGCTATGACTTAATCGTTGCTCAAAATAATTACGTCAGTGATCAACAAGCTCAAAAATTTGATCAGAAATTACAGCAAAAAAGTATCGATCAAAAATTGGCCGTTCACTATGAAGAAATGACGAAAGTTGCAGGCAAAAATGGTGACTTGCAGAGTATCACGATGATTACGCCGCATCGAGCAAGTGATTTAAATCAGTTCATCACCCTCGATCAGTGCCAAAATCATCATAATATACCTCTAACCGACGATGGCGTTGTAATTTCTGAACGTCTGGCAAGCCTTCTTAATGTTAAAAAAGGTGACCAAATTACGTTAAAAGATGCATCCGGGAAAAATCGCTCGATGAAGGTGATAGGAATTTGCGAGATGTATATGGGTCATTTCGTCTTCATGAATAAAACCGCCTATCAGAAAATTTTTGCTCAAAAATATCAGGCAAATGCTGAATTGATCACGTTAAAAGACCGCTCACTTCCAAATGTTCAGCGTCAAGCAGCAAGTTTTATGAAGTTGGGTAGTGTCAAAGGTGTCGTTCAAAATACCGCGCTGATGAACGAAGTGAGCGTAGTCGTTAAAGCGCTCGATCAAATTATGGTGGTCTTAATAATTATTGCTGCGTTACTTGCAATTGTAATTATGTATAATTTGACCAACATTAATGTCTCAGAGCGAATTCGCGAGCTTTCTACCATTAAAGTACTCGGATTTTATAATCAGGAAGTTACGATGTATATTTACCGAGAGACTATCTATCTTTCACTTCTCGGGGTGCTCGTAGGTTATCTGTTCGGTGAAATACTGCATCGTTACATTATTTTTGCCGTCCCACCCGAGGACGTGATGTTTAATCCAGCACTTAACTATCTCCCGTTTGCAGCTCCTTTTGTCGTAGTTGCTGTAATCACGGTAGTTTTAGGCATTTTAGTCAATCGAAAGCTCAAAAATCTGGAGATGTTGGCAGCTTTAAAGTCGGTTGATTAAAGCAAATTAATTTCCAGATTGGATTTTTTTTGCTACTATATAAAGCGAGGAAAGCAAAAGGAGGCGTAAAGCCGATGAAAAAATCGTCAACAGTTGAAACACCAGCACTTTATCTAAATCATAATCGTCATATTGGAGTTATTAATTACAGCAATGAATACTTTACTGATACTTTTTCGCTAATTAATAGTCCAGAATTCTTAGCGGTGGTTCGCTTGTTTTTGCAAAGTCGGGGACACAATGAAAGTCCAGAATTTGAAGATTTATCCGCTGAAGAATATATTGGAATCATCAAGGATGTCATGGTTGATCAGACCAATGTATTTGAGCGCTATAGCCAAGAAGAAATATTGCAAAGCGTTGAAGACCTATATTCTTTCTATCGCTCATTTCTCAGAATTGCGGTTGTAAATTTGCATGGTTCTGATGTGGTCGCAAAAAATTTCATGATGATGGACAATCAATTTAATGATTTGATTATTCATTTTTACCGCTCGGTCGAGGAGAAACTGCAGGGCCATGTCAATCAAACATATCGTCAAGTAAGCGCCGGCTCTTCTGCTTGTATCTTAACGCAGTCGCATCAATGGCCCATTCCGGCGGGTTATGAAGCACTGGCTTCGATTCGTTTTATTGATACTTTAATGCTGCGCCCGCCAATGATGATGGCGACGCCTAGTAATAAGCGAGAAGGCGTCTTTAGCGCGGTACAGACTAATCCGGTTGAGAAGTTTACAGGTAATAGTGATGAATGGTTCTGTTTCCCAGCTAAAATTGGTGAAAGTTTGGCTTACATTTATTTCCATCGGGATTATTTTGTAAGCGGCATTTCTTTGGCCAACTTGTTTGAAGTTGCAGATAGCAAAAGCGTGGAAGGCAAAAAGCCAGATTTAATTTTATTCTTCGGATTGGCTCAGACCGAAGGCGATACTTGCCATTATTATCACGACACGGTTAACGATCTTTGGGTTGGTGAGGTTCCTTATAACGACAAGACGACTTATTTTGGCTACATGAAAAAAATGTGTCTAACTTTGCATAACTTGCATATGATTGAAGAACATAAATTGCCGATTCATGGTTCGATGGTCAAAATTAAATTTACGAATGGCAAAACTAAAACTGTCGTCTTTTTTGGCGATTCTGGCGCAGGGAAATCTGAATCCATTGAAGCGCTGCAAGAAGTGGCAAACGAGCAGATTATTCGCATTGAGACGATTTTTGACGATATGGGAAGTTTTACCCTCGAAGATGGCGTATTGTACGCGCAAGGAACGGAGATTGGGGCGTTCGTGCGGCTTGATGATTTGAGCTCGGCGGTTGCATTTAACAATATGGACCGGGGGATTTATCTTAATCCCGCTGAAAAAAATGCTCGCGTAATTATCCCAGCTGATTCATATGAAAATGTCATCGCTCATCATGAAATTGATATGTACGTTTATGCTAATAATTATGATGACGAGGTCGGCATTCATCGTTTTACCGATCAAGAAGATGCAAAAAAGACTTTCGTTGCAGGGAAACGTAAAGCCTTAGGAACCACCGATGAAACTGGCATGAGCACAACTTTTTTTGCCAATCCTTTTGGACCAGTGCAAGAAGAAGCCAAAACTCGGCCGATCATTGACGATGTTTTCAAATATTTATTTGACCACGATATCTACGTTGGTGAAATTTATACGCATTTAGGCAATGATAAATCGCGCGATAGCTTACATGAGTCAGCCCGAGAGCTGCTAAAAGTTTTGATGGAATCTTAAAATTAAATCCGAAAACCAAAATTATTCGTCCAAGTTGGTTGACGGATTTTTTATTTTGTTCAAAATCAGGTCGGGATTGATTGAATCCTGGTGTTCCCAATATTGGTAAAGGAGGAGTTCCATGATGATAATCATCGAAACATTAGAAGTCATATCAACTCCCTGCACCGTAATTTCATCGGTGAATAGGTAGAGATTAATATCGCTGAGATTTTGAATCGTATTATTATTGGCGCCGGTCACCGAAATGATTGACGAATGCTCAGTTTGGGTTTTAATGGTCTGAATGATTTGAATTAATTCTTCATCTTCACCGCTATAATTGAAAATAAAAATCAAATCTTCTTTTTTGATATTTCGATAAGCCCACTGTCTTTGTTCGTGATTATGGGGAGTTATCACGATAAAATCGTTTAAAGTATAGAGATATTCGATGTAGGCCGTGGTGTTTTTGCTTAGGCCCTTAGCATAGAAAAATAATTTGGGAGTAGAAGCTAACTTTTGACAAATTTCGGCCAGTTTTCTCTCGTCTAAGACCCGCACAGTCTCCTCAAGATTCTTAAGATATTCGTTGCGGTATTTGGACTGTTTTTGAGTAAATGTAACGTTGTTTTGATTGGTTTCTTTGGTATTTAAAATCGTGTATTTAATTACCGTTGAAAATTCACTGTAGCCAGAAAAACCGATTTTTCGAACAAATCTCAAAAATGTTGTTGTTGAGACAAAGCACTCTGCCGCAATTTCCCGGATGCTTTTGTGCTGGACTGCAACTAAATTTTTCACAACGTAATCCAAGAGCGCATATTCGCTTTTGCTAAGTTTATTTATATGGGGTTGAATAACTTCAAAAAAATTCAATGTTAACCTCTCTCAATCTGGCACGCCAAGAACAACCGAATGAATGTTACCGCCACCTAACAATAATTCCCGTGTATAAACGGGTTCAATTTTTCGATCAGGGAACAATTGTTGGTATTGTTCAATCGCTAATTGATCGTTGGGATCATTAAAAATAGGGAGAATTACCGCATTATTTGCCAAATAACAGTTAATATACGAGGCAGTTAAACGGTCACCGGCTTTGCGAGGCAAAAGCCCATTTACGGGGTCGATGTATTTGTTTTCAATTTCACTTGCAAGAAGAATTTCTGGTAGTTGAACTTTGTGGATTTTAAAATGTCGTCCTTTGGCATCGGTGGAATTACTTAAAATGTCGGCTGCTTCGTGTGTGATCTGATACATAGGATCTGCACGATTTTTGGTCCAATTTAGAGCAATTTCGCCAGGCCGAATGAAAGTTGCCATATTATCAATGTCTCCGTTAGTCTCGTCCATAAAATATCCATGTTTCAGCCAAATAATTTTATTAATATTTAGATATTTTTTGAGGACTGTTTCGACTTTTCTTTTAGAGATTTGATTGTTTCGTCCCTCAGAGAGGACTGATTCTTCAACAACAAGCAAAGTTCCCTCGCCATCAGTTTGGAACCCGCATCCTTCTAAGACAAAATCCACGTCGTAGCAGTCTAGTTCATCTAATTCTCCTAATTTTTGTGCTACAAGGTCATCTTGATCCCAAGGAAAATAAAGACCGTCGACCAAACCGCCCCAGGCGTTGAAATTCCAATTTACGATGCGATTTTTGTGGTTGCTATTAGCGACATAGGTTGGTCCAATATCTCTAATCCAGGCGTCGTTGTAACTCATTTCGACGAGACGGACCGCTCTTGAAAGCATTGAACGGGCGTTTTGATATTGATCAGGCTGGACTAACATGGTTATTGGCTCATATTTGCTGATGATTGAAGCAATTTCAGCAAAAACTTTTTGAGCAGGTTTGCCCCCTTTGCGCCAATTATCAGGTCGCTTTGGCCACATCATATATGATTTCGAATGGGGATACCATTCAGGGATTGCGAAAAAATGATCTTTTTTCGGATTAGAATTGATAAAATTCATTACAAGAGGACTATAAGTTAATAATCCTGCTCCTTTCTAAAGATACGTGTCGATTTTAGTTTGAACTACATTCTTAATTTACGCAAGATTTTATCTAAATAAATAAGGCTGGACAGTTGTGCCAACCTTATTTTGATTCGTTTATTTTGCAGTAATTTTGGTTCCTTCAGATCCTTGAATAATTTTTGCGACATCTTCTAAGGCTCCAATGACTGCTGAATTGCCGGTTTCATTAACGAAATCAACGGCAGCTTGAACTTTAGGCAACATACTTCCTGCTGCAAATTCATGTGAATCGATGTGTTCTTGCAATTCACTTGCCGTCACGTCTTTAACTTCTTTTTGATCGGGTTTACCAAAATTATAAAATACTCCGCCAACAGAAGTTAAAATAATTAATTGATCGGCATTAACTAGCTGAGCAATCTTTGAAGCACTGAAATCCTTATCAATAACCGCTTCTTTGCCGATCAGTTTATTACCTTGCTTCACAACTGGAATTCCGCCACCACCAGAGACGATCGGAATAATTCCTGCTTCAACAACTTTCTGAATAGCTTCGTATTCATTAATAATTAAAGGCTTTGGTGAAGGAACGACCCGACGGTAACCTCGACCAGAATCTTCAACAAGTTCCCAGTCCGAATGAGCCGATTTCATCTGATCAGCTTCTTCTTTTGTATAGAAAGGACCGATTGGCTTAGATGGGCTCTTAAAAGCAGGATCAGTTTCGTCAACGATTGTTTGCGTTACAATCGAGATCACACTGCGTTTGATCCCATTTTCTGCTAATTCTTCATTTAGCGCATTTTCAAACCAATAGCCAATGCTGCCTTGGGTCATTGCACCACATGTATCAAGCGGCATTGCTGGATTTGATTTACTATCTGAGTTCATCTGTTGGAGCAGTAAATTTCCAACTTGTGGACCATTACCGTGAGTAATAATTAACTGATCTCCATTTTTGATGAAATTAATGAGTTCATGAGCCGTATTTCTGACTGCTTGCATTTGAGCACTTGCAGACGCATCAGTGGAAAGGATTGCGTTGCCGCCAAGTGCTACAACAATTTTTGCCAAATTTTTTTCCTCCTATTTTGGGTTTGGAACTTGCTGAGTAATACAGTGGATGTTGCCGCCGCCAAGTAGGATTTCACGAGCAGGAACACCGACGATTTTACGATCAGGATAAGCTTTTTGGAGCGTTTCCTTCGCTTTTTCGTCGTTTGGATCACCAAATAATGGGAAGACAATGCCGCCGTTTGCTGTGTAGTAGTTAACATAACTTGCAGCCAAACGATCGCCTTCTTGGCGAGGCAAAGTACCGTCAACAGCGTCGACGCCTTCACTTTCTTCTTTGGTGATCAAGACTGGTTTTGGGACATAAAGTTTGTCAACTTGGATTTTTCTGCCTTTAGCATCAGTCGAATTGGTTAAAATATCGTAATTTTCTTTTGAAATCTCGTATTGCGGATCGTTTTCGTCGTCAGTCCAAGCCAAAAGGATGTGGCCTGGTTCAACATAATTAGCAATGTTATCAACGTGACCGTTGGTTTCATCGTTGTAGATGCCGCGTTTAAGCCAGATGATCTTCTCAAGGTTTAAGTATTCTTTTAGAATATCTTCAATTTGTTCTTTGTTTAATTGAGGGTTTCTTCCTTGTGATAGAAGACATTCTTCCGTTGTAATTAAAGTCCCTTCGCCGTCAACGTGGATTGATCCGCCTTCAAGGGTGAAGTCATCAAGCCGATAGCGATCAGTTCTTTCAAGTTCAGTAACTTTTTGAGCAACACGATCGTCTTTGTCCCATGGGAAGTAAAGGCCATCAACTAAGCCGCCCCAGGCGTTAAAGTTCCAGTCAACACCGCGCATTTCTTTTTGGTCATTAACAACAAATGTTGGACCGCAATCACGAATCCATGAATCGTCGTTAGAAATTTCAACGACTTCCACAGCATCAGGCAGCATATGACGAGCGTTAGCATATTGCTCGTCAGATACGCCAACAGTTACGTGTTCAAATTCAGAAATAGCTTTTGCCACGTTCACAAAAGTATGTTGAGCAGGTTTTGCACCATCACGCCAGTTATCAGGACGTTCAGGCCATAAGATATAGACCCCTTTATGAGGTTCAAATTCACCAGGCATTCTAAAGCCATCTTTTTTAGGTGATGATTGTAAAGTTTTCATTTTTGATTCCTTTCTTAAAAGATTATTATCGTGATTTGAGTTAGGTTTTTCTAAGGAGGTGGCAAATTCACGATTTACATCTTAAGTTAATAGTTTCTTTTTTCCATAAAAACAGGGATATTCCAAAGACAATGATGTCAGCAATTGGTTGGCTGAACCATACGCTATTTGGTCCAAACGCTGCATTTAAAATGAGCTGCAATGGCGTTGCAATAATTAAGAATTTGATTACTCCTAAAAATGTTGAAATCTTAATCTTATTAATCGCTTGATAGTATCCAGCTAAAATATTAACCGTTGACCCAAGAGCGGTGCAACCGACCATAATCAAGGATACTGACAAGGTGGTGTCGATCAATTTCTGATCTGTCCTTGCAAAAATTGAGATCAAAGGTCGTGCAAATACTGCGTAAAGTAAAGTGATCAAAGCAATGATCACAACATTGGAAATGATACTGATATTTAGTAGTTGGCGATTCCGATCATAGAGCTTCGCACCATAATTATAACTAGCGATCGGCTGCATTCCTTGGGTTAGAGAAACGGAGATAATGTTTAAAATGTAAAAAATGTATCCGTTAACAATACCAAATGCTGCAACATCAACGCTATTACCGTTCTTGCTTAGGATGATATTCATCACCCAGGTAAAAATTGAACTGGAAATAGTAATTAAAAAATACGGGCTTGCAATTTTAAGGTCTTTAAAGATTGTTGGCCAATCAAATTTAAAATCAAATTTAATTTTAAGCTTTGTTTTTGAGAACAGAAAGTAAAATATTCCGCCGAAGAATAAACCGATGGCCATCGCATAATAGATGCCAACTGCAACAATTCCCCATTTAGCCACAAAAATTCCATAATACAATTCGATAATCGCAAATAATGCTGATAATGACATAATCCAACTGCTTAAGCCTGGTTTTTCATCGACTCTAAGCATGCTAACAATCATTTGACCAGTAATTGCAAAGGGATATCCAGCCATAAAAACTCTAATAAATGTTACTGTAGAACGGTGGATATCGGCTTTAGCGCCAAGAATTATCGCAATACTATCGGCGTTTAAACTAATGATCAAGGCAATAACGGTCGAGACAATTAAAGTGAACCAAAATCCATCGGAGAATATTTTTTGACAACGTTTAAGATTACCTCTGCCTTTATCAAGAGCCGATACAGTGCTGATTCCAATGCCTAAAGCTCCACCAAGCCCAGTATTTAAAAGCTCAAGTGGCATGATAACACTGACGGTAGCAAGTCCTAATGCTCCAAGCCCGCGACCGATAAAGATTCCTTCTAGAATAACCATGATAGCCTGGGCAACTTGACCAATTAATGTTGAAAAACCGTATTTTACGAATAATTTATTGATATTCGTAAAGGCAAGTTCTTGATCAAGTTGAGCTATATTTTCATTATCACCAGTGCTATCCATCAATATTAACGAGTTGAGTTGTCAACTAGGTTCAAAATCATTTCTTTAAGTTTTGGATCATTTAAATCGTCAAGCTGTTTTTCAGTATAATTCATTGAAGGCGCGAGTAAATATACAAGGAGCGCTCTAATTGAAGTCAAACGGTTCTCAGCTTCATCCCAAGCGATTGATGCAGGCGAATCTAAGACTTCATCAGTTACTTCTTCGCCGCGGTTTGCAGGCAGACAATGCATGAACATTGCATGGCTTGATGCTTTGGCCATCAATTCTTCACTGACCTGATATTTAGGATAGAAGATTTTCATTCTTTCGTCATATGATAATGGTGATTCATATAAGCCATACCAAACGTCAGTGTAAACAAAATCAGCATCTTTCATCGCTTCATCAGCGTTTTCAGTTACTTCAACTTTGCCGCCTGATAATTCACAGTTTCGCTTGGCAATTGCGAGACTTTCATCAGGAATTTGATATCCTTTTGGTCCAAACTGAACGAAATGCATGCCCATCTTAGAAGCAATGAACATTAATGAAACACATACTTGAGTAGCGTCTCCGACAAATACTACTTTACAATCGCTTAATTTCTTACCAGCAGGTAAATGTTCAGCCATTGTTGTGATGTCACCAATTTCTTGGGTTGGATGATTGTAATCGCTCATTCCGTTTAAGACTGGAACAGTAGAAGTTTCAGCAAGTTTTTGAACAGTGGCGTGTTTTGCAACTCGTGCCATTAAGACATCAACTAATCTTGAAAGAACGATTGCCGTATCACCTAATGATTCACTTTCTGAACTTCCTAAATGGATCTGACCAGGTGCTAAGTATTCTGCGTGTCCTCCTAATTGAGTCATTGCAGTTTCAAAGGCAACTCGCGTTCTTGTTGATGATTCTTCAAAGATCATTCCCAAAGTCCGGTTGGGTAACAGGTTGGGGTAGTTCCCTCTTTTAATATCGCGTTTAATTTGAATTCCAAGATTAATTAAATATTGAATTTCCTCTCTAGTGTAAGTGTTAGTATCGATAAAATCGCGTTTCATAAGTACATCCTTTCAAGTAAATATCGTTAAGAGTCGTCGTTTTTCTTAACCGTGATTTAATATAAATCGTGAAAGCGATTAAATAAAGGCAATAACGCTTAATTGAATTTAAATTGAAGATCATGTAGTTTGTTACATTTTGCGTAACAAAGACAAGACTAAAAAATGTATCAATTTCCGCAAAATAAAACAAAGTACAAGGTAGTTGTTACTCTGCCACAAATGAAGAAAGCCCTTTCTAGTAACGAATTTGCCTTCTATACTGATTATGTTAAAAGATAAAGGAGAAATGAAAAAGTTATGCCTCAAAAGAAAAAATTTAGCCTCATGAGTGCGGTCTTATCAGTTATTTGTGTGGTATTTGTTGCCGAAGCAGCTGCACCAGTTGCCTCAATTGGAAATTCTCAGTTTTTCTGGTGGATTTTCTTATTAGTCTTGTTCCTTTTGCCATACGGACTGATCTCTTCAGAACTTGGAACCACTTATATTGGTGAAGGTGGCTTATATGATTGGATCACTAAAGCTTTTGGTCACAAATGGGGGGCAAGAGTTGCTTGGTACTACTGGATTAACTTTCCGCTGTGGCTTGCATCTCTTGCTGTAATGTGCCCTGGCTTAATTGAAACGATATTTAACATTAAGCTTGGGACTTGGACTGGTGTTTTAATTGAATTAATCTTCATCTGGTTAATCATTTGGATCAGTTTCTATCCAGTCAGCGATAGCGTTTGGATTTTAAATAGTGCCGCGATCATTAAAATGACTCTTGCAATCTTAATTGGAGTACTTGGGATTTACGCTGCAGCAACTAAAGGGATGGCTAACGAATTTACATTAAAGAGTTTGTTGCCAACTTTTGATTTGCATAGCCTCTCTTTTGTTTCGGTCATAATTTTTAATCTATTGGGCTTTGAAGTAATTTGTACGATGGCCGACCAAATGGAAAATCCGACTAAACAAATTAAACAATCGATTATCATTGGAGGCATTGTAATTGCAGCAATTTATATCTTTTCAGCCTTCGGAATTGGCGTTGCAATTCCAACTGACAAGATTAACACCGGCAGTGGTTTAATGGATGCCTTTAAATTGCTTTTGGGTACTGATCACGGTTTTTTCATTGGCTTAATTGCATTTTTGTTCCTATTAACTTTGTTTGGCAACATGATTTCTTGGTCGTTTGGAGTAAATAGCGTTGCTTGTTATGCTGCCAAAAATGGCGATATGCCAAAAGTTTTCGCTAAACAATCATCGAAAAATGAGATGCCAAACGGCTCTTCAATTATGAATGGAATCATTGCTTCATTAATCGTGATTGCCGCACCGCTGCTTCCAAGTCAAGATCTATTTTGGTCATTCTTCTCATTGAACTTGGTCATGTTAATGCTTGCATACATCCCGATTTTCCCAGCTTTCTTAAAGCTTAGAAAAATTGATCCTGACACGACGAGACCTTTTAAAGTTGGCGGCAGCAAGACCTTCATTACGATTTTGGCCTATATTCCAGTAGTCTTGATCGTGATCGCTTTAATCTTTACAGCGGTGCCGCTAGATTTTAGCAAGGACAGTATGACTGAACAGTTACCGATTTTTATTGGGACGATTATTATGATTATCATTGAAGAGATCATTATCAAAGTTAAAAAAATTACTAAAGAATAAAAATAAAAAAGCTGGGAACGAATTCCTAGCTTTTTTAGTCTAAGCTGCGGTGCATATGAGTATAGTTATGAGGTCCGATCTTAACTCGATTTACTTCTTTAAATCCGACGCGCTCATATAGTTCTTTAGCTTTGGGGTTGCTGTCATCAACATTGAGGCCGATCACTTTTTTGCCAGCTTTTTTTGCCATTTCAGATGAACTTGCTAAAAGGGCGGTACCAACTCCGCGGTTGCGAAAATGTTCGTCAACCACAAGTGAATCTAAATACCATTCATCGCCATATACTTCTGAATTAGGAAAGAATTTTTCTTTGATTTTAAACTTTTCCTCGGTCAGGCGATCTAACTCAAGATTAACACTTGTTTCATCTTCGGCAGGAAATCCGTAAGCAATGCCAATGATTTGACCGTCTTCTTCGGCGACAATTGCGCGCGAGTGATGATAACGGCCGTTAGGATCTCTTAAACTTGCTTCGAAGATCAATTGCTCCGAACGCTCGGGACCGAGTTCTCGGTATAGTTGGGTTTGCATGTCATCAATAATGGACATCTCTAACTGAATTAATCTTTTAAGATCCTTTTTTGTAGCAACTCTAATTTTCATAAAGTCCTCCTTAGAACTATTTATATCATAAAGAAGAGGGGGTAGCTTTTGCAAATTTTCAAAGAAATTGGTTAAAAATCTGGAAATTAAACCTAATAAATCCTTATTCATGATAAACTGGTAACCAAGATAAGGAGCGTTTTTATGTCATTAACAATTAATTCTTGTTTATTACTTTTAAAAGAGCATCACTTGTTAAAGAGTAGTGCAATTCAGGGCGATCCGGCAACAGTTATGACGGATATATCATTTGATTCGCGGCAGGTGAAGGAAAATTGTATTTTCTTTTGTAAAGGCGATCGGTTTCGACCCGCTTTTTTAACGATGGCGCGCGAACAAGGGGCGATTACTTATGTGGCTGAGAAACCATTGGTTGAAGGCAGCGGCCTTAATGCTTTGATTGTTCGCAATGTTACTAAGGCAATGGCTATTTTGGCGGCTGCTTTTTATGATTATCCGCAAGATGATCTTAATACTTTAGCGATTACAGGAACCAAAGGTAAAACGACCGCGGCTTATTTTGCCCATGCGATTTTGGATAAACAAATTCCTCAGCGCGTCGCTTTATTTTCCACGATTGAACGAGTTATGGGGACGAAACCGGAAGATACAATTCCAGCTAAGCTTTCAACACCAGAGAGTATTGATTTGTTTTCGGAAATGAATCAAGCCAGTGTTAATGATTTAACAGATCTTGTGATGGAAGTTTCGAGCCAGGCTTACCTTAGAAATCGAGTTTTTGGCTTAACCTACGATGTTGGATTATTTCTTAATATTTCGCCCGATCACATTGGCGAAAATGAGCACCCGAATTATGCAAATTATCTTCATAACAAAATTCAGCTGATTATGAATTCGCGCAAAGTCGTGTTAAATGCCCAAACTCAAGACTGGGACATGGTTTTGAAATCAGCTCAGGTTAGCACAGATGAAGACAGCATTTTTATTTTCGCTAACAAAGATTATTTGAGCGATCATCCGGAAACGGAGTTAGATTTTTATTATTTGGTTAATGAAGATTTGATTAACGGAGTCAAATTCACCTTGAAAGCTAGCTCGCAAAAAGGGAAATTGTTGGATATTGAGGGAGATTATGAAATTTCAATGCCTGGGGTTTTCAACGTCGTAGATGCTGTTGGGGCGATAATTTCGGCGACTCTTTTGGGAGCTAATCGGCATGAGGCGTATTTAGGGATCAAAGATGTGCGGGTGCCAGGCCGGCTAGAAGTTGTCGATTTGAAAAATCACGGAACAGGGATTGTGGATTTTGCGCACAATAAGTTGAGCTTGTCAGCGACCTTAAATTTCATTAAAACGAAATTTCCACAAGCCAAAATTGGGGTTGTGACTGGTAGTGCGGGCGAAAAGGGCATCAATCGACGCGCCGATATGGGAGAAGTGCTCAATACAATGGCAGATCGGGTTTATTTGACGACTGACGATCCAGATTTTGAAGAGGCGAGTGATATCGCAAAGGAAATGAGTTCATGTATCGTTAATGAAAATGTCAAAGTTCAATTTATTGAAGATCGGGCCGAGGCGATTAAGCAAGCAGTTCGTGATAGTGGCTCAAACGATGTTGTTTTGATTGCCGGTAAAGGTGCTGACAAATACATGATTATTCGGGGCCAGCGTTTGCCGTACGAAGGCGATAAAGAGTTAGCTTTAAAAAGTGCTGAGGAACTTGGATGAAGCGATTTTTTACAATCCTTGGCGGCATGGGAACTGCTGCTTCGATGAACTTTGAGAAAATTCTCAATGAGCGAACTCACGCCACAAGAGATCAGGATTATTATGATTATCTTTTGGTTAATCATGCGAGTGTACCTGATCGAACTGCTTATATTTTAAATCATCGTAAGGAGAGCTTTTTGCCGGCGCTTAGTGATGATCTGATCCAACAAAATTTATTAAAGCCTAACTTCATTGCGATGGCTTGCAATACCGCGCACTACTTTTATCCGGAACTCCAGGCAATGACTGAGATTCCGATTTTGCATATGCCATTTTTAGTGGCGCTTGAAGCAGTTAATCGTTATCCTGATCAAAAATCGTTTGGCCTTTTGGCAACTAAAGGCACGCTCAGTGATCACGTTTATGAGAAATGTTTTGAAATTTTAGGGCGCGAGGTAATACTTCCGAGTGAAGAACTGGCGGATTTAGTGATGAAATTTATTTATGAAAATGTCAAGCAAGAAAATCAGTTAGATCGGGAGTTCTTTAATCAGATCTTAAAACGCGCTCGCGATTATTTTGGCGTTTCTACGCTGATTTTAGGATGTACCGAATTATCCTATGCCGCTGATGTTCTGCAAATTACCGATAATTTATTGGACTCTCAGAGTATTTTAGTTGATCGGACTTTGGAACTCGCGTATGCATTTCGTTATCAGTCTGCCCAAGTTCCGATTTTATTGCAAAAAATGAAAACAATCGGCGACCAAAAAGGATTACTTGATAAAATTAGTGATTAAAAATGCGCTTAAAGATAGTGCATTTTTTTGAAAGTGGGATGAAAGTTGAAAAAGAAACGATGGGTCATTTGGATTAGTACAATAGTCCTTATTTTATTAGTTATTCTGGGATTTGCCAGCGATTATATGTTTAATTATGCGTTTGTGCGCAGCGACAAAAGCTTTATTAAATCAAATCTACCGGTCGCTTTAAAAAAATCGCAGAGCTGGTTAAGGTCGACACCAAAAGAAACTTGGTATGAACGCTCATCCCAAGGCAATCTGCGTTTAGCGGCAAATTTTGTTCCAGCTGCTAAGAAAACCAATCAAACGATTGTCATATTTCACGGCTATACCAGAGATTCAGAGTATATGGCAGATTTTATTCAGCTTTTTCATGATCAGGGATATAATGTCTTGGCGCCGGATGCGCGAGCTTCTGGTAAATCAGAAGGTAAAATTATTGGATATGGTTGGCCTGAACGCAAGGATAATTTACGATGGATTAATAAATTGATTCAGAAAACTGGCGGCAATAAAGCTCAGATTGGGTTATTTGGAGTTAGCATGGGCGGTGCATCGGTGATGTTTCTAGCTGGTGAGAAATTACCATCACAGGTCAAAGTACTAGTTGAAGATTGCGGGTACTCAAGTATTAAAGGAGAGCTTACTTATCAGCTAAAAGAGATGTTTAATCTCCCTAGTTTTCCTTTGATTCCAGCAGTAAACCTTGAGACAAGAGTGCGCGGCGGCTACAACTTTAACGACGGCGATGCAATAAAACAACTCCAAAAAAATAAGCTGCCAATATTATTTATTCATGGCAGCAAAGATTCTTTTGTTCCGACTAAAATGGTCTATGATAATTATCGCGCGACGAATGCTCCGAAAAAACTTTATGTCGTTAAAGGCGCAGAACACGCTAATTCTTATGCAACTGAACCGACAAAATACCGAAAGACAGTTGGGACCTTTATTAAAAACTATTTGCCGTGATCGTCTTCGGCTTGATCGATAGGAATCTGATTTAGGTCAGATTCTTTTTTCGGCAGTTCTTTGACGAGAAACCAGGTGATAAAACCGCGGCGAATTTTCTGAGCAGTAAAGTTGAACTGATCAATGATAATGGAATCATTGACTTTCATTTCAGGATTTAGTTCGCTAATATATCCTGCGATTGTGGTACTTTCTGACTCTTCAAAGCTTTCGATCTCTACTTTAAAATAACGTTCAAAATCGTATAAGGTGGTTTTGCCGGAAACGGCAAAAGTTTGATCAGGATTTTCTTGAATATATTCATCAGACACATCGTCAATTTCATCACGCACACTACCAAATAATTCTTCGTAGATATCTTTATCGGTAATAATTCCACTCGTTCCGCCGTATTCATCGACGGCAATTACGATTGGCGTATGTTTAGAAATCATTTCTTGTAATAAATTATGAACGGGGGTAGTTTCAGGCATTGTAATGATTGAACGCAAAAGGCGGCTGACCGTGATCGAAGCGTCGACTTGCGATTGGCGAATTAAGTCATAAATATAAACATACCCCAAAATTTTGTCTTTATCATTATCAGCAACAACGGGATAACGACTGTACCCCTCATTTAAATAAACGATCAGCGCTTCTTTGACGGTTGTTGTAATATCAATGACTTCAAGACTTGTGCGGTCAACCATGATATCAGTGGCGACTTTATCATTAAACTCAAAAGCTCTTTTCATATAAATCAAGTCAAAATCGTCAAGTGCACCTTGTTTCACAGCTTCTTCAGTCAGGGTAATAATTTCATCTTCGTTAACAAAATCAATTTTTTCGTCAGCCTCGTCACTATTTTCAACAGGTTTTTCTTGAAATTTCACCAAAAAAGAAGTGATGGGCGAGAAAAGTATATCTGCGAATTTCAACAGCCAGCCAAGTCGATTGATTTCACTATTTTTAGTAGCAATAAAAAAACGTTTGCGACTTGAGCTAATAAGAAAACTAGCAGCAAAAATTATAATAGCAAGAAATAAGAGATAAACAAGGACCTGAACCCATTCTTGCGAAACAATTGGAACAATCAAATGTTTTTCCAATGTATTAATTAATTCGAGAGAAAAATATCCCGCTGCAATAATTGAAAGAATCCAGCTAATTACTGCGCTGTAATAAGATCTTGTCTCTTGTTTTTGCAATTTGGTCGACTGGTCATCGTCCTCACCAAATTTGATTTTGTAAAATAAAATTTGACGCCAGAAATTAAATAACTCTTCTAAGAAAAGAAAGATAAGTATACAGGCGGCGTCTGCCGTGATTGTTTCTGCCAAAATAGCTCCTTGTTTTATTTAATAATTGTTTTGACGTATCTACCATCAATCCATTGATTACCGCCAACGTTAAACCAATTGGTGTTGTTGATCGTAGTAATGTGAAATACTTTCCACTGGGTTCCAGTAATTAAATATTTCTCCCCCACGGGCTGTTTATTGAAGTATGGTGAGGTCCAAACTCTAATGCCGTATCCAGGTTCGTAATCAATCGTTGCGACCGAATTATCGTTTTGACTGGCGGTTTCCACGTATTTACCATCGATCCATTGATGATTGCCAACGTTAAACCAAAAAGTATTGTTGGCATAAGAAATTCCAAAAGATTTCCATTGCGAATTATTTGGTAAAAATTCTCCAGTTTCATGATGAGAACTGGTGTAACCATTGTAAACCGGAATTGAACCTTTGACACAACGAACAGTTGCGATACTTTCTTGGGGCATATCAATTACATTCCCGATATCTAAACTAGGATTTGTGCCACCCGTTTCATTGAAGAGCTTAAACGAGTATTGATACTGGCCATCTTGATATTTCGTTGGATCAAGGCCTGATAACGTTACTGTATATCGATCGCCAACTTTAAGCTCGACATTTTTAGGCGGTAAATAAGTCACCGCTGAAGCATAATACCCCGTAATATTGTCAGGAGCAACCCCTTGAACTTTGGTAGCATTTCCTACAACCCCCGTTGTGTCGTCTTTAACTGTAACACTCAAACCTGTGCGGGGAATTAAATAGTCGTTACTGAAATAAATTGACCAATAGATTGGATGAGCATCGGAATTGTTATTAACCAGTTCCTCAATAGGGAAGACACTTTCCGCTGGATAGTTAACGATAGTCCTGGAAGGATTTGATGATACGTCGTGAGTGGTATTGTCAAAATAAATATCTTCATATTTAATCCCATTATTACCGTAAGCAACCCCGATACCGAAGTTAGAGAGTCGACTTGATAATAATTCGGCTCGATGTCCGGTTGCATTAGGTGTTAAATAATCATAATTGTCAGCAATCAAGTTAGCGATGGGATAATAAGAAGTTTCCACGGGTGAATTACCGTTGAAGTAAAGGACCGCAAAATTAGTGTATTTTTTGCTGTTATCCCAAACAGATTGTGGAATATAATAAGGCTTAGTAGCATTAGTTAAATTATGTTGATATTTCATGGGGTCGGCATTGCTGGCTGCTAAAAGGTAGGCGCCAAGTTGTGCAAAATTATTAGCAGTTCCCTGTTCATAAGATATAGCAGCGTTAGTAGCTGGTGGTAAGTTGAGCAAAAAGCGATAGTAATTAATCCATTCGGTGGTCGTAGAGAGAAAATCTTGTTTAAGAAATCCAGCTTTAAAAGGGTACATAAAAACTGGTGGCACGGAATAGATATCATAACTGCCGCGAGCAACATCACGACTGGTTAACTCGCTAAACCGTAGACGTGCCTCTTTGATTTTGGTTGATTCAGCAGGAGTATACGAATTATCATCAGCTAACACGACATTACCTTGTAGTTGAGCTTGAAACCAAATAGTTGTTAGTAAGATAACAACTTGAAAGACCCGCTGCTTATTTTTTTTAAACATATCTAATTTCTCTCCCATTGATTACTATTATTAATTCTACACTATTATAAAGCAATTTTTTGCCTTTCTTTTAATCACTGAGAAATAAATGTTTTAAATCATTAAGATCAACGGGGCTCAGTTTCAATTCTTCGTGTAAATAATTATCAGTTGAACCTGCTAATTTTACAATCCATTTCATGGCTTCTAAATAGTAAGCAAGGTTTACAGTATATAGGGCTTTTATGTTGTTAATAAAGATATTGGGCTGGCCTTTTTGGCGCAGCGCCTCAATAATATTGTTGACATACTTGGACATGATTTCATTTGTTAAAAGATAATCTTTTTTGTAATCCGACTCTAAAACTCCAAGAGCACTCAGTAAATAAATTGAAGCGAGTCCTGTGCGGTCCTTACCAGAAGTGCAATGAAATATTATTCCATGTGCTCCTTTGGTTAAAAGAATTTCAAAAAAATGTTGAAAAGCTTTTTTTGAAGTTTCAGAGGTAACCATTTTCCGATAAACATTTTTCATTCTTTCTATTCCAGCAACTGAATTGTTCATCAACTCTTCTTGGAGTTCTGCAGGCGTTTTGGAGTTTTTGGTTTCGTCGCGCTTTAAAACAGGATTTACAAACAGTTGGACCTTGAAATTCGGGGGATCAGGTTCTTCTTTGATCTCATCAGTTGAACGAAAATCAATGACCGTTTTAACTCCGTAATGTTCAAGAAATGACAGATCTTGATCGTCAAGTTCAGATAACTTAGCGCTTCTGATGAGCTTTTTCCATTTTATCTGTCGGCCCTCAATTGTCTTATATCCGCCCAATTCTCTGATGTTGCGCCCGAAGCGCAGGGGAATGATTCGATTCATGAAGTCAAACCAGCTCCTTTCCACTTAGATAACTTATATTATACGTTATCCAGGGAGAAATAGATCTTTTGAAACTTAAATTCTTAGCTAGAATCATGTTATAATGAAGTCGGTTAGTAGGTAAAAAGATAACAAGAGGTGTAAAAATGGATTATAAAAAAGTCATGGTTCCGTTAGATGGATCAGATAATTCAGAATTAGCATTTAAACGAGCAATGGAGTTTGTTACAGAACCAGGCACTTCGCTGTATTTGGTTCATGTTATTGATACGATGCCGTTGGTTGGTAACTACGGCGTTATTTCCGGGGACTTGTTTTATGATCTAAGTGAACGGGCGAGAGAATATTTAACCCAAATGAAAGAAAAGGCTGAGAGTCAAGGAGCCAAAAATGTTTCGATTCACGTCCGTTTTGGCAATCCAAAAACTGTAATATCTAAAGATTTTGTTGATGAATACCATGTTGATTTAATCGTAATTGGTTCAACTGGTTTAAATGCAGTTGAACGGATTTTGGTTGGTTCAGTTGCTGAGTATGTCAATCGGCACGCCAAAGTTGATGTTATGATCATCAAACAATAAGCTCTCTTCGTAGTTGAAGAGAGTTTTTTGTAGTTTTCTAGCATTTACGCAGGTTGCTTGTTAGCACTGGTTTTCAATTTTAGATACTTAAATAGTTCAATGAATTTACATTAAATGTTTAAGTTGTCAAGCATGTGAATACATTTCTTTTGCTTACGGGTCGAACATTGAACTTCCGCCCCATTTGATAATACAAATGATTCGTCTTTTATTGATCTTTTTATCACTTTTTTTAAATTGATAATTACACTGCGATGGCATCGAAAGAAATAATTTGGTAACTTAGATTCAAAGCCGCCTAAAGTTCCGTTACATTCGAAGATTCTATCTTTTGTTATGACTTGTAATTTATGATTTCCAATCATTTCTAACATAATAAGTTCCTCAATTAAAACGAATTGTTCCTCGTAATCTGAAACGAACTTTATACTTTTGGAATCATTATCGATTTTTTCCTGATTGTTTAAAATAAATTGATGTCTTTGGGCAACAGCGTTTAATACATTGTTGATTTTTTCTTTCAAAATAGCGGAATCTAACGATTTTATTATATAGTCAAAAGCACCGATTTTGTACTCAAAGGTTAGCATTCCGTATTCAAAATACGATGTAATAAAAATAATGAAACCAAGTGGGTCAATTTGTCTGATTTTTAGAGCTAAGTCAATTCCATTGTAACGGTCGTTGTTTAAATCTATATCTAAAAAATATATATTAAGACCGTTAGTTTCCAAATTGGAGATAATTTCCTCAAACTCTGTCGTTGCAATAGCTATACTCATCGGCGCATCTTTGCAGGCAATAAGCGACTCTACGATCTTTTTAATAGCCAACAAATGAATCTCTTGATCATCACAAATAAAAATTTTCATTAAATTATCCCTCCTCATTGCTAATTATTTCTTTATGAATAGTTTTTGCACAAACGTTCCATTACTACACGATGTACTTAATGATAAATTATCGCACTGATTAACAAATTCGTGTAGGTTTTGTAACCCGAACCCTCTGTTTTTACCTTTTGAGGATTTACCAATAGTTATTTCTGGTTTATCAGCACAGGTGTTTGTAACTATAATCGTTGTGTGTCCCGAATTGTCGAAAAAACCGATCCGGATTTCTGGAGCATCATTTTTTTTGCATTCTTCAATGGCGTTATCAAGAATAATTCCGAGACATCTAACTAAATTAAAGGGATCGATTTTTTCAATATTAATTTCGGGAATACATTCAACCGTTACATTTATTTTTCTTGTAATGCCATGATTACTTTAGTTGATACTACGCCTTTAACTGCTGGTAAATTAATTCTTTTGAGCTGATCAAGGGTGCCTGCTTTAATTTGGACGCCTTTATGAAGTAATTTATTTTGAATAAGATATTCTTTGATTCCACGAATATCAACGTTATCCGCAGTGATAAAACCATCAATTTCACTGAGTAAATTATTATAATCATGTTGAACTTTTTGGATGCTTAACTGTAAAGATTCTAGCGTACCAATATAGTTCTCCATCATTTCTTTTTCTTGCTTTCATTGGTTGTATAAATCAAAAAAAGTAAAATCAATCCGATGAATGACAAAAAAATCACATCTATATTTAGATTGCTTGATATCTGATAAGATTTTTTAGGATTATTTTCGATACTTAAATACAGATTCCCTCTATTACCACTACTGAAGATTATAATAATTTGAGATATTAAAATCGCTGATAAAGTGTATATTGCAAAAAGTATTTTACGTTTAGTTTTTAAAAAAATTGAAACCACATATTTAAAATTCTTTCGAATAAAAAGAGTAAATATTAATTGAAAAATAAAATTTATCATCAACCTGTAGGTTACTGGGATAGGTTTAATAATTATATTTATAATTTGTTGTACTAAAAGATTTTCGATTAAAAAAATAGCAGTGAGGGAATAAATTCTTTAGATTTATTATTTGATAGTAGGAAAAAACCTAAAAAACTAAACAAGTGATTATTTCATATTGATATTGATTGATCAGAAATAAATTTCTTTGTAAACGAGATTCATAAAGGAATAGGGAACAGATCGAGAAACTTGTAATAAAAATTTGAAGTTTACGACTAGTAGAGAAAAGTTTATTAAAAATCAAAAAAATATTTAGTTCAAGAGGTACGACTGCCAATAACACAGAAAGTATAACAATCAAAAAAAGTACTCCTTTAGCTTCAGTTCATCAAGCATTATCATTGTCTTCTAACTACAATCTATAAATTTAAAACACGATTGTCAACAGCTTAATTATATTATTTTTTGTTTCTCACTTAAGTAATACTTAAACGCTCGAACTTTGGCGATCAAGTTTAAAAGCGGTCTAATCGAGTAAGTTTTTAAAATAGTGCCAAATTATGTTGTAATCTGGCGTTATGGATAATTGGAGGTGAGGATAAAAATTTGTGAAAAAGAAAAACTTATTTTTATCTGTTTTTATTTTGGTAATTACAGTTGCCGCTGTAATATACTTTTTTTTGAATCAAAAAACAGGAGATGTATTAAGTAAAAAGCCTCCAGAGGGAGTCTTTAGAGTTAATGAAAACCAGTTAAGAGAAATGCAGAAAGAAGCAGCTAAGGAGGGACAAACGATTGAAATCCATGGAGGACCTTTAGACAATATGGGAGGCAAATAGATTGCTGATTTATATCTTTTTAAACGATGATGATGCTTTCTTCTATATATGAATTTGAATTCAAGACAGATATGGAAAAATTCGGCTAAATTTTTCAGTACTTAACGTTCTTTTTAATGGAATCTCACTATGTAAAAACTCTACAACACTTCTAATTGATTAAAAAAAAGAATCCAATTCGGATTCTTTAACAGTTTAGCCAATCAATGATTCAAGCTCATTTAATCTTTGTTCAAAGACAGCAAATGTTTTATTGAGGTAATCAGGTTTAGTCATATCGACGCCCGCTGCCTTCATTGTTTCAATTGGATATTGAGAATTTCCGCTTTTCAGGAAGCCGAGATAGCGATCGACCGCGTTTTCTTGGTGGCTGAGCATGTTTTCACTAAGAGTTGTCGCTGCTGCAAAACCGGTCGCGTATTGATAGACGTAGTAATCATAGTAGAAGTGAGGAATTCGGCTCCATTCCAAGGAAATTTCGGGGTCGCTTACGACGCTAGAGCCATAGTAGTCAGCATTTAACTTGCCGTAATATTCAGAAATTCCGTTAGCAGTAATTGGAATTCCGTTTTGTTCAGAAGTGTGGAGGTAATGCTCAAATTCAGCAAATTGAGTTTGACGGAAGACCGTCCCTTTGACGCCGTCTAAGTAGTGATTAAGAATGTAAGCTCGTAATTTAGGATCATCAGAGTTCGCTAAAAAGTCGTCAGTTAAAAGATTTTCGTTTGTCGTTGAGGCAATTTCAGCTACGAAAATTGGATAGTCACCGTAAACGTATGGTTGATATTTACGAGTGAGCCAGCTGTGAACACTATGTCCAGTCTCGTGAATGAGAGTATAAACATCATCAAGCGTGTCTTGATAGTTTAACAAGATAAACGGATTAGTATCGTACGCTCCGCCGGAATATCCGCCTGATCGCTTCCCTTTGGTCTCGTAAACATCAATCATTCTTTCATTATAAATATGATCGACGGCATCTAAATATTCATCGCCGTAGATTTCAAGAGCTTGGCGAGCTCTTTTTTTTGCTTGTTCGAAGTTGTACTCAACTGGTGGTTCAGATAAAAGCGGCACATAAAGATCGTACATGTGCATCTCATCAAGTTGAAGAATTTTTTTACGAAGGGCAACATAGCGATGTAAAAGATCGAGGTGCTCGTGAACGGCAGAAACTAAGTTATCATAAACTATTGCTGGAATGTTGTTAGTAGCCATCGCAGCACTTCTTGCGTCGGGGTATTTATGTACTTTAGCGAGATAGTTGTCAGCTTTAATCTGCCCGCTGAGAGTCTGAGCAAAAGTATTTTTGTAATCGCCATAAGCCTGATACATTCCTTTAAAAGCATCTTTTCTAACTTTGCGATCATATGATTCAATGTGAAGACTATAAGAACCGTTGGTCAAACGAACTTTTTGCCCATCTTCATCTATAATTGAAGGAAAAATTAAGTCGTTATTAGAGAGAACGGAAAATGTCTCAGCAGAAGTGTTCAACACATCTTGAACCTGCGAGATTAAAGCTTCCGCTTCTTCGTTTAAAACATGGGGACGTTTTTTTTCAATAAAATCAAGATAATGAGCATATTGTTCTTTGGCAGGATTTTCTTTTAGAAATTCGGCAATTTTCTTTTTGTCAATGCTTAAAATTTCAGGTTGAATAAAAGATAGAGCACTCTCAACTTGCGCGGCCAGACTGTTAACCCGCGCGTTGTAGGCCTGATATTTATCGTTTCCGGTGTCTAAATCATTATTCATACTGGCGTAAACGTAGACAGTTTCAAGCAGTCGAAATGCTTTGAGACTAGCCTCAATTGCCCCGAAAAAATGCTCCGCATCCGCTCCCATTGTTGAGCGGTACTTGCTTGCGGCGCTCGTTAATTCTTGGACCTTGTTAAATGCAGCTTCAAAGTCGCTGTCATTTTTAAAAATGGTGGTTAAGTCCCAGGTGTCCTCGACTGGAATTTCATTTCTTTGATTTTGAACCATTAGCTTCCTCCTTAGATATTAAGTTTAGTATAAGTGATTTTTGAGATTGGGCAATATCTGTAGTTAGAACTAATTCATATATGATAGAATCAGCAAAAGCAAAAACTTGTGTTCTCTGATATTTTCATAACTAAGCACCAGGTAAAAATAAATTGAACTATTGAGCTCTGACTGAAGGTTGTTGGCCTTATTGTCTAAATCGGGCTCTGAATTCTAAATGTAATAAATTTTTTTTCGGAAATTGAAATTTAGCCATTAATTGTGGTATCTTATATTAAGGATTAGTAAGCATGATGGAGAGCAAAAAATGATTTTTGAAAAACTTTTCTTGGAAAAACCTGAATTGACCCGGTTAAAGCTTTACCGGAACGTCTTGTCGATGCCCAAAAAAGTATTTAAAGCAAATGAGCTTGCAACGGTACATAAAACAACTTACCAGCAGACTTATAATAATTTACAGGGCTTAGCTAAGGATTTGCAGGATTTTTACGGTCAAAGCGCTGAGACTTTTTTTGATGGAACCGATGTATTTCAAGAAAGTTTTAAAATGCCTCTAAGTGATTATCGGCGAAAGATGGTTACGCGGACGCTTCCTTATAATTTTATTGATGCGGTTTTCAAAAATAACTTTGAAAATCTCAATGACTTCTTGACAGAACAGTTGGTTTCGCGTTCAACTCTTTCTAGGCGAACCTCCACTTTGCATGATTATATGAGACGTTTTGGCATCGGCTTATCATATATTGATATGGTATTTTTGGGAGACGAAAGAAAAATTAGAGAGTTTCTATTTATTTTCTATTACTCTTTGTCTCAAGGAGGAGTTTGGCCTTTTGAGAATGTTTCATTTGAGCAGGCCAGATCATTGCTACAAGTGATTAATAACAATTGTTTTCATTATTTGTATCGTAATCGGGTTGATGAGTATCAGTGTATCTTCCGGTTGGCGATCGCAATGGAGAGAATTGAGCAGGGCTATACACTTTCACGTAACAGCCGCCTTGATTTGTTAGTGAAAAATAATAGGTTCTTTAATGTTGAAAAATCAAAGCAATTCGGTCTTTTTCAGCTTTCATCCACGTACTCCTTCAACGAAATCGAAGAATTGTTTTTTGCTTTTAATCATTCAATTTCGCCATTTACTAAAGCTAACGTCAACGACCATAACTTGGTCGAAGTATTTAGTGAAAACGACACATTTTTGTGGGATTTCGTAATCAATTATTTAGAGTTCTTGGCTAATTCGTATTCAGAACAATTGTCACAGGAAGTTTTGCAAGATCCAGTATTACTTGCTAATTTAATTAGAATTTTTTACTCGTATTTTGTTTTTGCGGGCAGTTTCCCGACAATGGCAGATTTATTTGAATCTGAAAGTAATTTGACTGGCTATAATCAACTGATCGATATAACAAAGGATTTTATTTTAAAAAATGCTGCGCAGTACCAAATGCCCGACATAATTACTAATAGCCGCTTAATCAGTAACGATATTTATCAACTGTTGTTACCAGTAATTGGGAAAGTTGTTTCTGGTGATGCAATTCAAGTGAAACTTTATTTGGAAGAAGATATCGTTGCGAGTCGAGACTTAACAACATTTCTGTCTGATTTAAAAGGAATTCATGTTTTAAGTAAGGCAGATCCTGTCGATCTGGCTGATATTGTTGTAACTCCGTTGGGTAGCTTAGGAAATCTTCCCAATGTTGTGATTCCTGAAAATGTGAAAATGATTTATTGGAACAGTGAAGATAATGAAGATGAATTTTATCGAATTTATCGCCAAATTCGTTCGGTCCACATAGAACGAAAAGCTACCAATCAAAAAACTGACCAGGAAGATTCTTCTGCTTCTGGCAGTGATCAAGTCTTGGCATAGAAAAAGATCAATCTCAAAATTTCGAGATCGATCTTTTTTCTACGATTAGTCAAGTGATTTTGAAATTTTATTTTAAATATTTTTATTTTGATTAATCAGCAAGGGACAAATTGTTCCTTGTTTTTTTATAAAGGATCCTGATTTCTGAACTTTTAAATTCAAACTCAAAAATATTTTAAGTGATCTCAAGTAGAAACTTTGCTTCATAAAGTTCAATTTCAACTATCGCTAATCACTAAAATCTACTGGAATATTCAATTTTTTCCTGCACCAAATAAACCACCACTGATGAATTTTTTTCTAAATGGTGTTATAGTACTCTTGTAATCAGAAATAACCTATTGGCGCTTTGTCGTCGGATGATAAGAATATTTCTGATTTTTAATGATCAGGATGTACATCGTTCTAAGCAGGCGGTGCATCGAAGCAATGGCAATCTTCTTCGTCGAATGAGACGGGGCTGATTGCTTTTTGTTTCGGTAATAATCTGCAACATGCATCTGCTTAGAAGTTTTACTGCTGGTTGAAGAGACAATATTCATCACCATCTGATAAAGAATTTTGCGCCCATAAGGATTCCCCCGTTTACTGATGTGATCGGCTGCTTCGTAATTTCCCGACTCATAATGTCTCAGATCAATTCCAATATAAGCATTCACTTTATTAGCTGAAGTAAAACGTCTAATGTCACCGATTTCGGCAATTAAAAGAACGGCGGTTACTTCGCCAATGCCTGGAATACTAAGTAAGATCTCATATTCAGGGAGGTCTTGAGCCAGTTCAATCATTTCTTGAATTAAGTCATGCTTTAAATCTTGAAGTCTGAGTGCCTCGTCAGCCAAGTAACGAACCTGCTTGATCATGCTTGAATTACTGCTGACAGCTGGATGACAGGCTTGGGCTAAATCTTGTAGTTTAGCTGCAATCTTTAGTGCCCTGGCTTGTGACATATTCTTATTGGTAGAATTAAGCACCACTGGTGCTAGTTCTTCAGGATCTCCAGTGGGAACCATCGTACTCAGAGGATATCTCTTAACTAAGTTCCAATAGAGTGTGCCATTAGGCGTGCTGAGAATTCTCTCAACACTTGGAAAAGTCATTTGGAGTGCTCGATGAAGCCTCGTCTTCGCTCGAACTAGATCTGTACTGATTTCCTGGTAGAAACGACTCAAATCTTTTAATTGATCATAAACGGGATCTTGCTGATAACTAGGTTTACGATTTAGTTGAAACTGAGTTTGAGCCAAATTAAAAGCATCAGTAGCGTCAGTTTTACGAGGACGCAGACTGTCTAACTGTTTCTTGGCAACTAAGGGATTAAGGCAAGTATATTGATACCCGTGATCTTGCAGTAACTTTTGTAAACTGCGGGAGTAGACCCCAGTGGCTTCAAAGACGATCTCTGGTTCTTTAACCGAGTTAAGATCATTTAAAAGGCGATCAAAACCGATCTGATCATTGTCAAATTTATATTGGTTCACGACATTTTGATCAACGGATATGGCAACATTTGAAGTCTTGCTGCTGATATCAATTCCGAAAACAGTTCTCATTATTTAGTACATCCTTTCTTGAAGTTGAGTTCATTAAATCTTTATCTATCTAATTTTCTATACCCGACGACATGCGTCCAACATTCTACGAACAGACCTTAATAAAGATCATGAAGCTGCCAGTTTTTTTTACGACGACAAAGCGTCAAAAAGACCTACGACTTGTGCAACTTCATGCCTACTGTAACATAAAAAAAGTAGGGAACAGATGAATTCCGTCGAATCCATCTATCCACTACTAATCTTAGAATGTTTTTTTGGACTATTCAGCAGCAGTTGCTAAAGCAAGCTTGATCATTTGATCAAGATTTCGTTCGCGCTCCTTGGCACTAAGTTCTTCGCCGGTAACAAGTGAATTACTAATCGTCATGATTCCAAGCGCTTCAACGTGATACTTTGCAGCAAGAGTATAAAGAACCGCAGTTTCCATCTCTACCGCCGTGATGCCATATGAAGCGACAAGTTCGTGAATTTCATCGCTATCGTCATAAAAGCGATCTTCGCTTAAAACGGAGCCGACTTTGGCTTTGATTCCTTCTTTTTTTGCGCTTTCGTATGCTTGGTGAAGCAAGTTAAAGCTCGCTGGCGGAATGAAGGTAACTTTATTAGCAAAATACTGTTCGCGTAATGCAGCCGTCGTGCCTGCACCTTCAGCAAGTAAAAGTTCATTAACGCCAAGATCACGTGAAATACTGCCAGCAGTGCCAATCCTAATTAATTTTTTGGCGTTAAAACCTTGAATTAATTCGTTGACATAAATGCTAATAGAAGGAATTCCCATGCCAGTTGCTTGGACTGAAACCTTCTTGCCTTTATACGTTCCGGTATAACCTAAAGCTCCCCGGACCTCATTGTAAAGGGTCACTTCAGTTAAATAATTCTCTGCTACGTACTTTGCGCGGTAAGGATCTCCTGGCAAAAGGACGGTTTCGGCGATGTCGCCTTTGTTAGCTCCAATGTGTGTTGTCATTTTAATATAACCTGAATTTATTTATAGGCCAATAACGAACAAAAACTTTTCCGATTAAGGAACTGCGTTTGACAAAACCAAACGATCTTCCATCGTGGGAGACTGGCCGATTATCTCCCATCACGAGGTACTCTCCTTCAGGAACTCGTTTTTCATGCAAAAGATTTTCAAGGGTAAAGTCAATTGTATACTGGGATTGATTTTGCCCTGAAACATTATTGAACTGCTCAAGCCCTTTTTCTTCTTTTTCTTTACTTAAATATGGCTGATCGACGCGCTTACCGTTAATATAAAGCTGATCGTTTTTAGATTCAACTGTATCACCGGGCATGCCAATCACTCGTTTAATATAAAGATCGCCTGGCCGGTCGGGGGCTTTTAAAACCACAATATCATTTCTTTTGGGTTTAAACATTTTGGCAGAAAGCAATCTTTGACCATTGTAAAGAGTCGGCTCCATCGAAGGGCCGTTGACCACGTCATTACCGACGATATATGTTAGTAAAAGCTGTGAAATAATCAGCACCACTCCGAAAAGAATCATTGTTTGAAAAAAATTAGTAAAGCTTCTATTAGTCTTTGAATCCATTAGTTCCTCTTGATTTTCGATATTTTATTTAATTTATTATACCGCATCGGCATTTATTCGTTACCTTTAATTTGAAAATAGAACTAATAAATTGAGCAAACTAAGCATCATTTAGCGATTTATCGGGTAAAATAAAATCTGAAATTAACTATAAGGAAAGATGAATGAAATTTTCTGAACGTTTAAAAACGCAGCGGAACAAATTGAATTTAACCCAAAAAGAAGTTGCTAACGAGCTTTACGTAACGCAGCAGACCATTTCAAGTTGGGAAAATGGGCGCAGTTATCCGGATCTTGAGACTTTAATTAAACTTAGCGATTTGTATCAAATTTCTTTGGATGTTTTAGTAAAGGAAAACGTTCAGCTCCAAGCAGATATCAAGAAAATTCAAGTTTTAAAGGAAATTAGACCAGTAATTTGGATCTTAATGTTGATTAATTTAACGTTGATCGTGATTAATCTCGGATTTCTTAAAGATCAGAAGGTCTCTTTAACTGAGCTGGGTTTAATTTTGATTATGGCGCTTAACAGCTTTACTTTAGTTTATTTGAACAATTTTGTTCAGCTGAAATTATTAGATCGACCACGTAAGAATTTTCGTAGTTATGTTTGGTGGCTGCTTCTAGGACTTTGGCTGTTAGCGGTGATCTGGAGCATTTTGATGCCATCATTTCTCAATGGATTCTTTCTGGGATTCCTGGCAATTTTGACTTTTTGGTTGTTGCTGAGCCTTTAAAATCAAGGCTACAACAATTCGTTGTTAGCCAAAAATGACTTTTTTTCATATTCTAAATTCTGAGGAGGTCTTGATGAAATTTTCTAAACGACTGCAAATGCAAAGAACAAAATTAAATTTAACTCAAGCAGAGGTCGCCAAAAAACTGCACGTAACCCAACAAACAGTTTCTGGTTGGGAAAATGGGCGCAGTTATCCAGATATTGACTGCTTGCTTGAGTTAAGTGATTTATATCAAGTCTCTCTTGACACTTTACTTAAGGAGGACATTGGAATGAAAGAAGATATCAAAAAGAAAGAGGTCATTAACGGAATTAAGCCAGTTATTACGATTTTGGTGGTTGTAAATGCAATTTTAGCGGTGGTAACAATGATTTTTGAAATCAATAACCAAAATCCTGGAATGGCTGATGTGCTGCTTGATTCAGTTGTGGCTATTAACGAGCTCGTTTCATTTTATTTAATCAACTTTATGAATCATAAACTACGTGATCAAGTCCCCAAAAAATTTGATCATTTAATTTGGCCAGTTTTATTAGGCGCTTGGATTTTAACAGCCGGATTATTTTTTAGCCCCCTTCCCCATGTAGTGACTGTTGTTTTGGGGCTTGCCTTACTAGTTGTAACTTTGTTTTTCTGCTTTAAATAGGGCATACAAAGATTCTTTGTTAGCTAATTGTGAACTTTTTGTCTAAGCTTAATATTGGAGGGAAAAATGAAATTTTCTGAGCGTTTAAAGGATCAAAGGAGAGATCTTGCTTTAACACAAAAAGAAGTTGCTCAAGAACTTCATGTGACCCAACAAACGATCTCTAGTTGGGAGAATGGGCGGAGCTATCCGGATCTTGATAGTTTAATAAAGTTAAGTGATCTCTACCAGATTTCCCTCGATATTTTACTCAAGGAGGATGTTGGGATGAAAGAAGAAATTAGAAAACAAGAGGTGTTGAAAAATATCAAGCCAGCTATCATCAGTTTGAATGTACTTAATATGGTAATTGTGGTAATTATGTTTATCTTGATGAGCTTTGAGCAGATTGATAAAGGTCGCCTTGGACTGGCCGGGTTTGGCGTTTTTGGTATGTCTGCCCGTTTCACCAATTGTAGTCGGAATCGGTGCCGCAGTTTTGGCCCTTTTGAGTCTGCTGTTTTATTTAAAACGCTGGTAAGAACAAAGAACTTTGGTATGATAAGTACAGATATATGATAAGTACAGATATTAGTTAAGGGGAAAAATGTTAAAAATAGAAAACATCAGTAAATCTTTTGGCGAAGTACAAGCGTTAAGCTCTGAATCTTTTGAGGTTCAAGAAGGCGAAATCTTTGGTTTAATTGGTCAAAATGGGGCTGGTAAAACGACGACGTTTCGGATTATTTTGGGTCTGATGAAACCTGATCAAGGTTTCATCACTTTCAATAATCAAAAAGTAGATGATGAAGTTTTAAATCAAATTGGTTATTTACCAGAGGAAAGAGGACTTTTTCCTAAAATGAAGATTGAGGATCAAGTCGTCTATTTAGCTGAACTTAAAGGTCAATCGCGGACAATAACGAAAGAAAAGATTGACGAGTATTTTGAGAAATTTGAGATTAAGGGCAAGAAAACTGACAAACTGAAATCTCTTTCCAAAGGTAATCAGCAGAAAGTCCAGTTAATGGTTACCTTGATTCATGATCCCAAGTACATTATTTTTGATGAACCATTTTCGGGGCTTGATCCGGTGAATGCTCAGATTTTTCGGGATGCAATTTTAGAAGAGAAGAAAAAAGGTAAGTGCATCATTTTTTCAAGCCACAACATGGACAACGTCGATGAGCTAAGTGATCAGTTGATCATGCTAAAAAATGGGAAAGTGATTCTTGACGGAACTGTCAAAGATGTGCGTAATAGCTACGGAAGAATTAAAGTGTTTTTGGAATCTCAGTTGTCAGCTGAAGATTTGGAGCAAATTGCCGGAATTAAAGAACTAAAAGAAAAAGATGGCAGGTTTGAAATTACCTTAAATGATCCAGCGGTTGGCAAGGAGATTTTGACCAAAGCGCAAGCTAAAGGTAACTTCCAAGAATTCTCGCAGCAGCCGCTATCATTGGATGAGATCTTTAAAATCAAAGCGAGGGAAAATTAATGAGCAAATTAAAGGTCGTTTTAAAAAATGTTTTGATTCAAAATTTGAAGTCACCAATCTTTATTTTTATGTTATTCTTTCCGATTATAATTGGGGCAGTCGGGACTATAATTGGTAGATCCAATTCCGGTTCGGCTAAAATTGCCGTTATTTCATCTGATAAGGCATTAGCTAAAACTTTTTCAAATTTCAATTCTGATGACACAAAATATCTGACGAAATACGATGATCAAAAGACTGCCAAAAAAGCGCTGATTGATCAGGATATTGATGGCTATTTAGTGCTAAAAGAAAGTAAGGGAGAAATTGCAGCCACTTTATACAAGACCAACCAAAGTTCGAAGATTTATGAACAAGATATTGAGTTAGCAGTTAATCAGATTGGCTTAAACGTGAAAGCACAACAAATGAATTTACCACCGGCAACACTAAAGAAGATTGTGGAGCCAACGGAATTTAAACAACATACCAGTATGGTTAGTAATCACAAATTGGTAACGCAAGATCAAAGCAAAATGATAACAAAAATGCTTGCCGTAATGGCAGTCACGTTTATTTTCTTCTTCCTTTTGATTATTTATATGACTCAAATGGCAACGAATATTGGACGCGAAAAAGGTGAGCGAGTGATGGAAATCATCCTCTCAAGCACTAGTGCTAAAACTCAATTTTTAGGCGAAGTTGGCGGCGTATTTCTGACCATGGTGGTCCAAGTCTTAATTTATTTGGCAATGATCTTAGGATTTGTGAAGTATTTCCAAGTGACTAAAAGCTTCGATGGTTTCTTAAGAAATCTAAATTGGGGACTACTCTTTAGTCCCGAAATGATTTATACATTAATTTTTGGAATCATGGGCGTCTTTCTTTATTTAGTTGTGGCAGCGATGCTCGGAGCTCTTGTTTCAAACATTGAACAAGTGAACCAGTCGATCATTCCCTTGATGGTTCCGGCAATGATTGCTTATATTTTAGTTTTCGCTTCGATCGGCGGCGGGATGAACGGACTTGTTAAAGTTTGTGCCTTCATTCCGTTTATTTCTCAAACTTTGATGCCGTCGCTTCTGGTATTAGGCAAAGTTACGTGGCTCGAAGCACTAACATCGATGTTAATTTATTTGGTGGTAACGATCTTGATGTCGTTTATCTCCATTAAACTCTATCGATCAAACGTTTTGGTTTATTCACAAAAGGGTGTTTGGGATTCATTTAAATCATCGCTTTCCCTCAGAAAAAAAGCTAAAATGGGTTAAACAAATTCAATTTGGGGAAGTTTATTGATGCAGTCAGATCTTAATTACGATTATATTTCACAAGTTCTCTTAAAAGTTGGGAGAATTATGATCGAAAACGGTGCTGAAACTACGCGGGCTGAAGATACAATGAAAAGGATAGCGAGACAAGCAGGGGTTTCAGATTTAGAAGTATTTTCAACTTTAACGGGAATTGTGATTGGGATTAATAAAGTTGATAAAACGGCAGTAATTCAAATTTATTCACGAGCAACCAATATGGAACGAATAGTTGCAATAAATGATCTATCTCGCAAATTTACAGCTGGTAAAATAACGTTCGATGAACTAGCTTGTGGTGTAAATAGAGTTGAGAAACATGTTCCAGATTTTTCTTGGTGGCTTAAAGGAATTGCTGCTTTTATGATCAGCGGTGGTTTAATGATCCTTTTTTCCCCTGAAACTGCTAATTGGGATGATTTTATTCCAGCTGGAGTCATTGGCATGCTAGGATATCTGACCTCAACATTTCTGCACCGATTTTATAAAATGCAGTTCATTAGCGATTTTGTGGCATCGTTTTTGATTGGCCTTTTAGCTTTTATTGCTTTAAAATTGAACTTAGTAGTGAGTTTTAACGGCGTGATCATCGGGGCAATTATGCCATTGGTGCCTGGAATTATTATTATGAATGCTTTAAGAGATATGTTGGCGGGTCATTTGCTTTCAGGACTTGTCAGATTTATTGAAGCAGTGTTGACATTTATATTTATTGGGGCTGGTTTGGGGCTCGTTTTGAGGTTTTTCCGCTAATGAAGCAACTTTTAATTAATGTGATTTTGAGTTATTTGGGAAGTTTGAGTTTTGCCATTATCATTAATGTTCCGCATCGACTTTTGAACGCTGCCGGGATTACGGGAATTTTTGGTTGGCTCGTATATTTAGCTTGTCGGGATCTTCATCTAGGTATTTTTATGTCCAATTTGATGGGAGCAATGATTATCGGGATGGTTAGCTATGTTTTTGCGCGCTATAAAAAAGTTCCGATTCTTAATTTTAACGTTCCTGGCTTGATTTGCTTAGCACCAGGTGCGCTAACCTACGAAGGAGTTCATGATACGGTCTTTAAAGGTGTTAGCCAAGGGCTCGATATTGTGGTCAGAGTCATGATTGTAATATTAGCTTTGGCAGTCGGCACAATGTTAAGCCAGTTGATTGATGAAGCATTAAAAAGAATTTGGCAAAAAATCTGGACTTGATTTAAGCAGCAGTAATTGTTAGAATGACTGTTGTGCGATGAGTCGATGGGGTACGTATGTACCTTTTCAGCAGGTTGCTTGCACACCTCAGGAAGAGGAAGCAAGGATTAATAGTCTGCTTAAGCAATTAAGTCCTGCACAATAGTTCAAACCTTTGTGTTTGAACTATTTTTTTTAGAAAATTGATCGTTATCTTTGAGGTATAATAAGTGGAGATTGCAGTTTTAACGGCAAGTGAGTTAATCGAAAATGAAGCGTACTTTTTGCAACAAAAAGATTTAACGCAAGCAGAGTTTCAAAAGAATGGTAATAAATTAGCTCAGACAGCTTTAGATTTAGTAAAAAATAATTATCAGAAAAACGGTTTAGCAATGTTTCAATATCAGATTGTTGACCTGTCAGAGCTGAAAATCAGTTTTTTCTCTAATATAATTAATTTGCCTTATTCCTATGCTAAAAAATATGCTGAATTTTTTGCTGACGGAGCTACGGCAGAGATTAAATTTTACTTTTCAGTAGAGTCGCCTTTTGTTAATAAATCCAAACTTTGGATTGAAGAAATTGGCGATTTGGCAGAAAATGTAGTGAAAATTGAAGAGCTTTTGGTTCAAACACAGGAAAACGAGAGTGAAAAGGATTCTTTAGTTGATGAAAAAAACAGTAAAAAATAGTTTCACCTCGCTTGTGATCGTGATCATGGCCTTAGTTATTTTTGGAGGCTCCTTTGTTGTATCTTCTAAGTTGAAGAAAAATCGAGATGTAAAGCGAGTTCAAAATATGTATCACCTTTTGTCAACAAAAGGTAAGCTTCATACCGAAAGAAATGCTTACACATATTTAACTACGGTTGGTAAAGAAAGATTGCAACCAAATCTCACTTTTGACGCAAAAGGAGTACCGGCGAACACTTTAACAGCATTTTCTGAAGAGAACGTGACTTTGACCCCTTATCACTATGAGGGAACTCTTAAGCTACCAGAGAACCCAACTAAAGGTCAACGCTTATATTTTAAGGCACCTTTTCCGATTACAATCAACGAAAATTTAGTAATGACCATATATTTTAAAAATAAATCTATTAGCTATGATTCGACCAATATTTTGTTAAAAAGCCAAAAGAAAAAACACCAGGCTTACTTATATTTAGGAGAAAGTTCAGATTCTGATGGTAAATTGATCGATGATATTTCGACAATTAAAGCGCAAAGCGGTGAAACAGTTAGATTCAAACTGACCAACGTTGAGCGTTCATTCGATTCGGTTTCAGATCGAAAACTTATTAAGCATCCGGCGTTGTTTTATTCAAGACAGGAGTTGTTAGATAAGCCAGAACTCACATTAAAAGTGGGATATCATGTAGATCAGCCGAAGTTTCATTTTGTGATGCAAGGTTATCAAGATGAAGATTTGATAGTTAAGGTGATTTCAAATCAACCCAAAAATTATCAGCGGAAAATTCGGATTCAGTTAATCCCTAAAGGTAAATTATTAGCTGATTTAAAATCTGATTCTCCCAAAGATTATCAGTTCAGTTTGTTATATAATGGACTGGTAATTAAAGATCAATATTACATAACAAACAATCTATCATCTCTTTCGAACTTTAATAATGGAAAATAATAAAAATTTAAAGAAGCAATGCCCAATATGTGGCGCCCTAATCGACGAATATCTTGATTACTGTCCTGAATGTGATTCTTATGTCGGAGATGTTCTCCCCGTTAATGATGACGGGGTGCAAATGAAATCATCAGAGCCAAAAGAGTCAAATGTGTCAGCTAGTGAATTTGATCAATTGGATACGATTCTTGATGAGTCCAAAAATTCAAACAGTAAAATCACGATTGAAGAATTGCAGCAATTATTAGCAGGTAACGTTCAGCAAGGCTCAAGATCAGAGGCTGTTGAAGAAAATCTGCCTAATCAAAGTTTGCCAAAACGGGGGCATAAAAATAATAATGAAGATGCGGGTCTCCCTCCAAAGAGAACGGAGCTCCGTAAGAGAAGACGTAAGCCGACTTTTTCTAAGGAAGATGAGGTTGAAGCAGAGCTAACGAATTTTAATCAGCCAGAAAAGATTGTCATTGATACTCAACCAATCAGTTCAACTGAAATTATTGATTCTCATGAGTTTGAAGAACAAGAATCAAAGCTTAAAAATCGACCAGAGAAATCTAATGATAACTTCTTCAAAGAGCTGCTGTTCTTTGATTTGGAATCGTTGGTTCATCCTTCTGTCAAGACTGAAGCTAATAAAATTTGGCAGGGGCTGATCACTTTTGGTGTCGAGATCATTTTCTTCATTTTTACTTTTCAACTTTTGTATAATAGCGGCGTTCAGATGTCTTCAAAAAAAGGAGCGCGGGCTTTTGGTCAATATTTGGTACACAGTCTAACGATTGGAACCAAGTATTCAATTCTCTGGCCAGTCCTCATTATATTAGGAGTTTATCTGGTCACGCTGGGGCTTGGATTACTATGCGATCGGTTTTTGATTAGCGATGACGAGTTTTCCTTGTCACTTTTAGTAGCACAGGTAGCTCGTTATTCAATTATTCTCTTGCCAATTTCATTTCTAACCTTCGCTTATTCTTTGTTTAATAATCAATTAGTTACTAAATTAACGCTGTTTTTGCTTTGTATGGTACCGCTGATCTTAAGCATTGCGGTGGCAATTTATTTAATCCAAGCCAGAGGACAAGTGATTATTGATCGAGTTTACATCATCATTATTTATTTCGTCCTGTCTATTTTTGGAAGCTATCTTTTAGTTCATCCTTACCTGATTAGTTTTATTCAGGCATTTAATCGGTTTTTAATTCAATAAAAATGAAAAAAACCAGCCGATCTGCTTAAAAGGCTGGTTTTTGTTTTATAATATTTAAAATGCCGTTTAGCAGATTCGAACTGCTGACCCCCACCTTACCACGGTGATGCTCTACCTACTGAGCTAAAACGGCAATAGATAGAATTTATCAAAAAATCAGTGATGTGTCAATTAGGAAAGAGGAAAAATGAAAAAAATTGCATTAACGGGTGACCGACCAACCGGAAAACTTCATCTCGGACATTATGTGGGCTCGCTCAAACAACGCATTGAGCTTGAACAAGAAGTTGATCAAAATTTAATCATGATTGCAGATATGCAGGCGCTAACGGATAATGCTCGCGATCCTGAGAAAATTAGGAAAAGCCTCACAGATGTTGCACTTGATTATCTTTCAGTCGGGATTGATCCAAAAGTTTCAACTATTTTCGTTCAATCGCAAATCCCAGCTTTAAATGAACTGACGATGATTTATCTTAATTTAGTTACGGTCTCGCGCTTAGAACGCAATCCAACCGTCAAAACAGAAATAAAACAAAAGAAATTTGGACAAAGTGTGCCAGCAGGATTCTTTATCTATCCGGTTTCGCAAGCTTCAGATATCACGGCATTTAAAGCCAATTACGTACCGGTAGGTGATGATCAGGAACCGATGATCGAACAAACTCGAGAAATTGTCCGATCATTCAATTCAATTTACAAAAAAGATATTTTGGTTGAACCTAAAGGAATTTTTCCACCCAAAGGTCAAGGTCGGATTCCGGGGATTGATGGCAACGCGAAGATGAGTAAATCTTTAGGTAATGCGATTTATCTATCTGATAGCGCTGATGAGGTTAAGAAGAAAGTAATGTCGATGTATACCGATCCTAACCATATTCATGTTGAGGATCCTGGTTCGGTTGAGGGCAATGTTGTATTTACTTATTTGGATCTTTTTGACCCAGATCAAGCTAAGGTGCAGGATTTAAAAGATCAGTACCAAAAAGGTGGTCTCGGGGATGTTTTAATCAAGCGCCGTTTAATTGAGGTTTTGAATGCCTTTTTAGATCCAATTCGCACTAAACGCGAAGATTATAAAGCCAATCTTGATTACGTTTATGATGTTTTAAAAGCAGGCGACGAAGTAGCCAATCAATTGGCAGATGCCACTTTAAATGAAGTGAGAGATGCGATGGGGATTAATTATTTTAATTAAGGAGATAAACGATGCAGTGGGCTAAAATTCAAGTAATCACAACCAACGAAGCAATTGAAGCTGTGAGCGAGATTTTAACTAAATTTGGCGCAAAAGGAGTAGAGATAAACGATCCGCTTGATCATTATGAAAAGCCAAGTTCTGATACAGTTATTGATCAAAGAACTCTCACAGAAGGTGAGGTTAGCGTCACAACTTGGATTGCTGAATCTGAGAAATTAAATCCAGAAGCTATTAAGAAAGAAGTTGAAGGGTTAAGTGAGTTTGGGCTTGATCCAGGCGAAGTCAAAATTTATCTTTCTTTTGAAGACGATCAGAATTGGAATTTGACCTGGCGTGAGCATTATTCCCCCATTCCGGTTGCCTCAAATATGGTGATTATTCCAGTTTGGCAAAAAGAAGAGTATCAAAATGATCCACGGATCAAAATTTTTATTGATCCTGGGATGGCTTTTGGAACGGGAGATCATCCAACGACTATTTTGACGCTGCAGGCGCTGTTAATCGCTTATCGCTTAGAAGATAAAGTTTTCGATATTGGGAGCGGTAGCGGGATTCTTTCGATCGCTGCTGTGAAATTAGGAGCAAAAAACGTTTATGCAACTGATCTTGATCAAACGACAATTGAAAATGCGGAAGAGAATTTAAGAATTAATGGTGTGAGTCAAGATGTTGAATTAAAAGTAAGTGACCTTTTGAAAGCTACTGATCAGAAGGCTGATCTAATTTTGGCAAATATTTTAGCCGAAGTTCATTTTCAACTGATTCCTGAGCTCGACAGCCACTTAAATGAAGGCGGAAGAGTTATTCTCGGGGGCATTATCAAAGAAAAAGAAGCAGCAATTACGGATAAATTAGAAGATTTTGGATTTAAAGTTACAGAACGCCTAAGCATGAAGGATTGGGTCAGCTTAATCGTACAGCGGGTCGACTAATGCAAAGAGTTTTTATTGATAATAATTTAGACTCACGAGTTGTTTTGACGGGGGAAGAATACCATCATTTAGCCGAAGTGTTGCGCTACCAACCAGGTAAAACTTTTGAAGTAGCTGATACAAATGGTCAGGTGGCAGTGTATGAATTATCTCGAATCGATATTGATCAAAAACAACTTCATGCCAAGCGGATCAGTGAAAATTCTCGTAATTCGGAGTTGCCGGTTGAGGTAACTTTAATTTGTGCCCTTACTAAAGGCAAAAAAATAGATGAGACGGTGGAAAAGGGGACCGAATTTGGCGCAAGCCATTTTGTTTTCTATCCGTCGAAGTTTTCGCCGCTTAAGTATTCGGATGAGTGGGGTCAAAAAAAGGAAGAGCGTTTAAATAAAATTGCCTTAAGTGCTGCCAAGCAGTCTCATCGCAACGTTGTGCCGTCGGTGGAAATTGTTCGTTCATGGTCTGAATGTGATTTAGACGCCCAAATTAAATTTTTGGCTTACGAGAAAACTGACCCAACTGGGCTAAACTTTAAAGCGTCGCTGGATAAATTGAGTCCTGGAACGTCAGTTTGTTGCGCTTTTGGACCAGAAGGCGGGTATGATGTTTTGGAAGTGGATGAATTTATTGATCACGGCTTTCAAGATATCTCTCTCGGTCAGAGAATTCTCCGGGCTGAGAACGCTCCAATATTCTTTTTAAGTGTTCTCTCATTTTATTTTGAATTATGACTATTTATCCTAAGATATACGCTATAATGTATAGATATTTATGAGTCGGGGTGGGGAGTATGGTCAAAACGAAGAACTTTACGATTGATGATGTCATCAAAATGTGTCAAAGCTATATGAATGATGAGCATGTAGCGACAGTCAAAAAGGCATATGAATTTGCTGAATACGTTCATCATGATCAGTACCGTAAATCGGGGGAAGCTTACATTATTCACCCGATTCAGGTTGCGGGTATTTTAGCAGAGCTCAAAATGGATCCAGATACTGTAAGTTCGGGATTCTTACACGACGTGGTGGAAGACACGCAGGTTACGGGTGGAGATATCGAGGTCATTTTTGGCAGCGATATTGCCTACATTGTTGACGGTCTTACTAAACTGTCAAAAGTTAAATACGTTGCTCATAAGGACGAGCTAGCTGAAAATCATCGGAAGATGCTTCTAGCTATGGCTAAAGATTTACGGATTATTATGGTCAAATTAGCCGATCGATTGCACAATATGCGGACACTTGAGTATTTGCCAAGCGATCGACAACAGGCAATTTCTAACGAAACCTTGGAGATTTTTGCGCCATTAGCAGATCGCTTGGGAATCAGTGCGATTAAATGGGAGCTAGAAGATCTTTCTTTTCTTTATCTTAAGCCGAAGGAATATCATAAGATTGCAAGTCTGATGGATACCAAGCGGGGGGAGCGCGAAGGGTACATTGAAGAGGCAGTTACAGCAGTTAATCGAGCGCTTCTTGATCTTAATCTTGACTATGAAATTTACGGCCGTCCGAAACATATTTATTCCATTTACAAAAAAATGGTCAGTAAAAACAAACAATTTGATGAACTATACGATCTTTTGGCTTTAAGAGTGATTACAAAAACAGTTCAGGATTGTTATGCAGTTTTAGGGGCAGTTCATACAGAATGGCTGCCGATTCCGGGGCGGTTTAAAGATTACATTGCCAGTCCGAAGAAAAATCTTTATCAATCCCTTCATACGACGGTGATCGGTCCCGGAGCGAAACCTTTAGAAATTCAGATTCGAACTGAAAAGATGCACGAAATTGCCGAATTCGGGGTGGCTGCGCACTGGGCTTATAAAGAGGGCGAAACCGATCAAGTAAAAATTGATGCAACTGGTAAAAAGTTAGATCTTTTTCGTGAGATTTTAGAAATTCAAAGTGAATCGGAAGATGTTGATGCCCACGATTTCATGGCAACGGTTAAAGGTGATCTTTTTTCCGATCGGGTTTATGTTTTTACGCCTAAAGGGGACGTCTACGATTTGCCAAAAGGTTCAGTGCCGCTTGATTTTGCCTATTTGGTTCACACTGAAGTGGGAAATCATGCAATTGGTGCTAAGCGAAATGGAAAAATAATTACACTTGACACGCCTTTAAAAAATGGCGATATTTTAGAAATCATGACGGCAACGCAAGCAAAGCCAAGTCGTGATTGGGTTGATTTTGTCAAAACCACTCGGGCCCGCAATAAGATTAAACGTTATTTTAAAAATCAGGAAAAAGACGAAGATATCGAAGCAGGGCGTCAAATGCTCGAAAATTATCTGATTGATAATAAGTTTGATCCTAAGAAATTTCTAACCAAAGAATCTTTAGCAAAGATTGAAGATAAATTCAAAGGCTTTGGAGCAAATGAGATTTTGGCAGCAATTGGCTATGGTGAGCTATCGGCACAAGGAGTAGCAAACCGTCTAACAGAGGATTATCGAAAGCAACAAGCTAAGGAAAAACAAGATCAAGACCTAGCTAAGATGCTGGAGCCCTCAAAATCTAGTCGTCCTGTTAACAGCATTGACGAAGATACAGGCGTTTACATTGCAGGAGTAGATAATCTTTTAGTTCATCTTGCACGCTGTTGCACGCCAATTCCGGGAGATCCAATTGTCGGTTACGTTACACAAGGTCGGGGAGTTACCGTTCACCGTGCTGATTGTCACAATGTGACTAATAATCATGACGTAGAGCAGCGTCTAATCGAAGTTTTCTGGGGTGATCCAGATAATCGCACCAGACTCTATGCAACTGATTTAGAGATTTATGGCTATAACCGCAATGGCGTCTTAAAAGATGTGGTCCAGGAATTAAACGTTTTGGCTAAAGGACTTGGCAATATCAGTGCAAAAGTCAGCTCTGATGATAAAACGGCGACGATTGAGGCGACCGTAAAGATTTATAATAAGGAAAGCTTAAGAAGAATAATGGAAAGTTTAAAGAAAGTTCCAGATGTCTATAATGTAGTTAGGGCGAATAAATGAAAGTAGTATTGACAACAGTTAAAAGTGCTTCTGTGACCGTTGATGAGCAATTAATCAGTGAGATTGATCGTGGTTTTCTTTTGCTGATTGGAGCGGAAAAGGGCGATAGTGAGGCTGACGTAACTCGTTTGAGCGAAAAAATTAGCAAATTAAGAGTCTTTGAAGACTCAGACGGCAAGACAAATTTAAGCTTAGCCGATGTTAATGGCGAAATTTTAGCAGTTTCTCAGTTTACGTTAGCAGCTGATGTGCGCAAAGGAAACCGTCCAAGTTTTACACAGGCACTTGAATATCAAGAAGCGCAGATCTTGTATGAATTTTTCCTGAAAAAACTTCGCGATGCGGGTTTTAAAACTCTACCTGGAGTTTACGGGGCCAATATGGCTGTCAGTTCAATTAATGATGGTCCATTTACTTTGATTTTACGTAGTCAAAATGGAATTTTAACCTGAAAGGAGCAGTAATGGCGCAAATTGTTGAAATTAATGAAAAAGAAATTTTGGTGGGTGACGATAATGGAAAATTGATTTCGGTTGATCCATATTCGTTAGATTTTACCCCGGAAGTTGGTCAAACCGTTCAGATTTATCACGCCGATGACGGAAGAGTAAAGGTTGTTGCTGTTTCAAAGCCTAATGTTGAACCAACTTATCCCAAAAAGACTTATCAGGTCAATAAAACTATATATATTTTGTTGGCGTTGTTTTTTGGTGGTTTAGGGATTCATAAATTTTATGCGGGATTCATTGGTAAAGGAGTTTTGTACTTGGTTTTCTCTTGGACTTTTATTCCCGGGATCATCGCTTTTTGTACGTTCATTAAAGCAGCTATTACTCCACCAGATGATAACGGATTTTTGTATTTGAACGGAGATTCAGCGATTGTTAACTGATTTTACCCATTGCAGTTTGGCTTTTGCAGAAATGGTAAAAAAAATTAGTTAGATATTGTTAGACGCGGAGCTCGTAAAATGATAAAACGTTTGATCTTAAGAAACAAAAGAACTTAATTAATCGATAAATTTAAACTAAATAAAAAAGAGACCGAATCGGTCTCTTGAGGGGGCTTAAAGAAATTCTTTGGTGATTATCGCGTGACTAAAAATAGATTATTTAAAGTAGCTTTCTAAACCTAAGACCACGCGTGAAATAAATTGTTGGCGATAGCTATCCGATCTGATTTGAGCGAAATCTGAATCGCTATTAATATAGCCAATTTCCAGTAAAACTCCTGGATAATCGTTTTCTCGAATAACTTCAAAATTTCCGAAATTGGTATTGCGATTCGGAATTTTTAGGCCATTAAACTGACTTGCTAAAGTTTTTGCCAGTTTGAGGTCTTTTTTTTCGGAATAATAGTAAGTGGTAATGCCACTTGCCTCATTAGCTGATTTGGAAGAGTCGAGATGGAGACTGATAAATGCACTTGGCTGATTTTTATTAGTTATCTTGACTCGGTCCTCTAAAGAAACCCAGGAATCTTTATTTCGAATCATTACAACCTTGGTTCCTTTGGTCTGCAACTGATCCCTTAATTCTTTGGCATATAGAAGGGAGAAATTTTTTTCGTAATGGCGGTTATCATTTGCTTGAGCACCGGGATCATCACCACCATGACCAGCATCAATTACAATGGTTGCCTTAGCTAAGGATCGTGGTCGTGCAGCTTCTTGAGCCTGCTCAGCGCCAGTATTAGGAATTTCGGTAGTTACTAGTTGACGAGAAACGTAACCAATAATATTTTTTCCGTTTTTCACTTGATAAAAATCTCCAACAGAGCCAACAACTTCAAGCTGATCATCCTGCTTTGAAGTTGCTAAAACATGTGAATTAGGGTTAGCTTCCTGGTAAAGATTAATTGTTGGACGGAGCACATAAACTTTGGTTTGAGCTTTTTCCTGCTCGTCATTGGTTAGATCAAATAGTTTGTTGTTAATCCAGCCAATTTTTCCGTCCATCGTGATCTGACTCCAGTCACCTTTGGTGTAGACAATATTGACTTTAGTGCCTTTTTCCAGCCGATTTAAAACCTTACTTTGAGTGTTGGCATATTCACGGATATTGACCCCACTAGTATTAACAACACCGGTTGCATTGGTCGCTGAATCAATTTCAGATGAGTCTAGAAGCCAATCGGCAACCCATCCAATTTTATCTCCATCCAGCCGAATTTTGTCCCAACCGTTTTTTTGTTCGAGAATTTGGATCTGGTCTCCTTCTTTTAACTGCGCCATAACATTATAAGAGAGCATGGGACCAGTACGAACATTCACAACTTTTGCCTTGATAGTTACGACATTAGACATTGCGACTGTATAAGTACTCACCAGGCCCACGACTATTGTTACCAGGAGAATGATATTAATATAATTTTTTTTGAGAAATACTTTTAACTGATTCAAACCCTTAACACTCACAATCTTTTATTTAAAGATAACTTATTTTTGTCTTGGAAAAAACCCCTTTGACCTAAAAAAACTGATTTTTTTCATCAGTTTTCATGTTTGTTGCTTAAAATTTAGAAATTTGGTCAACGTTAGCTTTTTGCCAATCTCGATCATAAAATCGTTCGTTTAGCTGATAGAGAGGCTTCCGATGGTTATTTTCTAAAAATGGTTGAACCGCACTGTCAAAATAAAGCCATCCGCGCCAGCCAAAATGAATTGTATCGGTCATAAAATAAGGAATATCTCCATCATTTGAGAGATCGACGATATGTTTGAATCCTTGTGAATCAAGCTGATATTTGATTTTAGTAACGGCATTTTGAATTTCTTTTTGTGAAAGACCTGTGTATTTTTGCCACTTTGCATTGACTGGAGGAATTACAAAAATTACATCGGTGTTGTTGTGGATGAAAGTTTCTAAGACTGCTTGGAAGTCAGCATATTCGGGCGATTTAGTAAAGCGATCCTTTTTTTGAAATCCTTTCAGCTTTTTAATTCGTTTCGATAGCTGATCATGATAGAATTTATCGCTAATCCCAAAACTGTTATTAGATGTCTGCTCTCTTCCCAAGCGGCCTGCTAAATCGTAAAGATCATTATAGTCATATTTATCCGGTAATTTCTTTGCGAACTTATCCACTTTTTTTTCGTTACGATTAGAAATAAAGAGATTAGAGAAGAAACGGTCTTCTTGCAAAAGTATGCGATGCTTCAATTTGATGTATGAAATTTCTTTATCAGAAAGAGATTTATCTTCACTTATTTTTTTAAATGCATTGCGTAATACAGCATCACTAGATGGATCCAGTAAATTAAAGAAGCGTTTAGCGACATAACGATCCATTTTGGAATTATGCTCTCGTAAAATCCATTCTGTCGCCTGTAAAGGCGAAAAATAATAGTTAAATGCATCTTTTTTAGCACCTTTTGGCACAAACCATTGTGGTGAGATGCTAAAAACTGCTTTTTTATTTTCTAGTTGCTCATTAACCGACTGCATTGTTAGAAACTGAACGAGTGATTGCGATCCTTTAGCTCCTAGCAAGAACGGCCGATAACTGCGATCGTATTTTTCAGCTAAAACTGCTGGGTGGAGAGGATCAAATCTTGACCATTCAGACGAGCCAAAAAAGGCGACATAATTACCACTAAGCGCCTGTTCTTTGACGGCAGTTCCTTTTTGGACTTTAGTCTCAAGGGCTGTTGCGGCATTTTTCTGGACCGATTTACTAACTTTTCCTAAGCCGAAGTGAAAAGGTGAGACTAATAATAAAAATACGATGATCGCGGCACAGACAATCGGACCGAAGATCTTGCAGAGTTTTTTAAACATTATTGAAGCATACCACTAACTTTATCAACAATTTTTTCGGGGGTATCCCATTCATTTCGATCAAATTCGGAAATTTGGACGTCAATTCCTAATTTCTCTTGTAATTGTAATAGCATTTCAACAGTTGCCATCGAATCCATTAATGCTGTATCAAACAGGTTAACATTCATTTGATCAGCCAGATCAGTTCCGGTAATTTCGTTTAAAACATCAAGTACTGTGTTTTTGATTTCGCTTTTTTCCATTTTTTAAAACTCCTTTTTTAACTAAACCACAATTCATTTAAAAATCCTGAGAAAATCAGAAAACTGAAACAAACAACATTCACAGTCAAAAAGATTGCGAAATATTTAGTAAACCGATTCTGAGGGATCTCTTCGCGGTGTTTCTTCTTGTAACGCAACCAAGCATCATTGATGACGATTGCAAAACCATGGAATAATCCATAGGTTATATAGTACCAGGTTAATCCATGCCAGAAACCCATGATTAACATATTTAAAACATAAGTAACATTTGCTGCGGTAATTCTTGACTTAAAGGTTTTTTTCTTCATAAACATGAACAAAAGCCGCATGTATATATAGTCTCTAAACCAAAAAGATAAACTCATATGCCAGCGATTCCAAAACTCTTTGATGTTAGGGGATTGCCAAGGTCGGTTGAAGTTCATCGGGGTCTTGATGCCCATGAAGTAAGATGTTCCAACTGCAAATAGACTATATCCAGCAAAATCAAAGAAGAGATCTGCCGAATAGACATACATAACTCCCACGAGCGGCCACGAGATGCCAAGAAAATTTCCTCGCGCGGCCATTGCCGCGGTTTTAAGGCCAGGAAGTAAGAGGGTTCCAAAGATATAAGCTAAAATAAACTTGTAAATAAATCCCAGAAATATATAATGTACTCCTTTTTGGAGCATTTCCAGGTATTCATCTCTTTTTGGAACGTTTTGATAATCCTTAACAAATCTCCGATAACGATCGATTGGACCTGAAGAAATAGTTGGAAAGAATAAAAGAAACTGTAAGAAGTTCATTAAATCTAAATCTTTAATTACTCCATCACGAGTTTCCATGATTGTCTGCACAACCCGAAAAGTCAAGTAACTAATTCCCAAAAATCCAATTAAAGTTTGCACATTATTATGAGTTGCCGTTGAAATCTTGACTAGCGCCAAAGGCAGAATAGCTAAAATGACAGCACAGTAGAAAATCCAGCCTTCATTACACTTCTTGCGATAACTTGAATAAGCAAAAGTTATCACTGTTTCATAAATCGTATAGATAATAAGGGCGACTCCTTGGTGCCAAGAAGGTCCACCAAATGTTAAGAACAAAAAAAATAAAGAAATAATTGCTTCATAAATCCTACTGCGACGGCCGTTTAAAATCAAAATAATAATAGGTATTAACGCAATAAACAGAACAATAAAATAGCTAGGATTTTCATAAGGTTGAAAATAAATCATTAAGAATTAACCTCGTTAATGATGGCTTTCAAATCAATTTTTCCATTAGGACTTTGAGGCAATTCTTCTTTATAGATGATTCTTTGGGGCACCATATAAGAGACCATCTCTTTTTGTAAGCCAGCTTTAATCTCTTCGGTGGCTTTGAGCTCATTACCTACAACAGACTTTGTGGGGACAACCCACGCAATTAACTGGGAAACTTTTTGGTCACGACCGTACACTGGAACTACAACTCCTTGTTTTACAAGTGGTTGATGTTGCAAGTGGAAGCTCACTTCTTCAAGTTCAATTCGGTAACCGTGCAGCTTAACTTGAAAATCAGTCCGACCATAGAATAGGAATTGACCAAATTGATCACGAGCACAAAGATCACCAGATCGATATTTTCTTGGGCGATCTTTAATAAAGGCAGCTTCGGTTTTTTCGGGATTATTAAGGTACCCTTTAGAGACACTGGGACCTTGAATGATCAATTCACCTTTTTCGTTATCAGATAGAACCTCGTCAGTTGTAGGATTGACAATCGTCATTAAGGTATCATCCTTTGGGGTTCCAATCGGGAGCCGATCATATTTTTCAAGAATTTCGTCAGTTATTTCCACAGCTGAGACAGCAACGGTTGCTTCAGTTGGTCCATAGGTGTTAAAAATATGAGCATTAGGAAAACGAGTTCGTAATGCTTGAGCAGTTTTATGAGTTAGTTCTTCACCGCAAAATAAGAAGTGCGTAATTTCTGGCATCGATTCAGCATTAAAAGCTGGGTTTAAAAGACAAACATCCGCAAAAGTGGGAGTTGAAACCCAAACTTGAACCTTAGTATTAGGCAAAGCGTTAAATAATTCTTTGAAATTATCAGTAACTTCTTTATCGAGAGCTACGAGGGTTCCGCCGCTGGCTAAAGTTGGTCCCCAGTTCATGACTGATAAATCAAAAGAATAAGGCGGCTGAGAGAGGTTTCTCGGCTCATTAGGGAGTGAAAACTCCGAGCTAAGCATCCAATTGACAAAGCTTAGAAGATTGTTGTGTGAAATCTGTACACCTTTGGGTTTGCCAGTTGTGCCAGATGTGAAAATAATATAGTAAGTTTCATCACTTGAAACCGCGTGATCGACTGAATATTCAACGGGTTCATTGATAATTGAACTCAATTGGTCTGGTTCAATAGTAGGGAGTTCGTTAATCTTAAAATCTGTCGGTTCGACGTTAATTAAAGCAGCAGGTTCGGCGATTTCGCCAATCAATTCCAAGCGAGTTTTAGGTGAATGACTATCGACCGGAATATAAGCATGTCCTGATTTGACAGCACCTAAAAAAGCCACTAAAGTCTCAAATTTTTGGTTTCCGTAAACCATAACTGGGCGGCTACGATCTAAATTTAGCTGATCAAGATAATTAGCTAAGCGATTGGAATATTCTCGTAGTTCGCCGTATGTATTTTTGACTTGATTATTTTCATAAACAATCCGCTCAGGGTGATCAAGCCCGAATTGATCGATTGTTTGGATAAAGTTTTCTATCATCTATAAACTCCCAATAATTTTTAAAATCCATTATAAATAAAGCCGCCACCGCCGACTCCGCTGTAACTATAAAGATAGACGAGGACTAGAAAAATAACTGTATAAAAGATGGTGGTGCAAATAAAGCGAGCAATCCCGTTATTCTTAAACGCAATCCATTTTTTCTTCATTAGTGTAAAGCAACTCCTTATCATAGACCCAAACCGTGGTAACATATACCATACTATTATATGATAAATCATCGGTTAATAAACTATTAATTAGAATTTTATTATTTATTCTAATTTTCTCCATCGTTCGCTCGACTGATTTTTAGTTAATTGTTGAGAAAATTATAGCAGACGTTGTTCAGTTTAGCTATTTCTAACGATTGACAAATATTTGCTGCTTGTTTATCCTTATTGTATAAAATCAGAGATCAAGCCGAGGCTGAAAGCTTGAAAAAATTCGTGACGTACCAATTAATCGCAGTTCGCTGCGTTATCAAACTAGTTAAATTATAGGTGGTACCGTGCAATTATGCGCCCTAAAAGTTTTTTAGTGGCGCTTTTTTTGTTTGGTAAGGAGGATAGAATGGTTTATCAAAGGCCAAAAGGAACCAATGATGTTTTGCCGCAAGAAGCGGTTATTTGGCAGAAATTAGAGAATACGGAAAGACAAATTGCTGCAAAGTTTGGCTATTCTGAAATTAGAGTACCAATTTTTGAAAACTTAAATCTATTTCAGCGTAGTGCAGGGGAAACTTCTGATGTTGTCGCAAAAGAGATGTATGAATTTACCGATAAAGGTAATCGTAAGATGGCTTTGCGACCAGAAGGAACTGCCGGAGTAGTGCGAGCGTATATTGAAAATAAACTTTTTGGACCGGAGTTTGCAAAGCCTTTTAAGGTCTATTATCTGGGACCGATGTTCCGCTACGAAAGACCGCAAAGCGGACGCAGCCGACAATTTAATCAATTTGGAGTTGAAGCTTTCGGAGTTGAAGATCCTAGGCTTGACGCCGAGACGATCACTTTGGCGGTCGAAATTTTAAAAACTCTTGAAATTACAGAAGTTAAAGTTGCTTTAAATACTTTAGGAGATCAAGAATCCCGGCAGGCTTACGAAAAAGCTCTGGTCGATTACTTGACGCCGTATGAAGCTGAACTATCTGAAGACTCCAAGATCAGATTAGTAAAAAATCCATTGAGAATTTTGGATTCCAAAGATCCAACCGATCAAAAAATTGTCGCGGACGCGCCAAAGATTATTGATTACCTTACTGATAGCGCCGCTCAATACTTTGAAGAAGTAAAGAAATACCTGGCGTTAAACGGAATTGATTTTGTCATCGACGAAGAATTGGTGCGGGGACTTGATTATTATAATCACACAATCTTTGAGTTGATTTATACTGGCGATCGTTTTGGCGGCAGCGAACTCACGCTGATTGCAGGAGGAAGATACAACCAGTTGGTAGAAGAGCTTGGTGGTCCCGCAACTCCTGGAGTTGGTTTTGGCCTTGGCGAAGAGCGATTAATTGAAATTCTCGCCCAAAATGAGGATTTAAAAGAAGAGTTGCAGCCCGAAGTCGATCTCTTTTTGGTCGGAGTCGAAGAGGAATCTGTACCAGAAATTTTCCAATTAGCCAACACATTGCGTGAACGAGGACTTTCAGTAGCTTACGATTACACGGGACGTTCTTTGAAATCGCAATTTAAACTCGCCAATCGCTTAAAATCACGTTACACGATTGTGATTGGAAGTAAAGAAATTGCAGATAAAGTATATCGATTGAAGAAAATGAGTGATGGCACTGAATTTGAGCTAGCATTAAAAGACATTACGAAGGGTAGGTTAGAAGATTAATGGCTGAAAGAACAATGTATGCAGGAGACGTCACAATTAAAGACGTCGGTAAAACGGTTACTTTAAAAGGGTGGGTTCAAAGAAGACGTGATTTAGGAGCGTTGATTTTTATCCAGCTAAGAGATCGTGCGGGGATCGTTCAATTAGTAATTCGTGAAGACGCCAATGAAGAATTGCACCAGCAAGCTTCCGCTTTACGTAATGAATACGTTATCGAGGCGACTGGTCGTGTCGTGCAGCGAGCTGATGGCGAAGCAAACGATCGGATGAAGACAGGTGAAATTGAAATTGAAGTTTCAAATCTAAAAGTCCTAAGTACTTCAAAGACGCTGCCTTTTAATATTGAAGATCACGTTGAAATTAAAGAAGACCTCAAATTAAAATATCGCTATTTAGATCTGCGTCGCCCTGAAATGCAAAGATCTTTAATGATGCGTTCAAAAATCACGCACGTTATTCACCGATTTATGGACGATCATGGTTTTATTGATATTGAAACGCCTAATTTAACCAAATCAACGCCTGAAGGGGCAAGGGATTTCTTAGTTCCTTCTAGGACTTATCAAGGAAATTTCTGGGCTTTACCGCAGTCGCCCCAGTTGTTTAAGCAACTATTGATGACATCAGGTTTTGATCGCTATTATCAGATCGCACGCTGTTTTCGGGATGAGGATTTACGAGGGGATCGGCAACCAGAATTCACTCAAGTTGATATTGAAACTTCATTTTTAAGTGATCAAGAGATCATGTCAATTGCTGAAGAGTTGATCGCCGAAGTTCTAAAAGAGGTGGTTAATGTCGAAATTAAATTGCCGATTGAACGAATGACTTGGGATTATGCGATGGAACACTATGGTTCCGATAAACCAGATCTCCGTTTTGGGATGGAGCTCATTAATGTTGAAGATGCAGTTAAAGACGCTGAGTTTAAGGTTTTTAGTTCGGCAATAAACGAAGGCGGCATTGTACGTGCCTTGGTTGTACCAGGTGCTGCTGAGAAATTTTCTCGCCGGGACATTGATAATTGGGGCGAATACGTCAAGCGCTTTGGAGCTAAGGGACTTGCTTGGTTAAAAGTTAAAGACGGTGAGGTTCAAGGACCAATCGCTAAATTCATGAAGCCAATTGCATCGAGACTGTTAGCCCAGACGAAGGCGCAAGATGGCGATTTGATTTTGTTTGCCGCGGCCGAAAAAGCAGTAGTAAACGCAACTTTAGGTTATCTTCGGACGATGCTAGGGGATCAATTGGGATTAATTGATCACGATCAGTTCCGTTTTGTTTGGATTACTGATTTTCCAATGTTTCACTATTCAAAAGAAGAAGGTCGCTACGTGTCAGAGCATCATCCTTTCACCCTGCCAACAGAAGAAACGGTTGATTATTTGGAAACTGATCCCAGCAAAGTTTATGCTTATGCCTATGATATCTGCTTGAATGGTTATGAATTGGGCGGGGGATCTCTAAGAATTCATACCCGTGAAATGCAGGAAAGAATGTTTAAGGCACTTGGCTTTTCACTTGAAGACGCCAATGAGCGCTTCGGTTTCTTAATGAATGCTCTTGATTACGGTTTCCCGCCACTCGGAGGAATTGCCTTTGGACTCGATCGTTTTGCGATGCTTTTGGCTAAAAAAGATAATATCCGTGACGTCATTGCTTTTCCAAAGAATTCAAAAGGCACCGAAGCTTTAACCGGCGCTCCGGGTGAGGTCGATTCAGCGCAGCTTGATGAACTGGGAATTAAAACTATGAGAAAAATGTCCGCCGCTGATCTTGCTAAAATCGAAAATATAACCATTGATGAAGATTTAAGTCTGAGGCGTTATCAATTAAGCGATGCAGCAGCAATTCAGGATCTAGTGGAGACTAATCGGGATCATTTGGCGAAGTTTTTACCATGGGCTAAAGATAATGATTTAGCAGCTGAGGAGAAATTTGTGCAGGAGGCCGTTGCCAGTTTTGATGCTGGGTTGAGCTTTAATTATGTGATCGAGAAATCTGGAGAAGTTGTCGGCGTGATTGATTTTCATAATATTCAAGGTAGCAATGCTGAAATCGGTTATTGGCTGGGCGCAGAATATCAGCACCAAGGGATTATGAGCCAAGCCGTTAAAAGTTTGATTGCAAGATTAGCTCCTGTTATGAAATTACACCGAGTTGTGATTAAGACTGATCCATCAAATAAAGCAAGCCAAAATGTTGCCTTAAAAGCGGGATTTACCTTGGAAGGAATTGAACACGGCGCAGTTTTAAACAATGGTGAATATAAAGATTATGAAGTCTATTATTACCTAGTTGAAGGTGTTTAATTTTGGATTCGGCGATCGAACTTTTTGAAATTTTTGTTCAAGAAGATTTGTTTTTGCGACTGGCGACGCCGAGCGATGCACCAGCGTTATTTAAAGTGCTTGCGGAGAATCGGGCTTATTTGGCTCAGAATCTTCCCTGGGTTAATAATTACTCTGAGGCAGATTTAAAAGCTTTTTTGACCGAAGCGCAGGCAGCTTTTTATCGCGGGGCAATATTTGAATATCTAATTGTTAAATCACACAAGATTATTGGAATTGTCGAGTTAAATGATGTCAACGCTAACGAGCGCTCAGGTGAAATTGGTTATTGGCTAGCTGAAAAGTTTACAGGACATGGGATTGCAACCCAATCTGTTAAAGCATTAGTTGCAGTTTTAAGCCGAGCTGCTGGAGTTCATCGTTTTGTCATTCGCACGGATCCTAATAATTTAGCAAGCCAGCAGGTAGCAAAAAATGCTGGTTTTATTTATGAGGGAATTAGGCGTGAAGATCACTTTACCTTAAATAAGTTTAGCGATTCTGCGGTCTATTATTATTTAGCGCAAAATAAAAATCAGCCTTAATACCGATCCTGTTTTTTGGTGATCGTGTTATAGTTATTTTAATCATTTAAAGGAGTTTTATTTATGAGTAAAAATTCGCGTCGTTTATTATGGATTGGGATCCCAGTAGTTATCGTTGTCATGCTAATAGGATCTTTTATTGGCACATATAATTCGTTGGCAAAATCAAAGCAGAATGTTAACGCTCAATGGTCACAAGTTGAAAATGTGATGCAGCGGCGCTACGATCTGATTCCTAATTTAGTTAATGCTGTTAAAGGTTCAATGAAGCAAGAGCAAAAAGTGTTCGGCGATATTGCTGACGCTCGTAAGAGTTATGGTAATGCATCGACTGCTTCTGATAAATTGAAAGCTGATGCAAAATTAAATAGTTCAGTTGGAACCTTAGTCAATGTGATTGGTGAGAACTATCCAGAATTAAAATCAAATTCAAACGTCAGCAGCTTGATGACTCAGCTGGAAGGTTCTGAAAATCGCATTAGTGTGGAACGTCGTCGTTACAACGAAGCAATTCAAACTTACAACAATTCAATCGTTACATTTCCGAAAAATATGGTCGCTGGTATGATGGGTTATCATCAAATGGATTACTTCAAAGCCGATGGTAAGGCGCAAAAAGCACCGACAGTTGATCTTGATACAGGGAAATAAATATCCTGTTTTTAATGCAAGAAGGGAAATCTAGATGACTCGAAAACTTATTGGAAAATTTTGGCTGTTACTAGTCCTATTGTTAGGTCTCTTGGTAAGTTTTGATCGGCCAAAAGCATCATCTGACCTTCCGAGTGCACCTGATAATTTTTATTACGATGAAACTAATCTGCTAGATTCTTCAACTAAAGAACTTGTTCAAGCCAAAAATCAGTTTTATCTTAAACAGGATTCGGCGCCCCAAGTGGTGCTCGCTGTAGTTAAGTCAACTGACGGTGATAGTATCGACAGTTATGCTCCAGATTTGTTCCAAAAATGGAAAATCGGCAACAAGAAAAAGAATAACGGAGTTTTAATTCTTTATGCCTTGAATGATGGAGCACGCAACGTCCGGATCGAGGTCGGTTATGGGCTTGAAGGCGATTTGCCGGATGCTTTAGCGGGCAAGATTTTGCGTGATCACGAAAGTGATTTGAAATCGAGTTCGCCAGAGAAGGTGAATCAGGGTTTGCAGGCGGTTTTTAAATCGGTGGTCGGAGTTGTTGATCAAGCCAACGGATACAAAACTGACGATTTACAGTATGGCAAATCTTACGTGGATGCGCGTCAAAATCAGAAATCTGATAATCCTGTCTCTCCTTATTTTTTGATCGCAGTAGTGGTGATCATCGCCTTATTAGCAGTAATTAAACCCCCAACCATTCATCAACGAGATCAAAGGCGTCATAGTCTTTTGTGGTGGCTTTTCTGGTTTTTATTAATCTTTAGAAATAATAATCATCGTGGCGGTGGTTATTGGGGTGGCTCTGGCGGCGGATTTTCCGGTGGAGGAGGCTTCTCAGGTGGCGGTGGTTCATCTGGTGGAGGCGGCGCTAGTATCTAATAAATTTAAAAAGATTACTCTTAGAAGTAGTCTTTTTGTTAAAATAAACTCTTGGAGGAAAAGTCTGATGATTAAATATTTGATCATTTATTGTCATCCGTGGCCCAAGAGTTTTAATCATGCCATTTTAGAGGCGATAATTAAGAATCTAGAAGAACACAATCAGTCGTATCGAGTGATTGATCTTTATGCTGAGCGTTTTGATCCGGTTTATGATGAAACAGGAGCCGGGACTGTTAAATACTTGTTGATGCTCGCAAATTGTGAACGGTTAATTTTGGTGCTGCCGATCTGGCATAACGGAATTCCAGGGCTGTTAAAAGGTTTTATTTATAAACTTAAAAGAGTATCAGGTGGTCAAAGAAATCTGACAAATATCAAGCAAGCTTTGATTTTATCGACTTCGTCGACGCCGACTTTTTACTATAAATATTTAGGCGGAAATATTCTTAAAAAAGATTTGATCAAACGTACTCTTAAGCCCTTAGGGATAAAAAAAGTTCGTTGGATCAATTTTGGAAGCTCTAGTCGTTCAACTAAAGATCGACGTGAAAAATTTTTAATGCGAGTTTCCAATTTAAATCTTTAAACCAGGTGTTCTTTCTAGTACAATTATTCTTCGATGGATACAAAAAAACACGAAATTTACATTTCAGAAGATGAATCAAAATTTAAATTGCCACCGGATCGAAAGTTTGAATTCGTTGCAAATGGGAAAATTTATCAAGTTAAACTCATTGATAATGATCAAAATCAACAGTCCGATTTAATTAAACAGTCATTTTGGCCCTTAATCATTGGGACAATCGCATTTTTTGTCATGGCGCAAATTACTAACAAGAAGTTTTTGCCGATTTCTGGTACTTACTCGCTTGCTAGTTTTGTGCTTGTAATTGGAGCAATTACCGCTTTTATATTATTAATGGTTTCATTTATCGGAGGTAAACTTAAAGGCGTCCCCCGCTTAAAAGCCCTGTCGTGGCGAAGCTTTCCGACGATCATTCTTGCTTTTACCAGCATTACAGTGTTCTTTTTGATGGCTTTTTTCTGGCTGATCGACGTTGCTTTTAAAGGAGCGGTCTTTGATATTTATACTTCAACGGTGTTCGCTGCAATTTTTCTAGCAATCACGAATTATAGCGTTTTATTTATGGCGAAAAACGTCTCTCCTTCAATGATTACTAATTTACTGATTATTGTAATTATTAGTGGAGTAATTTTTTCAATTATCGTTAATCAAAATTCGCGCTGGTGGCAAGTTAATTTAAGCTTTTTAGGGTCGCGGGCGGCGAAGAATGCGTGGCAGTTTAACTTTACTTTAATTCTATCGGCTTTATTGATGGTTGCTCTAGTTGATTATCTTTTCGTTTCGCTGGAGAAAATATATCCCAACAATTGGCGCCTAACGCTTTTACGAATTACCTTAACGATGACCGCGGTTTGTCTCGGCGGAGTGGGGCTATTTCCTAACGTTCACGGTGATATTTTACACGAGCTTCATGACAATTCAGCATTTTTGATGATTTATCTGCTCTTTTTTCAAATTGTTGCTGTTCGTTGGCTCTTGCCCCAGGTCAGCAAAACTTTTCTGATTGCTTCCTATGCGATGGGTGGATTTGTCCTTTTTTCTGGAGTAATGTGGCACATTTTTCACTATTTTTCTTTAACTGCCTTTGAGATTATTGCTTTTATTCTTTCGTTCTCGTGGATTTTACTTTTGATTCAAAACTTAGAGTATTTAAGCCGCAAGCCAATTTCTCGCTATATTCTAAAAGAAAATGACACCTCAGATTGAAGTGTCATTTTTTAGATAAAATCTTTTGCCAGTTCCAAATATTCATCGATGTCTTTTTTCACTAGATCAGCTCCTGACTGCCAGAAATCTTCTTTTGTTAGATAGACATTTAGATGTTTTTTAGCCAACTCTTCAACAGGCATATTCGCACTATCTCTAAGCAGTGCGATGTATTGATCTTCAAAGTCAGCACCAGACCTTTGAGCAAAAGCGTAAATTCCCAAACTAAAGAGGTAACCAAAAGTATAAGGGAAATTATAAAATGGTACCTCATCGATGTAGAAGTGAAGCTTACTGGTCCAAAAGTGGGGGTGATATTCTTCCATTGCGCCGTTAAAGGCAACTTTTTGAGCACCAATCATCATCTCGTTGAGTTCTCTTGGAGTAATGATTTGCTTTTGGCGCTTGGTATAGAAATTGGTTTCAAAGATGTAGCGAGCGTGGATATTCATAAACATTGCAACGGCGTTGACCATTTTAGCATCGAGAAGAGTTAGTTTCTCAGCTTTCGAGGTAGCAGCTTCAACATTGGCGTTGTTAATAATAGTCTCGGCAAAAGTCGAGGCTGTTTCTGCGATATTCATTGCGTAATTTTGGCGCCAATAAGGTAAATCGTAGAGCTGCATCGTGTGAAAAGCATGCCCTAATTCATGTCCAATGGTTGCAGCATCATTGACCGAACCAGTAAAAGTTAGAAAAATACGAGCTTCTTTACTGATCGGTAAGGAAGTTTCAAATCCGCCAGGCGATTTGTCAGCCCGATTCTCGGCTTCAATCCATTGGTGCTCAAAAGCAAATTGGGCTACTTTTCCCATTTTTGGTGAGAATTTCGTGAAATTTTTGATAATGAGTTCTGCAGCTTCATCAAAGCTCATCTCATGGGATTCGTAACCTTTTAGATTAAGCGGTGCCGATTGATCTTGCCAAGAAATATGCTCAGTCGGCAGTTTTAAAAGTTTGGCTTTACAATTTAAAAATTCGACCAACATTTTCTTGTTCTTTGCAACAACACTCCACATCGTGTCGAGCGTTTGACGGCTCATTCGGTTTAATTCAAGGGGGTATTCGAGAAAATTATCATAATGATGAGCTTCATAATCGGTTAAACGAGCGCCTGCTAAGTGGTTTAAAGTATCGCCTGAGAGATTTTCGGCGCTGCCCCACATCTTTTCATAAGACTGCATCAAATTTTTCCGAGCAACAGGATTGGCGATGCTATCTAACAAGTTAAGAGCTTGACCAGCGCTAACTTGGTACTTGATTCCATTTTCGTCAGCGTATTCAGTTGAAAGACCAGAAGCAATTGTTTCATAGTGGCTCGACCAGGCATCAAGGGCGTCTTGTTGCAATTTTTGCAGCAGGTACTCGGTTGACGGATCCAGAAGTCGCACGGATTTATCCCGCTGTTCTTTTAAAGTGAATGCGATTGGTGCCATTTCGGGCTTACTTAATAGTTCATCAAATTCTGTTTCACTGAGTTCTGCCAATTTACGGCCCCAGCTTTGTTCGACCTGAGTTATTTTTAAAACAAGATTTTGAATCTTGCCATAATACACGCTAACTCGCTGGTCGCTGTAATGGACTGCCTGCCACATTCCAATAAATGAGGAGATTTCGCCTAATTCGGCTTCCGCATTTTGGATTTTGGTTGCGATTGACGGAAAATCTCCCGGGTGTGCGTTTTCTAAGGTGCTTTTTACAAGCTCAATCAGCTCGTCAGTTTTTTTGAGGGCTGATTTGAGTTCAGGTGAATCAAGATCTCCACCAAATAGCGTTGAGAGATCCCACGTTTCTTTTAAATTCATGCGATAATCCTTTCTTTTTTATCCATTATACATTAAGGTCGATTTGTAATGAGCGTCCAAGTGATAGTTGTCGTATAGTTTTGGTTTGAAGCTGAATTTGATTTGTTTAAAGCATTCCCAGGGAAATAAATGCTTGCCGAATCTCTTGAGGCAAAATCGGCGTCCCAACTGCCAATTGCAGTTTGGTTAGCAGAGCTATTACTGTTAAGCACGCTCACACTTGGTCCACCAGCCTGGAGCACTGTATCATTGAAAACAGGCGGATTACTATCTAAATACTTAGAATTTCCGCTTAAGATATTGTCGTCGATGCCTTTGATAATGACGTTATTTTTATTAAAAGTTAGACTAGGACCGTGACTTTGACTAACGGTTCCATCAGGTCCACGGAAATAATCCATTTGAGCTTCCACTGTCCACGGAGTTGTCGGATCTCCTGAAGCATCTGTAACAATAAGAGAACGGCTGACAGGAGTTTGGGTTCGGTTTGTATGGAGATAATCAGTGATGTTATTTGGCGTATTAGTTGCATCATCACGGTAATTTAGATTTAATTTAGCGGTGACACTGCCAGCCATTGGTACTGCGTGGGCAAGTTTAATCGTAACGTTGGGACTATTTTCCGTGCCAAAGTCAAAATTGGGCACCGATCTAATTGTAGTTCGACCAGATTTTTGATAATTGAGCGACAGGACTTGGACGTCATTATCTGTCGTTCCCGGAATTAAACTATCGGATAAACTGGTATAACTTGGATTAAAAGTCGCAGGGTTACTAGTTTGGTCAAATTTGTAGTTAACGTCATTGATCATTTGGGCGACTGAATCCCAAGAGCCATAAGTGATCGTGCTATTTTCATTAGTAAGTTTGAGCGTTAATTTCCAACTGTTTGGAGGCTCGGTATTATCAAGGGGCCACTGAATTGAGTTACCAAAAATTCCGTCACCTTCGTGATGTCCCGCTTCGCCAGTTACTCCCGTACCAAAAGCTATCAACGCTTCTGGCAGTCCAGGATAATTATTAGCAGATGTCCCGAAATGTGTTGAAGGGGAGCCGGTGTAATTACGATTCATCACGCCTGGTAGTGGATAAGTTTGTCCATTTATGATGTATGGCGAACTAGCGGTGCCATCTACGCTGTAGTTGCTTTTAACGACTAGCGCTTGCGGATCTTCAAGGTAAGTGATCACAAAGTCTTGAGGTGAACTATCAGCGTTGCGTCCATTTTGGGTATGATCAGCCGTTGGATTCGCTTGAAGTGCAGCAGCAAGACTAGGATAAATAACATGATCAGGTCCTGTTACGACATAGGAGTAACCAGGCTTTTTTAGATCCGGATCTTTAAAGCCAAATTCGTTATTGCCGCTTCCTGGAGAAGTTAGTGATGCATCTGAGGTCGTGCTCAATTCTTTATTAATTGGATTTGAAATTGAAATGGGGGTTCCTTTAGTATTACTAGCGCTAGTTTTTAAATTAACTTGCTGAGCGTCTCCGACAATGGGTAAAGTGACACTTGCTTGATAGCCAATTGCAGGAGGAGTGAGCAAAGTGACAACACTGGTCGTTAAGATATTTGGATAGATAGCGCTACTTAGGATCGGCTGCGAATCATTCCAATAAATAGGAAAATTGCCGACTGGCTGACAAAGATGATAACCCGCTCGAATAGTTCCAGCAGTAATTAGCTGTTGATTAATATCATCAAGTCCAGCAGGGTCATTCAGAATTTTTTGACCCCAAGTTGCCGAAGCGTCGCCGTCAGTAATTTGATCGCCAAGATAATATTGGGCGGTATGCAAAGGGAAAGTATTGTTAGGATTATTGGTGTAATAACCCTTCACCGTGAAATTGACCTTAGGCATTTCCTTTAGCGTCAAGGTAGTATTTTGAGTTTTCTTCGAAAAAGTATCTAAAGTAATGTGGGTGCCTGCAGGCAGTTGATTATTATTGCTATCAAAATATGCCCACCCGTGCGGGGCGTCACTTGGAACGACTATATCATTAACTAATTGTGGATTACTATAAGACACTGTGTACGGTGTGGAGGTCTGGGTGTGATTGTAGTCCATTTTATCAATGACAAGATTACCGACTTTAGCAGCATAATATCTAATTTTAGTAATTCGATCGACGATCGGGTAAAAACCGGTCAAAGGGCTGGCTGGTCCTACTAGGAAAAAAGTACCTTTGGAAGCTAGGAAGCTGCGATTAAACGGCAGTGAGTATGCTGCACCAGGGGTATCGGTAATATGGGTATCGGAATAAAGGAGCTCATCTCCGGGGTCAACTACTTGATTTCCGTTGTGATCAAAATAGTAGTCGACCTGGACATCAGAAGCAGGAGTTGCTGGTAAATAAGTTTTCCCTTGCATCATCCGAACCAGTGGCGCGGTTTTTTGATTAAAGTAATATTTATTAGCGGTTTCGCTGGTTTGTACTCCTTGTAAGTACTCGCCAAAAGCATCCCCTCGTCCGGTCATAATAGAGTCCGTGCGGTTATTAATGCACACGGGTTGATTTAGCGTCTGATCTAAATAATTGTAGCCCTGCGGATTGCGATATTCATTGTAGTCATTTTTTTGAATTCTTAAGGGATGTCCATTTAGGACAAAGCCCGTCCCGTAATAAGTTGCAAAATTACTTTTAACAAGCGGCCCTGAACCGTTTGCCTCAAGTGATTTACCAATTGCAAAACCAAGTCCCTCTTGTTGGGTGATCCCAAGGTCAGCGTCCAATCTTAGATAACCAAAAGTCGACGTTGGATAAGCACCAAATTTAACACCCTTGGAATTTCGAACATCTTGAACTGAAATGCTGGGGCGAGTTAACAAGAAGTACATTTGACCGCTTGCAATATCACTTGAATATTGAGTAGAACCATTAGTGTTATTGAGCCATTTGCTCATTTTTAGCCAGGGATAACCAAAAATGCTATTAGCGCCAGTGACCGAATTTGGATTATCGTCCCAAAGAAGAGTATCGGCAACGACATGACTAAGGACAAAACGATTGCCCATGCCGTAGCTATCAGGTACGATTCCTGGTAAAACAAAATAAGTTTCGCCGTTGTGGACGTAAGTTAAATTCTCGTTAAAGCCGCTATTTTGTTGGATTACCGAGTCCATTCGCTGATCTTCGGTACCGGCTATGGGAATTGTCCATCCTGCTGGAACTCGATCACCGTTACTATTGATGATTCTGACCTGGACGTCACGGTAAAGGAAGTTTTTAGTGGCGGGGATAAAAACTTTTCCCTGATTGATGTAATTAACCGTAGCGGTTTTATTTTTGACCGCACTACTAGCGTTACTAATTAACCATTGGCCAAAATTGTAGCGGTTACCAACATCGCTAAATCCACTAGTATAAGCGTATGGCGGACTATATTGCCAACTACCAGAGCTAGTAAAATCAAGCCACAAATATTGGGATCCGACGTAGAAGAATTTAGTGCCAGTATAACCATTCCAGTCTTGGATTGAGACTTTTTTTAAGGCAACAGCCAGGGTATCGTTTAACTTGATGCCACTTGCAGGTCCTAAATTAATGCTGCCGTATGAACTTCCCGTTCGGCTGTCTTTAACTTGAATAGAAGGATTTGATAGAACAAGATAAATTGCACCGCTGGTAGTATCATTGCCGTATTGATTGATCCAAGCGCCCCAGTTACGAGAGTATTCAGCATTACCAAGTGGATTATTGGGATTATCCGACCAAAAAATGCCATCACGAACCAGATTAGTTACTAGGTTGGTTCCGCTTTGATTCGGATTGCCTGGTAAAACAAAATAAGATTGACTGCCCAATTTGTAAGTTAGATCGTCGGTCACGCCGCTTTTTTGAATAACTGAAGCAATTGAATCACTTCGATCGCCGCTTAAAGTAAGGCGTCCAAGATTATTGCCTTCGGGATCCTTTAGTTGAATACTTGCTGAAACTAAATCAGCCCTAGTTTGAATCTGGCTTTTATTGGTTTGATGACTTACGACCCAAATGAAGCCAGAAAAAACTACTAGCAAAAATGCAAAAATGATAAATAGTCTTTTTTTCTTCATATTATCTTTAGGCCTTTTTCCAATGATTTAGATAAACTAATTCTAAAGGATTTCTTGAAGGTGTTTACGGTAAAAATTGTAAAAAAGGAATAAAAAAATTGAAAATTTCGAATTACTCTCTGAAATGAGTTTAAAGTTTTAAGAAAAAAACTCTAAAATTTACATTTTTTATTAAATGAAATAAAAAACGTAAACAAATCAATTGGATTGTTATATAATTGAAGCGGAAAGTGATTTAAGGATAGATAGGAGTAAAAAGATGGTACGTAAAGCTTATATGATTGGAACGGGGATTGGTAACTTAGCAGCTGGAATTTATTTAATTAGAGATGGTCAGTGGGATGGAAATCAGATTACCATGTACGGTGTTAATAAACACGGTGCAAACGATGGAGCAGCATTTGCAAATTATCAAGGCGAATACAATGTTCCCACTGTTAACAATACAAAAGGTTTTTTGGCTGAGGGCGGTCGAATGCTTAATGAAGAAACATACGAAAATTTATGGGATGTTTTAAGCACAGTTCCATCCCTTGATAACCCTGGTCAATCGGTTACCGATGACATTTTAAATTTTGATCATGCCCATCCAACACATGATGTTGGTCGATTGATGGATAAGAAAAACGGGGTCCGAAATAAGAAAAATTCTGATAACTATTATCACATGCAATTTGATAACAAAGATCGGATGCTTCTGACCAGACTCATGCTTTTGCCTGAAAAGAAAGAAGAACTTTTAAACGATCTCAGTATTGAAGAATGGTTTAAAGAAAGTCCTCACTTCTTTACGACTAATTTCTGGTATATGTGGGAAACAACGTTTGCTTTTAAGAAGGAAAGCAGCGCGATGGAGCTTAGACGCTACATGAATCGGATGATTTTGGAATTTAGCCGAATTAATACGCTTGAAGGGGTAACTAGAACACCTTACAATCAGTACGAGTCAATTATTTTGCCAATGCGTAAATATTTGGAAAATCATGGGGTTAATTTTGTTAACAACATGATGGTATCTGAGTTCGAATTTGCTGATACTCCATTAAGAGATGATATTATTGTAACAGCTCTTAAAATGGAAAATGTTGAGACTGGTGAAAAGAGCGAAGTTAGAGTTGCTGAAGATGACCTTGTTTTTGATACTAATGGAGCAATTACTGATGATGCAACTCTCGGTGATTTGGATACACCAGTGACTGAAAATCATGATTATCCAGTCAGTGCAAAACTTTGGAAGCAAGCTACTGAACATTTTTATAGCTTGGGACATCCTGACAAGTTCTTCAATGACCGTGCACAGTCAGAATGGTTAAGTTTTACAATTACGACTAAAGATCACTACTTCGTTAACCAGATTTCAAGAATTACTCAGCAACAGCCAGGGAATGCCTTAAATACCTGGATTGATAGTAATGGATTGCTTTCGATTGTTGTTCATCATCAGCCTCATTTTCATGCACAAAAGCCAGAAGAAACGGTTCTTTGGGGTTATTTCATGTTCCCTCGTAAAATGGGTGATTATGTAAATAAACCGATCATCAAGATGACGGGGCGTGAAATTGTTGAAGAATTAATTGGTCATTTAGCTGAAGTTGATCCAGCGCGGGATAATATTCGTAACCATCAAGAACAAATAATGGATAGCGTCATTAATTCGATTCCAGTTTACATGCCTTATGCCAGCGCACTTTTTAATCAAAGAGCAAAAGGTGATCGTCCTGATGTTGTACCAGCTCATTCCCATAACCTAGCTTTTATCAGCCAGTTTGTGGAAATGCCTTTTGATATGGTATTTACTGAACAATACTCAATTCGGGCAGCTCAGATTGCTGTATATAAGTTTTTGGGAATTCCAGATTCAGAATTAACAAAAGTTCATCACTATGAGAAAGATCCACGGATCTTACTAAAAGCAACTAAGACGATGTTACGCTAATTTTTGCCAAACGAGAAAAAATATGCTAGAATTGAGCAGTTGTGTATGCAACCGCACTGAACTGGAGGCAAATTTAACCAGTAAGGCGAGTCTAATATAGGAGTGAAGTTAAATGTACGCAGTTTTTGCAAATGGTGGAAAACAGTATAAAGCTCAAGTTGGCGATGTACTTTTCCTTGAAAAAATTGATCAGGATGTTGACAGTGAAGTAACTTTTGATCAGGTATTGATGGTATCTGATGATAACAATAAGGTTACTGTCGGTAATCCAACAATTGCTGGTGCAACGATCAAAGCAAAGATCGAGAAGCATGGCAAAGAAAAGAAAGTAGTTACTTTCAAATATAAAGCAAAGAAACACTATCATACAAAACAAGGTCACCGTCAGCCTTATACACGTGTTTCAATCGAATCTATCAACGTCTAAGAGGTAAGTAAAAATGTTAATGAATTTTCATATTGATAATCTTGGATTAAATAAAATGGCCCACCATAAAGGGGGCGGTTCATCATCTAATGGTCGTAACTCTGCAGGCCGGCGTTTAGGTGCTAAGCGTTCTGATGGTCAATTTGTTCGTACAGGTACGATCATCTATCGTCAACGCGGAACACATATTCATCCTGGAACTAATGTTGGTAAAGGCGGGGACGATACTTTATTCGCATTAGCAGATGGCTATGTTAAGTACGAACGGATGGGTAAATTCAAGAAACAGGTTTCTGTAAACCCCGCATAATTAATGAAAAAAGCAGACACATGTTTTCCATGAATGTTTGCTTTTTTGTTTGGGAGTATTTATGGAACAAACACATTTAAAAGATTTTCAAAGTTGGCTTAGTTTAAAAAGCATCGAAGGTGCGCTTTTGTTAAACCCAGTTAATGTCTCTTATTTTACTGGTTTTACTGGCGATGAATCTTATCTTTTTGTAACGCCAAGTGAAGCACTTTTCATAACTGATTCCCGTTATTTGAGTCAAGTGAAAGCCGAAGTTAGGGGAGTTGCTGTTGAACAAAATCAAAAGGGTCTAACGGGTGTAATAAGTCTAATTCATGAAAGATTTCCTTTAAATGATTTAGGTCTTGAACTGAGTTATGTATCAGCCAGTGATTATTTGACAATCAAAAAGAAGATTTTGTGCCCTGTTATTGATATTGGAGCACAAATTGATAGTTTACGACAAGTCAAAGATGAAGAAGAGATCAACTGTATTAAAAAAGCTTGTGCAATCGCAGATCAAGCTTTTATGCAAGTATTAACAGAGATTAAACCTGGAATGACGGAATTAATGGTTGCCTCTAAGTTAGAAAGCCATTTTAAGGAGTTAGGTTCCACTGGTCCTTCATTTGAAACTATTGTGGCAGCGGGGATTCGTTCTTCGATGCCGCACGGCAGTGCTTCGACCAACGTAATTAAAAGTGGTGATTTGGTGACCTTGGACTTTGGTTGTTTCTATGAGGGCTATACATCAGATCTTACGAGAACCATTGGAGTTGGTAAAATCAGTAAAGATCAACAAGAAATTTATGATATAGTTTTAAAAGCTAATGAAGAAACAATAAAAATCCTTCGACAAGGTGTTACCGGTGCTGAAATGCATGAGAAAGCTCATAATATCATTGATAGCGCTGGATATCAGCAATATTTTGGACACGGGACCGGTCACGGAATCGGTCGAAGTATTCACGAAGGTCCGGGAGCGTGGGGAGGTTATCAAAGTCAGCCCGTTGTCAGTGGCAACATTATCACAATTGAACCCGGTATTTATTTACCAGATCGTTTTGGCGTAAGGATTGAAGATGACGTTTTAATAAATGATCAAGGATATGAAGTTTTAACAAAATCACCAAAGAATGAATTAATTATAATTTAAGGGAGTTAGTAATGATATCAGTAAATGATTTTAAAAATGGTTTAACAATTGGAACAGGAAAAGATATTTGGCAAGTTGTAGAATTTCAGCACGTAAAACCAGGAAAAGGCGGTGCTTTTGTTCGTTCTACTTTGAGAAACTTAAGGAGTGGTGCAGTTCAAGATAAAACTTTTAGAGCGACTGAAAAAGTTGAGAAAATTGACGTAAATACTCGTGAAATGCAGTATTTATTTAATGACGGTGGCACATATACTTTCATGGATACCGATACATATGAACAAATTGAAATTCCGCAAGAAGCAGTAGGGGATCAGATTAAGTACCTTAAAGAAAATATGTTAGTTAGTATTTCGAGCTACGAAGGTGAAACTTTAGGGATTGAACTACCAAATAAAGTTGACTTAACAGTTACTGAAACTGAACCAACAATTAAAGGTAATACTGCTTCTGGTGGTTCAAAACCTGCTACGATGGAGACGGGATTAGTTGTTCAAGTTCCATTTTTTATCAATCAGGGAGACGTTTTGACAATTAATACGACCGATGGTTCTTATATCTCAAGGGCATAAATAATGGCAAATTTAAGAAGTGGCTTAAAACTTAGTAGTAGTAATACTGTTGCAGGCAAAGTGTCAATTTCGGCTAAAGCGCTGGAAACAATTATGGAACTGACCGCTGGCAGTGTCAAAGACGTTAACAAAATGACGCGAGTCTTCCAAACGGTCTTTGGTTCAAATTTTCCGGAAGTTCGTTTTGTTCATGCGGCTACCTTGAAGTTAGTTAATCACGAATTGGTGGCTGAAATATATCTTAATCTTAACTATGGGGTTAATGTGATCCAAACAACATATCAGGTACAAAGTGAAATTATCAATCAATTTAAGGAAATGTTGGACTTAGATTTAGCTAAGGTTCAAGTCCATGTTGTTGATTTGATCGATGATGATCAAATTGTTGACGAAGCATGAAAAGAAGGAAACAACGAGATTTATTAGTTAAGGCAGTTTTTGCACACTTTTTTCAGACAGATCTTTCGGTAAATGAAATTTTTGATTCATTATTAGAAAATTTTGCTGAGGAGCCACTAACTCAAGGGGAACGTGAAAATTATCTTGATCCTTTAATTGATCAATTGGTAACTGATGAAAGTTTATACCAAGAGTTAATTCAAAATCATTTAAAGAAAACTTGGAAATTAGAGCGAATTGCGCGACTTGATTTGGCAATTTTAGAGGTTGCGGTTTCAGAGATCAAAAATTTAGCGGAAGTTCCTTTTGATGTTACAGTTAACGAAGCGGTTGATTTAGCTAAACTTTATTCAACTGAGAAATCTCCAAGCTTTGTTAACGGAATTTTGGTTCAAATTTTTGATGAGGTTAATCAAGATGACAGCGATAATTCTTGATGGATTAGGCCTGGCTAACGAGTTAGCTCTTGAACTTAAACAAGAAGTTAATTCTTTAAAAGTGATTCCGGTTCTCAAAGTAATTTTAGTTGGCAACGATCCTGAGAGCCAAATTTATGTTCGCAGCAAAGAAAAACGTGCTAGAGAGATCGGCATCAATCTTGAAGTGGTTTCGCTACCTGAGACTATTGAAGAAAGAGAAATTTTAGATCTCATTGATCGCTTTAACAAGCAAGATGAAGTCGATGGGATTATGGTGCAGCTGCCTTTACCCCAACATATTTCTTATCACAACATTATTAATGCGCTTGATCCAACTAAAGATGCTGACGGTTTTAGCGCAGTTAATATGGGAAAACTTTGGCTAAATGAGCCCAATTTCATTGCCCCAGCGACACCAAAGGGGATTATGACCCTTTTAGATCATTATCATCTTGAGCTAGCTGGGAAGAACTCCGTAATTATTGGACGCAGTAATATCGTTAGTAAACCCTTGGCCAGCTTGCTATTGGCTCGTAACAGTACGGTGACGATCACTCACCGTCAAACGACCAATATTATTGAGATTGCGAGGCAAGCAGATTTTTTATTTGTTGCAACAGGGCAAGCTGAAATGGTTGATAAATCGTTTGTCAAACCTGGAGCAGTGGTTGTCGACGTGGGGATTAATCGAACAGATCACGGACTAGTTGGTGATGTTAACTTCTCTGAGGTCAAACAAGTAGCAGGTTATCTAACTCCTGTACCCAAAGGAGTTGGACCAATGACTGTGATTTCTTTAATGGAGCAAGTAGTCAGCCATGCCAAGATGAGAGAGGAAAATGGAGCAAAATCAGACTAATTACGATCAGTTTTTAAGTGTCAGTCAAATTACAGCTTATATTGGCAAAAAATTTAGCCAAGATCCTTATTTAGATCAGGTTAATATTAAAGGTGAGATTACAAATTTTAGAGAGCGACCTAATGGACATCAGTATTTTAGTTTAAAAGACGATGGTGCCAAAATTGGGGTCACTCTTTTTCGTAATATTTACCAAAAAATTAACTTCAAGTTAAAAGACGGCGATATGATAGCTTGTACAGGGCGGATCAACGTTTACGCGCCAGGGGGAAGTTATTCCTTAATCGTTGAATCGTTAGAACCGTACGGCCTGGGCACTCTTTTGGTGCAGTTACAGGAACGTAAGGAAAAATTGGCTAAGATGGGTGTTTTTGCGCCCGAACGAAAACGCCCAATTTGTCGTTTTCCAAAGCGAATTGCTGTCATCACAAGTCCCAGCGGTGCGGTTATCAGAGATATTATCACAACAACTAAACGAAGATTTCCTTTAGTGAAGCTGGTTTTATTTCCAGCGGTGGTTCAAGGAGATCAGGCGGCTAATTCGGTGCTGCATCAATTAAAGCAGGCAAATGAATTGGGTGATTTCGATACGATAATTATTGCTCGCGGTGGCGGGTCGTTTGAAGATCTATGGCCCTTTAATGATGAAGCTTTAACCGTTGCGGTTGCCAAGAGCCAAATCCCAGTTATAACTTCTGTTGGTCATGAAACTGATACAACTTTAGTTGATTATGCAGCCGATCTTAGAGCTCCGACGCCGACAGCGGCAGCCGAGCTTGCGACTCCAAGACGAGATGAGCTACAGCAGATGCTTATTCAGTTGCGTAGCGCATTAAAGCAGGCAGAGCTAGGGTATTTGGCTAACTTGACAGCTAAAGTTCGTCCGCTGACTCAAAGTTACCTGTTTCGTCGACCGGAGGCTTTTTATCAGAATCAATTAATTTCTTTAGACCATCTCACCGAGTTGCTTAGAAGAAGTGAAAGCCAAACGATAAATAAGAATTTAAATTTATTGCAATCACTTACTCAGCGGCTAAAATCTTTTGCGCCTGAACGTCTAGTGCGTCAACTGACACTTGAGCGCGAGCAGCAAAATAATTCAATGCAGCGGGCAATGAGGACGTACTTACAGAATAAAAAAGGTGAATTTGCTAATTTGAGTCAGAATTTGGTGATGTTGGATCCACATCAAGTTTTAAAGCGGGGCTATGCTATCGCTGAAAATGAAGAACATAAAGTAATTGATAGTATTAAGAAGACGGCGGTGAAGCAGAAAGTTCGCTTGATTTTAAGTGATGGCGCAATTATTTCAACCGTCAATGAGATTGAAGGAGAAGAAAATGGTCACGAAAAAAACAGCTGAGGAAAATTTAAGTTTTGAAGAACAAATGCAAAAACTTGAAGAGATTGTTAAGCAATTAGAAGCAGGGAATTTACCTTTACAAGAATCCATCGATCAGTTTAAACAAGGGGTTGAACTTTCTAAGAAGATGGAAAAAACCCTTTCGGAAGCACAAAAATCGATTGCATCTATTATTGATGAAAAAGGTGAATTGAAAGATTTTGCGGAGCAAACAGATGATGAAGGAGTTAATTAGTCACTTTAACGAATATTTAACCGATCTATATTCTAAAAAAAAGATTAATCCGCGGCTTAAAGAGGCCATTAATTATTCGCTTTTAGCTAGCGGAAAAAGGCTTCGGCCGCTTTTGTTTTTTACCATTTTGCAATCTTTTGGACGTGAAGAAAATAAAAAAAACTTTGCGCCTGCTGCGGCAATTGAGATGGTTCATACGTATTCTTTGATTCATGATGATTTGCCAGCCATGGACAATGATAACCTTAGAAGAGGGAAGCCAACCAATCATGTGGTATTTGGTGAGGACTTAGCAATTTTAGCAGGTGACGCGCTTCTTACGGATGCTTTTTGGGTAATTGCAGAAAGTGAATTTAGTTCACAGCAAAAAGCTAATTTCAGTCGAAGCTTAGCACAAGCCGCGGGCTCATTAAATATGGTAAGCGGTCAAGTTGAGGATTTGTTGATGAATCAAGCAAATGACTTAGCAATTAAACAAATGCACTATCACAAAACTGCTGCAATGTTTGTCGCAGCTGGTGAGTTTGCAGCGATTGCGCTGGAATTAGATGCTATAAAAACTAAAGCACTTAAAGATTTTGCTGCCAATTTTGGCATGGCATTTCAACTTGCTGATGATTTAGCTGATTTTAAGTCAGAAGCTGATGACAGTAATAATTTTGTTGCTGATTTTGGAGTGGAACAATCTTTAAAGACAAAGATGGATTACCGGCAAAAAGCTTTTATTGCTTTGAATCAGCTTGAGAGCCCCGAGCCGCTAAAAAAATTCTTGGATTTGGTGAATTAAATTGCGTTTAGATCAACTATTGGTAGCTAAAAAGAAGTTTACGAGTCGAAGTAAGGCCCAAGCTGCGATTAAAGAAGGACATGTTTTTCTGCCCGATGGCAAGGTTTTAAAGAAACCCGCCTTAGATTTATCTGAATCAACAAATTTAATTGTTAGAGATCAAGACCCATATGTGAGTCGTGGTGCTTATAAATTGTTAAAAGCAATCGATTTATTTGAAATTAATTATCAAAATCAGGTAGTTTTAGATATTGGTGCTTCAACTGGTGGGTTTACGCAAGTGGCTTTAAATCACGGAGCCAAAAAAGTTTTTGCACTTGACGTTGGAAGCAATCAATTAGATCCGGTAATTGCTCAAGATTCGCGGGTGGTCGTGATCGAAAATTATAATTTTCGTTACGCTAAACCTGAGGATTTTCCGGTTGAAAAATTTGATCTGATTCAATGTGATGTCTCTTTTATCTCACTTAACTATATCATTAAGCCTGCGGCGCAATTACTCAAGCCAGATGGGCAAGCAGTATTTTTGATTAAACCTCAATTTGAAGCGGGGCGGGAATTTGTTTCAAAACACGGGGTTGTGAAGAATCAAAAAGTAGTCCTTGCAGTCCTTAAACGAATCTTAACAACCTTATTTGACAGTCAACTGAGAGTTAATGGATTGACTTTTTCGCCAATCAAAGGGCAACAGGGTAATATCGAATTTTTGGTGCTTGCGGGGCAAACAGGACAATTTGAAAATCATTATTCAGAAGCTGATTTAAAGCAATTAATTCAAAGGGCAGTTAAAGAATTAAATTAGCTGCTTTTAATTTGTTTGAAAAATATACAAATATCTGTATAATATACCTCAGCTTACAGTGAGGAAAAATCATGTTAAAAACAGAACGACAAAATAAGATTCGAAAAATAATTAAAGAAAATAAGATTAGCAAGCATAGTCAATTAGTTAAAATTTTGGCTGATGAAGGCCTAAAATTTACGCAAGCAACAATTTCTCGCGATATGCATGAAATGAATATTGTGAAAATTGCTAGTGGAAGTGACGGCTACATTTATGTTTTGCCTGAAGAATCAAATAATGGTCTCGAACAAAAGCTGAGCCAGATTCTTTCAGAGTCGATGATTAATATTGAGTCGCAACAGTTTCTCGTCATTATTAAAACCATTCCGGGTTACGCTCAAGCATTGGGTTCACTTTTAGAACAAATGATGTTTTCGGAGGTACACGGTTTGTTAGCTGGTGATGATACCATTTTTATGGTGACCAAATCGAGTAGTGAGTCTGTTGATTTAATTGAAAAAATTAATGGTCTAGGCGCAAAAAATGATCGATACAATCATTATTGATAATTTTACTATTATTGATCATTTAGAAGTCGATTTTTCATCAGGTTTAAGTACTTTAACGGGGGAAACTGGCGCTGGGAAATCGATTATTATCGATGCAATTACTCAATTGGCTGGTGCAAAAAGCAATCGCGAATTAATTCGCCAAGGCAGCGATCAAGCGATGATTTTTGCTGAATTTTCTCATTTACCACAAGAACGCCTCAAGAAATTGTTAAAAGCTAATGAAATTGATTTCGATAGCGATTATCTTTCGATCCAAAAATATTTGAAACAAAATGGCCGCTCTGTTATCAGAGTGAATGGTAGTGTAGTTAATGGAACATTTTTAAAGGAGATCGGTAATTTACTTTTTAATATTGAGGAACAGTCTAAGCATCAACAGTTGTTCGAACCGTCTTATCAAGCCGAGCTGTTAGATGCATTTGCTGGCGAAAGGTTAACAAAAATATTAACATCTTACCAAAAAACTTTTCGCTCTTTGGCTCAAATCAGTACAAAAAGAGCTGAAATCAAAAAGAAAAATCAAGATTTGAGAGAACGGCTAGATTACTTAAAGTTTGCAGTAGCTGAAATTTCAGAATTAAATCCATCGTTAGGTGAAGATCAAGAATTAGAGGAGAAGAAAATTCGGCTTAGCAACTTTGAGAAGATTTCTGATCATCTTCAACAAATTCAGGGATTAATTGAAGGCGAAAATTCGATTCAAGATCTGTTGGGACAAGCCCAACAATTGAGCTTGGAAATCACTGATTACTCCGAAGATTATCAAAAAATTTCATCGGAGTTAGAAAATGCGAGTTATGCGATTAATGATGCAATAAGTGTGACGAGTGCTGCGGCCGATCAGCTTGATTTTGCCAACGAACAAGAACTTAACTTAGTAATTGATCGCTTGAATAGCCTCGAAACGCTTAAGAAAAAATACGGCGGCGAGATTGCGGCAGTTTTGGCTTATCAAAAAAATGCGGCAGCGGAAATCAAGTTTGCTGAAAATAGTGAGCAATCTTTAAAAGAATATGATGATAAATATCAAAAATTGCTCCAAAAAGCTCAACAACAAGCTGACGAATTAACTAATTTAAGATTAAAAGCTGCTTCAAAGCTGGCCCCTTTGGTGGAATCAGAATTGGCGACGATTGATTTTAAAAAGGCCAAATTTAAGATTGACTTTCAAAAGACAAAACTGGGTGAATTTGGACAAGATCAATTGACTTTTATGATTCAAACTAACGTGGGGGAGAAGGTTCTCCCGCTAGCAGAAATTGCATCAGGTGGTGAGCTTTCACGAATTTTACTAGCTTTAAAATCTATTTTTGCTAATTATTTTGTCGGTGTGACATTTATCTTTGATGAAATAGATTCTGGGGTCAGTGGTCATGCAGCACAAGCGATGGCAGAAAAAATTTATCAAATTGCAAACGTCAATCAAGTCATTGCAATTACTCACTTACCGCAACTTGCGGCTATGAGCGATCATCAGTATTTAATCGAGAAAAAAGTGGCAAAACATCGGACTACTAGCTCGGTTCGTTTACTAAACAGCGATGAAAGAGTTGATGAAATTGCTCAGATGCTCACAGGAACCAAGATGACAGAAGTGACCAAGATTCACGCGCAAGAAATGCTTGATTTAGCTCAAAAATCAAAAGGAGAAAATCGTGGCCGAAATTAAATTTCAGATTATTAAAAATATTAAAACTCTTTCGACAAATCCCAAAAATGGCTGGCTAAAAGAAATTAATTTAGTTTCTTGGAACGAAGCTGAGCCTAAGTACGACCTGAGGAGTTGGAGTCCAGATCATCAGAAAATGGGAAAGGGCGTCACCCTCAGTGAAGAAGAATTTTTGAACCTTTTGACGATTGATCCAGATTCAATTACACGTTAAACTTGAAAACTATTCGGTTTTAGTGGAAAATAGTTTTCAATACGGGAGATTTTAAAACATGTCAAAAGGAATGTTAATTGTTTTGTCTGGCCCTTCGGGAGTTGGCAAAGGGACTGTACGTCAAGAGCTTACCCGCCGAAATAAAGGCCAGTTTATTTATTCAGTGTCAATGACCACCCGCCAAATGAGGCCGGGTGAAGAAAACGGCGTCGATTATTTCTTTTCGTCCGAGGATGATTTTAAACAGGCGATTAAAGATGATCAAATGCTTGAGTACAACCAATACGTTGGTAACTACTATGGCACGCCGCGTAAATACGTCGAGCAAACTTTAAATCGTGGTCAGGATGTCTTTTTGGAAATCGATGTCGGTGGTGCGATGCAAGTGAAAGAAAAAATGCCAGATGGCGTCTTCATTTTTCTTACTCCTCCTGATTTACAGTCATTACGCGGGAGAATTACCGGCCGCGGCACTGATTCGCCTGCGACAATTGATCGCAGAATGGATCGCGCCGTTAATGAAATTAATTTGATGAAAGAATACGACTATGCAGTTGTTAACGACGTCGTAAGTTTGGCTGCTGATCGAATCGAAGCAATTATTGAAAGTGAACATTTAAAAGTAGAACGAGTTATTCAAGACTATTTGAAAGTCTTAGGAGTGAAAAATGATTACAAGACCAATTATTGATAATTTATTAAAACAAGTTCCCTCACGTTATTCCTTGGCAGTTTTGGCTGCTAAGCGCGCCCATCAATTAGAAGATGGTTTTACTAGAGCGCTTGATCAATATGATTCTTTAAAAACAGTGGGTGAGGCTTTAGAAGAAATTGAAGCTGGAAAAATTATTGTAAAAACTAAAGAACAACTTGAAAAAGAAAATAAAGAAGCACAAGCTTAGCTTTGATGGGGGGTCTGAAGTAAGAATCAGATCTTTTTTAATTTAATCATGAAAATTGCAAAAATTTTAGTGGATGTTCCAACCCGTCAAACTGATCGAACCTTTGACTATCTAGTTCCCGCTGAATTATTTGTTGAGTGCGGAATGCGAGTAGTAGTAGAGTTTGGTCGAAGAAAAGTGACCGGGTTTGTAGTTGATTTTGTTGATTCGACCGATTTCAGTGGTCGATTAAAAGAAATCAGCGAAGTGATTGACGACAAGCCGGTTCTTGATCAAGAACAGTTAAAGATGGCCCAATTTCTCGCCGGTCAGTATTTTACCTTTGCGGTGACGAATTTGTGGTTAATGTTGCCAGGAATGCTCAAGGGTAAAACCGAAAAATATCTAATTGTGCATAATTTAACTGATGAGTCACTTTTGCCCTTGTTTAGCGAAGGAACGTTAAGGTATGATTCGAAAACACTTAGTGCCACTCAGCAGAAGAAAATTCGAGCGGCTCTTGCGCGTAATGAGTTGGAGGTGGTTTACAGTCAATCACGAGTTATCACCAAAAAATATACCGAAATTATCAATTCAAAGATTGCTCTAGATGATATTCCGGCGGAAATTGATAAACTTTCAAAACAGAATAAATACGGTCAATTATTTTGGCAAACCGTTCTGACGGAAGGATCGCCCCTTGCAGTTAAACACTTGACTAAAGAAATCGGAATTCCACGGCGCGTACTAACGAAATTAGCTCAGGAGGGGTCGATTGAATTAAGTAAAGTTGAAATTTATCGGACTCCGTTGGCAGCTAGTCCTAAAAAAAAGTCTCAGCTACTTACACATACTAAGGAGCAAAGTGCAGCGATTAAAGAAATTGCGGCAAGTTTTGATACCGATCAAACTTTTCTACTAGAGGGAATCACCGGGAGTGGAAAAACAGAAATTTATCGAGCACTCAGTGAAAAGGTGATTAAAAGCGGTAAAAAGGTTATTATTTTGGTGCCGGAAATTTCGTTAACTCCGCAAATGATTTCTTTTTTTCAAGCTAGTTTTAATGATCGGATTGCGGTTTGGCATAGTCGGCTCTCTAGAGGTGAACAATATGACGAGTGGCGCCGGATCAAAAACAATGAGGTGGATCTGGTTTTGGGAGTGCGCTCGGCAATTTTTGTGCCCCTTAAAGATCTTGGGTTAATTGTAGTTGATGAGGAGCATGAAAAGTCTTATCGTCAAAGCGAAAATCCACAGTATGATGCGCGCGAGTTAGCTAAATGGCGCGGTAATTATCATTCTTGTCCCGTAATTTTTGGTTCGGCAACCCCGACGTTAACTTCTCGTGCTAAGGCTGAGCGCCAAATTTATCGGTTGATTCGACTCGACAAAAGAGTTAATCCGAATGGTCATCTGCCAACGGTTCAAATTGTCGATCTGCGCGATCGAAATAATCGGAGTTCAAAGATTTTCTCTGAAGATTTAAAGAGAGCAATGCTTGAGCGGTTTGAGCGTAAAGAACAAACAATTTTGTTTCTTAATCGGCGAGGGTATGCCAATTTTTTGGAATGCCGCAATTGTGGATACACTTTTAATTGTCCAAACTGTGATGTCTCTTTGACCCTCCATCTATTTGAACATCGGCTTAGTTGTCATTATTGCGGTTATAAATGTGCGATTCCGATGAGTTGTCCTAATTGCCATGAGACTGATTTGCGAAGTTTTGGCGATGGGACGGAGAAAGTAGAGGAAGAAATTAAGCAGTTAAATCCCGAAATTACCACGATTCGAATGGATCGAGATACTACGAGCCGTAAAGGTAGCTACCAAAAGATTATCAGCCAATTTGAGCATCATGAAGCAGATATTTTGGTTGGAACGCAAAGTGTCGCAAAAGGCCTTAATTTTCCCGAGGTAACTTTAGTAGGAGTTTTGAATGCCGATATTAGCCTTAACCGGCCAGAGTTTGATGCTTCAGAAGTTACTTTTGACCTTCTAACTCAGGTGGCTGGAAGAGCTGGGCGTGGGCAGACGGCGGGAAAGGTGATCATTCAAACTTACAATCCCAACCACTACGCTATTAAAGAGGCCAAGGATCAAAATTATGAGCGATTTTTCCGGGAGGAGATGTATCTGAGGCGCTTGCACGGCTACCTGCCGTATTACTATACGATTTTTATTAAGGTGACCAGTAAAGAAGAGATGCTGGCGCTCAAAACGGCGCTCGATTTGCAGAAATTATTATCAGAAAATAAAAATGAGCAAACGCAGATTTTAGGTCCAGCGCCTTATTACATTAAGCGAATTAACAATGAATACACGTATCAGTTGGCATTGAAATACAAAAAAGACGAAAAAATGAAAATGACTTTGCATGAAATAATCGATCAAACGCAAAGCAACAATAAAGTCAAAATTAATATTAGTAATGTTACTTGTTAGAGGAGAAAAATGAAAACAGTAATTTTTTTAGGCACTCCCGTTTTTTCAGTTAATGTGTTGGGTGCACTTTTAAACGCTGGATATGAGCTTAAGTATGTCGTTACGCAGCCAGATAAAATGGTCGGTCGTAAGAAAGTGCTCACTGCAAGTCCAGTTAAAGAATTTGCGTTGGAGCACAATTTAAAAGTTTTACAGCCGAGTAAGCTAACGGGAAGCGAAGAAGAAGCAAAGATCATTGCAGCTAATGCTGATTTAATCATTACAGCTGCTTTTGGTCAATTTCTTTCAGATGACTTACTAGCGAGCTCCAAAATAGCATCGATTAATTTCCATGCTTCGCTTTTACCGAAATATCGAGGAGCAGCACCAATTCAATATGCGCTTTTAAATGGTGATGAGGTGACGGGAATTACCATAATGGAAATGGTGAAAAAAATGGACGCAGGCGACATCTTTTTTCAAGAGCAATTAAATATCGCGCCGGATGATAATTTAGGGAGTTTGACCGTGAAATTGGGTGAATTAGCAGGTTCAATGGTCGAAAGTTGTCTTCCTAAACTTGTTAGCGGTGATTTTAAACGGGTCAAGCAAGATGAAGCGGAAGTTACGTTTTCTCCTTCGATTAAACCGGAACAAGAAGAAATTGATTTTACCAAAGATCTAAGAATGATTATTAATCAGATTCGTGCATTGGCGCCAAACCCAGGTGCTTACGTGATGCATGATCGAAAAAGATTCAAAATTTTTGCCGCTAGTCCTGTCGTTGAGCAAATTTCTGGGACTCCAGGCACGGTTTTTATGAAAGATAAAAAACGCTTAGGAATCGTTACCTCTGACCAGCGAGGTTTAATGCTTGAGACCGTGCAAGTGCAAGGTGGAAAAAAAGTAAACATCAGTGATTACCTAAACGGTAGTGGGAAAGATTTAAAAGTAGGCGACCGATTTGTCGATTAAAAATAGTGTCCGATATTTAACGTTTCTGGCCCTCGAAGAAATTCTGATTGATCAGCGTTATTCAAATCAGGTTATTGACTATTATTTGAAAAATTATCAGTTAAGTGATGCCGATCGGCGCCTTTTTACGAATTTAGTTTATGGCGTTACTTTTTATGACTTGCGGTTGAATTTTGAACTCTCATCTTTTTTGAAAGTTGCTAAAACTGACGCGAGGGTGCTTTTGATTATTAAAATCGCGATCTTTCAAATGTTTTATTTAAGCAAAATTCCAGATTATGCCGCCGTTAACGAAGCAATTGAAATTACAAAAGTAGTCAAGCGTGGCAATGTAAAATTTGTGACTGCCGTTTTGCATCAAGCTAGACGGGCAGGATTGCGGCCAGTTAAAGAGATTAAAGATCCGATCAAACGTGAAGCAATGACTTATAGTATGCCTGATTGGCTGGTCGCTAAATTAAATGATCAATTAGGAACTGCAAAAACAGAAGCGATTTTTCAATCACTTTTGGAAAAACCGCGGATTAGTTTGCGGGTCAATACTAAGAAAATTTCGCGCGATGAATTCTTAGCACGAGATTCAGATTTTTATGAGCCGAGTAAAATCAGTCCCGTGGGAGTGATCGCCAAAAATGGTTCAGTGGTGCACAGCAAAGAATTTGTTGCCGGTGAGTTGACCGTCCAGGATGAATCGAGTCAGTTGGTTGGCGTTAATTTGTCGATTAAAGAAAATGACGTCATTCTTGATGCTTGTGCGGCACCTGGTGGTAAAACTACTCACATGGCGCAATATTTATCAACAGGAGTGGTTCATGCATTTGATGTTACTCCGAAAAAAATTGCCGTGATAAAAGAGAATGTTAATCGTTTGGGATTAAATGAAGTCGTTGAGACTCATTGTGCAGATATTTTGGACTTGGATCAAGTTATGCCCGACGTAAGTTTTGACAAAATTTTAGTCGACGCACCTTGCAGTGGCTTTGGTCTTTTGCGTCGAAAACCAGAAGTAAAATATAATCACGAAACATCTGATATAATAAGTGCAAAGTGTTTGCAGCTGGATATTTTAAAACAAGTGGCTTTGCACTTAAAACCTGGAGGGCTCTTGCTTTATAGCACTTGTACGATTTTTAAGGAAGAAACTCAGGAGGTCGTTGAGGATTTTTTACAAAATCAGCCTGATTTTAAATTGGCTAAATTAACGACTAATCCAAAAGGTCAGAGAGAATCGATCTTACAGCTCTATCCAGATGATTATTTAACTGACGGTTTTTTTATCGCGTTAATGCAGAAAAAAGAAGCTTAGGAGAATATGAATTTTTTTCAAAAGACTGATATTGGTCTCAAAAGAGAAAATAATGAAGATGCAATCGGAGTATTCACTAATAAATCCAAGGAAACTCTAGCAATGATTGCAGATGGGATGGGCGGCCACTTAGGCGGCGATGTTGCTTCTAATATCGCTCTTGAGTTGATTGGACGTTCATTTGAACAAACTGATTTATTAAGCGCACAGGAGTTTGTTAATTGGCTTGATCCCGAACTTTTTAAAGTAAACGATACCATTATTGAAATGTCCCAGCACAAAGTGAATTTATACGGAATGGGAACCACTTTTGTCGGAGCTTTTTTGAGTTTGGATCAAAAGATTGTTTTTGCTAATCTGGGAGATACAAGAGGCTATTTATTTCATGAGGGGACGCTAAATCAAATTACGGTTGATCAGACTCTCGCAAACGAACTGTTTTATAAGGGTGAATTGAGTGCTTTCGAAGCAGAAAATTTCCCGAAGAAAAATATTATTACTAGCTCATTAGGAGTTGATAAGAGAGTTGATACTATTTACAAGACTTTAGATTTTATGGCAGAAGATAAGGTTCTTTTAAGCAGTGACGGCCTAACTAATATGGTGAGCGATGATGTCATTGCAGCTAAATTAGGAAGCGATCTTGCACCCGAACAGATGGTTAATGAATTAGTACAAATTGCCATTGACAACGGAGGACTTGATAATGTTTCGCTTATTTTAGGAGTCAATGACGAGGGAAGTGATCAATCATGATGGAAAAAGGTTATGCAGTTGGTGGGCGTTATCGGATTATTCGAGAAATTGGCGAAGGCGGAATGTCGATCGTTTATTTGGCGCATGATCCAATTTTAGATCGAGATGTCGCTGTTAAAATTCTGAAATACGATCTTCAAAATAATCCAGAAACAACTAGACGCTTTGAACGTGAGGCAATGGCAATTTCTGAACTTAGTCATCAAAATATTGTTAGCATTTATGACGTTGGTAGTGATCATGGAATGCAATATTTGGTGATGGAGTACGTCGATGGCACTAACTTAAAAGAATATATTAGAGATAATTTCCCATTGCCGCTAGAACGCACTCAGCAAATTATGGAGCAGATTCTCTCAGCCGTTGCTCAAGCCCATTCGATGGGGATTATTCATCGTGATTTGAAGCCTTTAAATATCTTGATTGATCAAGATGGAAATATTAAAATTTCTGATTTTGGCATTGCAATGGCCTTAAATGATGAAGGAATGACGCAAACTAACTCGGTTTTGGGGACAGTTCATTACTTGTCGCCCGAGCAAGCTCGTGGTGCTCAGGCCACCAAACAGTCTGATATTTATTCGCTAGGGATTATTTTGTATGAACTTCTGACAGGTTCCGTTCCTTTTGTCGGAGAAACTCCCGTTTCGGTGGCAATTAAACACTCAAGTAACGAGTTACCTTCAGTTCGTGAAAAAGATCCAAGTATTCCTCAATCGTTTGAAAATGTTATCACGCGTGCGACAGCTAAAGATCCCAATGATCGCTATGGTTCAGTCGAGGATATGAAAGAAGATGTCAGTAGTGTTCTTGATCCGATCCGGCGTAATGAACCAAAATTAGTTATTCACCACGATAACACGGAAGAGACTAGACTAATGCCAGTCCATCCGGTTAGTGTAATCGATGACGATGATCTTTTGAAAATGCCAGAAGGTGGAATCCTGCCAAGTGAGGACGAACCAAAAAAGACTAAAAAGCCGAAGAAAAGCTGGTCTAAAAGAAAGAAAATTACTTTAATTGCGGCGAGTGTTTTAGCTGCGCTTGTTTTGCTTTTGATTATAGTTTTACTTCTTAATCATAAAAGTAACGTTAAAGTTCCTGATGTGACGGGACTTTCTGAAAATCAAGCGACCGAAATTTTGAAAAAGAAAAAACTTGTAATCAGTCCTGATGTCGAGAAAGTCGTTAGTTCAAAAGTTCCAAAAGGTAAAATTGTTAAAACGGATCCGCCGCTTGATTCCAATATCAAAGAAGGAAGCACGGTTAGACTTTACGTTAGTTCAGGTGGTCCAACGTACAAAATTGAAAATTATACTTCGCAATCTTTTAAAGACGTAAAGGAAATGCTTGAACGGCGCAAGATTAAAGCCATTTCAAAGCAAGAATTCTCTAGTAAATACAAAGAGGGAGTCATTTTTAGACAGTCAATTAAACCTGGTAAAGAAGTTTCTGAGGGCACCACGATCACTTTAACGGTGAGTAAGGGCGAGAAAAAAGTTTCAATGATTGATTTGACAGGATACTCGCGCAAAGGTGTTACTGATTTTGCAAATGATAATGGGCTTAAGAAAATTGAAGATCCAGCTCAGTATTCTAACGATTATGATAAAAATACGGTAATGGCACAAACTCCTGCTCGCAAAACCAAGCTCAGTAAAGGCAGTGAATTCCATGTTACTTTTTCGCTTGGTCCAAAACCAGCTGAGACAACATCGAGTTCATCGTCTTCCAGTGCTCAGTCTAGTTCAGCAAGTTCAAAGCAACAAAATGAGGGAAATAACGAAAATACTGTCTCATTTTCGGTCAATATTATTATTCCATTTCAGGATAATTCTGATGGTGAAACGACCGATGGCAATGCTAATCCTGCGCAAAATGATGTGAAGGTTTATTTAAGCGACTCAACTCGCAAGATTACTGATCTTTACACTGAAATTAAGATCAAAAAAGATACCCAACTTACTTTGCCTTTCACGGTTTCTAAAGGAGATAAAGGACAGTACCGGGTAGTTTCTGATGGTAAAGTGATTATGAATCAAACAGTTAGCGCACCTTAAGAGGATATTTATGATTGAGAGTGGTTATTCAATTGCTGGACGCTACCGAATTATTCGTCAGATCGGAGAGGGCGAAGTTTCGGTTGTTTATTTGGCTCACGATCTGATTTTGGATCGGGACGTGGCGGTAAAAGTTTTGCGTTATCAGTTAACTAAAAATTCGCTTTTGAGCCAACAGTTCGAAGAAAGTGCAGCTTCGATTGCCGAATTAAGCAGCCCTAATATTGTTAATATTTATGACATTGGTAATGATCGAAATAATCCGTATCTCGTAATGGAAAATGTTGAAGGCAATAATTTAAAAGATTATCTTGCCCTGCATTTTCCAATTGATTTAGTGCAAGTCAAGGCGATAATGGAACAAATTCTTTCAGCAGTTGCTAAGGCCCACTCCTTGGGTTTTGTTCACGGGGATTTAGTACCAGGCAATATTTTGGTCGGTATGACAGGGTTAACAAAAGTTGCCGATTTTGGTTTATTAAATGCCTTGAAGCAAGTGGACATTCAACCATTGAATGCAGATGGTTTTTATTATTTGGCACCAGAGCAGTTAAGTGGGAACGCTCCCAGTAAACAAAGCGACCTTTATTCTTTAGGGATTATTCTTTATGAAATGATTTGCGGTTCACTTCCTTTTGATCAGGAGAAATCTGTTACGGTAGCACTAAGTGAATTAACTCATCTTCAACAGCAGAATCCGCGAATCCCACAGTCCTTAGTAAATATGATTATTAAAGCAACAGCTTTTTATCCAAGGGATCGCTATCAATCAGCTGAACAAATGCTTCAAGATCTTGAGACGGCGCTTGACCCCGAACGTTTTAATGAGCCGCTATTAAATTTGGATGATTCAGCACAATCTAATCATGCGGTCGCTCAAGTTGATGATTCAGGCAACTTGTTAGGACCAGTTGGCGAGAAAATCTCTTCTTCAAAGACTAATAATCCTTGGTCGCGCCAAAAAAAGGTACTTGTGATAGCAAGTAGTCTTTTGGCATTTTTGTTAATTTTAATTGTGCTGCTTATTTTGTTGAACCGAAAAAAAGATGTGACCGTTCCTGATGTTGCAAATTTGACTCAAGAGGCCGCAGTTTCTCAATTAACGGCCAAAAAGATCAAGGTTAGCCCCAAGGTTGAAAGAGTCAGTAGTGAAACAGTTGCCAGCGGTAAAGTGGTCAAAACCGACCCACCAGCTAATTCAACCGTCAAAGAAGGTAGTGCCGTGCGTCTTTTTGTCAGCAGCGGAGCGCCACGGGTTAAAGTCGGAAATTATGTTTCTCAGCCTTTTGTTGAGGCTAAGAGTCTGTTAGAAAGGTCAGGACTTGAAGTTGAGTCTAAGCGTCAATATTCCGATATAGTTAAAGAGGGACTCGTAATTTCTCAGAGTGAAAATCCAAATACCGAGGTTGCAAAAGGTTCAAGGATCATTTTGACCGTTAGTAAAGGAGTTGAAACTTTTACAATGAGTAATTTAATTGGCCTAACAGCGGGGGCTGTCAGTGAGTTTGCTAATCAAACTGGTCTTAATCCAGTAGAAAATCCAGCTCAATATTCCGATGAATATCCTGTCGGAACTGTAATGGCTCAAAATCCAAACTTTGGAACCAAACTAAAAAAAGGTGAAAATTTTCAAATTACATATTCTAAAGGCGCAAAACCAAGGGAGAGTCTACCTGCAAATAACCCAGGTACTCCTTTAGCAGATTTGACTGGAATGAAGCGAAACGAAATTAATAGCTATGTAAAAAGTCTACACTTAAAGGTTATTGAAGATCCAGCTCAATATTCTGATGAATTTAGTCCAGGAGTGGTTATGGTTCAAAGTCCAGCGCCTGGAACTGTAATTAGGGCTAACGAGTCAATTCGAGTTACTTATTCTTTGGGCCCTAAACCATCACCAAGTAATAGTCAAGAAAGTGATAGCAATTCGAGTAGCCAATCTTCAAGCTCTTATAAAGAAGAAGCGGAATAATCCGTAGAAAGAGAGAAAAATGAAAATTGTTCCATCAATTTTAAATGCAAATTTACTTTATCTATCTTCTGATCTAGCGAAATTAGAAGAAGCCGATATTGAGATGATTCACGTTGATATTATGGACGGAAGTTTTGTACCTAATATTTCCTTTGGTCCGTCATTTGTTGAGAAAATTGCCGAAGAAACGACCTTAAAACAAGATGTTCACTTAATGGTGCAGGATCCAGATCAGATCGTTGATGATATTTTAGAATTTCAGCCAGAAGGCATTACGATTCATTACGAAGCTAGTTCTCATTGTTTTCAACTTCTAGATAAGATTAAAAGTCATGGAGTCAAAGCAGGGATTGCGATTAATCCCGGTACTTCTTATGAAACGGTAGAAGCAGCAATTATGATTGCTGATCGAGTGCTCGTGATGACAGTTAATCCAGGATTTGGCGGGCAGAAATTTATCAAACCAATGCTTCATAAAGTTCGTAAACTGGATTTAACCCGCCAAATTAATCAATATGCTTACCAAATTGAAGTTGACGGCGGAGTCAACGATGAGACAATTCTTGCTTGTTGTGACGCTCAAGCCGATGAATTTGTTGTGGGCTCTTATATTTTTAATGGTGATCCATTAGCCCAAATTGAGACTTTGAATAAAAAGTTAAGTGAAGGCAAATAAAAAAGCAACTCAACCGAGCTGCTTAAACTCTGGTAACTTTACCAGCTTTTAAAGTCCGGGCAGAAACCCAAACTCTTTTCTTTTTGCCGTCAACTAAGATCCGGACTTTTTGTAAATTTGGCTTCCACGAACGGCGGCTTGAATTCAAAGCGTGCGAACGATTATTGCCAAATGTGGTATGTTTACCTGTAAAATAATCTTTAGCCATTTGTTTGCTCCATTTAAAAGTATCTTTAGTAGGTTAACATTAAAGATTAAATTTTGCAAATTATTTGGGATTCGTGAGTTTTGCGGTAAACTATAAAATAACAGATTTTTATTTTTCTGAAAGGAGCTTTCAATGGGACTGAAAGTTAATACGAAATACGGACAGGTCGAGGTTTCAAATCGAGTGATTGCAGATATTGTTGGTAACGCAGTTGCCGATGTTTTTGGAGTCGTTGGTCTGGCAGCAAATCATTCATTTCGCGATAATCTCATGGGCTTGTTAAATAAGGCTAATTATCAAAAAGGGGTGCAAATTAGACAGGTTAAAGGAGAAATCGAGGTCGAAGTCTCCGTGGTTGTTGGTTTTGGGATGAAAATTTCTGAGATTGGAAAGAATGTGCAAGACCGAATTAAATATAATTTAGAGTTAATGTTATCTGTGAGTCCATCAATCGTAAATGTGGTTGTTCAGGACGTAAAACTGATCGATGACTAAGTGAGAATGGGGATTATCATTGAGTAAACAATTAATAGATGCTGAAATGTTCAGAAACATGATCAAAATGGGATCTCATCGTCTGAACAAAAATGTTGATTTTATCAATTCTTTAAATGTGTTTCCAGTGCCTGATGGTGATACTGGAACTAACATGAATTTAACTTTTCAAAGTGGAGCTAAATTTGTCAATGAATCAGATTCTATGAGCGTTGGAGATTTGGCAGTTCTTTTCAGTAAAGGTTTGTTAATGGGTGCCCGGGGTAACTCGGGGGTGATCTCTTCTCAAATTTTTCGCGGTTTTCAAAAATCGATTAGCAAAAAGGAAACTCTTGATGCTAAACAATTTGCCGCAGCACTTCAACAAGGAGTCGAATCGGCTTATAAAGCAGTTATGAAGCCAGTTGAGGGAACAATTTTAACGGTGGCGAAGTATGCAGCGCATGCGGCACTGGAGAAATCTAGTCAAAGTGATGACTTAGCTGAAGTGATGGAGGAAGTGGTTAAAGGAGCTAAAGAAGGCCTTAAGCTCACGCCAGAACTTTTGCCAATCTTAAAAGAAGTTGGCGTTGTGGATTCTGGCGGGCAAGGCTTAGTTTTTCTTTATGAAGGATTCCTTAACGCAATTAAAGGCGAGGGGAGCGACGACACTTATACACCAAGTGACGAACAGATGAATGAAATGGTTAATGCAGCTCATCATCAAAGTGTTCAAAGTCAGTTAGCGACCAATGACATTGAGTACGGATATTGTACTGAAATGATGATTACCCTTAATCAAGAAAAAGATTTCGATCTGAATACATTTCGCTCATACCTGGATCAATTAGGAAATTCGCTTTTGGCGGTTTCAGATGACGAAGTTGCAAAAGTGCACATTCACACTGAAAGTCCCGAAAAAGTTTTCAGATATGGGGCACAGTTTGGTCAATTGGAAAAGATCAAGATTGATAATATGCGTTTGCAGCATGAAACAATTATCGAAGACGATGAAAATTCGGCGAAGAATGACAAGATTACGACGGAAATTATCGCGGTTGCACAAGGAAAAGGATTGATCGAGCTGATGAGAAGTTTGGGAGCGACTCGCGTGATTACTGGTGGTCAAACGATGAATCCTAGTACAGAAGATTTCTTAAAGATTCTTAAACGGACCAAGGCAAAAAATGCTATCATTTTGCCTAATAACGGCAATGTTTTAATGACTGCCCAGGCGGCGGCGAATGCTGTGAGCCTACCAGTTGAGGTGATCAGCACTAAATCCATACAGCAAGGAATTTCAGCTTTATTTGCTTATGGTGAAGAAAATTCATTAGCTGAAAATGCTGAAATGATGCGCGAAGGCATTACGATGGTTAAATCAGGTGAAGTGACAAATGCCGTTCGCGATACCAAAATAAATGGTCTTGCAATCAAAAAGGGCGATTTTATGGGAATCGTTGATGGTGAAATTGTTACAACGGCGGAAAATCGAATTCAGGCGGCAATTAAATTGATTGATCAAATGCTTGAAGAAGATAGCGAAATCGTTTCGATTTTCTATGGAATTGATGCTGCCAAAAGGGAAGCTGTGAAAATTGAAAGTGAAATTCAAAATAAATATCCTGATTTGGAATTAGAGATTCATGCAGGAGATCAAGCAGTTTATCCTTATTTAATTTCGGTTGAATAAAATGAGTGAAAACACAATATTTGCGCCAGTTTCTGTTTTGCCGCGAGTGGGTGAGAAAAAGGTCGAAGCACTGAATGGTCTGGGGATCAAGAAGGTGATCGACCTTCTTTATTATTTTCCTTATCGCTACGAAGATCTTTCAAAGCAAAATATTGAAAATTTAGTCGACGGAGATAAAGCAGTTTTGCAAGGCCAAGTAGTGACCAGTCCGGTGTTAAGTCGCTTTGGTGGCAAGCGAAATTCCTTACGGTTTAAGCTAGACGTTGAAAATTTAATCATTAACGTGGTGTTTTTCAATCAACCTTATTTAAGAGATAAAATTTTAATTGGTCAAGAAATTGCAATTTATGGCAAGTGGGAACAAAGCAATCTTAGTCTTGTTGGCAGTAAAATTATCGATCAAGCTAAAACCGGTCAGTTAGAGCCCATTTATTCGACGACGGCGAGTATTAAACAGTGGTCGTTAAGAAAATTGATTAAGGATACTTTCACAAATTATCAAAAAGATTTAGTCAACATTGTGCCAGAGGAGATCCGTTTACCGCTTCATTTGATGTCAGAAGCCGAAATGCTTAAAAAGATTCATTTTCCTGTCAATTATGAAGAAGCTCAAGTAGCTCGAAAGTCAGCAGTTTTTGAAGAGTTTTTTTTGTATTTAAGCCGTTTGCGATGGCTTAATAAAGATGAGGATCAAGAAGGGGTTGAAGTTAATTACGACCTGAATAAACTTAAGAAGTTTATTGAAACCCTGCCTTTTGAATTGACAGATTCACAGAAAAAAGCGGTTAACGAAATTTGTTATGATATTAAAAGCCCACTAGCGATGAATCGTTTGCTTCAAGGTGACGTTGGTTCTGGGAAGACGATTGTTGCAGCACTTGGGATTTATGCAGCAGCGACGGCTAAGATGCAAAGTGCTTTGATGGTTCCGACCGAAGTTTTGGCAGCACAGCACTATGATAATTTAAAATCGCTCTTTAAGGATACAAGTCTTGAAATTGCACTTTTGACGAGCGCTACCCCTAAAGCTCAGCGTAAAAATATTCTGGAGCGCTTAAAAACGGGTGTAATTGATTTAGTGATTGGGACTCATGCGTTAATTCAGCCAGACGTCGAGTTTAAGAATTTGTCGCTGGTTATTATCGATGAGCAGCATCGCTTCGGAGTTAATCAGCGTCGAGCCCTGAGAGTTAAAGGATTGATGCCCAATATTTTATCGATGACGGCAACGCCAATTCCTAGGACGCTGGCGATTACTATCTATGGAAGCATCAAGATCTCGACGATTAAAGAAATGCCCCGTGGTCGCCTGCCGATCAAAACGCTTTGGGTTAAAAGTCCCGATGATCCTTTAATTGATCGAGCAGTTCAATACGAACTAAAAAATGATCACCAAGTTTATGTGGTGACGCCGCTGGTGGCTGAATCGGAAAAAATTGATTTACGTAATGCTGAAGAAATTTACGATCAATACGTCAAAAAATATCCTGAAGTTGAAGTTGCTCTTTTGCATGGAAAGATGAAAGCAGAAGCCAAGGAACAGATTTTAACCGATTTTGCGGCTCAAAAAAGCCGGATTTTGATTTCAACAACGGTAATTGAAGTGGGGGTTGACGTTAAAGCTGCAACTTTGATGATCATTTATGATGCGAATCGTTTTGGTTTATCACAGCTTCATCAGTTGCGTGGGCGTGTAGGTAGAAGCTCATTGCAGTCTTACTGCGTTTTAGTTGGTAATCCGACTAATGATATTGCCAAAAAGCGCTTAGAGTTGATGGTCAAATCAAATGATGGCTTTGTGTTGGCTGAAAACGATTTAAAACTGCGCGGCGCAGGAGAAGTTTTTGGCAGTCGTCAATCAGGTGAGATTAATTTTAAAGTTGGCGATCCTTTAGAAGACCAAAAGGCGCTCCAATTAGCGCGTTCAGCGGTTGATCAAGTTTTTAAAAGCGATCCATTGCTTGAAAATGAAGCAAATGGAAATTTGCACCAGTTTCTAATTGAAACAAAAGATTATGACGAGACTATTGACTAAAGTATTATGTCGATAAAATTGAAATAGGAGGAAACATATGAAGATAGCGATCGATGCCATGGGCGGAGATGATGCTCCAGTAGCAATTGTTGAAGGGGTCAAGAAGTTTTTAAGTGAAGATCATGAAACGAAGATTAGACTGTTTGGTCCTAGTGAAGCATTGGCCAAGCTTATTGAGACGTCTGAGCAATTGGAAATTATCAATACTACGCAAGTTGTTGAGGGTAATGACGAACCAGTAGCGGCAATTAGAAAAAAGAAGGATTCTTCGTTAGTTAGAGCAGCTCAAGATGTTAAAGACAAACAGTCTGATGGCTTTTTGTCATGTGGAAATACTGGTGCGGTGCTGGCTGCAGGAATTTTTGTTATTGGAAGAATTAAAAATGTTGAGCGCCCAGCTTTAATGCCAACTCTTCCGACCAAGGTCAAAGGCGTTTATTATAATATGCTTGACGTCGGAGCAAATGCTGAATCTAAGGCAAAATATTTAGTTCAGTTTGCCCAGATGGGCTCAATTTATGCGGAGGATCTCAGAGGAGTTAAGAATCCAGTTGTGAAATTATTAAATATTGGTTCTGAGGAACATAAAGGTGACGAATTGCACCAAACTGTCCATCAAGAGCTAAGTCAATTGCCAGAAATCAATTTTCAGGGTAATATTGAACCTAACGAGATAATGGCAGCCAAAGCTGACGTGATTGTAACTGATGGATTCACGGGAAATGCGGTTTTAAAGACGATGGAAGGCACAATGAAAACTGTTTTGCATCTGTTAAAAGATTCACTAATGACTGGTAATATCACCACGAAATTGGGAGCCTTGCTCGTAAAAAATGATCTAGGTAATCTAGCTAGTCAGTTCGATAATTCGCGTTTTGGCGGCGCGGTTTTGTTAGGCGTGAATGCACCGGTGATTAAAGGTCACGGAAATTCTCAAGCTCAGACGGTGTATTATGCAATTAAGCAAGTAAAAGAAATGATTAGCGAGCAAACTGTCACAAAATTTCGCAATTTGTATCAATAAAAGAGGAGACATAACATGAGTGATGAAGAAATTTTTGAAAAAATAAAAAAAGTCATTGTCGAACAATTTGAAGTTGAGCCAGCTAAAGTCACCCCCGAGTTAAATTTCAAAAATGATTTGGATGCTGATTCAATTTCTCTCTTGGAATTTTCGTTAGAATTAGAGAGCGAATTTGGTAAAGAGATCTCAGATGATGATGCAGCAAAGATTTTAACAGTACAAGATGCGGTCAACTTTATCAAAGCGCAAAACTAAGCCCAAGGATCATTTTTTGAGAAATAATTCATTTGTGAGGGCTTTTTTAATTATATCAATTGGTTTGGAGGAAATGTTTTGGAGACGGAAAAAGACAACACGCTTTTAGAGATTGATCATTTACACACCTCTTTTAAAATTGGGGGAAAGTACTATGATGCAGTTGATGATTGTTCGATGAAACTGCATAAAAACGAGATCTATGCTTTAGTTGGCGAATCTGGTTGTGGGAAGTCAACTTTGGCAACCAGTATTATTGGCTTGTTAGATCCCAAAAATTCACGAATTGAGGGTTCGATTAAATATCGTGGGCGTGAATTGGTCGGTTTGACTCCCGATGAGTACGATAACATTAGGGGAGAAGATATTGGGATGATTTTTCAAGATCCGTTGTCAGCATTAAATCCGCTGATGCGTGTTGGAGATCAAATTACTGAAGCTCTTTTGTACCATACCAAATTGAGTGAAAATGAGCGACAGGCAAAAGCACTAGAACTTTTAAAACGAGTTGGTATTCCTGATCCTGAAGGAACATTTCGCCGTTATCCACATGAACTTTCTGGTGGAATGAGACAAAGAATTATTATTTCTATTGCAGTTGCTTGCAGTCCAGAGATTATTATTGCTGATGAGCCCACGACGGCCCTTGATGTTACGATCCAAGCTCAGATTATTGATTTGTTAAAAGATATCCAGAAGGAAAAAGAATCTGGCATTCTTTTGATTACACATGATTTGGGAGTTGTAGCTGAAACAGCTGATCGAGTTGGAGTAATGTACGCAGGACAAATTGTAGAGACTGGTAGTGTCTATGATATTTTTGAAGACCCAAAACATCCTTATACACGTTCGCTTTTGAATTCAATTCCGCAATCCGATTCTTTAGGTGACCGGTTGCACGTAATTCAAGGAAGCGTTCCGCCATTACCTGAAATGAATGAACACGGCTGTCGTTTTTCGCCGCGGATTCCGTGGATTCCTGAAGATGCTCATGAAGAAAAACCAACCTATCATGAGGTGGGCGAGGGACATCAGGTTTTGTGTACGTGTTACGAAACATTTCATTTTCAAGATGAGAAGTAGGTAGGTACAATGAGTTTAATTCAAATTAAAAATTTAAAAGTTTGGTATCCAATTCGAGGTGGTTTTTTTAACACGATTAAAGGCTACGTCAAAGCCGTCGATGATGTTTCTTTAGAAATTGAAGAAGGTGAGACATATGGCTTAATTGGTGAATCGGGATCGGGAAAAAGTACTATTGGCAAATCGATTGTCGGAATTGAGCGAGTATCTAAAGGTTCAATTATCTACAAAGATGAGGACATTACTAAGGCGTCAAATCGACGAGAGCTTGAGTATAACCGCGATGTTCAGATGATTTTTCAGGATTCACTTTCGAGTTTGAATCCAAGAAAGAGAATCATTGATATTATTGCTGAACCGATCCGCAATTTTGAACATCCTTCCAAAACCGAAGAAAAACAACGGGTAAAAGAATTGTTGGATATTGTTGGGATGCCTTCGGGTTCACTTTATAAATATCCTTTTGAATTTAGTGGTGGTCAGCGTCAGAGAATTGGGATTGCGCGGGCAGTCGCGACGCATCCGAAAGTTATTGTGGCCGATGAACCAGTATCAGCATTGGACCTTTCTGTTCAGGCACAGGTTTTAAATTACATGCAAGATATTCAAAAGGAATTTAATATTTCCTATCTTTTGATTTCGCACGATTTAGGGGTCGTTCGTCATATGTGTAAGAACTTGGCTATTATGACGCGCGGCCGTTTTGTGGAAGTTGGAACCAGGGAAGATATTTACAATAATCCACAGCATATTTACACCAAACGATTGTTAGCCGCGATTCCGGACATTAATCCGAGAAATCGGGAAGCAGATTTAAATGATCGTCTGGCAGTCGAAAAGGAATACGATGAAAATGAGAAATTTTGGTACGATGAAGATCATCGGGTTCTAGATTTAAAACAAATTTCCAAGACCCATTATGCGGCAATTCCAGCTCAAGCTTCTATAGAAGGGGGAGAATAAAAGATGTGGAAAACAATTTTAAGGCGGGTACTCTTAATGATCCCGCAGATCATCATTTTAAGTCTGCTGGTCTTCTTTTTAGCAAAATTGATGCCTGGGGATCCGTTTAGTGGCAAAATTACGCCTCACACTGATCCGCAGACTATTGAAAAATTAAAACAGCAGTTAGGACTTTATGATCCGCCGTTGGTTCAATATGGCCATTGGGTTCAAAATATCTTCAAAGGTGATTTTGGTCAAAGTTATACTTATGATCGGCCAGTGATTGGTTTAATTGGGGAACGAGCTGCCAATACCCTTTGGTTAAGTCTTTTAACGACGATCATGACATATGCAGTTGCAATTCCTTTAGGACTTTTTGCAGGTAAACATGAAGGTAAATGGCAAGATCGCCTTGTTGCTTTC